>CAKTMO010000004.1 GCA_934573935.1 uncultured Oscillospiraceae bacterium | reverse complement strand
CGTGGTCGCCCAGCACCTTCACCAGCGCGGCATCCAGCAGGTGGGTGGCGCTGTGGGCGCGGCGGATGGCGGCGCGGTGGACGGTGTCGATGGAGGCGGCCACGGTGTCGCCCACCTTCAAAGAGCCCTTCAGCAGCTTACCGTAGTGCATGAACTTGCCGCCCTTGTTCTTCTGGACGTTGTTGACGTGGAAGAGGAGGGCGCAGTTCTCGTCGGGATTCTCGATGCTGTCGCTGTCGGTGATGCGGCCGTGGTCGGCGATCTGGCCGCCCATCTCAGCGTAGAAGGGGGTCTGATCCAGCACCACGATGGCCTCCATGCCGGAGACGATCTCGTCCACCAGCTCGCCCTCGGCCACGATGGCCAGCACATGGGCGTCGTCGATGGCGTCGTAGTCATAGCCCACGAACTCGGTGGCGGGCATGTCCTTGCCGAACTCCACACCGGCCCAGCCCAGGTCGCCCAGGGCCTTGCGGGCCTCGCGGGCGCGCTCCTTCTGCTCGGTCATCAGGGCCTTGAAGGCCTCCTCGTCGATGGTCATGCCCTCCTCGGCGGCCATTTCGGCGGTCAGGTCGATGGGGAAGCCGAAGGTGTCGTACAGCTTGAATGCATCCTCGCCGGAGAACACGGTCTCGCCCTTGGCCTTGTGGGCGGACAGCATGTCGCCGTAGATCTTCATGCCGCCGTCGATGGTGCGGGCGAAGTTCTCCTCCTCGGTGCGGATGACCTTGGTGATATAGGTCTGCTTCTCCCGCAGGTCGGGGTACTGGCACTCGTTCTCGTGGATGACGGTGTCCACCACCTGATACAGGAACGGCTCGTTGACGCCCAGCAGCTTGCCGTGGCGGGCGGCGCGGCGCAGCAGACGGCGCAGCACGTAGCCGCGGCCCTCGTTGCTGGGCAGGATGCCGTCGCAGATCATGAAGGTGGCGCTGCGGATGTGGTCGGTGATGACGCGCAGGGACACGTCGCGCTTGTGGCTCTCGCCATAGTGGGCGCCGGTCAGCTCGCTGACCTTGTTGGTGATGTTCATGACGGTGTCCACGTCGAACAGGCTGTCCACGTTCTGGCATACGCAGGCCAGACGCTCCAGACCCATACCGGTGTCGATATTCTTCTGCTTCAGCTCGGTATAGTTGTTGTGGCCGTCGTTGTCGAACTGGCTGAACACGTTGTTCCAGACCTCGATATAGCGGTCGCAGTCGCAGCCCACGGTGCAGCCGGGCTTGCCGCAGCCGTACTCGGGGCCGCGGTCATAGTAGATCTCGGAGCAGGGGCCGCAGGGGCCGGAGCCGTGCTCCCAGAAGTTGTCCTCCTTGCCGAAGCGGAAGATCTTCTCGGCGGGGATGCCGACCTCGTCGTGCCAGATGTTCCACGCCTCGTCATCGTCCAGATAGACGGAGGGGTACAGGCGGTCAGGCTCCAGGCCCACCCACTCGGGGCTGGTCAGGAACTCCCAGGACCAGGCGATGGCCTCATGCTTGAAGTAATCGCCGAAGGAGAAGTTGCCCAGCATCTCAAAATAGGTACCGTGGCGGGCGGTGTGGCCCACGTTGTCGATATCGCCGGTGCGGATGCACTTCTGACAGGTGCAGACACGATGGCAGGGGGGCTCCTCCTCGCCCTTGAACCAGGGCTTCATGGGGGTCATACCGGCGTTGATCAGCAGGATGGATTTGTCGTTCTGGGGTACCAGCGAGAAGCTGGGCAGGCGCAGATGGCCTTTCGTCTCGAAGAACTTCAGGAACATCTCCCGCAGCTCATTCAGACCGTGATAGGGATGGCTCATAGTGTTTCGCTCCTTTTATGATAAATTTTTGTGTTATTTGCTCCATTGGATGGCTAGCGCGGCCAATTCCGCTTCAAGGTTTCGGAAGAACCGGGAGATATGCAGGCCGTCGGCCAATGCGTGGTTGACGAACAGCGACACCGGAAGGGTGGTGCGGCCGTTTACCGTGATGTATTTGCCCCAGCTGATGCGGGGATTGCTGTCGTCGGGGTTTACCGCCGGATGCTGCAGCTGGGAGTAATGCAGCCACGGCAGGCTGGATACGAAGAAGAAGGCCCGCGCGTCGCCGTCCTCGGTGAGAGTGCCCCGCTCCAGTACCTCCCGCTGCCGCCGCTGGCCCAGGGCGATGAAATCGTCGTAGGGCAGGTCGCCCTCCACCGTGCAGTAGACGTACACGCCGTCGGGCTTCATGGCGGTGTAGGAGGGCGGGCACCAGTCGAACTCTACCACCGTGCCGCCCTCAAAGATGCGGCGGCGGAGCTGGGGAACGGCGTTGGCGGCTCGGGTCACCGCGTAGAGAAAGCTGAGGAAGAAGGGCCGATGTCCCTTGCGGGCCATAAAGTCCGTAATGTCGATCTCCGCCGTGATCCCGGCGAAGGGGAAGTCCATCTGCCGGAAATAGGCGAACTGCCCGCACCGGGGATCGGACGCCATGTCGATGATGTGATAACCCATCTCTCACCTCCAAAAAACAAAAACGCCCCGCCCCACATAGGGGCGAAGCGACGCTTCACGGTACCACCCTAATTTGACGGCCTTGCCGTCATCTCAGCCGTCCGGTAACGGGGACGAAGCGTGCGGCTCGTCGCCGCAGGCTCGGAAGTGGCTGTCCCGCCTGCCGTTCCCGAAGGGCTTGCACCGTCCCCTTCTCGCTCTGGGTGGCATGGCCGGACTCGTTTCCTCATGGCCGTATCGCAATGTTGCCCTTATTTTACCACATCTTTCGTCGTTGTCAACGGTATTTTTTGCGTTTTTTCGTCGTTTTCACCATTGCCCAGGGGGGAAAGTATGGTATACTGATGAAGAGATCTGCGCGGGAGGAAACGCGAATGCCTCTTTACAAAAGAAAGAATATCGACTGGTACCGCCACCTGGCTTTTGCCTGCGTGGGCGGCTTTTTCGGCGCTTACGCCATTCTGTGCCGCTGCGGCGTCATGGGCAGCGCCCAGACCATGAACCTGCTGGAGCTGGTGGTGGACGCCCTGTATGGCCGCGGCTTCAACGTGCTGGAGCATTTCGGCGCGTTCGTGGTCTATGTGGCGGGCACCATGCTGACGGTGCTGCTTCCTTTCAAATGGGGCGTGAACATGCGGCGGCTTTCGCCCGTCATCACCGCCGCCGCGGCGGTGGGGGAGTGCTTCATCCCCGCGGAGGCGGAGGCGGTGCTGGCGCTGTATCCCATCTTCTTCGCCATGAGCGTCCAGTGGAGCAGCTTCCGCGGCGCACAGGATTTCTACAGCGCCACCATTTTCTCCACCAACAATACCAAGCAGGCGTCCCTGGCCTTTGCCGAGTATCTGTGCGGCAAAGACCGCAAGCAGCTGCACCGGATGGCCTTTTTCCTGTCCACGCTGCTGTGCTTTCATATCGGCGCGGCGGTGGGCGTGGGGGCTTCCCATTTCTGGGGCGTCCGCGGGGCCCTGTGGGTGCTGCCGCTTATCGTCTGGGCTTTCTTCCTGGTGGTGCAGGAGGAGAAAGCCGAGGCCCTGCAGATCATCGTGACAGAGAAAGGATAAGGAGGATGTCCCCATGAATCAAGCCCTGTTTTCCTATATCGCCGCCGGTCCCACCGCCTTCCAGGCGGCGGCCCACACGGCAAAGCTGCTGGAGCAGAGAGATTACCGCCCCCTGCGGGAGACGGAGGAGTGGACGCTGGAGCCGGAGGGCCGGTATTACGTGATGCGCAACGGCTCATCCCTGATCGCCTTTCAGCTGCCCAAGGGCCGTCCCAGCGCCTTTATGATGACCGCCGCCCACAGCGACAGTCCCGCCTTCAAGATCAAGGAGAACGCCCAGCTATCGGGGGAGAACGGCGCCCGCCTCAGCGTAGAGGGCTACGGCGGCATGCTGTGCGCCAGCTGGATGGACCGCCCCCTCAGCATCGCGGGCCGCGCCATGGTGCGGACGGAGACGGGCGTCGCCATGCGCCTGGTGGATCTGAAGGAACCGGCAGCCCTGATCCCCAACGTGGCCATCCACATGAATCGGGACGCCAACAACGGCACGAAATACAACTTCGCCGTGGATATGCAGCCCCTGTACGGGGAAAAGGACGGCTTTCGCCGCCGCATCGCCCAGGCGGCGGGGGTGGGGGAGGACGATCTGCTGACCCACGACCTGTTCCTCTATAACCCCCAGTCCGGCACGGAATGGGGCGACTACATCTCCGCGCCGCGGCTGGACGACCTGCAGTGCGCTTTTGCCTCCCTACAGGGCTTCCTGACGGCGGAGGAGAGCGCCGCCTGCCGCGTCTACTGCCTGTTCGATAACGAGGAGGTGGGCAGCCAGACCAAGCAGGGTGCGGCCTCCACCTTCCTGCGGGAGACGCTGGAGCGGATCTGCGACGCCCTGGGCCTCTCCCTGCGCACCATGGCGGCGGGCAGCTTCCTGCTGTCCTGCGACAACGCCCACGCGGCGCACCCCAACCATCCGGAGTTTGCCGACCGGAACCATTCCGTCGCCATGAACGGCGGCGTGGTGCTGAAATATAACGCCAGCCAGCGCTATACCACCGACGCTGTGTCGGCGGCCCTGTTTCAAATGGTGTGCGAACGGGCGCAGGTGCCTTTCCAGCGGTACGCCAACCGTCCCGACATGGCGGGCGGCTCCACCCTGGGCAGCATCGCCAACACCCAGGTGTCCCTGAACATGGCGGACATCGGCCTGGCCCAGCTGGCCATGCACTCCGCCTTTGAAACGGCGGGCGGGCGCGACACGGCCTATATGGTGCGGGCCCTCCAGACCTTTTTCTCCCTGACGCCGGAGGCCTCCGGCGACGGCAGCTGGCGGCTGCAATAACGAAAACGAGAGCGCAAAAAGAGACGGGACACCGTCTCTTTTCCATTTTATGACACTTGCGGTGATGTTTTCTTTACAAATGGGCACAATGGTGGTATACTTCTCCTGTATGACCACCGCGAAAGAGAGGGAACCTATGGGAAAACTGATCGTTTTTGAAGGGACTGACGGCTCCGGCAAGGCCACACAGACCGCGCTTTTGTGCCAGACCCTGACGGAGCGGGGCATCCCCTTCCGCCGCCTGTCCTTCCCCCGCTATCAGGAGGAATCCTCGGCGCTGATCCGCCTGTATCTGGGCGGCGCCTTCGGCAGCCGCCCCGGCGACGTCAACGCCTTTGCCGCCTCCACCTTCTACGCGGTGGACCGCTACGCCTCCTATAAGCAGGATTGGGGCGCGTACTATGAGCAGGGCGGGCTGCTGATCGCCGACCGCTATACCACCTCCAACGCGGTACACCAGACCTCCAAGCTGCCGCCGGAGCAGCGCAAGGCCTTTTTGGACTGGCTGTTCCACTTCGAGTACGACCTGCTGGAGCTGCCCCGCCCCACGCGGGTGCTGTATCTGGACCTGCCCACGGAGCTGAGCGAGCAGATGATGCGCCAGCGGGAGCAGGAGACCCATACCACCGCCGATGTGCATGAGCAGGACGAGGAATACCTGCGCCGCTGTCGGGAAAACGCCGCGTTCGTGACGGAATACTGCGGCTGGACAAAGATCGACTGTGCCATAGACGGCCATATTCGCAGCCGCGAGGAGATCCACGCCCTGGTGCTGGATCAGCTGCGGGATCTGCTGTAAGCCGCCGCGGGACACAAGAAAGGAATACACAACTATGCCCAAGGATCAGAACAACAATTACGAGACCGCGTATTATAACGCCGAGGAGGTCCGCCGCCAGAGCGCCGGAGCCCCCCAGAAAAAGAAGAAAAAGAGCAAGCGCGCCAACCAGCGCCTGGCGCTGTATCTGGCCTGCGTGGTGCTGGCCTCCTGCCTGCTGGCCGGTATCGGCTGGCTGCTGTTCAGCGACCTGTGCTCCCTGAACCGTGACGCCGTGACAGCCACCATCACTGTGGAAAAGGGCGACAGCGTGGGCGACGTGGCCAAAAAGCTGAAGGACGCGGGATTGATCAACTACCGCGGCTTCTTCCAGTTCTGCGGCATCTTCCTGCACGCAAAAAAGACCATCGACCCGGGCGACTATGAGCTCAACAGCGACATGGACTACCGCAGCCTCATCATCAACATGCACGACTACGAGGCCGATAAGGTCAACAAGGACGGCTGGATCGAGGTGGTCATCCCCGAGGGCAAGACCGTCAACGAGATCATCGACATCATGACCGAGGCCGGTATCTCCACCCGCGAGGAGCTGGAGGACGCCTGCGCCAATTTCGAGTTCCAGAGCTACAGCTTCCTGAAGGAAGACATGCTGGGCAAGGTGAACCGCATGGAGGGCTTCCTGTTCCCCACCACCCAGGCATTCGATCCGGAAAAGACCGCCGTGTACGATATCGACACCATGCTGACCAACTTCGTCACCCAGTTTGACGACGACATGATGGCCGACATCAACGCCAGCGGCTATTCCCTGTATGATATCGTCACCATCGCCTCCATCATCGAAAAGGAGGGTATCGGCGACGAGACCGAGCGCAAGAACATCGCCTCCGTCCTCTATAACCGCCTGGAGACCACCGACCGCGAGACCTACGGCTATCTGCAGCTGGATACCACCATCTACTACGCACTGTCCCTGGAGGGCAAGGACAAGACCGCCTTTGACAAGGAGATGGACAGCCCCTATAACACCTACAAATACGCCGGTCTGCCCGCCGGTCCCATCTGCTGCCCGGGCCTTGACTCCATCAAGGCGGCCATCTATCCCAACGACACCGAGTATTTCTACTTCGCCGCCGGCAAGGATGGCGTCAACCACTTCTTCAAGACGTATAACGAGCACCTTGCCTTCATCAACAGCGACATGTACCAGCCGGACTGATGGAACGGAAAAAGCCTGAATTGCTGTCCCCCGCAGGGGACTGGGAAAAACTGAAAATGGCCGTGGCCTACGGGGCCGACGCGGTGTATCTGGCAGGCACCGCCTTCGGCATGCGCTCCTTCGCCGGTAATTTTACCGACGAGGAGCTGCCCCGCGCCGTCCGATACGCCCACGACCACGGCGTGAAGGTCCACGTCACCGTCAACACCATGCCCCGCAGCGGCGAGGTGGAGCGCCTGCCCGCCCATCTGGAGCGGCTGGACGACGCCGGAGTGGACGCCCTGATCGTGGCCGATCTGGGGGCCTTTACCCTGGCAGGGAAATACGCCCCCCGCTGCCAGCGGCATATCTCCACCCAGCAGTCCATCGCCAACTACGCCTCCGCCTCCGCCTGGTACGACCTGGGTGCCAAGCGCGTGGTGCTGGCCCGCGAGCTGAGTCTGGACGAGATCCGCACCATCCGCGCCAAGACCCCCAAAGAGCTGGAGATCGAGACCTTCTGCCACGGCGCCATGTGCGTCAGCTATTCCGGCCGCTGCCTTCTCAGCAATTATATGACCGGCCGCGACGCCAACCGCGGCCAGTGCGCCCAGCCCTGCCGCTATCAGTACGCGCTGATGGAGGAAAAACGCCCCGGCGAGTATTTCCCCGTCTTCGAGGATGAAAAGGGCACCTATATCATGAACAGCCGCGACATGTGCATGATCGACCATCTGGACGATCTCATGGACGCCGGTGTGGACTGCCTGAAGATCGAGGGCCGCGCCAAGTCCGGCTACTACGCCGCCATCGTCACCGGCGCCTATCGCCATGTGCTGGACGACGCGGCGGCGGGCCGCCCCATCGACCCCGTCTGGCGGGATGAGGTGGAGCATGTCAGCCACCGCCACTACTCCACCGGCTTTTTCTACGGCCAGCCCGGGCAGTACTACGACAACGCCCGCTACATACGGGACTGGCAGATCTGCGCCGTGGTGACCGCCTGTGACGCGAACGGCCTGGCCACATTGAGCCTGCGGAACAAGTTCGCCGCAGGGGATGAGCTGGAGGTGGTGGGCCCCGATACCCGTCCCTTTGTCATCACCGCGCCGGTGATGACCGACTGTGACGGCCTGCCCCTTCACGAGCCGAAAACGCCCCAGATGGTGTTCACCATGCAGCTTCCCCGCCCCGTCCCGCCCCTCAGCTTCCTCCGCCACGCCGTGGAGCTGAGCGCCAGAGAGTAAGAAGGAAACCCGCCATGACAGAAGAGCAACGTATTTTCGCCGGTAAGCTGTTTGCCTCCGAGGTGCCGGAGCTGGTGGAAAAGAAGACCCGCGCCCACCGCCTCAGCCAGCAGTTCAACGCCCTGCCGGAGACAGACGAGCAGCAGCGTCAGGCCATCCTGACCCAATTGCTGGGCGCCGTCGGAGAGGGGACGCGGATGCTGGGCCCCATTCATTTCCACTATGGCTGCCACACGCGGATCGGCAGCGGCTGCTTTATGAATTTCAACTTCACGGTGCAGGACGATGCCTGTGTCACCATCGGCGACCACTGCAACTTCGGCCCCAACGCCACCATCGTGACGCCCCTGCACCCCATGCTGCCCGACGAGCGGCGCGGCGTCACCTGCAGCGACGGGGTAAAGCGCTTTTTATGCTACGCCAAGCCTGTGACTATCGGGCACGACTGCTGGTTCGGCGCCAATGTGGTGGTCTGCCCCGGCGTGACCATCGGCGAGAACTGCGTCATCGGCGCAGGCAGCGTGGTGACGCGGGATATCCCCGCCAACTCCTTCGCGGCGGGCGTTCCCGCCCGCGTGATCCGCCCCATTACAGAGGCGGACGCCATCGCCAACCTGTTTGACGACCTGCACTGAAAAGCATATGAAAAAAGAGAGCCGAAAGGCTCTCTTTTCCTATTTCCGCAGCTTCGCGGCCAGCGCCAGCAGGGCCTCCCGTTCGTTCTCCACCCCGCCGTCCATAACGGCCTCCAGCAGCGTCTGCAGCATGCGGCCCACGGCGGGGCCCTTCAGCCCCAGCGCCATCATGTCCTGCCCCTTCACCGCCAGCTGCTTCAGGCTGAAGCAGGCATGGCGTGCCAGCAGCGCATCCATCATGGCCTCGCCGCAGTCGATCTCCTGCTGGCGGCCGCGATAGTCGGGGTGCTGGGCCAGATTGTCCGCCCGCTTCACCGCGCACAGCTGCCGCAGCCCCTCCACGCCGAACTGGTTCATGGCGCGGCGGATGCCCCGCTCCGTCAGAGGGATAGGCCGGTCGTGATAGCGTACCAGCGTGCAGATCTGCTGCGCGGCGGCCCTGTCGAACCGCAAGCGGCGGCAGATATCCTCCGCGATCCCAAAGCTGATGCGGTGATGCCCGTGAAAATGCCCCACGCCCTCCTCGTCCAGCGTGAAGCAGGCAGGCTTTCCCAGATCATGCAGCAGCATGGCCCACCGCAGCACCGGATCGGGGGGCACGGCGGCCACCGCGTGGGCGGTGTGCCCCCACACGTCGTAGCAGTGGTGGCGGTTGTGCTGGTCAAAGCCCACGCAGGGCAGGATCTCCGGCAATACCACCCCCAACACGGCGTACTCCTCCAGCAGCACCTTCCCCGCGTCGCGGCCGCACAGCAGCTTCGTTAGCTCCTCCCGCACCCGCTCCGCCGCCACGTACCGCAGATCGTTCCGCCGCGCGTACAGGGCGTGGCGGGTGTCCGGCGCAATGGAAAATCCCTCCAGCGTGGCGCAGAACCGCAGCGTCCGCAAGATCCGCAGGGCGTCCTCCTGAAAGCGCCGCAGGGGATCCCCCACGCACCGCAGCATCCGGCGGCGGAGATCCTCCCGCCCGCCGAAGGGATCGTACAGCGTGCCTGCCGCGTCCATGGCCATGGCGTTCACCGTCAGGTCGCGGCGGGCCAGATCCTCTGTCAGACTGCGGGTAAAGGTGACGCTGGCGGGATGCCGGTGGTCGGCATAGGCCCCGTCGGCGCGAAAGGTGGTGACCTCGCAGCAAAGTCCGCCGCTGCGCACCGTCACCGTGCCGTGCTTCAGCCCCGTGGGGATGGCAAAGTGGTCGAACAGCGCCATGGTTTCTTCGGGAAGGGCGGAGGTAGTTACGTCCCAGTCGTGGGGCGGCACGCCCATCTCCATGTCCCGCACGCAGCCGCCCACCACGTAAGCCTGGTGTCCGGCCCGCTTCAGCGTGTGCAGAACGGCCTGCACCTCCGGTGGGATCATCCGCACCGCCTCCTTTCCCTGTTTTTCATGCAGAATGGCAGTTGCACTTTATGCATAGGTGTATTATAATAACTTTTTAGGCAGAATACAAGCAGCGGAGAAAATTCCACGCTTTTGGAGGAATCAATATGATGCATCCCACTGAGAATATACAGCATTACCTGCGCCCCAACGTCCGCGTCCATATGGCGGGCATCGGCGGCGTGTCCATGTGCGCCCTGGCCGAAGTGCTCAAGGGCATGGGCCTTCAGGTGCAGGGCTCGGACATGACCGACAGCGACACCGTGAAGCACCTGCGCAGCGCCGGCATCCCCGTCACCATCGGCCACAGCGCCGACAACCTGCAAAACTGCGACCTGGTGATCCGCACCGCCGCCATTCATGACGGCAATCCCGAGATCGCCGGGGCCATCGCCCGCGGCATTCCCGTGTACGAGCGGGCTCAGGGCTGGGGCGCCATCATGCAGGCCTACCGCAACGCCGTGTGCGTCTCCGGCACCCACGGCAAGACCACCACCACCTCCATGACCACCCATATCTTCATGGCGGCCCAGAAGGACCCCACCGTCATGATCGGCGGCACCCTGCCCCTGCTGGGCAAGGGCTACCGCGTGGGCAAAGGGGACACCATCATTCTGGAAAGCTGCGAATACTGCAACTCCTTTCTGAATTTCTTCCCCACCGTGGCGGTGATCCTGAACGTGGCGGCGGATCATCTGGACTTTTTCAAGGATCTGAAGGATATCGAGCACTCCTTCCGCCAGTTCGCCGCCCTGACCCCCGAAAACGGCTTCATCATCGCCAACGGCGACGATCAGGGGGCCCGCGATACTCTGGCGGACATGGACCGCAAGGTGTACTGGTTCAGCGTGAAGGATCACACCGCCGACGTCTATGCCGACAACGTTTCGTTTTTCGATGGCTGCGCCTGCTTCGACGTGATGGCGGCGGGAAAGCCCTACGCCCATGTGGCGCTGCATGTCCCCGGCAAGCATAATGTCTCCAACGCCCTGGCCGCCGCGGCCGCCGCCTATGTCCTGGGCATCGGCGGCGCGGCGGTGGAGGAGGGCCTTGCCGCCTTCACCGGCGCCGAACGCCGCTTCCAGTTCAAGGGCACATACAACGGCGCTCAGGTGTACGACGACTACGCCCACCATCCCGACGAGCTCCACGCCCTGCTGGAGATGGCCCGCAGCCTGCCCCATAAGCGGCTCATCTGCGCCTTCCAGCCCCATACCTACACCCGCACCAAGGCGCTGTTTGATGATTTTGTCCGCGAACTGCGCACCGTGGACGTGGCGGTGCTGGCGGAGATCTACGCCGCGCGGGAGAAAAACGACGTGGGCGTCTCCTCCCGCGACCTGTGCGCCCAGATCCCCGGCAGCGTCTACTGCGCCACCCTGAAGGAGACCGCCCAGACCCTGCGCGAAATCGTCCGCGAGGGCGACCTGGTGCTGACGGTGGGTGCCGGCGACATCTACCGCGTGGGCGACATGCTGGTGGGGAAGGAGTAAGCCATGGAAGTGTATAACGGCGCTCCGGCGGAAAGCCGTAGCGATGTGGAGGATCGCGTCTACGACTGCCTGGCCCGCCTGGCGATCCCCTTTACCCGCGTAGACCACGCCCCCGCTTTCACCATGGAGGACTGTGCCGCCATCAGCGATGCGCTGAACGTCCATATCTGCAAAAACCTGCTGCTGACGCCGCGGAACCGCAGTGCCTTCTATCTCCTGTGCCTTCCGGCGGAAAAGCCCTTTTCCACCAAGGATTTCTCCAAGCGGATGGGCTCCTCCCGTCTCAGCTTCGCCACTGAGGAGGATCTGGTGGCGCTGCTGGGCTGCCACGCAGGCTCTGCCTCTGTGCTGGGACTGATGAACGATACCCAGCATCGGGTCACGCTGGCCATAGACCGCGCGGTGTCGGAGGACGAGTGGTTCGGCTGCCACCCCTGTAAAAATACCTCCTCTCTGCGGCTGAAGACCCGTGACATACTGGAAAAATTCCTGCCCGCCACAGGGCATGAAGCGATCATCGTGGATCTATAACCCCGCCTCTCCGGCACGCAGCGTGCCGGAGAGGTTTTTTCTTCCCCGAAACAGTTGACGAAACCCGCCCCCTCTGTCATACTGGAACTACCAGAACAAAGGAGGGTGCGGAACATGAAACGATATGCGATCCTGCTGGCAACCCTGTTGCTGCTGGCCCTGTGCGCAGGCTGCGGCAGACAGGCGGCCGCGCCGGAGACCCTTGCGGACTATATGGCTGCCCTGACGGCGGATGATGTCGCCGATTGGGACACGGAGCAGTACCCCGATATCACCCTGGGCCGCCTGGTGGCGGCCATGAACCGCGCCGCGGCGTACCAGATCCCCCAGGCGGAGGCCGTGGCGGCAGGCGACAGTGCAGACAAGCAGTCGTGGAGCGTCTTCTTCACGGATGCCGACGGCCGCAGTGTCATGCTGACCTGCAACGACGCGGCAGCCGATATCGTCCAGCTGTCGGTGCTGGACGCCGCGAATAACCGCGCCTTTACCGACGGCAAAAACGCCTTTTTCCAGGATGAAACTCTCTACGGCCTGGTGCGCCACGCCCAGGACAGCAGAAAGCTCTCGTCCCCCGAGGACAGCGTGCAGTATGTGCTGCAGCTGATCGGCTGGCCGGAAAAGGCGGAGCTGACCACCAGGACCTTCACGTTCGACTACCTGAAGGTGCAGGTGACCAACGTCTACCAGACCGGCAAACGCATCGCGCGGGAGGACGAGGACCAGACCTATGAATACGACGTCTACGTGGTCGCCCCAGGCGCCACGCTGACGGTGCTGGAGAGCGCTTATATCGAGGACTGCGAGGGCGAGACCTATGCCGGTTGGCATTACTATTCGCCGGAGGACGGCGCGTGGATCGGCCTCTGGCCCGACGATACCCGCCCCATCGAGGACGGCAGCTTCGTCGGACAGAGCGGTGTTGGCGTGCTGTCGTTCCGTGTGCTGGACGGCTGGCTGCAGGCGCCCTCGGACGATCCCGTGGCGTCGGTGTACGCGGCCATCACCGCCGAGGGGCAGCGTGACAGCGTCCGCAGCGTGCGGGTGGATTCCGTGACCCGCAACGAGGCGGAGACGAAGCAGGCGGCGAAGGACTATGCGGACAGCGGCGAACTCGGCGTCATCACCGGCTGGGCCGGCGATCCGCTGGTCAATCACGTCGCGGTGATGGACGCCGCCTATTGGATCGAGTACGATCCCGCCCTCACATCGCTGGAGGGCGGCGATATCACCCAGCGGTTCTATCTGGCCCAGGATTTTGATGGCCGCTGGATCATCGTGGACGCCGCCGAACGCACCGCCGCCGCGCAGGAAGGCGGGACAGCCGGATGAAAAAGCGCTGCGCCCTTCTGCTGGCCGCCCTGTTGCTGCTGTCCCTGTGTACGGGCTGCGGAGCGGACGGGAAGAAACAGCCGGAGCCGGACACCATCGCCGCCGTCATGGCGGAGGCGGCCGAGCAGACGCTGGGTGTGATCGATCCGGAGGAATATCCGGGCTTAAAGCGGGAAAACCTGATCTCCGCGCTGAATGACGCCGCCTATTATGAGATCACGGAGGAAAAGGCAAAGTCGGCAGGCTTTGGACAGGGGGAAACGGAGTGGTTCGTCCTTGTGCCCATCACCGGCGGCCATGATCTGGCGCTCTGGTGTGATGAGGCGGAGGACATTGTCCAGGTTTTTGATGTAGCCGCGCTGGCATCCTCCAAGTTTCCCATCAATCAGAAGATGAGCGGCTTTTTCCGCCATCACGATCTGTATGAGCTGGTGCGCAGCGCCAGGGACTATCCCCAGCAGCTGGAGCATCCCGACTATGAGAACATGCAGTCCAGCATCGAGCTGCTGCTGAATCCCCTGACAGGCCGTCTGCAGTTCGGCACAAGCTGGTACGCCGACCACGAGGTCAAGACCTTTGCCAAGGTCTGGAGCTATGACGAGGATGGCGATCAGGTGAATATGTACCGGCTGCGGGCGCTGGCCTACGCCAAACCGGAGGAGGCGGAGGCGCTGTCCGACTGGCTTTCGCTGGACAGTCAGGGGCGCGCCTACGCCGTAAACTGGTGGGGCTACGTGGCGGCGCGATTCCATAACGGCGCGCTGCTGGGGCTGGTGCGTCTGAACGAGGACGGCAGCGGTTATTCCTCCGACGGCTTTGCCGATTTTCACGAGGATGACGGCTGGCGAGAGCGGATGCTGGCGGCGTGGCAGGCATGGCTGGCGTCGTCGGCGGAGCCCGTGAAGCCGGAAGACACCGTTGACATGGCGGCGCTGCTGCGCAGCATCCGTCCGGCGGATGTGGTGTTCAACCACAATAGGTACCCCAAGGTGACGGAGGAACAGGTGGCCGCCGCCCTCAACGGCGCGGCGGAGCATCAGATCACCGAAGAACAGGCCCTGGAGACCGAGGGTTACCCCGGCGGCCAGAGCGAATTCTGGTGGATGGACCTGTCGGATACGCTGTACGCCAAATGCGGCCTTACGGAAAACGTGGTCTGCGTCCGCTCCTACGCCGCCTCTGAGCGCGGCGAGGGGTATTTCAAGGACGAGACCCTCTATGATCTGGTGCGCCATTGCAGAGATTATGACGAGGTCATCGACCAGCAGGCCTACGCCCGCTTCAGGCCCCAGATCGACGCCGTGATGCAGGGAGAACTGGATGCTTACGCAAACAGCCCCGGGGCGTTTCACGCCTACCAGCTGATGAATTTCTCCCCCGTGTGGCAGTATGAGACGCCTGACGGCAATCGGGCGGAGTGGTACGACTTCGACTTTGCCCTGATCCCCGACAGACCGGATCTGGACTTCTGGTCCGGCGGCATCTACATGGACAGCCAACTGCGGGTCCGCGGCTTTTTCGTCTGCGGCAATGTGGTGGCCCGCTATCAAAACGATGACTTTCTCGGCCTGGTGTTCATGGCCAGTGACGATCTATACGGCACACAGCCCTTTGAGACCGACCCCGCCTGGGTGGAAACCATGCTGGCCGCAAGAGACGGCTGCTGAATCAAAAAAACGAAGTGGCATCGCCACTTCGTTTTTATGTTAAGTAGGGGCGGACGACCCTGTCCGCCCAAACGATAACCGCAAGCAGCACGGCAAACATAGGGGCGGGGCTCTGCCCCGCCCGCCCAGTAACCGTAAAGGCCGCATACCCCCGTAGGGGCCGGCGTCCCCGACGGCCCGCACGATGAACGAAAACGGTATAACAAACACATGGAGGCGGGATGATATCCCGCCTCCACAACAGTTGATCGCTCTCTCACTTATTCTTCCACGTAGACGGGCTCAGCAGCACCAGCAGCGGCATCAGCTCCAGACGGCCCATCAGCATGATCAGCGTCAGCACCAGCTTGCTGAACCAGGAAAGGGGCGCAAAGTTGGCCATAGGCCCCAGCGCACCCAGGGACGGCCCCACGTTGCTGATGCAGGTCAGCGATGCCACAAAGGACTCCGTAAAGCCCAGCACGTCCAGCGAGACCACCAGCGTGCCTGCCATCAGGATCAGCAGATACGCCACCTGGAACATATGGGCAGAGGTGACGGCCCGCTCATCCACGCTCTGCCCGTCCATGGTGATGACGGATACACGATTGGGGTGGATGATGCGGTCCAGCTCCCGCCGCAGGCTCTTCACCTGCAGCATCAGGCGGCTGACCTTCATGCCGCCTGCCGTGGATCCGGCGCAGCCGCCCACATACATCAGCAGCACCAGAATACACCGGCTGAAGGTGGGCCACAGGGTAAAGTCCTTGGTGGCGTAGCCGGTGGTGCTCATGATGGTGGTGGCCTGGAAGGCGGCGTCCTTTGCCGACTCATACCAGCCCTCACCCAGCTCCACATGCAGATCCACGCAGATCAGGCCGATGGTCACCGCCAGGATCAGCAGATACCACCGCAGCTCCTCGCTGCGCAGGGCGTCTTTGATCCGGCCGCGGACGATGGCGTACAGCAGGGAAAAATTGATGCCTGCCAGAAACGTAAAGACCACGATGACCCACGTGATGGCGTCGGACTGGTATTCGGCGATGGAGGCGTTGCGGACGGAAAAGCCGCCGGTGGCAATGGTGGTAAAGGCGTGGTTCACCGCGTCGAACCAGGACATGCCCGCGATGCGCAGCGCCACTGCTTCTGCTGCCGTCAGCACCAGATAGATGGTGTACAGGATCTTGGCGGTGCCGCTTACGCGGGGCACCAGCTTGGACTTGATGGGGCCGGGGCTCTCCGCCTTCATCAGATAGTACGCGCCGTCCCCCAGGTGGGGTGTCAGCGCCAGAAACAGCACCAGAACGCCCATGCCGCCCATCCACTGGGTCTCGCTGCGCCAGAACAGGACGCTGGGGGGCGTGGTCTCCACCGAGTCCAGGATCGTAGCGCCGGTGGTGGTCAGGCCGGAGGCCGTCTCAAACAGCGCGTCTACAAAGGAGGGGATGGCGTCCGACAGCAGATAGGGAAACGCGCCCATCAGCGTCAGCACCACCCAGGCCAGGGCCACGGAGGCATAGCCGTCCCGCCCCTGCATCCGGCTGCGGTTCACCGGCACCAGATAGCACAGCATGCCGATAATACCGCATAGCAGCGCCGACGAGAGAAAGGCCTCCCAGCAGCCGTCGTCATATCCCAGGCTTACCAGCAGCGGCAGCAGCATAAAGCCGCCCTCCACCCACAGGATATAACCCACCGTGCGGGTGATCAATCGAATGTTCATGAAATAGGTTACCTCTTTCAACGTAAAAGACGGACAATTATTACTATTATATCCCGCTCCACAGGAAACTGTCAAGCATTACCACCCCGCCGCATAGGAATGGAAGGAATTCACCGGAAAAGGAGCGATGTCCTATGGTTCGGCGTCTGCGGTATCTGTGGGCCTTTCTGCTGGCGGCGGCCGCCGCCGTGCTGCTGCGGGGGCTGGCGGTCACCCTGCCCGGCCCCGCCACCCATGTGCTCTCCCCCCTGAACGAAAGCGCCTGGGAGCTGAGCAAACTGGCCTTCTGGCCCTATCTGTGCGCCGCGCTGCTGCTGTGGCGGCTGGAGCCGCCCCAAACCGCGCGGCGGGGCGCCCACTGCGCCGCCCTGTTGTCCGCCGCGGTGTTGATGGCGGCGTTGTGCCAGCTGCTGAGGGAGCTGGTGCCGGTGTGGCTGCTGTTCTGTATTGCCGTGGGGGGCGGTATGGCGCTGTACCACACGGTGCTGCGGCGGCGGGTACGGGGCGGCGCGCTGTGGTATCTGCCTGCCATATTGCTGGGGGTGGCCTATCTGCTGCTGACGGCACGGCCCCTGACCTGGGGGATATTTCTGGACCCCCGCGACGCGGCGGCCATGGCAACCATCCCGTTTTAATGCCCCTATAACCGCCGTTTATGTACCAAAAATGCACCAATAAAGCCCTTTTATGTACCCGAAAAAGCGTCCCCTTTCGGGGACGCTTTTGATAGAGCGAAAATTTAGGATTTACACCACGGCGAAGAACTTCACCAGGAACAGGAGGGTGATCACGTAGGTCAGGGCGGAAACGTCCTTGGCCTTGCCGGAGAACACCTTGATGACGGTGTAGGAGATCATGGCCAGGCCGATGCCGTGGCCGATGGAGCCGGAGATGGGCATGGCCAGCAGCATGATGAACACGGGAACCACCTGATCCAGATCGTCAAAGTCCACATTCTTCAGGCCCTGCAGCATCAGGATGCCCACGTAGATCAGAGCGGAGGAGGTGGCGGCGGCGGGAATGATGGCGGCCACCGGCGCGATGAACATGCAGGCCAGGAACATGAACGCGGAGGTCAGAGAGGTCAGACCCGTGCGGCCGCCGGCCTCCACGCCGGAGGCGGACTCCACAAAGGTGGTGACGGTTGAGGTGCCGCAGCAGGCGCCCGCCACGGTGCCCACGGCGTCGGACAGCAGGGCCTCCTTCATCTTGGGCATGTTGCCGTTCTTGTCGGTCATACCGGCGCGGGAGGCGGTGCCCACCAGGGTGCCGATGGTATCGAACATGTCGATCATGCAGAAGGTGATGATCAGGCTGATGGCGGTGAACCAACCGATGCGGAAGAAGTCGGTGAAATCAAACTTGAACAGGGTGGTGCTGACCATATCCTGGAAGGGGGGCAGGAAGGACGCGCCCTGCAAGGAGGCGAAGGGATTCACCTTCAGGAAGAGAAAGCTGCCAGCCCAGTAGATGACGGAGGCCACCAGCATACCCACCAGAACGGCGGCCTTGACGTCCTTCTTGGCCAGCAGGATGATGACGAACAGACCGATGAACATGGTGATGACAGTCAGCACCATGGTGCTGTACTCCGCGCCCATGTGATCCTTGATGACGCTGGGGGTCATGGCGCCGAAGAAGTCCCGCAGGACATAGAAGGGGCTGGTATAGCCGTTGCCCTCGGCGTAAATGCCCACGTTGGAGCCCAGGCCGATGTTCATCAGCATCAATCCGATGGCGGGGCCGATGCCCAGACGGACGCCCAGGGGGATGGCGTCCACGATCTTGTCGCGGATGTTGAACACGCTCAGCAGCAGGAAGACGATGCCCTCCACCAGAATGATGCACAACACCGCCTGGAAGGCGCTGGTGTAGTCGGTGTTCAGCATGGCGGCCACGTTGCCGGCGATGACGGCAAAGAAGCTGTTCAGACCCATGCCAGGGGCCATGACAAAGGGCTTGTTGGCCAGGAAGGCCATGCACACGGTGCCGATGGCGCTGGCGATGCAGGTGGCCAGAAATACGCCGTTCCACAGGGGGGTGCCGACGGCGAAGTTGGTCAGCAGGTTGGGGTTCAGGGCGATGATGTACGCCATGGTCATGAAGGTGGTCAGGCCCGCCAGGATCTCCGTCTTGACGGTGGTTCCGTTTTCCTTCAGGTGGAAGATGCGCTCCATTGTGATAAGTCTCTCCTTTATCAGTTTTGTCGATATGTGGGTATTGCTGTGGTATATAACAGTATCTTAACGCACCTTTCAACGTTTGACAAGACTTTTTGTCAGGAGAGCTAATTATTTTTTTAGATAGCAGGGTTCAACGGTACGAAAAAGGCACGGACAGGGGATCGTCGATCCACTTCCGTGCCTTTTGGCGGTCGTATGCTTTTGGGTTCCTGCTTTTGCGGGTGACGGGGTTCAGGGGGCCCCAGGTGTTCCGCAGCAGGGCGTCACGCTTGCGCTTCTCCTTTTTGGAGAGCTTTTCATAGGGAATGAACTTTTCCATATCCGATGCTCCTTTCTTATATTGTGGTGCAGCATAGCAGAAAAAGGGCGCTGTGTCAAATGACAAAATGGTACACTTTTTTCTCTGTTTCGTAAGAATATCTGAAAAAGTGGGAAAGGCGGATTGACAAACCACTTTTTCGTGTTTATAATTACCCAATCAAAGGCAAAGGCGTCATGGAGAGGCTGTTCTCTCCGACGCTTTTTTGCATTATAACCGGTGAAAAGGAGTGGATCAGCATGAGTACGGTTCCGGAATACTTTGGCAGCCTGGTGTTTGATGACCGCCAGATGAAGGCGCGGCTTCCCTATGAGGTATATACCTCCCTGAAGCAGACCATCGACCAGGGCGGCAGCCTGGATAACGACGTCGCCAACGCTGTGGCCGACGCCATGAAGGATTGGGCCGTGGAGCACGGCGCCACCCATTATACCCACTGGTTCCAGCCCCTGACGGGCATCACCGCGGAAAAGCACGACAGCTTTATCGCCCCGTCCCCCGACGGCGGCGTCATCATGGAGTTCTCCGGCAAGGAGCTGATCCAGGGTGAGCCGGACGCCTCCAGCTTCCCCTCCGGCGGATTGCGGGCCACCTTTGAGGCCAGGGGCTATACGGCGTGGGATCCCACCTCCTATGCCTTTATCAAGGATAAGGCTTTGTGCATCCCCACCGCCTTCTGCTCCTACGGCGGCGAGGCGCTGGACAAGAAGACGCCCCTGCTGCGGTCTATGCAGGCGCTGAACAAGCAGGCCATGCGGATCCTGGAGCTTTTCGGCAACGAGGAGGTGAAGTGCGTCCGCACCTCTGTGGGGCCGGAACAGGAATACTTTCTGGTGGACCGGAAGATGTTCGACCGGCGCATGGATCTGACCTTCTGCGGCCGCACCCTGTTCGGCGCCATGCCCCCCAAGGGGCAGGAGATGGACGACCACTATTTCGGCGCCATCAAGCCCCGCGTGGCGGCCTATATGGCCGATCTGAACGAGGAGCTGTGGAAGCTGGGGGTGCTGGCCAAGACGGAGCATAACGAGGTGGCTCCCGCCCAGCACGAGCTGGCCCCTATCTATACCACCACCAACGTGGCCTGCGACCACAACCAGCTGACCATGGAGATCATGCGCAAGGTGGCCGAGCGCCACGGTCTGGTGTGCCTGCTGCATGAAAAGCCCTTCGACGGCGTCAACGGCTCCGGCAAGCACAACAACTGGTCCATGGCCACCGACACCGGCGTGAACCTGCTGACTCCCGGCGACACGCCGGATCAGAACGCCCGTTTTCTGCTGTTCCTGTGCGCCGTCATTCAGGCGGTGGACGACTATCAGGATCTGCTGCGCCTGTCCGTGGCCACGGCGGGCAACGACCACCGCCTGGGCGCCAACGAGGCGCCCCCCGCCGTGGTGTCCATCTTCCTGGGGGATGAGCTGACGGCCATTTTAGACGCCATTGAAAAGGACGAGCCCTACTCCGGCACCGAAAAGCGTGTCATGAAGCTGGGCGTCCATGTGCTGCCCAGATTTCTGCGGGACACCACCGACCGCAACCGCACCTCGCCCTTTGCCTTTACCGGCAATAAGTTTGAGTTCCGGATGCTGGGCTCCGCCAACTCCATCGCCTGCACCAACATTATGCTGAATGCCGCCGTGGCGGAGTCGCTGCGGCAGTACGCCGATGTGCTGGAGCGTGCCGAGGATTTTGAGGAGGCCCTTCACACCCTGATCCGCGACACCATCCGCGCCCACAAGCGCATCATCTTCAACGGCAACGGCTACGATGAGGCCTGGCTGAAGGAGGCCACGGAAGAGCGGGGGCTTTTGAACCTGCCCACCACGCCGGATGCCCTGCCCTATATCCTGAAGGAGAAGAATGTCCGCATGCTGACCTCTTTGAAGGTCATGTCGGAGGCGGAGATCCGCTCCCGCTGCGAGATCATGCTGGACAACTACCGCAAGACCGTTCATATCGAGGCGCGTACCATGGTGGACATGGCACGCCGCCAGATCCTGCCCGCCGTGGAGGGCTATACCGTCACGCTGGCGGAGGGACTGAACGCCAAGAAGGCCGCCGTCCCCACCCTCAGCGGACGCTATGAGTCCGGCCTGATCGAGACCCTCTCCGACCTGACCGACCGGATCGCCGACGCTGCGTCCGATCTGGAGGCGGCGCTGGAGACCTATCACGGCATCGCCGATGTGACGGAGAGTGCCGGCTTCATCCGCGACGCCGTCCTGCCCAGGATGGCCGCCCTGCGCGCCCCCTGTGACGCCGCCGAAAAGTACATCCCCGCCGCCTGTTGGCCCTTCCCCACCTATGGGGAGCTGATGTTCGGCGTGAAGTAAGGCGTTCGCGCCCCTTGAAACGAGCTGTTTTGAGGGGCGCCTGCGCTTTTCCACGGTTTTTTCCGTGTTTTGATTGAATCCGCGGGACAGGTGCGGTATAATAAAGCGATTTACGAAAATAGGGGAGGGTATCCCATGACATTACAGGAATATTTGGATTCGATCCGCTATAAGACCGTGGCGGTGGTGGGCATCGGCGTCAGCAATACGCCGCTGATCCGGCTGCTGCTGCGGGAGGGCATTACCGTGACCGCCTGCGACAAGCGGACGCGGGAGCAGCTGGGCGAGCTGGCCGGTGAGCTGGAGGGCCTCGGCGCGCGTTTGCAGCTGGGGCCGGAGTATCTGGAGGGGCTGGATCAGGACGTGATCTTCCGCACCCCAGGCCTGCGGCCCGATGTGCCCCAGCTGACGCGGGCCGTGGCCGGCGGCAGCGTGCTGACCTCGGAGATGGAGGTGTTTTTCCAGGTGTGTCCCTGTCCCATCATCGCCGTGACCGGCAGCGACGGCAAGACCACCACCACTACCATCATCGCGGAGCTGCTGAAAAAGGCGGGGTATACCGTCCACGTGGGCGGCAACATCGGCCATCCGTTGCTGTGTGAGGCGGGGGAGATGCGGCCCGCCGATTACGCGGTGCTGGAGCTGTCCAGCTTCCAGCTGATGACCATGCAGTGCAGCCCACACATCGCCGTGGTGACCAATCTGGCCCCCAACCATCTGGATGTGCACAGGGACATGGCGGAGTATGTGGCCGCCAAGGAGAACATCTTCCGCCACCAGCGGGCGGGGGATACGGCGATCTTCAACTTTGACAACGACATCACCCGCGCCCAGGGGGAGAGCGTTCCCCAGCGGGCGGTGTATTTCAGCCGCCGGAGCGAGCCGGATAAGGGCGTGTTCCTGCGGGGTGAGGCGATCGTCTGCCGCGATGAGGCGGGGGAGCGCACCATCATGACCACCGGAGATATCAAGCTGCCGGGCGTCCACAATGTGGAGAACTATATGGCGGCCATCGCCGCTGTGGACGGCCTGGTGAACGATGGGCTCATTCGTGATTTCGCACGGGAATTCGGCGGCGTGGAGCATCGGATCGAGCTTGTGCGCACCTATCGGGGTGTGCGGTACTATAATGACTCCATCGCCTCCAGCCCCAGCCGCACCACGGCGGGACTGCGCTCCTTCAAGGAGAAGGTGATCCTGATCGCAGGCGGCTATGACAAGCATATCCCCTTTGACGCGCTGGGGGAGGAGATCGTGGAGCACGTGAAGCTGCTGGTGCTGTGCGGCGCTACCGCCGGAAAGATCCGCGCCGCCGTGGAGAACGCGGCGGACTACCGCACCGGTCATCCGGAGATCCTGGAGATCACGCCCTTCCAGAAGGCGGTGGAGGCCGCCCGCGATCGGGCGGAGAGGGGCGACGTGGTGACGCTGTCGCCCGCCTGCGCGGCCTTTGATCAGTTCAAGAACTTTGCCGAGCGGGGCAAGACCTTCAAGGCCATCGTCAACAGCTGGCAGGAATAGGGATAAGCCGCGGTGGCATATCCTTCCCGTAAGGGGAGGTGTGTGCCATGAAGGGCTTGCGCTATCTGCGCCTGACCGCCCGCCAGCGGGCGGGGGTATGGCTGACGCTGCTGACGCTGGCGCTGCTGGCGGCGGCGGTGTCGCTTTTGTGGCATCTGAAGCCGGTGATGACCAGCATGGCCACCGCAAGGGTGTCCAATATGGTGAACCGCATCGTGTCCGCCGCCGTCAACGAGGCGGTGGAGAACGGGCAGATCGACTATGGCAACTTCGTCATCTTTGATAAGGACGATACCGGCCATATCACAGCCTTGCGCAGCAATGTGGCGGAGGTGAACCGCATGCAGGGCCAGATCGCCGACGAGATACTGCACCGGCTGTCGGAGATCTCCACCAGCGAGCTGGAGATCCCGCTGGGCACGCTGACGGGCTCGGTGCTGCTGGCGGGGCGGGGGCCCAGCCTCTTTGTGCGGATGCAGGCGGTGGGCAGCGCCAGTGCCACGTTCCGCAATCAGTTTACCTCCGCCGGTATCAACCAGACCCGCCACCAGATCTTTCTGGATGTGGATGTGTATATGAGCATCCTGCTGCCGGGGATGAAGACCTCGCTGAAGGTATCCAACGAGATCGCCGTGGCGGAAACGGTGATCGTGGGCGGCGTGCCGGACACCTATACCTACTTCAGCACCCAGCCTGACGAGACGGCGCAGTATGCCGAGGATTATATCATGAACAACGGATAAATGAGGACGGACTATGGACTATCGTGAAGAAATGAAGCAGCTGCGGGAGACCCTGAACGCCAACGGGTATCTCTATTACGTGCTGGACGCCCCCACCATGTCGGACTATGAGTACGACCACCTGCTGCGGAGGCTGGAGGATCTGGAAAAGGAGCATCCCGAGGAGATCGCCCCCGATTCCCCCACCCAGCGGGTGGGCGGCAAGCTGCTGAGCCAGTTTGAGGAGGTGCGCCATGCCGTGCCGCTGGAGAGCCTGCAGGATGTGTTCAACGGGGAAGAGGTGCGGGAATTTCTGGAAAGAGTATCCGCCGAGCTGCCCGACGCGGCGTACAGCGTGGAGCCCAAGGTGGACGGATTGTCCGTGGCGCTGGAATACCGCGACGGCGTGTTCGTCCGCGGCGCCACCCGCGGCGACGGACGGGTGGGGGAGGATGTGACGGAGAACCTGCGCACCATCCGTGCCATCCCCATGACGCTGCCGGAAAAGCTGCCCCATCTTATCGTGCGGGGCGAGGTCTATATGGCCCGCACCGTGTTTGAGGAGATCAACGCCCGCCGCGAGATCGAGGGCAAGCCCCTGCTGGCCAACCCCCGCAACGCCGCCGCAGGCTCTTTGCGGCAGCTGGACTCGAAGATCGCCGCCCAGCGGCGGCTGGACATCGCCGTGTTCAATCTGCAGCTGGCGGAGGGGCGGACGTTTGCCACCCATACCGAAACGCTGGATTATCTGGCCGACCAGCACTTCAAGGTCATTCCCCACAAGCCGCTGGGGAAGGCGGAGGACATCCTGGCGGAGATCGCCCGTCTGGGCGACGACCGCATGGCCTTTCCCTTTGATATCGACGGCGCGGTGGTGAAGCTGGACAGCCTGCCGGAGCGGGAGGTGCTGGGCAGCACCGCCAAATGTCCCCGCTGGGCCGTGGCCTATAAATACCCGCCGGAGCAGAAGCCCTCGGTGCTGAAGAATATCGTGATACAGGTGGGCCGCACCGGTGTGCTGACCCCCAAGGCGGAGCTGGAGCCGGTGCGTCTGGCGGGCACCACCGTTACCTACGCCACGCTGCACAATCAGGATTTCATCACCGCCAAGGATATCCGCATCGGCGATACCGTCATCGTCCAGAAGGCGGGAGAGATCATCCCCGAGATCGTGGAAGTGGTGAAGGACAAGCGCCCCGCGGGCGCTGTGCCCTATTACCTGCCTCAGACGTGCCCTGTGTGCGGCGCGCCGGTCAGTCGGGATGAGGACGGCGCGGCCATCCGCTGCACCGGCGCGGAGTGTCCCGCCCAGCTGCTGCGGAATCTGACCCATTTTGTCAGCCGCAACGCCATGGACATCGACGGCATGGGACCGGCGGTGATCCAGCTGCTGGTGGATAACGGGCTGGTCAGGATAGCCGCCGACCTTTACAGCCTGAAGGCGGAGGACATTGCCCGTCTGGACCGCATGGGAGAAAAATCCGCCGCCAACACCATCGCCGCCATTGAAAAGAGCAAGGAAAACGACCTGTGGCGGCTGATCAGTGCGCTGGGCATCCGCCAGGTGGGGGACAAGGCCGCCAAGATACTGGCCGCCCGCTTCGGCAGCTTCGATGCTCTGGCCGCCGCCACGGAGGAGGAGCTGACCGCCATCGACGATGTGGGACAGGTCACGGCACGCTATCTCCGCCAGTGGTTGGAAAGCCCCCAGTCCCAGGATCTGCTGGCCCGCCTGCGGGCGGCGGGCGTGAACATGACCAGCCGTCAGGAGCGGCTGGACGACCGCTTTGCCGGACAGACCTTCGTGCTGACCGGCACGCTGGAGCGCTTTACCCGTGACGAGGCCGCCGCCATGATCGAGCAGCGGGGCGGACGGGCCAGCGGCTCCGTCAGCAAGAAAACCACCTATGTAGTGGCTGGCGAAAACGCCGGCAGCAAGCTGCGCAAGGCCCAGGAGCTGAACATCCCCGTGCTGACGGAGGAGGAGTTCCTGACGCTGCTGCAATAACAAACAAAGGAGGACGCAACATGGCAGTGCATACCGACCCGACCCTGCGCCATCAGGTGATCTACAGCGTGTTTGTCCGCGGTCATACCAAAGAGGGCACTTTCCGTGCACTGGAGGGCGATCTGGATCGCCTGCGGGCGCTGGGGGCGGACATCCTGTGGCTCATGCCCATCCATCCCATCGGCGAGGAGGGCCGCAAGGGCACCGTGGGCAGCCCCTACGCCATCCGCGACTACCGCGCCGTCAATCCCGACATGGGCACGGTGGACGACCTGCGCCATCTGGTAGAGGCCATTCATCAGCGGGGCATGCGGTGCATCATCGACGTGGTGTACAACCACACCTCGCCGGATTCCGTGCTGGCAGAGACCCATCCGGAGTTTTTCCTACGGGATGAAAACGGCCATCCCACCCGCCGTGTGGCGGACTGGTGGGACATCGTGGATCTGGACTATCGTAACCGCGGCCTGTGGCGCTATCAGATCGACACCTTGAAGCAGTGGGCGGCCATTGTGGACGGCTTCCGCTGCGACGTGGCCAGCGCCGTGCCTATGGACTTCTGGCGGCAGGCCAGGGAGGAGGTGGAGGCCGTCCGCCCAGGCTGCCTCTGGCTGGCGGAGAGCGTACACGGCGCCCACGTGCTGGCCATGCGGAAAATGGGCGCCTACTGCGCCACGGATACGGAGGTGCAGGAGGTCTTTGACCTGACCTACGACTACGATGTGTGGCCCTGCTTTGAGGGGGTGCTGACGGGGAAGACGAGCCTGAGAGAGTATGTGGATCTGCTGAACTATCAGGAGCTGACCTATCCCGCCCACTACATCAAGGCGCGGTTTCTGGAGAACCACGATACGCCCCGCGCCGCCGGTTGGATGAAGGACGACGCCCAACTTGACAACTGGCTGGCGTTCCTCTATTTCCAGCGGGGCACGGTGATGCTTTACAGCGGCATGGAGTATGCCCCCAAAGCGCGGGTGGACTTTTTTGAGAACCAGAGCAACTACGGTGACATGCAGCGGGACATCCAGCTGACCCTGCGGAAGCTGAAGGAGATCAAGAGGACGCTGCCGATAGACGGCGGCTACTGGCTGGAGGAGTCCGGCGGCCTGGTGCTGGGGCATTACGAGGGGCCCCAGGGTCGGATGCTGGGCGTGTTCGACCTGCTGGGCCGCGGCGCGGGCAGCGTCAGGGTGGAGCTGCCGGACGGCACGTATCCCAACGCCCTGGGCGGCAGCATTACCGTGCGGGGCGGAGAGGCGGCCTTTGACGGCAGGCCTGTCATCTGCACCATTTGACTTTTTTCACAAAAAAAGCCGCCCCGCATCGGGGAAAACGCAGAAATCCCCCGACACAAATTGACTTTCCTTTGAAACGTGATACCATATAAAGCGTATATCTGTGCATTTTCGGCCCCGTGGGGCGGAAACGGCCCGGAATAAAGAGGAGGAAAAGAGTATGAGTAAGCTCATGAAGATCTGCGACGGTAACGAAGCCGCGGCATATGTGGCATATGCCTTCTCGGAAGTTGCCGCCATCTATCCCATCACCCCGTCCAGCCCCATGGCGGAGCACGCGGACGAGTGGTCGGCCAAGGGCAAGAAGAACATTTTCGGCCAGACCGTCCGTCTGGTGGAGATGCAGTCCGAGGCCGGCGCCTGCGGCGCATGCCACGGCGCGTTGGAGGCCGGTGCGCTGGCCACCAGCTTCACTGCGTCCCAGGGCCTGATGCTGATGATCCCCACCATGCACCGCATCTCCGGCGAGCGTCTGCCCGGCGTGCTGCATGTGGCGTCCCGTACCGTGGGTACCCACGCATTCTCCATCTTCGGCGATCACTCCGACGTGATGAACTGCCGCCAGACGGGTTTTGCCCTGCTGAGCAGCGGCAGCGTGCAGCAGGCCGCCGATCTGGCCGCAGTGGCCCATCTGAGCGCCATCAAGTCCCGCATCCCCTTCCTGCACTTCTTTGACGGCTTCCGCACCAGCCACGAGATCCAGAAGATCGACGTGCTGGATTATGACGAGTACGCCAAGCTGGTGGACTATGACGCTCTGGCCAAGTTCCGCGCCAACGCGCTGAATCCCGAGGACCCCCGCATGCGCTCTCTGGTGGATAACCCCGACATCTACTTCCAGCTGCGTGAGTCCAACAACACCGACTACGCCAACCTGCCCGACGTGGTGGAGGACTACATGGCCCAGATCAGCAAGCTGACGGGCCGCGAGTACCATCTGTTCAACTATTTCGGCGCACCGGACGCCGAGCGCGTCATCGTGGCCATGGGTTCCGTCTCCGGCTGCGCGCAGGAGGTCGTGAATTACCTGAACGCCAAGGGCGAGAAGGTGGGTTTCCTGCAGGTGCACCTGTTCCGCCCCTTCTCCGCCAAGCATCTGCTGGCGGCCATGCCCAAGACGGTGAAGAAGATCGCCGTTCTGGACCGTGTGAAGGAGGCCGGTTCCATCGGCGAGCCGCTGTATGAGGATATCTGCGCCGCCTATATCAACGACGCTGCCCGTCCCCTGATCTACGCCGGCCGCTACGGCCTGTCCAGCAAGGACACCACCCCCGCCCAGATCAAGGCCGTGTTCGACAATCTGAGCCTGTCCGAGCCCAAGAACCACTTTACCATCGGCATCGAGGACGATGTGACCCATCTGTCCCTGCCTGTGGGCGCACCCCTGCTGACAGAGCCGGAGGGCACCATCGCCTGCAAGTTCTGGGGTTTGGGCTCCGACGGTACCGTGGGCGCCAACAAGAACTCCATCAAGATCATCGGCGAGACCACCGATATGTACTGCCAGGCGTACTTTGAGTACGACACCAAGAAGTCGTTCGGTATCACCAAGAGTCATCTGCGCTTCGGCAAGCACCCCATCAGCTCCACCTATTACGTCTCCAACGCGGACTTCATCGCCTGCCACAACCAGACGTATCTGACCAAGTACGACATCATCTCCGAGCTGAAGCCCCACGGCAGCTTCCTGCTGAACTGCGAGTGGACGGAGAACGAGCTGGAGCAGCACATCCCCGGTGATATCCTGAAGTATATCGCGGAGAACGACATCAAGTTCTACATCATCGACGCCAATAAGGAGTCTCAGGCCCTGGGTCTGGGCAACCGCTCCAACATGGTGCTGCAGGCTGCGTTCTTCAAGCTGGCCCACGTCATCCCTGTGGAGGATGCCGTGGAGCACATGAAGGCAGCCGTCAAGAAAACCTACGGCCTGAAGGGCGAGAAGATCGTCAACATGAACATCGCCGCCGTGGACGCCGGTATCAACGCGCTTGTGGAGGTCAAGGTGAAGCCCGAGTGGAAGAACCTGTCCGGCACCGCCATCAAGCCCGCCGCCGCGGACCTGCCCTATGTCATCAAGAACATTCTGGTGCCCATCAACGCCCAGAAGGGCGACGACCTGCCTGTCTCCGCCTTCAAGGGCATGGAGGACGGCACCATGCCGCTGGGCACCTCTCGCTATGAGAAGCGCGGCATCGCCACCCATCTGCCTGTGTGGGACGCTGCCGAGTGCCTGCAGTGCAACATGTGCTCCTTCGTCTGCCCCCACGCCGTCATCCGTCCCTTCCTGCTGGACGAGAAGGAAGCGGCCAACGCTCCCGCCGGTCTGGTGATGGTGGACGCCAAGGGTCCCCAGCTGGCCGGTATGAAGTACGCCATGGGCGTGTCCACGCTGGACTGCACCAGCTGCGGCAGCTGCGTGGCCTCCTGCCCCAAGAGCGGCAAGGCGTTGAAGATGGTGCCCACCCACGAGGTATCTCTGGACCAGACCAACTGGGAGTATCTGTTCAACCTGCCCATCAAGGGCGACAAGGTGGATAAGTTCAGCCTGAAGGGCAGCCAGTTCAAGCAGCCGCTGGTAGAGTTCAACGGCGCCTGCGCCGGCTGCGGCGAGACCCCCTATATCAAGCTGCTGACCCAGCTGTTCGGCGACAAGATGTATCTGGCCAACGCCACCGGCTGCACCCAGGCCTGGGGCGCGGCGATGCCCTGCGTTCCCTACTGCAAGAATCAGGAGGGCAAGGGTGTGGCATGGTCCAACTCCCTGTTTGAAAACAACGCCGAATTCTCCTATGGTATGTGCCTGGCGGTCAAGCAGCTGCGTGACTGCGTCACCGGCTACGTGAAGGAGCTGGATGCTCTCACCAAGGACGAGGCGGTCAAGGCCGCTATCGCCAAGTATCTGGAGACCTATGACGATCTGGACGCCTCCACGCCCGCCACCGCCGCGCTGGTGGCCGTGCTGGAGAACGGCAAGTTCTCCGCCGAGGAGCAGAAGATCGTGGACGAGATCCTGAAGCGCAAGAAGGATCTGTCCAAGAAGACCATGTGGATGTACGGCGGCGACGGCTGGGCCTACGACATCGGCTACGGCGGTCTGGATCACGTTTTCGCCATGGGCGAGGATGTGAACGTGCTGCTGGTGGATACCGAGGTGTACTCCAACACCGGCGGACAGTCCTCCAAGGCCACCCCCGTGGGCGCTGTGGCACAGTTCCAGGCCAGCGGCAAGAAGACCAAGAAGAAGGATCTGGGCATGCTGATGATGACCTATGACAACGTCTATGTGGCCCAGTGCTCCATGGGCGCCAACCCCAACCAGCTGATCAAGGCCATCAAGGAGGCCGAGGCTCACAAGGGGCCCTCTCTGGTGATCTGCTACGCCCCCTGCATCAACCACGGCATCAAGAAGGGCATGAACAATGTCCAGCAGGAGATGAAGGACGCGGTGGCTTCCGGTTACTGGAACCTGTATCGCTACGATCCCAGCACCAAGAAGTTCACGCTGGATTCCAAGGAGCCCACCATGCCGCTGTACGACTTCATGAAGGGCGAGGTGCGCTACGCTTCTCTGGAACTGAGCTTCCCCGAGAACGCCAAGACCCTGTTCGCCGAGGCGGAAGAGGACGCCAAGACCAAGTACGAGTCCTACAAGCGCCGCAGCGAGAACTAAGGCAAATGCATAAAAAATCTCCGGTCGTAAGACCGGAGACTTTTTTATGCAGTGAAAAGTGAAAAGAGAATAGTGAAGAGTTGCGGTATGCCGCCTTCGGCGGCATGATCGAATACGTTACGCTGCCTTTTTCTTCGTCAGCAGGCTGGTCAGCAGTCCGAGGGCAAGGCCCAAAATAGCCGCCAGCAGGAACATCTCTACCGCCATGCCAATAAAGGCGACACCCAGAGCGCTGCGTTCCAAAGAGACAATGGCGATAGCTGCCAGTATGTCGCACAAAAGCAGCACACCGCCGCACACGGCCAAAGGCAGCCATGACCGCTTCAGGTCGCGGAACGGAAAAGCTTGCAGCAACACCGCCACCACAAGGGTAATGGGGATCAAAAACGTCATAGCCCCGCCGAACTCCCAGAAGCTGAACAGAGCGCGGATAGAATGAGATAGCAGCATAGGATGCTCCTTTCCGGCATTATGCCTTGTTGTTGGATTTGAACTTGCGTTTGATCATGAAAACGGATCACTGGTGCTTGTGCATCCGTTTTTTGATGGCGCGGCCTGTGGGGGTGGCGGCCAGGCCGCCCAGGGCGGTCTCGCGGAACTCCACGGGCATGCGGCGGCCCACCTCGCCCATGGCGTCGATGACCTCGTCCACAGGGATGCGGCTTTCGATACCGGCCAGGGCCATGTCCGCCACGCTGACGGCGTTCACCGCGCCGATGACGTTGCGCTTGACGCAGGGGATCTCCACCAGTCCCGCTACCGGATCGCACACCAGGCCCAGCAGGTTTTTCAATGCCATGGCCACCGCGTGGCCGATCTGTGCGCCGGTGCCGCCCCGCAGGGCCACCAGCGCGCCCGCTGCCATGGCGGAGGCGGTGCCGATCTCCGCCTGACAGCCGCCGGAGGCACCGGCGATGCAGGCGCGGTAGGCGATCACCGCGCCGATGCCGCTGGCCACGTACAGGGCCTCTAAGATCTGGTGCTGGTTCAGCTCCTCGTACTTGCACAGGGGCAGCATCACCGCGGGCAGCACGCCGCAGGCGCCCGCTGTGGGCGCCGCCACGATGCGGCGCATGCAGGCGTTGGATTCGGCCATGCTGAGGGCCTCGGTGATGACCTCGCTGACATAGCCGCCGGACAGGGCCTCGCCGCGGATGGCGTACTGCCGCATTTTCATGCCGTCGCCGCCCACCAGACCGCTGACGGAGCGTTTGCGCCCTGTGTAGCTGTCCGCCGCGTCCACCATGGCCTGCCACGTCAGCAGCATTTTCGCCATGGACTGGTTGCGGGTAACCTGGCGGGTCTCCATATCATCCTCTAATACGACCTCCCAGAAGGGCTGGCCTTTTTCGGCCATACGGTCAAAGATTTCCTTCATCGAATCCAGAGACATCTTCATCCTCCTCCTTGTCGTAATAGATGATGGACAGCACGCCGGGCAGCTGGCCGATGAAATTTACCTGCTCCGGCTTGACGTGCTGGTCGGTTTCAATGATCATCAGGGATTCGCCGCCCCGCTTGTGCCGCCACATGCTCATGTTGGCGATGTTGACGCGGAACTGGCTGAGGATGGTGGTCACCGCCGCCTCGGAGGAATAGTAGTCCAGATTGCGGATCACCAGCGTGTTGTACTCGCCGGTGAAGCTGACTTTGATGCCGTCCAGCTTATCCACCATGATGCGGCCGCCGCCCAGACTGGAGGCCTGCATCTCCAGATGCCGGTCGCCCTCGCCCCAGGCTTCGATGAGGGCGGTGTTGGGGTGGGCATCCCGCAGCTCCACCGTGTCCACGGTGAAGGAGAGCCCCTCCCGTTTGGCCTCCTGAAAGGCGTTGGGGATGCGCAGGTCGTCGGGCTTCATGCCCAGAAGGCCCGCCACCAACGCACGATCGGTGCCGTGGCCCAGGCCGGTGTCGGCAAAGGAGCCGTGCAGGTGAATGGCGGCCCTGACCGGTTTGGCACCCAGCAGCGTGCGGGCCATGCTGCCGATCCGCGCCGCGCCGGCGGTATGCGAACTGGAGGGGCCGACCATCACCGGCCCGAGAATATCGAAAATATCCATAAAAGAGCTCCTCCTGTTGGTTTCTTTCCTGATTGTACCATACTTGTGGGCAAAAGGGAAGTAAAGAAATCGCAGGCGGGGTGACAGTGCCGCTGCGGTCAGGTCAGCAGCTGAAACAGCATCACCACCGCGCCCAGCACCACCAGCACCACGCCGGTGGCGCGGTTCAGGGTTTTGGGGGTGGCCTTGTTGGCGAACACGGCGGCGATCCGCGCCCAGATCAGCGTGAACACCACGCACAGCCAGAATACCGTCCAGTCCGGCGCGCCACCGATAACGAAGTGGGAGACAGCGCCGGTCAGGGCGGTGAAGGTCATGATAAACACGCTGGTGCCCACGGCGGTCTTCAGCTCATAGCCCAGCACGGAGGTCAGGATCAGCAGCATCATCATGCCGCCGCCGGCCCCCACAAAGCCGCAGATGAAGCCGATCAGCATGCCGCAGACCACCGACTGGACGGCCCGCTTTTTGGCGGACACCGCCAGCATGGTCTCCTTGGTGGTCATGACGGGCTTCACGATGAACTTGACGCCCAGCAGGAAGGTCATGAACACGGAAAAGCCGCCCATGGTGGCGGAGGGCACCAGCTTGGCCACATAGCTGCCCACCACGGTGAAGACCAGCACGCTGACCATCATGATGAGGCCGTTGCGGATGTCCAGGTTCTTGTTTTTGCCGTAGGTATAGGCGGAGACGGCGCTGGCCAGCACGTCGGAGGACAGGGCGATGCCCACCGCCATATAGGGGTCCATATGAAGAAACGTGATCAGCATGGGGCTGATGACGGCGGCGGCGCTCATACCGGCAAAGCCGGTGCCCAGCCCCGCGCCCATACCGGCGAAAAAGGTGACAAGGATGGTGAATAAAAGCTGTGTCATAGTGCTGCTCCTTCCAACTGCTCATTCAGGTTTTCATTGATGGCGGCAATGGTTTTCAAAAAGGCATCCTTTGTCTGGGGGTCGATGCCCCGAAACAGCCGCTCCAGAAAGTCCGATTGCAGCTGCTGGCCCTGACGGATGATGGGCAGGGCCTTTTCTGTACATAAAAGCTTTGTTTTGCGCCGGTCGTCTGCTACCGCTTCACGCCGCAGATAGCCGAGACGCACCAGCTTGTCCACGTTGACGGACACGGAATTCGCCTTGATCCGGCGGATCTCCACGATATCCGCCGCCGTCTGATAGGCGGGATTGTTGGCCAGAAACAACAGGATATCAAAAGCGGTCTGGGGCAGATCCAGCTCTCGGCACAGGGGTTTGCACGCCGCGCTATAGGCCAGTGCCATTTTGTGGGAAAACTCCATACTGAGGTTCATGGCAGATGTCTCCTTTAAATCGTTCAAAATAGGAAAGTTCGAATTTGAAATAAATATAGCAGAAAACAAAGCCACTGTCAAGGGTGGTTTGCCGGAAAAGATATTGACATTCCAGGGGCGGTATAGTATACTATCTGCAATATTGAACAGCGATGAAGGGAAGCAGTAGGCGGTCAGCGGATGCCGAGAGAGGGCGCGGATGGTGTAAGCGCCCGTGAAGCCCCGCCCAAGTCGTCCCTGAGCTTTCGGCTGAACGTTGCAGTAGGCCGCAACGGCTGCCCTCCGTTAGCGGGGCGCGGTGTGACAGCACCGCATGAGTGCGGGAAGTTTCCCGAATACAGGTGGTACCACGGACTGATCGTTCGCCCTGTTTTGCCATGGCAAAACGGAGCGATTTTTTGTTGCCCTTTTTGCCAAATACGGAAAGGAGAACCCCCTATGCATAAGGAATTACCGAAAGTGTACGATCCGCGGGAGGTGGAGTCCAGCATCTATAAGATGTGGATGGACAACGACTGCTTCCACGCCGACCCCAACCCCGACAAGAAGCCCTTTTCCATCGTGATGCCGCCCCCCAACGTGACGGGCCAGCTGCACATGGGCCACGCCATGGACTGCACGCTGCAGGACATCCTGATTCGCTATAAGCGGATGCAGGGCTATGAGGCCCTGTGGCTGCCGGGCAGCGACCACGCCGGTATCGCCACCCAGATCAAGGTGGAGGAGGACCTGCGGAAGAGCGAGGGCCTGACCCGCCACGACCTGGGCCGCGAGAAGTTTTTGGAGCGCGTCTGGGCCTGGAAGGAGAAGTACGGCAGCCGCATCGTGGAGCAGCAGAAGAAGATGGGTGCCTCCTGCGACTGGAGCCGCGACCGCTTCACCATGGACGAGGGCTGCTCCCGCGCCGTCCGCGAGACGTTCTGCGAGCTGTATGAAAAGGGCCTGATCTACAAGGGCAGCCGCATCATCAACTGGTGCCCCCACTGCCTGACCGCCCTGTCCGACGCCGAGGTGGAATACACCGAAAAGCCCGGCAACCTGTGGTACGTCCGCTATCCCCTGGCCGACGGCAGCGGCGACATTATCATCGCCACCACCCGCCCCGAGACCATGATGGGCGACACCGGCGTGGCGGTGAACCCTGAGGACGAGAAGTTCAAGCATCTCATCGGCAAGAAGTGCATCCTGCCCATCATGAACCGCGAGATCCCCATTGTGGGCGACGAATACTGCGAGATCGGTTTCGGCACCGGCGCGGTGAAGATGACTCCCGCCCACGACCCCAACGACTTCGAGGTGGGCCTGCGCCACAATCTGGAGGTCATCCGCTGCATCGCCGACGACGGCCGGATCAACGAGAACGGCGGCAAGTACGAGGGCATGGACCGCTATGAGTGCCGCAAGGCCATCGTGGCCGATCTGGAGGCCGAGGGCTATCTGGTGAAGACGGAGCCCTACAGCCACAACGTGGGCACCTGCTACCGCTGCCACAACGATGTGGAGCCGCTGATCAGCGCCCAGTGGTTCGTGAAGATGGCACCCTTGGCCAAGGAGGCCATCCGCGTGGTGGAGGACGGCACCGTCAAGTTCGTGCCGGAGCGCTTCACCAAGACCTATATCAACTGGATGGAGAATGTCCACGACTGGTGCATCTCCCGCCAGCTGTGGTGGGGCCATCAGATCCCCGCCTGGTACTGCGACGAGTGCGGCCACATCAACGTCAGCCGTCAGGATCCTACCCAGTGCGAAAAGTGCGGCTGCACCCATCTGACCCGCGAGGAGGACGTACTGGACACCTGGTTCAGCAGCGCCCTGTGGCCCTTCTCCACCCTGGGCTGGCCGGATCTGGACGCCCCTGACCTCAACTACTGGTACCCCACCTCTGTGCTGGTCACCGGCTACGATATCATCTTCTTCTGGGTGGCCCGCATGATCTTCTCCGGCATGGAGCAGATGAAGAAGGAGCCTTTCAAGACCGTGCTGATCCACGGCCTGGTGCGGGACGACAAGGGCCGTAAGATGTCCAAGTCCCTGGGCAACGGCATCGACCCGCTGGAGATGGCGGAGAAGTTCGGCGCCGACGCCCTGCGCTTCAACCTGATCACCGGCAACAGCCCCGGCAACGACATGCGCTTCTTCGTGGAGAAGTGCGAGGCAATGCGCAACTTCGCCAACAAGATCTGGAACGCCAGCCGCTTCGTCATGATGAACCTGACCATCGACAAGGTGCAGCTGCCGGAGAAGCTGGAGCTGGAGGATAAGTGGGTGCTCAGCAAGCTGAATACCCTGATCCGCGAGGTGACGGAGAACATGGACGCCTACGAGCTGGGCGTGGCCTCCGCCAAGATCTACGACTTCATCTGGGACACCTATTGCGACTGGTATATCGAGCTGACCAAGACCCGCCTCAATGGCGAGGACGCCGCGGCCAAGCTGGCGGCGGAGAATGTACTGTGCTACGTGCTGCTGCGGATTCTGGAGCTGCTGCACCCCTTCATGCCGTTCTTGACGGAGGAGATCTGGCAGGCGCTGCCCCATGAAGGCGACTTCCTGATCCGCGCGGCGTGGCCCACCTATCAGGAGCGTCTGCACTTCCCCCAGGCGGAGTCCGACATGGAGAATGTGAAGGATGCCATCACCGCCGTCCGCGCCCGCCGCGCCGAGATGAACGTGCCGCCCTCCCGCAAGGCGCAGCTGATCCTGGTGACCAAGCGGCCGGAGACCTATGAGGTGGGCAAGCACTTCATCACCCGTATGGCCTACGCCAGCGAGGTGACGGTCACAACTCAGGCGCCCTCCGACCTGAAGGGCATGGTCACGGTGGCCACCCACGATGCCAACATCTATCTGCCGCTGGCGGAGCTGGTGGACATCGCCGCGGAGCTGGAGCGTATCGCCAAGGAGATCGCCAAGGCGGAGGACAACCTGAGGCGCATCGAGAGCAAGCTCGCCAACGAATCCTTTACCTCCCGCGCGCCGGAGAACGTGGTCAACGCCGAGCGGGAGAAGGCGGAAAAGGCCCGCTCCCTCATCGCCAAGTTGACGGAGTCCGCCGAGGCCATGAAGCTGTAAGGCGGCGCACCGCAAAACCAGCAAAAAACTTTACTTTGCCGTCAGCATCGGCGGCTTTCGCGTAAAATCGCACGTGGAATTTTGTATAATCACCGCAGAGAGTGATCTCTGCGGTGATTCTTTTTTATAAAAAAAGACATGCCGCAGGCATGTCCGTGTGGAGCGTATCAGGGAGACCGTATGATAAAGGAGCGTCAAAAATGGAAGTAACTGCCACTTGTCGGGACAGGGTCCTGGAGTTGTATCTGAAAGGAGAGCTGGATCATCATGGAGCGAAGGGGCTGCTGAAAAAGCTGGAGCGGGAGATCGAATCGTCGCTGCCGTCAGAGCTGGTGCTGGATTTCAGCGGGATCTCGTTTATGGACAGTGCGGGGATCGCCGTGGCGCTGCGGGGCTGGCAGCGGATGCGGGAACTGGGGGGCGGCGTGACGCTGCGCAATGTGGCGCCGCAGCCCAAAAAGGTGCTGGAGGCAGCCGGCGTCGGGCGGATGATGACCATTCTGTGAGCCGTGGGGCGGACATATACAACATGAGAGGAGCGTACATATGCAGCGCATTGAAAACTATGTGACCCTGGAATTTCTCAGCCGCAGCAGCAACGAGGGATTTGCCCGCGTGGCGGCGGCAGGCTTTGCGGCACAGCTGGATCCCACGCTGGACGAGCTGGGGGACATCAAGACCGCCGTCAGTGAGGCGGTCACCAACGCCATCGTTCACGGCTATCCGGACCAGCTGGGCAGGATCGCGGTGAAGCTGAAGTTGCTGGCCAACAACACACTGGAGATCACGGTGCGGGACTGGGGCGCGGGGATCGACGACGTGCAGAAGGCCCGGCAGCCCATGTTCACCACCGGCGGTGAGGAGCGCAGCGGCATGGGCTTTACCATCATGGAGAGCTTTATGGACAAGCTGGTGGTCAAGTCGGCGCCTGGGCGCGGCACCACGGTCACCATGCGCAAGCGGATATCCCAGCGTGCGAAGCGATGAGCGAGTTGTTTAAACTGCTGGAGCGGGCGCAGGGGGGAGATGATGAGGCCTGCCAGCAGGTATTGACGGAGAACAGCGGCCTGATCTGGTCCATCGTAAAGCGTTACTACGGCTGCGGCGTGGAGAGCGACGACCTTTACCAGCTGGGCTGCATCGGTTTTATCAAGGCGGTGAAGGGCTTCGACCTGAACTATGGCACGCAGTTTTCCACGTATGCGGTGCCGAAGATCTCCGGTGAGATCCGGCGTTTTCTGCGGGATGACGGTGCCATCAAGGTGGGGCGCACGATCCGCGAAAAGGGGCAGAGTCTGTGGTCGGCCCGGGAACGGCTGCGGCATCAGCTGGGACGGGAGGCCAGGCTGTCGGAACTGTCGGAGGCCACGGGCATGTCGGTGGAGGAGATCGCCAACATTGATCTGGCCACCATTGCGCCGGAGTCGCTGCAGCAGGAAACGGCGGAGGGGCTGACGCTGGAATCCACGCTGGGCACGGACGCGGAGGAGGAACGGCTGGTGGAGCGCATCGCGCTGCGGGAGGCCATCGACACGCTGCCGGAAAAGGAGCGGATGACGATCCTGCTGCGGTTTTTCAAGGGGCTGACCCAGGAGCAGACGGCCCGCATTGTGGGGGTGTCCCAGGTGCAGATCTCCCGATTGGAGCATCGGGGGATAGAAAAGCTGCGGCGTCTGCTGGCGGACTGACACTCTGACGCCGTGTCTCGTAGTCGTCCGGCAGAAACTCGGTCATGGTGCCGCGATAGCGCTTGGGCAGAAAGGTGTTCTGACAGCGGGGGTTATACCGCTCTTTGATGGCCACCGTTTCATAAAAGCGTTTCCACAGGCGGCGGAAGGCCACTTCCTCCTCGCAGGGCAGGGCCAGCTGCAGGCTGTCCACGCTGAGAAGGCGGGAGTGGCGGTCAGCATAGACCAGCAGCTCCTTGTGGGTGCGGTCGTAGAGGAAAAAGGCCTCGTTGGCGTAGCGGTCGCAGAAATGGCGGCGCAGCAGCGGGAGGACACGGTTTTTCGGCTCGATCTCCGCTCCCAGAACGCCGCTGTAGTCGGAAAAACGCACGAAGCCCCGCAGCTTTTCCAGCTCACCATTCATATGCCGCAGGGCCCTGGCTACGGGATAGTAGATGGGATCGGCGGTGTTGCGTAGGAACGCGGGGCCTTCGTCATAGAGCTTTTTGATCAGGGCGTAGAGGTGCGATTCCTTTTCCGGAAGGCAGGTGAGAAAGCCCCGACGCACAATATCGGCCGCGGCTCTGGAGCGGCGCAGAATGCTTTGATAGACTCGCTGGGCGTGGCCCTTTTCCGTTACCACATAGCGCACCTCATACAGCGACCAACATTCCTCATCGCCGGAAAAGGCGATGGGGAATTCTTTATGGACATAGCTTTCAAACACGCAGCAGAGGAAGCCCTCAAAGGTGCCGTCGTATTGAAAGACAACATCGCGCCATGTCATAGCCGTCACCCCACCGCGTCGAACAGGGACAGCTGCTGCCACTGTCCGGCGGGCAGCATCCCCTGCTCGATGACCTTCAGCTGCTGGGTGATGGTGGTGGGGGAGAACCGGAGGCCAGGCGCGGCGCGGCCATCGCACAGCAGAAAATACTGCGCCCGCTTGACCACGACCCCCAGTTTTTTCAGGTCCTCGAACCGCAGGTGCGCCGTGCGGCGGGCAGAGACGATGCGGCGGGCGCTGGTGGGGCCGATGCCGGGCACCCGCAGCAAAACCTCGTAGTCGGCGCGCATGACCTCCACGGGAAACTGCTCCAGATGCGCCACGGCCCAGCTGCATTTGGGGTCCAGTTGGGGGTCGAAGTTGGGGTGCCCCTCGTCCAGCAGCTCGGCGGCCTGAAAGCCGTAAAACCGCAGCAGCCAGTCCGCCTGATAGAGCCGGTGCTCCCGCAGCAGGGGCGGCTTGGTGTCCAGCGCCGGAAGAAGGCTGTTTTCCACCACCGGTACATAGGCGGAATAAAAGACCCGCTTGAGGCGGTATTTTTGATAGAGGGCTTCCGTCAGGCGGAGAATGTGCCGGTCACTGTCCTGGGTGGCGCCGACGATCAGCTGGGTGCTTTGCCCCGCCGGTGCGAAGCGGGGGGCGTGACGGTATTTAACGATGGCCTGTTTGTTTTCCAGCACGGTGTCTCGGATGAGGCCCATGGGGCGCAGGATCGCCTCCTTTGATTTGTCCGGCGCCAGCGTTTGCAGGCCCTGCTGGGAGGGTAGCTCGATATTGACGCTCATGCGGTCCGCCAGCAGGCCCAGCTGGTGTACCAGCTCCGGCGCGGTGCCGGGGATGGCCTTGGCGTGGATGTAGCCGTTAAAGCCGTACTCCTGCCGCAGAATATGCAGGGCCTGGATCATCTGTTCTGTGGTGTAGTCGGCGCTGCGCAGCACGCCGGAGGAGAGGAACAGCCCCTCGATATAGTTCCGCCGGTAAAAGCCGATGGTCAGCTCCGCCAGCTCGCGGGGCGTGAAGGCGGTGCGGCGCACATCGTTGGAGCGGCGGTTGACGCAGTATTTGCAGTCATAGACGCAGCAGTTGGTCATCAGCACCTTTAAGAGCGTGACGCAGCGGCCGTCGGCGGAAAAGCTGTGGCAGCAGCCGGCGATGGAGGAGGACGTGTTGCCGATCTTCCCCTGCTGAAAGCTCCGCTTGACGCCGCTGGACGTGCAGGCGGCGTCATATTTGGCGGCGTCTGTCAGGATGGTCAGCTTTTCCAGAAGGTCCATGGCTCAGGCGGCGGTGCGGCGCTGGCGGCGCTGGGGCCGCTCCAGCCGGTCGATCAGGTGCATCAGGTTCACAGAGGCGGACAGCGTGCCCGCGATCACGATGATATAGCCCATAATACTCATAACAGGTCCCTCCGTTGAAAACTTTGTTCGATGCACATTATATATCGAACAAGGGTTCTTTGTCAAGAGAGAATCGAACAAAAATTTGAAAATTTTCACGAATAGTTGACCTGGACCGGATTTTGTATTACAATAGGAAAAAACACCACAAGGGATAGGGGAGCGCAGCGTATGACAGAGTTGCAGCAGAGATTTATTCAGGCCCGCCGCAGGGCCATTGCCGTGGATTATGCCCATTTGAACGAGATGCAGTGTCAGGGCGTGATGGCCACCGAGGGACCGCTTTTGCTGCTGGCCGGTGCGGGCAGCGGCAAGACCACGGTGCTGATCCACCGCGTGGCGAACCTGCTGCGCTATGGCCGCGGCAGCGACACGGAGGAGATCCCTGTTCCCATCTCTGAGGATGAGGTGGCGTTTCTGGAGGCTTACGCCGCCGATCCCACGCCGGAGCAGCGGCCGCTGGTGCAGTATCTGTGCGCGGTGGAGCCTGCCCGCCCCTGGGAGGTGCTGGCCATCACCTTTACCAACAAGGCCGCCAACGAGCTGAAAGAGCGGCTGGAGCGGATGTTGGGGGAGGAGGCGCAGGATGTGTGGGCTTCCACCTTCCACTCCGCCTGCGTCCGCATCCTGCGGCGGGATATCGAACAGGTGGGCTATTCCCGAGATTTCACCATCTACGACACCGACGACAGCAAGCGGGTCATCAAGGACTGCCTGAAGGAGCTGGATCTGGACGAGAAGACCTTTCCCGTGCGGGAGATCATGGGGGTCATTTCCCGGGCAAAGGACGAGATGCTGCTGCCGGAGGGCTTTCGCGTCTATTGGGAGAAGAACAACGACTGGCGGAAGCTGCGCATCGCAAAGGTGTACGAGCTGTACGCCAAGAAGCTGCGGGACGCCAACGCGCTGGATTTTGACGACATCATTCTGCTGACGGTGCAGCTGCTGCAGAGCCGGCCGGAGGTACGGGAGTACTATCAGCGGAAATTCCGCTACGTGCTGGTGGACGAGTATCAGGACACCAACCACCTGCAATATCTGCTGACCAGTCTGCTGGCGGGGGGATACCGCAACATCTGCGTGGTGGGCGACGACGACCAGAGTATCTACCGCTTCCGCGGCGCCAATATTGAGAATATCCTCAGCTTTGAACAGGAGTATCGGGGCGCCCGTGTGATCCGGCTGGAGCAGAACTACCGCTCCACCCAGAACATTCTGGACGCGGCCAACGCCGTTATCCGCCACAATGTGGGGCGCAAGGGCAAGACCCTGTGGACCCGCAACGGCGCGGGGGACAAGGTGCTCATCAAGACCAATTTCAACGAGGGGGACGAGGCCAATTTCGTGGTGGGTCAGGTGATGACGAACTACAACCGCGGCATGAACTGGCGGGATCACGCGGTGCTGTACCGCATGAACGCCCAGTCCAACGCGCTGGAATATGCCTTCAAGCGCAGCGGCGTGCCCTATAAGATCATCGGCGGCATGAAGTTCTTCGATCGGGCTGAGGTGAAGGACATGCTGGCGTATCTGTGCGTCATCAACAATACCACCGACGATCTGCGGCTGCGGCGCATCGTCAACGTGCCCTCCCGCAAGATCGGCGCCACCACGGTGGACAAGGCGCAGCTGCTGGCAACGGCTCACGGCGTGCCGCTGTATGAGATCTTCCGCCATGCCGCCGACTATCCGGAGCTGAAAAATGCCGCCTCCAAGCTGACGGCCTTTGTGGCGCTGATGGAGGAGCTGCGGGAGAAGGCGGGGGAGATGCCCCTGCCGGAGTTTTATGAATTCGTCTGCAACCGCAGCGGCTATGTGGTCATGCTGACGGAGAAGAACGATATGGAGAGCCGCGGCCGGCTGGAAAACGTGCAGGAATTGACCTCCAGCATCCACGCCTTTCTGGATAACCAGCCGGACGATCCGACCCTGTCGGGTTTTCTGGATGAGGTGGCCCTGTATACCGATCTGGACAGTACCGAAGACGGCGACAACTGCGTGGTGATGATGACTATGCACAGCGCCAAGGGCCTGGAATTCCCCGAGGTGTTCGTGGTGGGCATGGAGGACGGTCTGTTCCCCGGCAACCGCGCCATGGGTGACGAGGAGGAGATGGAGGAGGAGCGGCGGCTGTGCTACGTGGCCATGACCCGTGCGCGGGAGCATCTGGTGATGACCCACGCCAGACAGCGTATGCTGTTCGGTCGCACTACCCCTGCTATGCCCTCCCGCTTTCTGGAGGAGATCCCTGAGGAGAACAGCCAGTGGCTGGGCAAGCCGGAGCCGCGGCAGGAGCGCCACTGGAGCGACGATTATAACGACAGTCCCGCCTACGGCTTTGGCGGCGGCTACAGCGGCAGCTACGCAAGGCGCGGTACAGGCGGCGCGGCGGCCCGTCCTGCGCCGCAGAAACCGGCCTATGCGGCGGCCATGTCGGTAAAACAGGACAGCATGCCGCTGATGGACGTCAAGGCGGGGGAGAGCGTGAAGCACACCGCCTTCGGCCACGGACTGGTGCTGTCGGTGCGGGCCATGGGCGGCGACGCGCTGATCGAGGTGGCCTTTGACAAGGTGGGCACCAAGCGGCTGATGCTGAAGGCCGCCATGCGGCATCTGACGAAGGAATAGCGCCATGTAAACTTGAGGTTGCGGAAAAGCTTCCACCGTGCAACCTGAAGTTGATGGACAATCCGGCGGCGAAGGGATAGAATAGGAAAAAGGAAGACACGTTTGACCGGTGAAAGGAGAAACGCGATGGGATTCGGAATGGGGTTCAGCATGTTCAGCGGGATGTTTTATCTGGTGTTCGGCGTGATGATCGTCATGTTTATCATTATGGCGGTGAAGGGCATCAGCACATGGAACAAGAACAACAACTCGCCCCGCCTGACGGTGGAGGCCACGGTGGTGTCCAAGCGGCAGAACACCGATGTGCACCATCACCACAACGCGGGAGACGCCACCGGCGCTCACGGCATGCATACCACCACGACTACCACCTATTACGTCACGTTTCAGGTGGCCAGCGGCGACCGGATGGAGCTGCGGGTCAGCGGCGGAGAATACGGTCAGCTGGTGGAGGGCGATTTCGGCGAGCTGACCTTTCAGGGCACCCGCTATCTGGGCTTCGAGCGGCGGGGTAGCAAGGCGGCCTACGATACCGCCGACGCCGAGGGCGAACGCCAGCGGGCCAGCTGGGATCCGGAACGGTAAAAAGCTGCCGCAGGCGGCGTGATCGTGAACGCAAAAAGCCCCCAGCAGGGGGCTTTTTGTTTATTCAAGGCTTCATCATGGAAGCACGAAAAAAGCTCTGTGGTTTCCCACAGAGCTTTTGCTCATGTCATATGTTAGATCGCGCGGGTAACTTTACCGGAACGCAGGCACCGGGTACAAACATACACATGGCGAGGCGTACCATTAACCAAAGCCTTCACGCGCTTGACATTGGGCTTCCAGGGACGATTGGAACGACGATGAGAGTGGGAAACCTTGATACCAAAGGTCATGCCCTTATCGCAGAACTCGCACTTAGCCATCCGTTGCACCTCCTTGCTGTCGTAACATCATGCTTGGTCGTTTCACAAGCAGTAGTTATCATACCAGAAGTCGCGGCAAAATGCAAGCATTATTTGACAAAAAACCGAAAAAATTTTCAAAGGGGAAAGTTGCGTAATGCTACCGAATACGGTATAATACTTCTAATATACTTTCGCTAAGGAAATAATAAGGAGCACCGCGCCATGGAAAAAGTGAGACGTACCCCCGCCAGCGTGAAAAAGCTGGCCGAATACTTCCATATGGAGATCCTGTGCAAAGGCCGCGACTATGACACCTGCGTGATCACCGTGTCAGATGTGTTCCGCCCGTCGCTGCAGCTGGTGGGCTTTTATGATTATTTTGACACCAAGCGCCTGCTGATCCTGGGCAAGAGCGAGATGCGCTTTCTCTCCCGCATGACCACGGAGGAGCGGACGCGGGTCTTTAACCGCCTGATGAGCTATAGCTTTCCGGCCATGATCATCTCCCGCAACTTAGAGGTGTTCGACGAGTTGCTGGAGATGGCGAAGAAGCACGGCCGCACGCTGCTGCGTACCGCCAGTGATACGGTGGACGCCACCAGTCATATCATAGACTATCTCAACAGCACCCTGGCGCCCCAGATCACCCGCCACGGCGTACTGATGAACATTTACGGCCAGGGCGTGCTAATCCTGGGGGACAGCGGCATCGGCAAGAGCGAGACGGCCATCGAGCTTCTCAAGCGCGGCCACCAGCTGGTGGCCGACGACGCGGTGGAGATCAAGCGTATCTCCGACACGCTGCACGGCACCGCGCCGGAGCTGATCCGCCATTATATCGAGATCCGCGGCGTGGGCGTCATCGACGTGAAGCAGTTGTTCGGCATGGGCGCGGTGCAGTTTGAGACGGAGATCGACCTGGTGATCCAACTGGAGCAGTGGCAGGACGGCAAGTTCTATGACCGGCTGGGACTGGGGGAGGAGCAGTATACCCTGCTGGACGTCTCCCTGCCGGTGGTGACCATTCCGGTGCGGCCCGGCCGAAATCTGGCCGGTATCGTGGAGATCGCCACCATGAAGAACCGCCAGACCAAGTACGGCTACAACTCCGGCCGCGATTTCGTCACCCAGTTTGACAGCAAGCTGGACGCCATGAGCAGAAACGGTGAGAGCGGCCTATGAGCTATTACATCGGCATTGACATCGGCGGCACCAATCTGAAGGCGGGATTAGTGGACGAGGCGGGGCGGCTGCTGGCTACCCGCAAAATGAAGGTGGCGGGCATCGCCGATCCGGCGGCCCTGGCCTGGACGATCCACGCGCTGGGCACGGATCTCTGCCGCGATTTCGGCTGCGATCCGGCGGAGATCTTCTCCGTGGGCGTGGGCTGCCCCGGCGCGGTGGAGATCCGCGGCGGCTCCATCCTGTATACCTGCAACCTGCCGCTGCGGAACGTGCCGCTGCGGCGGCTGTTCCACCAGCTCAGCGAGACGCCGCTGTATATCGAAAACGACGCCAACTGCGCCGCCCTGGCGGAATACTACGTGGGCGGCGGACGGGGCAGCAAGCGCTTCATCACCATCACCCTGGGCACCGGCGTGGGCGGCGGCATCGTGCATAACGGAAAGATCTTCCACGGCTCCAACGGCATGGCAGGCGAGGTGGGCCACATGTCCATCGAAATGGACGGCGAGGCATGTCCCTGCGGCCGCCGCGGCTGCTGGGAGCAGTACGCCTCCGCCGCCGCGCTGAAGCGCCAGACGGCTCAGGCACTGGCCGCCCATCCCGACAGCATACTGGCCCAGGTCATCGCCGAGAATGACGGCCATGTGTCCGGCCAGTCGGCCTTTATCGCCGCCCGTCGGGGCTGTCCGGTGGGGCAGGCGGTGTGCGACCGCTACATCCGCTATCTGACCACCGGCATCGTGAATATCATCAACATCTTCCAGCCGGACACGCTGGCCATCGGCGGCGGCGTCAGCAACGAGGCGGACGAACAGCTGCTGCTGCCCCTGCGCCGCCAGGTGGCGGCCCACAGCCTGCCCTGCAACTACGACAAAATGACCCGCATCGTCAAGGCGGAGCTGGGCAACAACGCCGGCGTCATCGGCGCGGCGCTGCTGGGAAAGAAAAAACGGGTCATTTGACAAACAAGGAATCAAGGAGGCGCTTCATGCGTTGGTATGAGCTGTTAGACGAAAAATTGCAGGCCTATCTGCCCGATCTGCCCGTAACGGCGGAGGAGCCGCTGAGCAAGCACACCTCGTTCCGCATCGGCGGCCCCGCGCGGCGGATGGCCTTTCCGAAAAACGCCGAGCAGCTGGTACTGCTGCTGAGCTTTGCCCAGGAATGCGGCGCGCGGCCCTTTGTGCTGGGCAACGGCACCAATGTGCTGTTTCCCGACGGCGGCGTGGATCGCCTGATCGTTAACACCTGCGACATGGCGGAGATCGTGTCGGCCGGTGGGGACCGGATCAAGGCCTACAGCGGCGCCTCGCTGGCCCGCGTGGCCAATTTCGCCTGCCGTCAGGGACTGACGGGGCTGGAATTCGCCCACGGCATCCCCGGCAGCGTGGGCGGCGGCGTGTGCATGAACGCAGGCGCCTACGGCGGCGAGCTTTGTCAGGTCGTCGAGAGCGTGGGGGTGCTGTTTCCCGATGAGGGCGTAAAGGCCGTGCCCTGCGCCGAAATGGACTTCGGCTACCGCCGCAGCATGCTGATGGCGCATCCCGACGCGGTGGTGCTGTACGCGGTGTTTGCCCTGCAAACGGACGACAGCGCCGCCATCCGCCGGCGGATGGACGACCTGATGGCGCGGCGCAAGGCCTCGCAGCCCCTGGAATATCCCAGCGTGGGCAGCACCTTCAAGCGGCCGGAGGGTCACTTTGCGGGACGGCTCATCGAGGAGGCGGGCTGCAAGGGCCTGACCATCGGTGGGGCCCAGGTGTCGGAAAAGCACGCGGGCTTTGTCATCAACACAGGCGGCGCCACCTGCGCCGACGTGCTGGCGCTGATGGAAGAGGTGCAGCGTCGGGTAAAGGCGGCCTCCGGCGTGACGCTGGAGCCGGAAGTGCGCGTGGTGCGCTGACGGAGGAGAGACCATGGAACTGTTGATCATCACCGGCCTGAGCGGCAGCGGCAAAAGCCGCGCCGCCTCCATTCTGGAGGATATCGGCTACTATATCGTGGACAATCTGCCGGCGGAGATGATGGTGAAATTCGCCGACTTCTGCGCCGCCTCCCGCGGCCACTATGACCGCGTGGCCCTGGTGTACGACGTGCGGGCGGGAGAGCCCTTCGACCTGCTGATCGCCACCTTGGAGCGCCTGAAGCGCACCAAGGTACACTGCCGGCTGCTGTTTCTGGACACGGACACCGCCACCATCATCAACCGCTATAAGGAGACCCGCCGCGGCCATCCGCTGGCGGCGGATGGCCGCGGCATCGAGCAGGCGGTGATGCGGGAGCGGCAGCTGCTGCAGCCGGTGCGGGATCACGCCGATATCGTGCTGGATACCTCCGCCTTTTCGGTGGGCAAGCTCCGCAGCGAGCTGCTGAACCTCTTTGGCCGCGAGCGGGATCGTCAGGGCCTCCACGTGGATGTGATGAGCTTTGGCTTCAAGCACGGTTTGCCTATGGAGTCGGATCTGGTGTTTGACGTGCGCTTTCTGCCCAACCCCTACTATGTGCCGGAGCTGAAGCACGGCACGGGACTGGACGAGGCGGTGCGGGACTACGTATTCTCCTTCCCCCAAACGGGGGAGTTCATGGCGCAGCTGGAGAAGCTGCTGCTGTTTCTGCTGCCCCAGTATAACGCTGAGGGCAAAACGGTACTGGTGATCTCGGTAGGCTGCACCGGCGGCCACCACCGCAGCGTGGCGGTGGCCCACGCCCTGGCCCAGTCGCTGACGGCGGCGGGCTTTGCCGTGACAGAGAGCCACCGCGACATCTCCCGCTGAGGGAAAATCGGAAGAAAGGGGATGCGGTATGCCCCATCAACTGTATCATATCCCGCCGGAATACGGCCCCAAGGTGGTGGGCATCGGCGGCGGCACGGGTCTGAGCACCCTGCTGCGGGGATTGAAGCTCTATACCCGCAACATCACGGCCATCGTCACCGTGGCGGACGACGGCGGCAGCACCGGTATGCTGCGGCAGGATCTGGGCATGGCGGCCCCCGGCGATATCCGCAGCTGCCTGCAGTCCCTTGCCAACTGCGAGCCGCTGATGGCCCAGCTGATGGCCTATCGGTTTTCCGACGGGTCCCTGGCGGGGCAGAGCCTGGGCAACCTGCTGCTGGCGGCGCTGAACGACATCATGCCCAGCTTTGACAAAGCCGTGGCGGGACTCAGCAAGGTGCTGGCCATCACCGGCCGTGTGCTGCCGGTAACCAACGAGAATGTCCGGCTGGAGGCCACCTTTGAAAACGGTGCCACGGTGCTGGGGGAGTCCCAGATCTCCTATTGCAAGAAGGAGCAGGACTGCCGCATCCGTTCCGTCCGTCTGCTGCCGGAGCATCCCAAGGCGCTTGGCGCGGCGGTCAGAGCCATCGAGGAGGCCGACATGATCGTTCTGGCCCCCGGCAGCCTGTACACCAGCATCATCCCCAATCTGCTGGTGGACGGCATCACCGAGGCCATCCGGCGCAGCCGCGCGCTGAAGCTGTACGTATGCAACGTCATGACCCAGGAGGGGGAGACGGAGGGCTATACCGTCTCCGATCACATACAGGCCCTGTTCAAGCACAGCGCACCGGAGCTGTTCCGCCTGTGCCTGACCAATTCTACCCCCATTCCGGAGAGCATTGCCCAGCGCTACGCCGCCGAAGGGGCGGAGCCCATCCACCACGACGCGGAGCGCTGCCGCGCCCTGGGCGTCGAGCTGATCGACCGGCCGGTAGCGGCGCTGGAGAACGGGCTGGTGCGCCACAACCCGGGGCATCTGGCCCGAGAGTTGATGACCATTTATGAGCAGCATGCCTACGACGATCCGGCAGTATAAGGAGGCCATTCATGCAATCTTTTTCCTATAAGGCAAAGGCGGAGCTGTGCCGCACGCCGGTGCAGCGGCTGTGCTGCGCCCGGGCCGAGTGCTACGGCGTGCTGCTGTACTGCAACACCTTCACCGTGCGGGAGGTGCGGATCATCACGGAGAATCCGGAGTTTGCCGCCCGCCTGCCCCGCCTGTTCCAGCGGGCCTTCAACGTGAAGTTCGACCGCCTGCCCTCCGACGAGCTGTCCGGCGGCAAGCTGATCTTTCAGATCAGCGACCAGGAGAAGCTGGGGCGTATTCTGGACACCCTGGGCTACGATCCCCGTCAGGCGCTGGTGATGCACGTGAATTTCGCGCTGCTGGAGGAGGAGTGCTGCCGCGCCGCGTTCCTGCGGGGGGCCTTCCTCTCCGGCGGCAGCGTCACCGATCCGGAAAAGCGCTATCATCTGGAGCTGTGTACCTCCCACGCGCAGGCCAGCCGCGAGGTTTCGGCGCTGCTGCAGGAGATGGGCTTTCTGCCCCGCAGCGTCATGCGGGGCGGCAGCGCCGTGATCTACTTCAAGCAGTCGGAGCATATCGAGGATCTGCTGACCACTCTGGGCGCGCCGGTGGCCGCCACGGAGATCATGACCGCCAAGGTGGATAAGGAGATCCGCAACGGCGCCAACCGCGCCATGAACTGCGATATGGCCAACGTGAACAAGACTCTGGACGCGGTGGCCGCCCAGCAGGAGGCCATCGAAAAGCTGGAAAAAGCCGGACAGCTGGACAAGCTGCCAGAGAAGATACAGGAAACAGCGCGGCTGCGGATGCAGAATCCCGAGCTGCCCCTGGCCCAGCTGGCGGCGCTGTTCGATCCGCCCATCAGCAAATCCTGTTTGAACCATCGGATACGAAAGATCATGGAGGAGGCACGAAAGCTATGACGAAGAGAGAGAGATGTCAAAAAGCGATGGAATTTCATGAAAAGGGCCTCAACTGCGGACAAGCGGTGCTGCTGGCCTTTACGGACGTCACCGGCCTGACGGAGCAGCAGAGCATGGCCATCGCCAGCGGCTTCGGCGGCGGCCTGCGCTGCGGCGGTGTGTGCGGCGTGGTCAACGCCGCAGCGGTGGTACTGGGCACGGCCTATCCTGCCACGCTGGAAAACGGCCCCGCGGGCAAAAAGCGCTCCACCCAGCTGACCCAGGAATTCCAGCACCGGTTTACGGAGCGCTTCCGCAAGCTGGACTGCCATGACCTGCTGGCGGAAAAGGATATCGAGGGCACTCCCACCGCCCAGGAGCTGGGCGTGACCCACCATTGCCGCCTGCTTGTGGTGTCCGGCGTGGAGCTTCTCAGCGATATGCTGGACGAGCTGGAGGCACAGTGATGGCGTTTGCTCACCTTCACGTCCATACGGAATATAGCCTGCTGGACGGCGCCTGCCGCATCCGTGACCTGCCCAAACTGGTCAAAGAGATGGGGCAGACTGCCTGCGCCATCACGGACCACGGCGCCATGTACGGCGCCATCGATTTCTACCGCGCCTGTAAGGCGGAGGGCATCCATCCCGTCATCGGCTGCGAGGTGTATGTGGCCCGCCGCACCCGTTTCGACAAGCAGCACGAGTTTGATACCGAGTCCCGCCATCTGGTGCTGCTGTGCCGCAACGAGACGGGCTATCGCAACCTGTCCTATATGGTGTCCCAGGCCTATATCGAGGGCTTTTACATCAAGCCCCGCATCGACCTGAACCTGCTGCGGGAGCACAGCGAGGGCCTGATCGGCCTGAGCGCCTGCCTGGCCGGTGAGATCCCCCGCCGCATCATGAACGGCGATTACGAGGGCGCGAAGGCCTACGCTTTGGAAATGCAGGGCATTCTCGGAGAGGGCAATTTCTATCTGGAATTGCAGGATCACGGCATTGCCGACCAGACCACCGTGAACCGCGCCCTGCTGCGCATCCACAACGAGACGGGCATCCCCCTGGTGTGCACCAACGACGCCCACTATCTGCGCAAAGAGGACGCCGAGAGCCACGATGTTCTGCTGTGCATCCAGACCGGCAAGACCGTGGATGATGAGAACCGCATGCGCTATGAGCCCCGCAACTTCTATCTGCGCTCCACGGAGGAGATGGAGGCGCTGTTCTCCGGCTATCCCGACGCGGTGGAGAACACCCAGCGCATCGCGGACCGCTGCCAGCTGGAATTCACCTTCGGCAAGTATCACCTGCCGGAATTCAAGCTGCCCCCGGGCTACGATTCCCCCACGTATCTGCGCAAGCTGTGCGACGAGGGCTTTGTCCGCTGCTACGGCGGCAAAAAGCCGGAGTACCGCAAACAATTGGAATATGAGCTGGATATGATCGAGAAAATGGGCTTTACCGACTATTTCCTCATCGTGTCCGACTTTGTCAACTATGCCCGCAGGGCGGGCATCCCAGTGGGCCCCGGCCGCGGCAGCGCCGCCGGTTCCATGGTGGCCTACTGCCTGCACATCACCGACATCGACCCCATGCAGTATCAGCTGTATTTCGAGCGGTTTTTGAACCCCGAGCGCGTGTCCATGCCGGATATCGACATGGACTTCGGCGATACCCGACGGGGCGAGGTGGTGGACTACGTCCGCCGTAAATACGGCGACGACCACGTGGCCCAGATCGTCACCTTCGGCACCATGGCCGCCCGCGGCGCCATCCGCGATGTGGGCCGCGCCCTGAATATGACCTATGCCGACGTGGACATGGTGGCCAAGCTGGTGCCCTCGGGCCCCGGCGCGCTGCATATCACTCTGGACGACGCGCTGAAGCTGTCCCGCCAGCTGTCGGATCTGTATGAAGGCGACCCGCGGGTGAAAAAGCTCATCGACACCGCCAAGGCGCTGGAGGGCATGCCCCGCCACGCCTCCACCCACGCTGCGGGCGTGGTCATCACCCGCCTGCCGGTGTATGAATACGTCCCCCTGGCCCGTAACGACGAATCCATCGTCTGCCAGTACAACATGATCACGCTGGAGGAGCTGGGCCTGCTGAAAATGGACTTCCTGGGCCTACGCAACCTGACGGTGCTGGACGACGCGGTGAAGATGGTGCGGCGCTATCAGCCGGATTTCGATATGGAGAAGATCCCCATGGACGATCCTGCGGTGTTCCAGATGCTGACGGAGGGCCGCACCTCCGGCGTGTTCCAGATGGAATCCACCGGCATGACCGGCGTGTGCCTGGGCCTGAAGCCCCAGTCCATCGAGGATATCACCGCCATCATAGCACTGTACCGTCCCGGCCCCATGGAGTCCATTCCCCGTTTCGTGGCCTGCAAGCACGATCCCAAGCTGGTCAGCTACAAGCATCCGTCCCTGGAGCCCATCCTGCGGGGCACCTACGGCTGCATCGTCTATCAGGAGCAGGTCATCAAGATCTTTCAGGAACTGGCGGGCTACTCCTTGGGTCAGGCGGATATGGTGCGCCGCGCCATGTCCAAAAAGAAGGCCAAGGACGTGGAACGGGAGCGGGAGGCCTTCCTCCACGGTGACGAGAGCCGTCATATCAAGGGCTGCGTGGCCAACGGCATCCCCGAGGCGACCGCCCAGGCCATCTATGACGAGATCTACGACTTCGCCAACTACGCCTTCAACAAGGCCCACGCCGTCAGCTACGCGGTGGTGGCCTATCAGACGGCGTATTTCAAGTGCCACTATACTAAAGAATACATGGCCGCCCTGCTGACCTCGGTGCTGGACAACTCCGACAAGGTGTCGGAGTACATCGCCGAGTGCCGCAACTGCGATATCAGGCTGCTGCCGCCGGATGTGAACCGCTCCTATGACGGCTTCACCGTGGAGGAGGACGGCATCCGCTTCGGCCTGGTGGCCATCAAGAACATCGGCCGCGGCTTCATTCGCGCCATGGTGCGGGAGCGGGAGGCCGGAGGCCCCTTCCGCTCGTTCCACGACTTCTGCCAGCGGATGTTCGACTGCGGCGACATGAACAAGCGCGCCGTGGAGAATCTCATCAAAGCGGGCGCCTTCGACACCTTCGGCGCGTATCGTTCCCAGCTGCTGCGGATCTACGAAAAGGCGCTGGACGCCATTGCCGACAGCCGCAAGGTGAACGTGGAGGGCCAGCTGGACATGTTCAGCATGGCCGCCGGTGAAAGCGGCGCCCACACGTCGGAGATCCCCCTGCCCAACATCCCCGAATACTCCGCCACCGAGCGGATGTTCATGGAGAAGGAGACCACGGGCCTGTACCTCAGCGGCCATCCTATGATCGACTACCGCGCCGCCGCCCGCGCCGCGGGTGCCACGCCTATCCACGACATCCTGGCGGATTTCGAGGATGCCGACGGCCCCAATCGCTTTGCCGACGGACAGCTGGTCACCGTGGCGGGCATCGTCACCTCCAGCAAGACCCGTACCACCAAGAAAAATACCCTGATGGCTTACGTCACTGTGGAGGACGAGGTGGCGTCCATCGAGCTGCTGTGCTTCAACCGCACCATCGAGAGCTGCGGCAGCTATATGGCGGTCAACACGCCGGTGGTGGTGCGGGGCAGATTGTCGGTGCGGGATGAAAAGCCGCCTCAGATCATGTGCGACACCATCTATCCTCTGAACACCGGCGACAGCGCCCTTACCATTCCCGACCCCAAGCAGGTAAAGACCAACGAGGTGCTGTATCTGCGGGTGCCCGGGCTGGACACGCGGGAGTTCCGCCATATCCAGCTGGTGCTGACCATGTTCGAGGGGGACAATATCGTCAAGATCCGCCTGGCGGACAGCGGCAAGGCGCTGGCCGGCAGATGCCTGTGCCACCCCGCGCTGCTGGAGGAGTGCCGCCAGTGGCTGGGCGAACAAAATGTGGTGGTGCGCAAGACCCTGGATTGACAAACCAGGAGAATTTCCGTATGATAAAAGGGAAGGGAGCGTGAAAGCGTGAGCGTTGGTTTCATTCGTGACAAGCTGGAGATCAAATTCCTGATCCTGTACGTGGCTGCCGGTGTGGCGGAGCCCATGCCCCTGAGCGATGTACAGGCCCTGACCATGATCGACGACGGCATCGACTATTTCGCCTTCTCCCAATGCCTCAGTGAGCTGGTGGAGACCGGCCATCTGCGGATCAATGAAGAGCAGAAGTACATCATCACCCCCAAGGGGCAGAAAAACAGCAATATCTGCCAGTCCAGCCTGCCCCTGTCCGTCCGGCTGAAGGCTGACAGGCTCATCGCCGCCCACCGGCAGGAGCTGATCCGCCGCGCCCAGGTGCGCTCCCACGTGATCTGTCGGGAAAACGGCACCTACACGGTGGAGCTGGGGCTCAACGACGACGTGGACAACGTGATGCAGCTGCAGCTGATGGTGGCCACAAAGGAGATGGCGGAGGATCTGGCCCAGCGCTTCCAGAAGAATCCGGAGCAGGTCTATTCCCAATTGGTGACGGCGTTGTACGGGGGATAAGGTATTACCCTGTTCAATAACAGGTGCATCACCGAAAAACATTCGTAGGGGCCGGCGTCCTCGACGGCCCGTCGTATGACGCGAAATGTATCATTCACCGTTTCGGGGCGTCGGGGACGCCGACCCCTACAACTGACCACCGATAGAACACCGTAGGGCGGGGTGACCCTCGCGTCCACCTGTACCGTCTACAAGAAAGAAGGAGGCTTTTATGGCGAAGAAAACGATTTTCCCTCTGCTGATCTCCGCCGTGGTGGCGCTGCTACTGCCGTGGCTGGCCGTTACACTTGTCAAGGGCGATGGCGGCATGGCTGTCACCTTTCTGCTGTTTTTCGCCATAAATCCCATCACGGCGATTCTGCTGGGTATCTTCTCCGGCGGCAATGTCCGTGGGGCGTGGTTCCAGCCGCTGCTGTTCACCGCGCTGTTCCTGGCGGGCGCATGGGTGTTCTTTACGATCACCGAGACGGCGTTTTTGCTCTATGCCGCCGTATACCTGCTGCTGGGCTATGCCGCCATGCTGGCGGCAGTCCTGTATGGGCGGACCAAAAGATCGCGGGAGGCTATATAAGAAGATAAAAACGACCGCACGGTTTCCAAAGAAACCGTGCGGTCGTTTTTGTGCCGTTATAGGGAAACGATATGCTTCAGCGGCTCCTTCAGATCCTTCTGGATCTGCTTTTGATACCGCTCCTCCTCGCTGAATACGCAGCCGCAGTATTTCTGCATGTAAAAGCCCAGCTCTCGGGCCTCCTGCTGTCCGGCGCGGAAGCCTGGGCGGAAGTCCCGATACAGGAAGCTTACGCCGTAGCGCTCCGCCATCTGCTGCGCGATCTCCGCCATCCGCTCGTGCTGCTGATAGGGGCTGACGAACAGGGTGGAGGTAAAGCTGTCAAAGTCGTTCTCGGCGGCGAACCGCGCCGTCTGCTCCAGCCGCAGCGTGTAGCAGTGGCCGCAGCGGTGGTCAATATCCTCCGCCACCGCGCGGCAGAAGTCCCGCAGGCCGTAATCCTCCTGCACGATCAGCTCCATGCCGATGGTGGGGGCGTAGGCCATCAGGGTGTCCCGTCGGGCCTTGTACTCCTGATAAGGGTGGATGTTGGGGTTGAACCAGTAGGACACCGGCTCGATCCCCTCGCTGCGCAGCTGGTGGATGCAGGCCACCGAGCAGGGTGCGCAGCAGGTGTGCATCAGCGTTTTTTCCATAGCTTCTCCTTCAGCGCCGTCAGCTTGCCGCTCTTCCGCGCCTGATAGGGGCGGACGGAGAGGAACCGGTCGCACACCTTGCGGAAGGGTAGCCGGTCCAGCTCCTCAAAGAACCGCTGGCGGTCCGGCGGCAGCGGGGCGGGACGGCGCAGCGCGGCGTTGTCCGCCACCGCCTCCTCCAGCGTGCGGACCTCCCGTTTCAGGGGCAGCTGGTCGAAGATGTGGGCGCCCTTCACCGAATTGACCAGCAGCAGGGACATGCCCGCCTTCTGCTGCTGGGGGTGGAAATCCTTGGGAATATGATGGAACACCGTCATGGTCAGGTCACTAGGGCGGTTGGTACCGGCGTAGTCGCAGCGATAGCAGGCGGGACGCAGAAACAGGTGCCGCAGGATGCCCCGGCCGGGCTGGCATTTGCCCAAGGGTGCGTCAAAGGTGCCACCGCCCTCAAACCACACGCGGAACCGGCGGTCCTTTTCGCCCTTCAGCTTGTCGCAGAAGTGGACGTCCACCGCCGGATGGCGCTTGATGTAGTTCATGGACTCCACGAACCGCGCCCACACGCCGGGGGAGCCGACGCCGCTGCAGGCAAAGTCGCAGGTCAGCAGGTTTTCCGGATGTTCTCCCAAAAAGCGGTACAGGCCGTCCACCTGACAGGGGGTGCCGCAGAAAAGGACGGAGCGATTCTGCTCCAGATACATCTGCACCTGCTGGTACGTCTCGCCCAATTCGCTCTGAATGGGCTTGGCTCCCCGCAGAAGGCGCAGATCCTCCTTGTTTTTCACCGCCATGTGGCGCACGTGCATTTTCTCGTCCAGCGCCGCGCCGAACACCACGCCGCCGCCCTCCAGCACGAACGACGCCAGCGCGGTGAACACGCCGCCGGCGGTGGAGTGGGCGCGCAGCTGGTCATCCTCGCTCCATACGGCGAATACGGCGGGGGCGCTGCGCACCTCCCGCTGCTTCAGCGCGGGGCACACGTGGGCGCAGTGGCCGCAGGCCACGCAGCCCTCAGTGATCTGGGGATAGAGGAACCCCTCCTTGTCCCGCACCATATGGATGGCGCCCTTGGGGCAGCCGCTGGCGCAGGCGCCGCAGCCGGTGCAGCGCTCACGGGGCGCCAGCTGCGGTTTTGCTGTCTCCGTCATGGTACAGCCTCCTTGCTGATATTTGACTTATTGTAGCACAGCTCCGGCAAAATGGCAAGCAGGATAAAAAATACAAAAACCCTCTTGACACACAATACTATGCGGCGTATAGTATAACGTGAAAGGGGGCATGAACATGCTCGACCCACAAATGAAGCGAGGACTATTGGAGGCCTGCGTGTTATCCGCCCTGGCGCGGGGGGATTCCTACGGCTATAAGATCGTCAAGGATTTGTCCGTCTGCGTGCAGGTGTCGGAATCCACCCTATATCCCATCCTGCGGCGGCTGGAGGGCGCCGGCGCCCTGACGGTGTACAGCGTGGAGCACAACAGCCGCCTGCGGAAATTTTACCATTTGACGGAGCAGGGACGGCAACAGCTGTCCGCCGCCGTGGAGGATTGGAAGGAATTGGAATCTATGTACGAATTTATCAGAGGAGGGCTGCGGTATGACCAAGGCTGATTTTTTGCAGCTGCTGGAGCGTGCGCTCATGCAGCTGCCGGAGGAGGAGCGCCGGCGCAATCTGGAGTATTACAGTGAGCTGCTGGACGACATGATGGAGGAGGGCATGACCGAAGCGGAGGCCACCGCCAAGCTGGGCAGTCCCGCCCAGATCGCCCAGAGCATCCTGCAGGAGATGCCGCTTTCCAAGCTGGTCAGCACCCGCATGAAGCCCAAAAGCGGCTGGACGCCCCTGGCCATCGTGCTGGCGGTGGTGGGCAGCCCCGTGTGGGTGCCGCTGCTGCTGGCGTGTGGGGCCATTGTGCTGGCGCTGTTCGTGTCCATCTGGGCGCTGGGCTTTGCGGCGGTGGCGGTGGTGATCGGCCTTGCGGTGGCCGTGGTGGCCGCCCCCATCATCGCCATCCGCGCCGCCATCCTGACGCTGCCCCTGGGCCTTCTGCTGCTGGGCGCGGGACTGGTGCTGCTGGGCCTGTGCGTGCTGGGCGGACTGATGACGGTGGAGCTGTGCAAGCTGCTGTGGCAGCTGACAGTCTGGCTGGCCCATCAGATCAAGGGCCTGTTTATCCGAAAGGAGGAGAATCTATGAAAAAATCGGTAAAAGTGACGCTGATCGTGGCGGCGGCCCTGGTGGGTCTGGGCCTGTGTCTGTCCGCGGCAGGCTTTGCCATGGGCGGACGGTTCAGCGACCTGCGGAATCTGCGCCTCGACCCCGCCACAGGCGCCTGGGAGCAAGCAGAGACGCCGACCCCTACGGAGGCTCTCTATACCGGCAGCGACTACATTCTGCCGGAGGGAACCGAGACCACCGCCCTGGACATCGACTGGATCTCCGGCGAAGTGGAGATACTGGTGACGAGCGACAGCGACATTCTGGTGCGAGAGCAGCCGGAGCACGAGACGTCTTACTCCTATGCCATGGTGGTGACGGAGCAGGACGGCGTGCTGAAGGTGCGGTACACCGAAGATGCATTCCTGACGCTGCCGGATCTGCCCGCCAAGAAGCTGACAGTGCAGCTTCCCCGCGCGGTGGCGGAGCATCTGACGGAGGTGCGGTTGAACAGCGTGTCCGCCGATTTCGATGTGGCGGCCCTGACGGTGAAAGAGACGCTGACCTTTGACAGCGTTTCCGGCGATCTGGAAACCGACCCCATCACGGCGGATAGTGCGAAGCTGACCACCGTGTCCGGCAAGATCGATCTGGACGGCAGCTTCCGTCAGGTGACCGGCGGCAGCACCAGCGGCGAGGTCGATCTGACGCTGCGTAAGTGCCCCGACCGGATCGAGCTGAACACCGTCAGCGGCAATGTGGATCTGGAGCTGCCCCGAAACGCCGGCTTTACGCTGGACTACAGCACGGTATCCGGCGATCTGGAAAGCGATTTCCCGCTGACGGCAGGCGGTACCTGCGGCGACGGCAGCGGCAGTATCACGATAAATACCACCAGCGGCGACTTGAAGATCGAAGATCTGGATTAAAAAAATCCCCTGCGTCAGCAGGGGATTTTTTCATATGTACGATTACTTGGTGTTCTTGCACTCCACCTTGACCTTGTCGAAGGTGGCCACGGTGTCGGCGTCGGGAGCCTTGGTCAGCAGGGAAACCACCACGATGAAGGCCAGCGCCACGATGAAGGCAGGCAGCAGCTCGTAGATACCCCACGCGCCGCCCATGGTCTTCACCAGATACTTCCAGATGAACACCATGGCGCCGCCGGAGATCATACCGGCCAGCACGCCCCACTTGGTGGTGCGCTTCCAGAACAGCGCCGTCAGCATGGCGGGAGCGAAGGTGGCGCCGAAGCCCGCCCAGGCGAAGGACACGATGGTGAACACAGAGCTGTTGGGGTCGCGAGCCAGGAACACGGCGATAATGGAAATGGCGATGACCGTCACGCGGGCCACCCACATGGTGGCCTTGCTGGACATCTTCACGCCGAAGACCTCCTTCACCAGATCCTCGGAAACGCTGGAGGACGCGGCCAGCAGCTGGCTGTCCGCCGTGGACATGGTGGAGGCCAGAATACCGGCGATGATCAGACCGGCGGCCAGTGCGGCCAGCACGCCGTGGGTGCTCAACAGGTCGGCGATCTTAACGATAACGGCCTCGGCGGCACTGGAGGAGCCGAAGGTCTCGATCTCGCCCACGCGGGACATAGCCAGACCCACGATGCCGATGGTAACGGCCACGGTCATGGAGATGACCACCCAGATGCTGCCGATGCGGCGGGAGATCTTGATCTTCTTGGCGTCGCTGATGCCCATGAAGCGCAGCAGGATGTGGGGCATGCCGAAGTAGCCCAGACCCCAGGCCAGCATGGACAGGGACTTGATGAAGCCGTAGTCGGTGACCTCGCCGGTGGAGATATCGGTCATCTGCACCAGACTCAGATAGCCGGGGATGGAGCGGGCATTGTCGGTAACAGCGCCCCAGCCGCCGGCCACCTCGATGCCGAAGCCCAGCACCACGATCAGGGCGATGGTCATAACGATGCTCTGGATCAGGTCGGTGGTGGACACGGCCAGGAAGCCGCCCATGATGGTATAGAGGATGACCACCGCCGCGCCGATCAGCATGGAGACCATGTAGTCAAAGCCGAACAGGCTGTTGAACAGCTTGCCGATGGCGGCAAAGCCGGAGGCAGTGTAGGGGATGAAGAAGATCAGAATGATCAGGGCGGAAATACCCAGCAGTACCTTCTTGTCATCCTTGAAGCGCTTGGAGAAGAACTCCGGCACGGTGATGGCGTTGATCTCGGCAGAGTAGATGCGCAGCCGCTTGGCCACCAGCAGGAAGTTCAGATACGTGCCCAGGGCCAGGCCGATGGCGGTCCACGCCGCGTCGGCGATACCGGTGAAGTAGGCCACGCCGGGCAGACCCATCAGCAGCCAGGAGCTCATGTCGCTGGCCTCGGCGCTCATGGCCGTGACCACGGGGCCCAGCTGGCGGCCGCCCAGATAGAAGCTGTCCGCGCCGCCCTTGCTGGCGCGGGAGTACGCCACGCCGACGAACACCATAGCGATCAGATACACCGCAATGGCGATGATGATACAAATTTGTGCAGATGTCATACTTTGGAACCTCTCTTTCGTCTAACGAACGCTACTATAGCATACTTTTTTATAGACGTAAATACAGAACGGGGTATAGAATGAATTCTATACCCCGTTTAGATATTGATTCAATTTAGACGCTGAAATAAAAGAAAAGTGCAATAGACGTTTTGTGAATCAAACAGAAGACGAAAAAATAAATTTTAGTTTTTCCGTCGATAATTCTCCAAAAACGTCGGCATGGTGCGGTCGGCGTACCGTGCCAAAGAGTAGCCGCCGTCGGCCAGACACCAATCGTACATCAGCCCATGCTCCAGCATAGCATAGTCGTTAATGATCTCGTTGGCGGTCAGGTCGCCGCGTAGCTCCTGCCGCTCCAGCCCCTGCCGCACCACCTGATGCAGCAGCTTGAAATAGGTACGGTCGCGGCTGAGCATGTGCTTTTCGCCCTTGGTGGTCAGCTGGGTGGAGAACAGGCGGGCCAGCAGCTCCACGGAGACGGTGTTGTCGATCATGGTGAACAGCTCGTGATTCATGTACAGCAGCTTGTCCACCGCGTGCATGTCCGGATCCATCTCCTGCCGCAGCGCCTCGTACTTCTCGTCAAAGATCATGGACAGCGAGCCCAGCAGGGCGTCCTTGCCCTCAAAATAGTGGTAAAAGCTGCCCTTGGAGGTCTCGGACTCGAAGATGATGTCCTCCACGGTGGTGTTGTCGTAGCCCTGCTCATAAAAGAGCTTCCAGGCGGCGGAGACGATGCGTCCCTTGGTGTTGCGTCCGGATTTACGAGGCACGGCGGCCACCTCCCTTGCGTCTTCTCAGCCGCCGCAGCGGCCCAGTGATAAGGCTGCGCTCATAACGGTTCAGGCCGAACAGCCACACCGATATGCCGTATACCGCCACAAAGGCGCAGCCGGGGGGGATCAGCTCCCAATAGGTGGTGGGGTGGGTAAAGACAGCCAGCAGCACCGCCGCTGCCGCCGGTGGCAGCATGGAGGGGATCAGGTGGAAGATGTGCCGCCAGAAGGCGGGGATATCCAGTCCGATGCGCCGGTGATAGTACCAGTTCATCAAAAACACGTTGCCCACCAGCGTGGCAATGGCGGTGCCGATGGCGGCGCCCAGGCCCTGCCACTTCATGCACAGGGGGATGGAGATGAGGATGTTGCCCACCAGCACTCCCAGATAGGTCAGCGAGCGGAACTTGTGCATGTTCTTGGCCCGCTGGATCTCGATGCCCACCGTCTGAACGTTGGTCCACAGGCAGGCGAAGAACAGCAGCAGCGCCGTCCAGTAGTCCACGCGGAACTGCTCGCCGCCGCCCCACAGCACCACGAAGGGCTGGCCGATGGCCACAAAGCCCAGAAAGATGCAGGACAGCAGGATAAACTGCAGCCGCCCCACCTTGGTGAACAATGCGTCCAGCTTCCGCATGGAGGCGCCCTCCGCCACCAGCCGGTGGACGCGGGGCGTCATCACATTGGAGATGGCGTTGCCGAACAGCAGGAAATAGTTATTCAGCTGTGCGGCAATGGTATACACCGTGACGGCGGCGGAGCCGTGGAGCCATGTCAGCAGCTGGCGGTCGATGGACCAGTTGACGTTGTCCACCACGATGCCGATGAATACATATACCGTAAAGCCGAACATCTCCCGCATCAGCCGGAAGTCATAGTGCCGGAAGGAGAAGCGCATCCGCAGCTTCGTCAGGCAATAGCCGATGTTCAGGATGCCGCTGAGGATGGTGAAGATCAGGGACACGATGGTCAGCATCACGCTGCGGTAGCCGATGATCAGCAGGGGGATCATGATGAGGGGGTTGAGCACCTGCTTGCCCATGGCCACGATCTTCTGGAACAGATACCGCTCGTTGATGGTGACGTGGGACTCAAACACGCTGATGGGGAAGGTGAGGGCGGCGTTGACCGTCATGATCCGCAGCAGCTTTTCCGCCAGGGCGATCTCGTCGGGGGTCAGCTTTTTGCCGAAGATCACATCGCAGTAGGACAGGCCGAAGCCGATGCCCAGCACCGCCGCGCCGAGAAAGAGGTAGGTGATCAGGAACATGCCGTTCAGCTTGGCGCAGCCCCGCTTGTCTCCCGCGGCCTGAAAGCGGGAGTAGTACCGTACATAGGCGCTGCCCAGGCCGAAGCTCAGCAGGTTCAGATAGGAGATGATGGGCAGCACCGCCTGATAAACGCCGAATTCGCTCTCCCCCAGCCGCTGCAGCATGATGGGGGTATAGACAAGCGAGATGATGGTGCTCAATCCCATGGAGAGATAGGAGAGCACGGCGCCCGCTTTGATCTGGTTGATCTTCATGTAGTTGCTCCTTTTGCACGATTCAACACATTATTATACCCCGTTTTGACTGGCGTGTAAAGGCATGAGTTGCCAAAATGAGGAAAAAATGGGGGAATTATCGGTACATAAAGGGCGGTTATAGGTACAGAAATGGTACATAAAGGCCCGTTATGGACCCCGTAAAAGGGGCCATAACGGGCCTTTTCGATCGGTGCGGCGGATCAGATGACGAACTGCTCCAGATAGCGCTTGCTCAGACGCAGGGAGTTGAGGACAGCCTCCTCGCTGCCTTCAAAGGCTTTGTCCTCCACCTCGATACAGGTGAAGCTGTCATAACCGATATCGGTAAGGGCGGAGACAAACTTGCCCCAATCCACATCGCCCAGGCCGGGCAGCTTGGGGGACATGAAGTCCAGGGGATAGGCCATGACGCCCACCCGGGCCAGCTTTTCGGGATAGAGCTTGATATCCTTGTAATGGACGTGGAAGATCTTATCCTTGAACTCGTACAGGGGCTTGATATAGTCGATCATCTGCCAGACGAAGTGGCTGGGATCGTAGTTGATGCCCAGATTCTTGCTGGGCAGGATGTCGAAGACCTTGTGCCAGAGGGGAGGGGTGGTCATCAGATTCTGGCCACCGGGCCACTGGTCGGGGCCGAAGAGCATGGGGCAGTTCTCGATGGCGATCTTCACGCCCAGCTCCTCCGCCAGCGCGATGATGGGGGGCCAGACCTCCTTGACCAGCTCCAGATTTTCGTCCACGGTTTTGGTCTGGTCGCGGCCGATGAAGGTGGTGACCATATTGACGCCCAGTCTGGCGCTGGCGCGGATGACGTTTTTCAGGTGCTCCACATTGGTGTGCCGCTTTTGCAGGTCGCCGTCCATGGTGTTGGGGTAGAAGGCCAGGGCGGAGATCTCCACATGGTGAGCGGCAGCGTAGTCCAGAATATGGCGGGCGTAGTCGGCGTCCTGACACACGCGCTCCACATCGATATGACTGACGCCGGCGTAGCGGCGCTCCGCCTTTCCGGCGGGCCAGCAGGCCACCTCGACACAGGCAAAGCCCATCTCAGAGACGGTGTCGATCATTTTTTCATAGCCGTATTGCTCCAGTATGGCGGTAACAAGGCCCATTTTCATGGTAATATGCTCCTTTCGCAAGCAAATGCTTTTTATCACTCATAAAGGTAATCACAATCCGCGGCTTTGTCAAGAGTGAAACGGGGTACTGATTTCAGGATTGTGCAAAGCGCCGGAAAGCAGTGGGGGGTTATTGGCGAAAGGGCTGAAAATTTTCACGATTTGACCATATTCCTTGACACGGGACGGTCGGGGCTGGTATGATAAACATGTGAAAAATGTAATGGATTACATTTTCAACTCAGGAAACGGAGGCCCCTGCATGGTGACGATCGGAGAGGTAGCGAGATATGCCGGTGTTTCCGTCGCCACAGTGTCGCGGGTGCTGAACAACAGCGAGTCGGTGAAGCCGGCCACCGCCCAGCGGGTGATGGCGGCCATACGGGAGCTGGACTACATCCCCAACCAGTCCGCCCGCAACCTGCGCCGCAGCGAGAGCCGCGTGATACTGACCCTGGCCCCCAACTTTTCCAACCCCTATTACTCCAGCATTCTGACGGGGATCGGCGATCTGGCCCACGACTGCGCCTACAGCGTACTGATCTGCAACACCGGCGGACAGGCGGAGAATGAGGAGCGGTTTTTGAAGATGCTGGACGCCCATCGGGCGGACGGCGCCATCTTTCTGGGCTGCCGGAAGAACAACCCGCTGCTGCGGGAATATGCGCAGCACTATCCCATCGTGCAGTGCTGCGAGTACGTGCCGGAGATCCAGCAGCCCACGGTGTCCATCGACAACTACACCGCCGCCGCGGAAACGGTGCGGTATCTGATCGGGCAGGGCCACCGCCGCGTGGCGCTGCTGAGCGCGGACAACGACTTTATCTCCACCCAGCAGCGGCGGCAGGGGTACTGCGACGCGTTGGCGGAGGCGGGACTGCCCTGCGGAGACGAGCTGGTGGCGCTGGCGGATGCGGATTATTCCTTTGCCTCCGGTTTGGCGGCGGCGAAGCGGCTGCTGACGGCCCAGCCGCGGCCTACGGCGGTGTTCTGCGTGTCGGACATTCTGGCGCTGAGCGTGATCTCCCGCGCCCACGACATGGGACTGCAGGTGCCGGAGGATCTGTCGGTGACGGGGTTTGACGATGTGGATTACACCACCATGTTCCACCCCCACCTGACCACGGTGGCCCAGCCCTGCTACGAGATGGGGCAGGTGAGCCTGCGGCTGCTGCTGCGGATGCTGGGTGGCGAGAAGGTCTCTCATACACATACATTCCTGCCCCACAGGCTGGTGATACGCGAGTCGGTGGCGGCGGAGAAGGAAGGATAACATCATCGAAAAGGAGCGATTGCACATGTTGAAGGTTGGTATCATTGGCTGCGGCTCTATCGCCAAGCAGCGGCACGGGTATGAGTATTTCCACAACAGCGATGTGGAGATCAGGGGCTTTTACGATCTGATCCCCGAACGGGCTCAGGCGCTGGTGGATCTGTATGGCGGCAAGGTATACGCGGGTGTGGACGAGCTGCTGGCTGATCCGGAGATCGACGCCGTATCCGTATGCATGGCCAATGCCTTCCACGCCGAGATCAGCATTAAGGCGCTGAAAGCCGGCAAGCATGTGCTGTGTGAAAAGCCCATGGCTGTCTCGCTGGAGGAGTGCGAGGCCATGGTGGCCGCCGCCAGGGAGAGCGGCAAGCGGCTGATGATCGGCCACAACCAGCGGCTGGCTCCCGCCCACAAGAAGGCCAAGGAGATCCTGGCCAGCGGCGCTATGGGCCGCGTCATCACCTTCCAGACCACCTTTGGCCACAAGGGGCCGGAGATGTGGAGCATGGACAAGAGCGCCAACACCTGGTTCTTCAAGAAGGCCAGCGCGTCCTTCGGCTCCATGGCGGATCTGGGCATCCACAAGATCGACCTGATGCGGTATCTGATCGGATCGGAGATCACATCGGTCTATTCCAATATGAAGGTGCTGGACAAGAAGTTCCCCGACGGCACGCCCATCGAGGTGGACGACAACTCCGTGGAGGTGCTGACCTTTGCCAACGGCGCCATGGGCACCGTCACCACCAGCTGGACCCACTACGGCGAGGAGTGCAACGCCACGACGCTGTTCTGCGAAAAGGGCATCATGAAGCTCTATGCCGATCCCCAGTACTCGCTGAAGATCGTCAACGCCGACGGCACCCAGGTGCTGTACGCTCTGGACCGGCTGCAGACCAATGACGACGCCCAGCAGGCGTCCTCCGGCGTCATCGACGAGTTCGTGGCCGCCGTGGAGGAGGGCCGCCCCAGTATTCTGGACGCGGAGGATATCGTGCGCTCCATGCGGGCGGTGTTCGCCTGCCTGCGCTCGGCGGAGGCGGAGAAGGCCGTGGCGCTGTAAGGCGCGGCCGTGACAACGATATAGTGCCTGTGTCAGCAGGTATTATATAATAATTTATTTTGGAGGAAATTGCATGAAAAAGATGATCGCGCTGATCCTGGCTTTGGCTATGGCGCTGACGCTGGTCGCCTGCGGCGGCGGCAACGGCGACAGCCAGGACAACAACACCAATGCCGGAGACGGCAACACCATCTACGTGATGGGCCCCACCCCTGACCACGGCTGGACCGCACAGGCCGGCGCCTACGCCGAGGCCAAGTGCAAGGAGATCACCGACGCCGGTACGTACAAGGCTGTGTACATGCCCGCTTCTTCCGGTGAGGAGCAGGTTGACCAGGTCAACACCATTATCGCCAACGGCGACGCGGTGGGCGTGGTCATGATGGCGCTGGACGATTCCGCCCAGGCCGGCCAGGAGGCCCTGTATGCCGAAGGTATCCCCTTCATCTCCTTCGACCGTATCATTGAGGCCACCGAGCAGTACGCCATTCTGAACGCCTCCGGTGATAACTGGCAGTGCGGCGCCGGTATCGCTTACTGGCTGCAGAAGAACGGCATGAAGCCCGGCGACACCGTCGTGACTCTGTACGGCGACAACGGTACCGTTTGCTCCCGCCGTGAAGAGGGCTTCCGCCAGTTCCTGAAGGGCGAGATCGAGTATTCCGACAAGGCCCTGGGCGAGAGCTTCAAGACCACCGAGACCTGGGACGACGCCGCTCTGGACGCCGTGTTCAACACCTATTCCGTGGTCTGCAACTGGTCTGCTGACGGCGCTTACGACTACATCGAGCAGAAACTGGATGAGATCGTTGCCGCAGCCAAGGCCAATGGCAACAAGCTGTACATCTACTCCATGGACGATGAAATGACCTTCGGCGTGCTGAACTATCTGGAGGCCGGCGCTTCCGAGGCCACTCTGGCCGATCTGGAGCAGATGGAGGTTTACATCTCCGCTATCGGCGGCATGCAGGAGCTGTATGACGTGATGGCCGGTACCGCCGCTCAGTCCGAGCTGGCCAACAAGTACTTCGACGACATGATGAGCATGTACTTCTCCCCCAAGATGATGCAGGACGTCATCGAGAAGATGGAGCAGTACCTGTCCGGCGACTGGAACTATGAGGTCGGCTCCGGTGAGTATCAGCCCACCTGGATCGTTGGCCGCGACAACGTTTCCCAGTACGAGGGCTTCAAGGGCCACGCTTGATCGAATTGATCTGCCATTTGCGCGGATGCAGGGGGCTTCCCCCCCTGCATCCGCCTTTCCAAAACGGCGCCTGAGCGGGGCGCGTTTAACCTGAAGCAAGGAGACAGCGGATATGAACATCCTTGAAATGACCCATGTGTCCAAGACCTTTGGCAGCAATCGGGTGCTGTCTGACGTTCACCTGACGGTGGGCGAAGGGGAGATCCACGCGCTGCTGGGTGAAAACGGCGCGGGAAAATCCACACTGATGAATATTCTGACCGGCGTGCTGCCTGCCGACGAGGGAGAGATCGTCTTTTGCGGCAAGAGCTATCCCACGCCCACCATCCACCAGATGGAGGCCGCCGGTATCGCCTTTGTCCATCAGGAGCTGAACGTCATCAACGACCTGACGGTGGCGGATAATATTTTCCTGCGGCGGGAGCTGACCAGGTTCGGCCTGCTGCGGAATAAGGAGCAGGTGGCAAAGACCAAGCAGCTTTTTGAGGATCTGGGCGTGGACATTGATCCCAACGCCATGGTCAGCGAGCTGAAAACCAGCGAAAAGCAGCTGCTGGAGATCTGCCGCGCATTATACGCGGATGCCAAGCTGCTGATTTTGGACGAGCCCACCACGGCACTGTCCAACAATGAGATCGACCATCTCTTTGAGATACTGAAAAAATTGAAAACTCAGGGGAAATCCTTCATCTTTATCTCCCACAAGATGCCGGAGATATTCGCGCTGGCGGACCGGTATACGGTGCTGCGCAACGGTGAGTTCATTTCCTCAGGCGATATAAAGGATACGACGCCCCATGCCATTACATCGGACATGGTGGGCACCAAATATGTGGATGCGGAGGTCTATGAGCCCAGAGAGCTGGGCGAGCCGATCCTGACATTGCAGGGCTTGAGCGGCGAGGGCTTTGACGGCATCGACCTGACGGTGCGGCGGGGCGAGATCGTGGCGCTGACGGGCCTGGCGGGCTGCGGCGCCAGCGAGCTGCTGCAGACCGTGTTCGGCGCGCTACCCACGGAGGGCGGCGAGATCCTGGTGGGCGGCAAGCCGGTGCACGGCCATTCCGTCAAGTTTATGAAAAACGGCGTGGGCATGCTGCCCGCCAACCGGAAGGAGAATTCCGTGGTGCCGGATATGAGCATTCTGGAGAATTTCTATCTGGCGGAGCACGAGGTGTCGCGGGCACGGCCCTTTATCCGCGACAAGGACGAGCAGGCGCGGTACGAGAGCTATAAGGAGCCGCTGCACATCAAGGCGGACGACAGTGCCCTGAGCATCACGTCGCTGTCCGGCGGCAACCAGCAGAAGGTGTTTATCGCCCGCTGGCTGAACATCGGCGCGGACGTGCTGCTGTTCGACAATCCCACTCAGGGTGTGGACGTGGGCGCCAAGGCGGAGATCTATAAGTTGATGCTCAGCTTTGCCAAGGAGGGAAAGGCCGTTATCTTCAACACGCTGGAGATACCGGAGATCCAGAAGGTGGCCGACCGGTGCGTGGTGTTCTATGAGGGACGCATCGTGAAGGTATTCCAACATTCCGAGGTCAATGAGCATGATGTAATGCTGTATTCCACCAACGCGGTGGATGCGCGTGTGGAGGTAGCGAGATGAACAAGAAAAACGGCTTCGGCGCCATTGCCGGAAAGATCTGGTCACAGTACAGCTTTATCTTTGTTTTCCTGATTATCATGGTGGGCTATGCCTTCACGATCCAGGCCAACGGCAACACCTTTAAGTGGAGCCATGTGGCGGCCGTGCTGGGCAGCCAGAACACCTGCATCGTGGGCACCATGGCGCTGGGCATGGCGCTGGTCATCATTACCGGACAGATCGACCTGTCCATCGGTTCGTCACTGGTGCTGTGCACCGGCGTGACCATTATGGTATTCAATGTGACCAACTCCATTCTGCTGATGATCCTGGCCGCGCTGGTCAGCGGCGCGCTGTGCGGCGCCATCAACGGTGTGCTGGCGGGCTGCGCCAAGATGCCCCCCTTCGTGGTGACGCTGGGCACCATGCTGATCTACCGTTCACTGACCCTGTCGGTGGTGCGGTCCATTGATCCGGCCATCAGCGGCTCCTCCTCCAGCCAGTTCGCCATGCTGAGCGACAACAGCAACTATGAGTTCCTGCGGATGAAGTTCGGCACCGGCAAGCTGTCGCTGGGCTCCTTCTCCATCCCCTACATCACCTTTGTGTTTGTGCTGATGGTGATCCTGTTTGTGGTGCTGGCCAACAAGACCAAGTACGGCAAGAGCGTGTACGCTGTGGGCTCCAATGAGAAGAGCGCGCGGCTGGCGGGCATCAACACCACATGGGTAAAGGTTTCCGTGTTTATCATCACCGGACTGATGGTGGGCGTGGCCAGTATTATTCAGGCCTGCAAGATCGGCAACGTGACCCCCGCCTCCTCCGGCCAGAGCTATGAGATGTACGCCATCGCGGCGGTGGTATTGGCGGGCGTCAATATGGCCGGCGGCCGCGGCAAGGTGTTCGGCGTGCTGTTCGGCGCACTGTCCTACACCACCATCAACTTCATCATCGTGTCCATCCCCTCCCTCAGCGTGGATATTCAGGACACGTTCCAGGGCCTGGTGCTGATCATCGTGATCCTGATCCAGACCATCGGCCCCGTCATCAAGGAGAGCTTCCAGCGTGCCAGAAAGCGCCGCAAGGCGGTTCCCACCGATGTGGCCTGATAATTGATATGGTATCCGGCAGCGGAGGCGTAAGCCTCCGCTGCTTTTGTGTGTTTTTGACTTTTGGGGCGCGAAGGTGTATACTGAACAGGAAAAAGAGCAGGAGAGGGGAGCGGCGGACAATGGACGACGGGTTTGTGAATCTGACGCCGGAGAATCTGGCGCAGGAGCAGCTTTGCTGCATCATCCGCAGCAAGACGGCCCACCCGGGGGTGGAGGCCAAGCGGGCGTGGCTGGCGGCGCGGCTGAAGGAGGGACACGTGTTCCGCAAGCTGGAGGGGAAGGAGTGCGTATTCATTGAATACGCGCCGCTGGAGACGGCCTGGGCGCCGGTGTTGGGAGAGAATTATGACTACATCTACTGCCTGTGGGTGCAGGGCGGCCCCAAGGGGCACGGCTACGGGCGGCAGCTGATGGAATACTGCATTGCCGACGCGAAGGCGCGGGGGCGCTCCGGCGTGTGTATGCTGGGGGCGGAAAAGCAGAAGGCCTGGCTGTCGGATCAGCGGTTTGCGGAGAAATTCGGCTTTCAGGTGGTGGACGCCACAGAGGACGGCTATCATCTGTTGGCCCTCAGCTTTGACGGCACTGTGCCCCGTTTTGCGGACAGCGCCAAGGCACAGGCGATACCGGAGCAGGAGTTGACCGTCTATTACGACGACCAGTGCCCCTATATCTATCAGAGAGTAGAAAAGCTGCAGACGTACTGTCAGGGGAAGGGTATCCCCGCGCGGTTCATTCATGTGGAGACGTTGGAGCAGGCCAAGGCGCTGCCCTGTGTGTTCAATAACTGGGCGGTATTTTTCGGCGGGAAATTTGTCACGGTCAATCAGATCGACGGTGCGGCGGTGGAGAAGCTGCTGAAGCGTTAGGGAGCGGTTTTTCGCTTTTTTTTGCGGAAAGTAGAAAAAAGTGGCTGACAAATCGGGAAAAATGTGGTAGGATATTAGCTGTCGGCGATGGTGCCATAGGCAGCATCTGCCGGATGAAAGAATAACGGAGAGGACAGGCCATGGAGCGGAAGAAGATCGGGTATTTAGTGGGGCTGGCGCTTTTGACGGTGCTGGCGGCGGCGCTTTGGATCGGCGTGATGCGTCAGGTGGACATGAAGGGGGAGGCGCTCCCCCAGGAGACGGCGCTGGAGATGACGCGGGGCAAGCAGTTGGGCGTGCAGGCGGAGGAGGAATTGCTCCCGCCGCTGCAGCAGATGCTGTATGAGCCGCCGCTGGCGCTGGCGGATCCCCTGCAGGAGCCGGAGGAGACGCTGACCGCAGCGGAGGGCGAAGAGACGGGAGACGCGCTGAGTCAGGAGCCGGTGCAGGAGGACGAGACGCCGCCGCAGGACGAGACCCCGACGACCCAGGAGCCGGAGGCGGCGGAAACGCCATCCGCCGAGGTGGAGACTCCCGCCGAAACGGTGGTGGAGGAGCCGGTGGCGGAGACGGCCACGGTGTCCAGCGGCGATCCGGTGGGGCGGATGCTGGAGCTGGTGAACGGCCATCGCGCTGAGAACGGTCTGGCGCCCCTGACGCTGGACAGCACGCTGTGCAGCGCCGCGTCTACCCGCGCCAGCGAGATCACCCGCAATTTCAGCCATACCAGACCCGACGGCAGCCAGTGGTACACCGTTACCTCGCTGGCCCACGGCGAGAATCTGGTGATGGGCACCGGTATGAACGCGGACGAGGCCACCAGAGATCTGATGAATTCAGCGGGCCATCGGGCGAACATTCTGGATTCCCGCTATGCCACGCTGGGAGTGGGGTATTGCTACTCCGGCAGCGAGGTGTATTGGGTGCAGCTGTTTGGCTATTAAGCAGAAAAAATGCCGATACCGGAGGGTATCGGCATTTTTGCGCGGCGGGGCGGTCAGCCGCGGTGGAGAATGGCGTCCAGATCCTGAGCCGGTGCGGTGATGGGCTGCAGGCCGTAGGCGTCCACCAGGGTCTTGACCACCGTTTCGGACAGAAAGGCGGGCAGCGTGGGGCCCAGGTAGATGTTTTTGACGCCCAGCGCCAGCAGGGACAGCAGAATGCACACGGCCTTCTGCTCATACCAGGACAGCACCAGCGTCAGGGGCAGGTCGTTGACGGTGCAGTCGAAGGCGTCGGCCAGCGCCAGGGCGATCTGCACGGCGCTGTAGGCATCGTTGCACTGGCCCACGTCCAGGATGCGGGGGATGCCGCCGATCTCGCCCAGGTCCAGGTCGTTGATGCGGAATTTGCCGCAGGCCAGCGTCAGCACAAGGGAGTCCATGGGAGTGCGCTTGACGAACTGGGTGTAGTAGTTGCGGCCGGGGTGGGCACCGTCGCAGCCGCCCACCAGGAAAATGTGCTTCACCGCGCCGCTTTTGATGGCGTCGATGAGCTGGGGGGCCTTGTCCAGCACGGCGGCGCGGGCAAAGCCGGTGGTCACCATATGGCCGCCGTTGACGCCGCTCATGCTGCGGTCGGTCTCATAGCCGCCCAGGGATAGGGCCTGCTGGATGATGGGGGAGAAGTCCTTGTGTCCCTGGGCGTCCGCTTCGATATGCCGCAGGCCCTCGTAGCCCACCACGGAGGTGGTGTAGACCCGATCGGCATAGCTGGGGCGGGGCGGCATCAGACAGTTGGTGGTGAACAGCACCGGCGCGGGGATGTTGTCAAACTCCCGCTGCTGATTCTGCCAGGCTGTGCCGAAGTTGCCTGCCAGGTGGGGGTATCGCTTCAGCTCCGGATAGCCGTGGGCGGGCAGCATTTCGCAGTGGGTGTAGACGTTGATGCCCTTGCCGGCGGTTTGCTCCAGCAGCTGGTGGAGATCCTCCAGATCGTGGCCGGAGACCACGATAAAGGGGCCGTGTTTTACGTCCAGATTCACCCGCGTGGGGATGGGGTTGCCGAAGGTCTCAGTATTGGCGCGGTCCAGCAGGGCCATGCAGCGGAAGTTGATCTGACCGAACTCCATGATGAGGGCCAGCCATTCCTCGACGCTGTGATCCTGGGGGAGCGCGGCGAGGCCTTTGTAGAACCAGGCGTCCACCTCTTTGTCCCGATAGCCCAGATTCAGGGCGTGGTGGGCGTAGGCGGCCATGCCCTTCAGGCCAAACAGCAGGGTGGAGCGCAGGGACACGATGTCCGTCTGGCCCCGCCACAGCCACGCGGTGTCGCCGCTGCCGCTGCTGCCGCCGTGACGGCGCAGAGCCTCGTCCACGCGGTCGGTGAAGGAGCGGATGGCGTCGTTATCGAAGTTGACGTTGGTAAGGGTGGTGAATAGGCCGTCCGCCAGCAGGCGGGTGACCTCAGGCGGGTACTCCTGCCGCTGATGACAGACCTCCGCCAGACGGATCAGGCGGCACACCAGGGCGTCCTGCAGCTGGGCGGTTTGGGGCTGCTTGCCGCATACGCCGGTTTTGACGCAGCCGCTGCCGCCGGCGGTCTGCTGACATTGAAAGCAAAACATTTCAGACATGATACTACCTCCTGTGATGGTTGGGGGTAGTATGTGCCATTTTTCACCATTCATGCGGAATGGAGGGCGAATTGACGGCAATATTGCGTTTCCCCTCTTGACAGGAGGGGAAATCCTTATTATAATAAACAGGCTGTGGCGGGGTGTAGCGCAGCTGGTAGCGCGCTTGGTTCGGGACCAAGAGGCCGGGGGTTCAAGTCCCCCCACTCCGACCAAAAATCGACAGGCACGGTTTGTGCCTGTCGATTTTTTCCTTTGATGAAGGAGGATACCATGAAGGATCATTCAAGATTTCGGGTGACCAGAGGGTGGCTGCTTTTCTGGACGCTGTTTATCGGAATCGGCGCGGTGGCGGGTGCGCTGGGCATGCTGCTGGATCCCAGCGGGAGGAGCATGGGAATGGACGCCATGCTGCCGTATTTTCAGGTGCTGCCCTTTGCGGAGGTGGTGTTTCAGGACCTGACCTTCTCCGGTATCGCGCTGCTGATCGTCAACGGACTGACGAATCTGACGGCGGCGGGGCTGCTGCTGGCGAAGAAGCATGGGGGCGTGGTGCTGGGGGGTATCTTCGGCGTGACGCTGATGCTGTGGATCTGCATTCAGTTTTACATGTTTCCGCTGAACTTCATGTCCACCATTTATTTCCTGTTCGGACTGGCTCAGGCCGCCACGGGGTATGCCGCGTGGGTGTTTGAGAAGCAGGAGGCATTTCGTGTGGAGCGGGCGGACTATCCCAACATCGGGACGGAGCCGGAGCGGCTGGTGGTGTTCTTCTCCCGCATGGGCTATGTGCGAAAGCTGGCCTATGAGGAGGCGGACCGCAGCGGCGCGGCGGTGTACGAGATCCGATCCACCGAGCGGACGGAGGGGACGCTGGGCTTCTGGTGGTGCGGGCGCTATGGGATGCACCGGTGGGAGATGCCTATTGAGCCGATCAACATTGACCTGACCGCCTATGAGCATGTGACCATCTGCTCGCCTATCTGGGTGTTTGAGCTGGCCGCGCCGGTGCGGGCGTTTGCCAGAGCCGCCGCCGGAAAAATTCGGGAGGCGGATTACATACTGGTACACCATCAGAACAGCCGCTATGAAAACGCCGTCCGCGAACTGGACGGCCTGCTGGGCGTCACCCACACGGGATATCGCAGCGTGCGGTGCCGTGAGGGTGTGTATCGGGAGTGCTGACGGGAAAGGGAGGAAGCATATGGCGTTTGCGTATCACATCCGTGAGCTGACGGCGCAGACCACCGCGGCGGAATTCGTGGAGCGGTTCGTGCGGGTGGAGCGGTTTCTGCCCGCCTGCCGCCAGTGTCACAACTATGGGAACCGGTGGACATGCCCGCCCTTTGATTTTGACCCTATGACCATTTGGAGGGCGTACAGCGGGCTGCGGCTGTATGCCCGCATCCTGTACGCGGATGCGCCGGATCAGCCGCTGGACGAGGCGCTGGAGGCGCTGAAGGAGGAGAAGCGGCGGTATCGGGAGGTGCTCTATCAGTGGGAGCAGGCGGAGCCGGGGAGCCGGATGCTGCTGGCGGGCACCTGCGACCAGTGTGAGGAATGCGAAAAGGCGCAGGGGCGGCCCTGCCGGCTTCCGCAGCACCTGCGCTATTCCATCGAGGCCCTGGGCGGCGATGTGGAGGGGTGTTTGCAGCACTATTTCCACATGCCGGTCCTGTGGGGCAGAGAGGGCCGCGCGCCGGAGTATCTGGTGCTGGTGGGAGGACTGCTGGAAAAATGAACGCCGCCCACAAGGGCGGACGCTCCTGGGTCAGCAGGCTTCCTTTTCGTCGAAGGACATGCGGTCCATCACATAGTCTTTCATGTCGTCTACCAGTGCCTGATGCTTGGGATGGGAGAGGTAATCCTTGAGGTATTCCGGCCCGTCCAGGTGTACGACGATCATGAGGTCCGCGTTGGGGCCGCGCATGGTCTCGCAGCGAAAGACCTGTGCATCGTGCAGATAGGGGAGCTCCAGTTCCAGCTCTGCGTAGACCTTGCGGCAGCGGAAGTAGAGTTCGGTCACGTCCGCGTCTTTTGTCAGCTTTAAGAGATCGTAGTGTATCATACAGGAAACCTCCTTTGAAAAATAATGCAATAAGTTACCGCAAAATGGGGCGGTTGTCAAGCTTTTTCTTCGGCGATTTCACTATAAAATGATGCAGGGATTTGTGCAAAAGTTGCAAAAACAAACCGCACGGTTCTTTCACGCTGAAAAGCGGAAAAGAATCGTGCGGTTTTTTTGCGGAAAAATTTTTCCACAGCATACGGACAATTTCCTGCTGAGAAACGAAAAATCTGCGATGCAAAGTATAGCATCGCGGATCGTTTTCGTTATTTGAGAAGGAGAGGTTACTGGGCGGAGGGGTGCCTGCACGCATCAGTGATCTCCCGTTTCAGCGCCTGCATACGGGGACTGTCCAGGGGGCGGGGATAGGGCTCGTGGGACAGGTCGAATTCCTGAAGGGTGCTGTCGGGGTGCATGACGATGATCTTCTGGCCCAGCACCAGGGCCTCCTCCAGCTGGTGGGTCACCAGAACGATGGTGCGGGGCATGGCGGACTGGATGGCCAGCAGCTGGGTCTGCAGCTCCTGACGGGTGAGAAAGTCCAGAGAGGCGAAGGGTTCGTCCATCAGCAGCAGCTCCGCCTGACCGGCCAGCACACGGGCAAGGCCCAGACGCTGCTTCATTCCGGTGGACAGCTCCGCCGGCGTCAGGTCGGCGTAGTCCTCCAGCCCCACCAGCCGGACGAAGTCGCGGGCTTTTTCATAGCGCTCCTCCGGCGTTTTGCCTACGCCGCAGGCCATGGCCACGTTGCGCTGCACGTTTGTCCAGGAGATCACGTAGGGATCGGGGCTGAGCATGGCGTTGTGCCAGCCCTCGGGGATGGTCACCTGGCCGGAATCCGGCTGCTCGCTTCCCGCCAGCAGCTTCAAGAGGGTGCTTTTTCCGCAGCCGCTGCGGCCCACGATCACCGTAAGCTGTCCGGCGGGGAAGGAGACGGACAGATCCCGCAGCACCTGCCGCGTGCGGCTCTCCCGCTGCTGGCCGGTGATGACGACCTCCGTACTGTAGGTGGTATAGGATTTTTCCACGTGCTTGAGTGTTACCGCGTCCATGCTGCTGCCTCGTTTTCGTTAGATTCTGACTTATTGTAGCAGAAGAGAAAAAAAGATACAAGAGCGTTTCCGGAAAATGGTTGCCAAAGTGTACGTTGGCATGGTACAATAAAAGAACTTCAATTATATTTGGGAGGACAAAGAGATGCGTTACGAGATTTTGGGTGGTTCCTTTCCGGTGGTAGTCTGCCATCTGGAGCACGGCGAGCAGATGGTCACGGAAAAGGGCTCGATGGTTTGGATGACCCCCAACATGCAGATGGAGACCAAGGGCGGCGGACTGGGCAAGATGTTCTCCAAGGCGCTTTCCGGCGAGAGCATTTTCCAGAACATCTATACGGCCACCGGCACGGGCATGATCGCTTTCGGCTCCAGCTTCCCCGGCCAGATCAAGGCGATCCAGGTGGCGCCTGGTCAGGATATGATCCTGCAGAAGAGCGCTTTTTTGGCGGCGGAGCCTGGTGTGGAGCTGTCGATCCACTTCAACAAGAAGCTGGGCGTGGGCCTGTTCGGCGGCGAGGGCTTCATTATGCAGCGTCTGAGCGGCAGCGGCATGGCCTTTGCCGAGATCGACGGCGAGCTGGTGGAGTATGAGTTGCAGCCTGGACAGCAGATCGTGGTGGATACCGGCAACGTGGCGGGCTTCACCTCCGGCGTGCAGATGGAGATCCGTCAGGTGCCCGGCATGAAGAACAAGCTGCTGGGCGGCGAGGGTCTGTTTAATACCCTGCTGACCGGCCCCGGCCGTGTGTGGCTGCAGACCATGTGCATTTCCAACGTGGCGGCGGCGGTACAGCCCTATCTGTCTTCCGGCAACAACTAAAAAGAAACGGACATAGGAAAAGGACCTCCGGCCATGGGCCGGAGGTCCTTTCTGTATGTGGGTCATTCGGCGGGGGTTTCCCCCGGCGGCGTGTCGGGAGACGGCTCGGTGATGGTGGGGATGAAGGCTTTGGCCAGCTTACCCTTGCCGCGGTGCTTGATATAGAAGTAGCCGATGGTGCTGAAGACCACGGCGCCGATGAAGTTGACGAACAGGTCCTCCATGGTGTCATACAGTCCGATGTCCAGATAGCCGCCGAAGCCCAGATCCTGGCCGTTGACGGCCACGGAGGTGATGCCGTCGATGGTGACGGGGATGTTTTTATGGGTGGGGTCCAGCATGACGGAGGTGATGGACTGGATCACGGTGTCCTTCTGCATATCCATGTGGAAGAGGCGGTCCATGCCGAACTCGAAGAACTCCCACAGGACGCCCACGGTCATGGAGAAGCAGAAGGCCGCCAGGGCCACGTAGATGGGGGAGAGCTGGAATTTGATGCGGCTGTTGCGGTTGAGGATGTCGATCAGGGCGAAGCCGGTGGCGGCGCAGAGAAAGCCGGTGGTGGTGTGGAGCATGGAGTCCCAATAGGGATAGGTGATGAAGTAGCATTCCAGCTCTCCCAATATCTCGGCGGCGAAGATGAAGAGGAGAATGATGATCTCCAGGGTGGAGGGCAGCTCGATGCCGAAGTTCTGTTGGATGAAGAAGGGCAGCATGAACAGCACCAGCACCAGGAGGCAGATGAAGGCGCTTTCATATTCGCCGCGGACGAGGGAGGACACCAGCGTGGCCAGGACGATGAGCCGCAGCACCAGGTAGACGGTGAAAACGGCGGGCTGGCGGCGGATGGCGGCCTTCAGATCCCGCGGCTGGGGAACGAGGTTGGGTCGTTTTTTCATAGATGATATCCCTTTCTATCGGTATACTGCCCCGAAATGGGGCGGATACAGCTGGATTTGTTTTCCAGATTATAGCATAAGACGGCGGGAAAAGGCAATAGTTGCCCTGGAATGGGATTTTTCGTTGACTTTTGTTCCAAGGTTGGGTACAATGGGGACTGCGAGTGGATCAGACAGTCGCGGCGGCAAGGCGAAAGCCTGCCGATGAGGAAAGTCCGGGCTCCACAGGGCAAGGATAACGGGTAACGCCCGCCGAAGGCGACTTCAGGAAAAGTGCAACAGAGATATACCGCTTTGCGGCTGCTCCTTCGGGAGCGCGGCGGAGTAAGGGTGGAAAGGTGAGGTAAGAGCTCACCCGACGGCGTGGAAGCGTCCGTCGCTGTAAACTCTATCCGGAGCAACACCGGCAGGGGGACATTGGCTGGCCCGGCCGTCCCCGAGGTGGCTTGAGCGTATCGGCAACGGTACGCCTAGATAGATGACTGTCAAGACAGAACCCGGCTTACAGATCGACTCGTGTGATATGGAAAAGGCGGCGGGGAACGCCGCCTTTTTCCTTGCCGGAAATCGATGATTTCGGGCAAGAGGGGAAATGACACCGGACGCCGCCCCCTACATTTTATTCGGCATGCCGTCCTGTATGGGGTATTTTGTCAGATTTGTGAAATACGGCCCGAAAAATTTGGCTTCTTTTGTCAGCAACGACACTTTACATTAGCGTGATAAAGTGGTAGAGTATTACCATACTAAAAAACAACACACGGCGCCGACAAAGACGCCCACGAAAAAAGGAGAAACGTAACATGAAAAAGTTTTTGGCAATGATGCTGGCGCTGGTGATGGCGCTGAGCCTGGTGGCCTGCGGCAATCAGGCAAACCCCGATGCAAGCACGGATGACAACAGCGACGCGCAGCCGGAGCTGACCTACGCCGTGGAAGCCGGCAGCGCCGGCGAGGAAGTGGCCAACGAGAAGGGCTGGAAGATCAATTCCGTGGGTTCTCAGGCTGACGCGCTGATGGAAGTGGACGCCGGTACCTCCGACGCCGCTATCATCGACCTGCTGATGGCCGGCGCCATGGTGGGCGAGGGCACCAGCTATCCCAACCTGAAGGTCACCGATCAGAAGCTGACCTCTGAGCTGTACGGCGCAGGCTGCCGCAAGGGCAGCGACCTGGCCTCCTACATCAACAGCGTGATGTCCGCGGCTTATGCCGACGGCAGCATGGTGGAGCTGGCCAAGACCTACGGCGTGCAGGAGGCTCTGCTGGAGCAGCCCGCCGCTGAGTTCACCGCTTCCGAGTCCGACAGCGATGTGGCTTACATCCAGGGCAAGGGCAAGCTGGTGGTGGGCATCACCGAGTTCGCCCCCATGGATTACAAGGACGCCAACGACGAGTGGATCGGCTTTGACGCCGACATGGCCAAGCTGGTGGCCGAGAAGCTGGGCGTTGACATCGAGTTCGTGGTCATCGACTGGGACATGAAGGTCAACGAGCTGGACAGCAAGAACATCGATGTGGTGTGGAACGGCATGACCCTGACCGACGGTGTGATGGCAGCCATGGAGTGCACCAACGCCTACTGTGAGAACGCACAGGTGGTCATCACCAAGTAAATTTCCCGCAAACGATATCTCATCGGCAGAGAGCGGTTCCCGCTCTCTGCCTTTGGGCGGCTTTTGACTGTTACGATTTTCGCGGTTTTCCATCATACATAAAGGAGTTTTATCATGTTCCTGACCGTCACCCTTTCGCTGCTTCAGGGTATGGGCGAGCTTTTGAAGATCTTTTTCCTGACGCTGCTGTTTTCTGTTCCGCTGGGGCTGCTGATCGCCTTTGCCCTGCGCAGCCGGTGCAAGCCGGTGAGCTGGCTGTTCAACGTGATCGTGTGGATCATCCGCGGCACGCCGCTGATGCTGCAGCTGATCATCATTTTCTACGGCCCCGGCAAATGGTTTGACAACAACATCTGGGCCTATTTCTCCGATGGGCGCATGGCGGCCTGTGTGGTGGCCTTTGTCATCAACTACGCCTGCTATTTCGCCGTGATCTATAAGGGCGGCATCGAAGGCGTGCCGGTGGGGCAGCAGGAGGCCGGACAGGTGCTGGGCATGACCAAGAGCCAGATCTTTTTCCAGGTGACGCTGCTGCAGATGGTGAAGCGCATCGTGCCCCCCATGTCCAACGAGATCATCACGCTGGTGAAGGATACGTCTCTGGCCCGTATCATTGCGGTGACGGAGCTGATCAAGGCGGGCGAGGCCTATATGAAATCCGCCGGTATCATCTGGCCGCTGTTCTATACGGCGGTGTTCTATCTGGCCTTTGTGGGCATTTTGACGCTGCTGTTCAACTACATCGAGCGCAAGCTCAGCTACTTTAAGTAAGGAGGTATCACCATGGCGATTTTGGACGTACAGCACATCGAGAAGCACTTTGGCGACACCTCGGTGCTGAGGGATATCAGCTTTTCGCTGGAGGAGGGGCAGGCCCTCTCCATCATCGGTTCCTCCGGCAGCGGCAAGACCACGCTGCTGCGGTGCCTGAACTTTCTGGAGACGCCGGATCAGGGTGTGATCTCCGTGCGGGGCAAGACGCTGTTCGACGCCGCCGACCCCAATACGCGGCGGGAGGCGGACATCCGCAAGAAGCGGCTGCACTTTGGACTGGTGTTTCAAAGCTTCAATTTATTCCCCCAGTACACGGCGCTGGAGAATGTGACGCTGGCCCGCAAGCTGATGGCGAAGACGGAAAAAACCGGCGAGAGCGAGGAGACCATTCTGGCGGAGGGCAGAGCACTGCTGGAGAAGATGGGACTGGCCGACCGGATGGAGAACTATCCCCATCAGCTCTCCGGCGGACAGCAGCAGCGTGTGGCTATCGCCCGTGCGCTGGCCATGAAGCCGGACATCCTGTGCTTTGACGAGCCCACCTCCGCCCTGGATCCGGAGCTGACCGGCGAGGTGCTGAAGGTCATTCGCGGCCTTGCCCAGCAGCACACCACCATGATCATCGTGACCCATGAGATGACCTTTGCCCGGGATGTGGCGGATCAGGTGATCTTTATGGACGGCGGCGTTATCGTGGAGCAGGGACCGGCGCGGGAGGTCATCGACAATCCCCAGCAGGAGCGTACCCGCCACTTCCTGGCGCGGTATTCGGAGCAATAATGACCATAAAAAGGACTGCAAAACGCTGTTTTGCAGTCCTTTTCCAGTGTCAGGGGTCCGTAAAAAATGCGGTTGTGGGCGGCGGGGGAGTGTGTTATACTGGGGCCATCAAATGAAACAAGGAGTGAGCTTCCTATGCGCCAGTATGTTGTGGACGCCTTTACCGACCATGTGTTTGCGGGCAATCCCGCCGCTGTCTGTGTGATGGACAAGTGGCTGGACGAGGCCACCATGATGGCCATTACCCGCGAGAACAACCTGTCCGAGACGGCCTTTGCCGTGAAGGAGGGGGAGAAGTATCATCTGCAGTGGTTTACCCCAGGCGGCGAGATCGACCTGTGCGGCCACGCCACGCTGGGCACCGCCTGCGCCATTATGACCTTTGTGGCGCCGGAGCTGACGGAGATCACCTTTACCACGTTGTCCGGCGACCTGACGGTGGTGCGGAAGGGGGAGCTGTACGAGATGGATTTCCCCGCCTATGCGCTGAAGAGCGTGCCGGTGACCCAAGCTATGGCGGACGCCATGAACGGGGCCATGCCAAAGGCCGCCTATATGGGCCGCGACCTGCTGTGCGTGTTTGATGACGAGGCCACGGTGCGGAACATGGTGGTGGATCAGGAGAAGGTGCGGGCGCTGGACGGTCTGCTGCTGCATGCCACGGCGCCCGGCAGCGGCGGAAATGACTGCGTGTCCCGCAGCTTTGCCCCCAAGTGCAGCGTGGCGGAGGACCCCGTGTGCGGCTCCGGACACTGCCATATCGTGCCCTATTGGGTGAAGGCGCTGGGGAAGGACACGTTGGTGGCCTATCAGGCCAGCCCCCGTGGCGGCACGCTGTACTGCACCTAGGAGGGGGAGCGCATCCGGATGAGCGGCAAGGCTGCCATCTACTCCGTGGCGGATATCAACGTCGGCTGACGGCGGGAAAAGAAAGGGACGGTAAGATGCAGATCGAACAGTATGTGATGGCCTATGGCGCGGAGTAGGACCGGCTGCGGGCGCTTTTGCCGGAGGGCTTTGCCTCGCTGCGGCCGGTGCTGCGAATCAACGCGGAGGTGCGGGACGGCAAGAGCGGCTATGTGGAGTTCAACACCGCGGCGGAGAAGGACGGCAAGCGGGGGTGGCTGAATATCGGCCATTGGGAGGCTGTGCCCTTTTCCCGCGAGGGAGAGACGGTGACGTTCCGGACGGACTTCCTGGAGCTGTCCTTTACCGGCGTGGGGATCGAGGGCTCCTGCCCCGCAGAGAAGGACAACGACGGATGTTTTTTCCTTGGCGATGAGGCGCGGCTGCGTCCGGCGGAGCAGACCACGGCCAACAAGGAGTTCTGCGACTGTCGGTTCCGGTGGTGCTTTGCAGAGGGGGACGCCCACGGCGTCAGCATCGGGAAGACGCTGCCGGCCCATCCGGAGCCGGTGGCGGCGGCGTATCCGAAGGAGGCGCTTTGTCCGGAGAGCGCGGCAAGGATCCCCTGCCGACAGGTTCTGGGCTCGTATGTGGTGCGGTTTTCCCGCTGAAAGAAGACAAAAAGAGCAAGCCGAAAGGCTTGCTCTTTTGTTTGTGGTGACCCGTACCGGATTCGAACCGATGTTAAAGGCGTGAGAGGCCTCTGTCTTAACCACTTGACCAACGGGCCGTATAGAAAATCACCGGCGATTGGGTCGGTGATCTTCTATGGTACACCTTCAGGGACTCGAACCCTGGACACCCTGATTAAGAGTCAGGTGCTCTACCAACTGAGCTAAAGGTG
>CAKTMO010000003.1 GCA_934573935.1 uncultured Oscillospiraceae bacterium | reverse complement strand
GACCGCGATGAAGCGGACGCCCTTGGACGGGAAGTAGAGTTCCGTCAGTTCGCCGACCTTCAGGTACTCACGGCCCAAGCGGGACATAAATATATTCTTGGTCATTCGTATGGCATTTATGGCTATGAAAAGCTATCCACTGACGAATTAGGACTGCGTGAGATGCTGACACAGGACGGCGTGACGAAAGCGAAAAAGGCAGCACTGGAGCACCTGCGCCAGCTTTATCCGGGCAGCGCCTTGCAGCGGTGGCAATCGGTGTATGGGGAAATATGATAACGAAAATGTGACCGTGCTGCGGGTTATCCGCAGCACGGTCACATCTCTATCATTCTTCTGTATCCATCATGAGCTCCATCGCCAGCGCAGCCGCCAGCCGGAAGCCGCCGATGAAGCTTCGCTCCGCTGCCTGTTCGGCCACCACGTTGTGAGCATCCTCGACGATCAGCAGCAGGTGCTTATCCTCTTTGGACAGGCTTTTGACCAGACTTTGGAAGGCATCCTCGGCCTCTGGCGGGAGATCATACTGGCCTTTCCGCTCACAGTAGACGCGGTACAGGGATTTCAGCAGGTCTTGCATGCCGCACCTCAACCGTCGTAGAGGACGTAGATCAGCAGACTCCCGCCGTCCTCCACAATGCAGACATTGCAGTGGAAACCGGCGTCCGCTACGCTGTCCCGGCCTGCCTGCATCATGAGCTGGCGGAAGGTGAAGTCCATCATGTCACGTGCCTTGGCCTCCAGTGTCTCTTGCAAGGCGTCCGTTGGCACCGCGGCGGGGAAGCGGTAGGCGCTGTTGTCCAGCGTCAGGCCACTGTCTGTGGTGACGCCGTACTGTGCCACCGCATAAGCGTTGGCCGCGTCGATGGCCGCCTGCCGGTCTGTCGGGGCGGTAGGTTCAGGAGTGGGTTCTGGCTCTGGTTCTACATAGCCGGTCTTGGCATGGACAGTCTCGGAGGGAATGTCCTCCGAAAGTGTGGGTTCCGTGACCGGCTCAGGGGTCTGAGTTACTTCCGGGATAGTTTCCGTCTGAGGAGCTTTTGTTACCTGCGGTTGCTCCTGTCCCATGACCGGCTTCTGCATCGCTATGACAGGTTCAGGCGTTGCTTGTGGCTGCTGAATATCCTCTTGTACCACGGTTGCCGGTGGTGCGACCTCTGCGGCGACACTCTCCGTCTGCCCACAGGCCGTGAGGAGCAGCAGTGCACTGGCTGCCAATAGCGTGATCTTCTTCATTTGTGCGTTCTCCTTTCGTTTTGGTAGCACAAACAACTACCACATAACTTTCTACAAGTCAACGAGAAAAGATTTATCTGATCAACAACCTGAAAATTTTATCCCCCGGGGAGGCTTACGGAGCGGTACAAATTCTTGTAAAATACAAAGGATAAATAGTGAAAGATAAGCGAAAAGAAAAATAAGAAAAGCATGGGCCACGAAAGAAATACGAAGAAACAGTATGTGTTCAATGTGCCAGGAACAGGCATGACGATTCCTGCCACGCTGATCTGCGGCAATGAGTTGGGACAGGCCATCACGATTTCCGCAGGCGTACACAGCCGAGAGTACATCGGCATAGAGGCGCTGATTCGCTTGGCGCAGGAGCTGACGCCGGACACAGTACGAGGGACGATTTTGCTGTTGCACTGCTGCAATTATGATGGTTTCATCTCGCGCAGTGCGGATGTTGTTCCCCGTGATGGCAAAAACCTGAACAGAGAGTTTCCTGGAAATATGGACGGAACGCAGACGCAGAAACTCGCCGCTTTTTTGGAAACAGAGATCATTCTCAATACGGACTATCTGGTGGACTTACACTCCGGCGGTTTCTGTGAAGCGTTGATCCCGCATGTATACTATCATGGCGCGGCCAAGCCGGAAGTCTGTGCGGCATCCCGCCGCATTGCGGATCTGACCAGCGTAAAGTATCTTGTTTGCTCTAAAGCGAAAAACGGCTTTTACAGTCATGCTGGACAATGCGGTGTCCCCGCTATCATTCTGGAGCGTGGTGGCTGTGGGGTGATTGCGGAGAACGAGGTTTTGGCGGACGTTGCGGATGTAAAGAATATTCTTCGGGGACTTGATTTTCTGAAAGATACCCCGGCTTTATCGTATTCTCACACAATGGTGCAAAATGGCCAATATCTGGATGCACCGGAAAGCGGCTGCTGGTATCCGCGAAGGCAACCCGGAGACCTGATCCGAAAAGGTGAGCTTTTAGGTGAGATCCGGAGCATTTACAGTGAGCCGCTTTGTTCTGTTATCGCAGAAGCAGATGGCGTGGTACTGTATCAAACAGCGTCCCTTGGAATCAAGACCGGAACACCTATGATCGCATACGGAGAATTGGAAAAGAAGGTATGAACATGATCTCAGCAATGGAACAACGGGTTCGTCATTACTGGACGCTTCGGTCGCATGACTTTGGCACAGTGCGAAAAAATGAACTTGGCAACGAAATGGGTCAAAAGTGGCTTCACGAGATCGAGCAACTGCTGCCTGTGGGCGAGAATCTTCGGATTCTGGATGTCGGCACAGGAACTGGTTTTTTTGCGGTACTGCTGGCGCAGGCAGGACATCAGGTGGAGGGCATCGACCTGACACCCGCCATGCTGGATGAGGCTCGAACGCTTGCCGCGCAATGCGGTCTGGCTATTACATTCCGGGAAATGGACGCGCAGGCGCTCTCCTATGAGGACGAGAGCTTTGACGTGGTTCTCAGCCGCAATCTGACATGGACGCTCCCTGAACCAGAGAAAGCCTACCGGGAGTGGTTCCGTGTCTTGAAACCCGGTGGTGTGCTTTTGAATTTTGATGCGGAGTATGCCGCAAATGTACGTAGCCACAGCGAACAAAACTGTAAGGTTGCACCGGACAGTCCGTATGGACATATCGGCATGACCGATGCTTTGCAGCAGGAAAACGATGCGATCACCTTGAGCATGGATATTGGGCAGTTGCGTCCGGCGTGGGATATGCAAATTTTGCGCAGCATCGGCTTTTCCGACTGTCAGGCTGATCCAACCGTGGGACGGCGGATCCTTGGAGAACTGGATCTGACGCACGCGCCGATGTTCGGTATACTGGCGAAAAAATCATAACGCCGCAGGGAGAGAGGATAAAACATGAGACAGTTTGCGACCTACGAGGAAGAAAACATCCACTACTGGACGAACCGGGCTTCCGGCTATTCCACGGTAAATCAGGAGGAGCTGGCTTCCGACCAGAAGTCTGTCTGGCGTAGTGTGATCTCCAGCAAGATATTTGCACGCTTTCCCAACAGGCGTCCGGAGGAAATCAAGGTGCTGGATGTCGGTACCGGCCCAGGCTTTTTTGCCATCATTCTGGCAGAGCTGGGTTATCAGGTCACGGCGGTGGATTATACCGCTTCCATGCTGCATGAGGCACAACGCAACGCAGGTGCGCTTGCGGATAGAATCCGTTTCCAGCAGATGAATGCGGAGGAACTCAGCTTCCAGACCTCAACCTTTGACGTGCTGGTGACGAGGAATGTCACATGGAATCTGCGCAACCCGGAAAAAGCCTATGGACATTGGATGCGCGTTTTGAAGCCCGGCGGGGTGATCCTGAATTTTGACGCAAACTGGTACCGCTATCTGTGGGATGAAACCGCGCAGCTTGCCCATGCGAAAGACAGAGAAAATCTGAGTACATCTGACGTGCGGGATGAAACTGCCGGGACGGATGTCTCCGCTATGGAGGCTATTGCGCTGCAGGCACCGCTCTCCGCACATCAGCGTCCGGCATGGGATCTGCGGGTGCTGCGTGGCCTTGGGATGCAAGTGGCAGCGGATACGGAAATTTGGAAGCAGGTTTGGACGAGGGAGGAGCGTATCAACAACGCCTCCACGCCGATGTTTTTGGTAGAAGGGCAAAAAGGCCTGCTGCCCCAGTAAGGAGACGTTTTGAAAAAATATATTCTTAAACGGTTTTTGCAGCTGATCCCCGTACTTATCGGCATTACGTTTTTGTCTTTTGCCATGATGCGCATTGCAGGCAGCGACGCGATCACTGAGCTCTACGGCGACAAGGGGGCGGTGGCACAGGAGGTCATCGATGCCAAACGCGCCGAACTTGGTCTCGATCAGCCGTTTTTAACGCAATATCTGGCATGGGTCGGCGGGATATTGACCGGAGACATGGGAATCAGCTATATCTCCGGACGCGATGTCTTCCAGACCTTTGTGTCCAAGCTTCCAGCGACGCTTCTTCTGACGGCTCTGGCAATTTGCGCGACGGTCATCATTTCCATCCCGCTGGGCGTTCTGGCGGCGGTACGGCACGATAGATTTACGGACTATTTCCTGCGCTTTTTCAGCTTTATCGGGAACTCTCTGCCCAACTTTTTTGTGGCACTGCTTCTCATGCAGGTGTTCTCCATTCACTGGAAGGTCTTTCCGGTGATCTCAAACGGTACTACTGTGCAGAGCGCCGTGCTGCCGACACTGACACTGGCCATCGCTATGTCCGCCAAGTATATGCGTCAGGTACGTGCCACGGTTCTGGAGGAGCTGAACAAGGACTATGTGGAGGGTGCAAAGGCGCGCGGAATACGCGGACATGTGATTTTGTGGAAAAGCGTCTTGAAATCCTCTATGTTGACCATCATTACGCTGCTCGCGCTGTCTATCGGAAGCCTTCTTGGCGGCACGGCGATTATCGAAAGTATTTTCATGTGGGACGGTGTGGGCAAGCTGGCCGTGGACGCCATTACCATGCGGGACTATCCGCTCATTCAGGCGTATGTGGTCTGGATGGCAATTATTTATGTGATGGTTAATCTGATCACCGACCTTCTTTACCATGCGCTCGACCCGAGGATCCGACTGGGGGTGAGTGAGGCATGAGCCAGCCAACCATCCGAAAACAGAGGATCCGGCGCAGCAGCGTCAAAACACATCTGATCGTATTTGGAACGCTTGCCGTGCTGCTGCTCCTGTTCTCGATTTTTTCAGAGTATCTTACTCCTTATGATCCCTATTTACAGGATCTGAGCATTGCGAAAGCGTCTCCTTCGGCAGATCATCTGCTGGGTACTGATCGCTATGGCAGGGACATGCTTTCCCGCGTTATTGTAGGCAGTCGGGCCAGCATATTTTCCACACTCCTGCTGGTCGCGGTCATTACCGTGCTGGGAACGGTTGTCGGCGTATTCTGCGGCTGGCATGGCCGGTGGATGGACACAGTACTCATGCGCATATCCGATATGTTTCTGGCGTTTCCCGGTCTGGTGTTCGCACTGGCGGTGGCTGGCTCTTTAGGCGGCGGACTGCAAAACGCAATCATCGCGCTGGCGGCAATCTCGTGGCCGAAATATGCCCGCATTGCCCGCAGCCAGACGCTTGCGCAGAAGGAAACTGTCTGGATGAAAGCGGCAAAGCTGTCTGGGAGCAGCACTGCAAAACTCATTTTTAAGCATATTCTGCCGAACATCATCGGCCCCATTTTGGTAACGGCGATGCTGGATATCGGTACGATGATGATGGAACTGGCGGCATTGAGCTTCCTTGGACTTGGCGCAAAGCCGCCCACGGCTGAATGGGGCAGTATGATGAGCGATACACGCAGCCTGATGACCACCTCGCCGTGGATCACGTTTTCTCCAGGCATTGCGATTTTTGTCTCGGTCATGATCTTCAACCTGCTGGGCGATACGATTCGGGACTATGCTGACCCCAGAAGCCGCGGGAGGTGAGCTGATGGACGAATTACTGCGCTATGAACATGTGGACATTTCTTACAATGGCATCCCAGCCGTGCAGGATGTGAGCTTTACGTTGGGACGGGGAGAGATCCTTGGCATCGTGGGAGAGAGCGGCTGCGGAAAATCCACACTTTTGAAAGCTGCCATGGGTCTGCTTGGCGGCAGCGGCGTTGTGACACGCGGCGATATTTGGTATCAGGGAAAGAATCTTCCCGATTTGTCCGAAAAAGAACTCAGAAAGCTGAACGGCCCGGAGCTGGGGATGATCTTTCAGAGTGCGGGAAGCTCCTTTTGCCCCATCCGCACAGTGGGTACACAGATGTATGAAATGATGGCAGAGCATGGCTCTGTGACAAAAAAGGAATTTCTGCGTTGGGCGATTGAACTGTTGGGCAAGCTTGGCTTTGAAGACGAGAGGCGTATTTTGGACGGCTATCCCTTTGAGTTGTCCGGTGGGATGCAGCAGCGTGTTGGCATTGCGGCGGCGATGCTGCTGAACCCCAGTGTTTTATTTGCTGATGAACCGACAGCCGCACTGGATGTTTCGGTACAGAAGCAGGTGCTGGAAGAACTGTCTCTGCTGCGCAAGGCCTATGGTACGGCGATTGTGCTTGTTGCGCACAATATCGGCGTCATCGGCGCGATGACAGATCGGGTATTGGTCATGCAGGACGGAAAGACTGTCGAATACGGTGAAACGCCGGATGTCCTGCAAAATCCGCAGGCAGACTATACCCGCAAACTATTGGCGGCTGCACCAAAGCTGAGGAGGTCTTGAGATGGAACCGATCCTGCGTGTTGAAAATCTGACAAAGACCTTTTCCCGCAGCGGACAGAGCGACCTGACCGCCGTGAACGGCATCAGCTTTGACCTTTGGCCCGGAGAGTGTCTTGGTATCATTGGCGAGAGCGGCAGCGGAAAAACCACCGCTGTGAATCTTATCACGCGGCTTCTGGATGTGACCGATGGCAAAATTTTTCTGGCTGGCGAGGACATTACGTGGGAAACAGGAAAAGCGCTCCGCGCAGTCTACCAGAAGATACAGATGGTGTTTCAGACGCCGACAGACTCATTTGATCCGCGCCGCACATTAGGCGATGGCATTGGCGAGAGTCTAAGAAACAGCGGCATGGCAAGACGGGAAACAAACTTGGAAGTGGCACACCTTTTGGAGCGATGCGGGCTGCCCGCCGGTTTTGCATGCCGCTATCCACATGAGGTCAGCGGCGGACAGTGCCAGCGTGCGGCGATCGCCCGCGCCCTCGCCGTAAAGCCGAAGGTTTTGATTTGCGATGAAGCAACCTCCGCACTGGATGTGATGGTTCAAAAAGAAATATTGGAGCTGCTGAATGAACTTCGCTGTGAGCAGGGTACAGCGCTTTCCATCCTGTTCATTTGTCATGATATTTCATTGGTGCAGCAGTTCTGTGATCGTGTGCTGGTCATGTACCACGGGGATATTGTCGAGCAGGGTTCACCGGACGAGGTGATCTGCCATCCGCAGGACGAATGCACAAAGCGGCTGATCGACAGTGTCCTGTAAGAAATACAGTTGATTGACCGACCTGATCGGAAAATATACCTGAATGGAAAGGAAACAGAAAAAGAATGAAAAGAGTAGTATCCCTCCTGCTGATCGTATGCCTTGCGATCACATTGTTGGCCGGATGCGGCGGCAGTGATCAGCCGAATAACGAACCGGCTGATACCAAGAAAACCATGGTCATCGGTGATACGACATTCAATTCGGAAAACTGGGAAGAAACCGTTGACCCTCACCGCACCTATAACGGTTGGGCCTGCATCCGCTACGGCATCGGTGAAACGCTGGTACACTATACCGACAGCATGGAGCTTGAACCGTGGCTGGCGAAATCGTGGGAAAACGACGGTGATCTGATCTGGACGATCACGCTTCAGGATAACGTCACCTTCTCCAGTGGCCGGAAAATGGATGCAGAGGCTGTAAAGCAGTGCTTCGAGCATATGCTGGAAAACCATGACCGTGCGCCCGGCGATACTAAGATCGCGGATATGCAGGCGGACGGACAGGTTCTGACCATCACCACAAGTGAGCCGAATCCGGCACTTATGAACTATCTGGGCGATCCTTACGGCTGCATCATTGATGTGGATGCCAGTGATTTTGACGCGGGTATCGTTGCCGGTACCGGCCCGTATATCGTTGTGGACATGGTTACGGATGACCATCTTACCCTGGCGAAAAACGAAAATTACTGGAACGGTACGCCGAAGATCGACGAGTTGACCATCCGTACCCTTTCTAACGGTGACACCCTGTCGGCTGCCTTGCAGGCGGGAGATATTGACGCGGCTTACGGCATGGCATATGAGGCTTACCCCAACTTTGAAAACGACAACTATCAGTTCTCCGGCATTCAGACCTCCCGCGCGTTCTTTGGCTCCATGAACATGACGAGTTCCATTATTCAGGATTCGGCTGTGCGTAAGGCCATTGCCATGGGCATTGACAAGCAGGGCTTCGTCACTGCGCTGCTGGATGGTCATGGTGTTCCCGGCAACGGTGCGTTCCCGGACGGCTTTGCGACCTTTGGCGGTGAGAACGTGACAACCGAAAGTTACGACCCCGAAGGTGCGAAGGAAGTGCTGGAAACCGCCGGTTGGATCGACACTGACGGTGACGGTATCCGCGAAAAGGATGGCGTGAAGCTGACGATCCGCTGGCTGACCTATCCCAGCCGCCAGGAGCTGCCGCTGTTGGCTGAGTCCGCACAGGCAACGCTCAAGGACATCGGCATTGACGTGGACATCAACTGCACAGCCAACCGCCGCGAATTCCTCGCTGACATGACGAGTTGGGATATCTACGCTTCCGCAATGGTCACTGCCCCCTCTGGTGACCCCCAGTATTTCTTTACCTCCTGCTGCGCGCCCGGTATGAGCTATAACTTCGGCGCATATGAAAATGCAGAGGTAAACGCTATGATCGCTGAACTGGCAACTGAGTTTGATACCGCCAAGCGCGGCGAACTGGCAATTAAGCTTCAGCAGGCAATTCTGGACGATAACGCCTATGTATTCTGCTCTTTCCTCCAGATGAACATGATCTCCAAGAGCAGCGTTACCGGCTACACCGCCCATGCCTGCGACTATTATCAGGTCACGGCTGATCTGGACATCAATAAGTGACCTTTTGCCGCATTCGGCATATCTTACGAAACACAAAACCCCAACGACACCCGGCAGCGCCCATTTGGCGGCTGTCGGGTGTTTCTTGCGTGATTTGGCCTTTGCGGTGCAAAGCGCCGTATACGACCTCTGGCGAGTATTCTTTCATAGAATTAAAAAGCGACTTTATCACAAAAAATTAACCCCCTATGGAGTTTGTCAAGCCCACTTTTTTGCGTTACAGTAGTAACAACCAAATAACATAGGAGGAATCGCAATGGCTTGTTTTCTGGTTCCCGCAGCTGAAGCGGTGGTAACGACCGTCGTTGCCAAAACAGCAAAAAAAGAGGAGACTCCCGAAAAGATCTCCATGGGCAGAAAATTCAAATGGCTGTCCAATCTCCTTTGGGGCGGCAGCGCACTGCTGTGCTTCGAGCACGTCTGGCATGGAGAGGTGGTGCCATGGTTCCCATTCCTTACGGCAATGTCCGATCCGGAGGAGACCACCGTCATGCTGCAGGAGATGGCTTCTGTCGGCGGCACCATGGCCATTTGGCTGACGGTGATCTGGGCCGGTATGTGCGTGGTGGCAGACAATCTGATGAAGCGTAAACCCGCCGCACAGCTTCAGGCATAAGGGGAGGGTGAACATATGACATTGTTGACCTGCCTGTTTGCTGCATTGATCTGCACGATCCTCTGGTATAAGAACGCGCCGCAGAATGAGATGAAACTCCATGTGCTGTGCTATCTGTACTGGGGTGCGTCCCTTATGTGGATGGTGGATGCCGTGTTTGAGTATGTGAAACTGGGCGCGGAATTCTTTACGCCTGCCGCTGCGGATATGCTGAATGATTTCTATCTGGGACTGTCCGTTGTGGCACTGGGGATGATCATCTGGATCGTCTATCTGCTGATCAAGGATCCCAAAGGTGTTGTCCGTGCAGCACTCAGCAAGAAAAAGTAATTTTAGCAAAAGGAACAGGCTCTCCGGAAACACCGGAGAGCCTGTTCCTTTTGGATAATAAGGTGGGTGGGATGCCAACCCCTCGACATCCCACCTGATAGTTGCTTGAGCGTATAAGCACCTGATCTGGTTTCAGTATAGCCGATTTGCTTTCGTATAACAAGCTGGGTGGGGGGATACAAACTTACACAAATCTCGCTGGAAAACTTTGGACAGAATTGCATCCCCCGCAGGGGCTTCCGAGTCGCGGCCCGCTCTGGTATACTCAACTCATCTGTAAATGATCCCAATCTTTACGAAATGAGCAGCGGCGCACGCATCCCTCAGGCGTGCGCCGCTGCTGCTTAGAAAATGTTCAGAGGAGACTTCACATATACGGAGGAACACAGCATGGAACATACACATGATCATCCGCATGCCCACGACCATATGTACCCCCACAGTCATACCTGTTCGGGCCAGAACGCCGCAGCGGGAAAGGCGGAAGAGACCAAAGCGCTGCTGACTTACATGATCCACCACAATGAGCACCATGCGGAGGAACTGGCGGAGCTGATGGACTCTCTGCCACAAGAGGCTCGCAAGAAGATGTCTATCGCCATCGGCTCATTTGAAGCCGCCAACGTGGAGCTTCAGGCGGTGCTGGACTGCCTGTCATGACGGGTGTATGCTATGGAACCACATACACATCATCATGACCCGCAGGAGGTCAGACGACAGTTGAACCGTCTCTCACGCGTGATCGGACATCTGGAATATGTGAAACGGATGATCTCCAACGATGAGGACTGCGCAGATGTGCTGGCACAAATCGCGGCGGCACGCTCGGCCCTGAACGGGCTGGGAAAGCAGATCATCAATGAACATATCACTCATTGTATTACACATGCGGTAGAGGATGGCGATACCGCCGCGATTGAAGAATTCCAGAAAGCCATCCAGAAATTTCTTTGAGGAGGAGCCACTGTGATCACGAAGGATTTTGACCCGTGGAAGAATTTCAACGACTTTGATCCAACAGAATTTGAGGGCCAGAGCAGCGAGCTGAAACAGTGGCCCATCAAGCTTTGGAAAGCGCCGATCGTATCACCCTATTACCATCGGGCGCATCTGCTAATCGCGGCAGATTGCAGTGCCTTTGCCTACCCCAATTTCCACAGAGCCTATGCCGGTGGAAAGGTTGTCCTGACGTGCTGCACAGAATCTGATTTTGACATCATGACAAAACTCAGCGAAATACTGCTGCATAACGACGTGAAGAGCATAACCGTGGTAAAGACGGACAAGCCCTGCTACACTGATTTGACAAGTGCTGTGATGCAGGCCGCCAAATCCAGCCATCTGCCTGTTCCGATTCAAGCTGCGACAATATTCATTGACGCCGAAGATGTGGGGGAGTAATGGCTGGTCAAGCATAACTGGCCATTAAAATGATAGCGGCATGCACTTGCATGCCGCTATTTTCGCATCGGTTGCCCTTGGGCCACATTGTGTACCTATGAGGCTGTAGCCGTGGGGGAGTGATTTTTTTGTGGGGGGTGGGGTTACTGGGCGGTGACGGTCCAAGTGTTTCCGTTCTGATTCGCTACGAAGCCTTCGGCCAGATAGGCAGTAGGATCGCTACTGAAAGTGCCGCCCTTGATGACGATATTGTGGGGGGTATTCGAAACCACGAACTTGCCGTTGAACGTACCGTTCTCGATGGTCAGTTGACGGCTCTGACCTTCACCAATCTCACCGCTGACTTCCACATTGCCGTTAATGACGCTGTTACCCCTAACCGTCACGTTAACAGAGGGATAGCTGCTATATCGGCAAACATCAAAGGCATACGGACCATAGCTATAACCCTTTGCGCCGCCAGCGTTAATGGTGGTATTATTGATAACGATGATACCATTATTGTTGGACATGGTATAGACAGTCTCATCACCGCCCGTTATGGTCATGCTATCCAGCGTCAGGTCGCAATAATTCTGGATCACCATAGCAGGAGCGCCATGCCAATCGGGGGTATCCTCGGCAGGCTTGGTATTCTCAGTCACACCGGCAATGCTGCCGTTTTTAAAGGTGATCTTATTGCCCTGCAGCAGCTGGAACGCATTAGTACCAGTACCGGCACTGCCAACCAGCACACCACCGACCATGTAGGTATGACCATTAAAATTGACAGTCAGACCGGCATTGGCAAATGTACCCGTTTTAACAACAATACCATTTCCGCTTGAATTCTTCATCAGCACAACCGTGTCACCATCCTGAGCGGCACCGATGGCTTCTGCCAAGGTATCATACGCCACGCCCTTGAGCATAGCGGCAGGGACGTTAAAGGCAAAGGTAAAGACGGAGAAAGAAGTGGTCTTGATGGTCACGAAACCTGTTGCCGCATCATACGAATAGTCGTTGGGGTCCATGGCGTCGCCTTCGTGATACACAACTACGCCATCCAGATTCTTTCCGATAAACAGGCTGACTTCGATCGCGTTCGTATTTCCGTCAGTCACATCGCTGACCTTGATATCATAGGCCACAGCATCCTTGCCAGCCGCCGCGATAGCAGTAGCGGCCGTATCATTGGCCTTTGTCGGCTCGACCGTGACAGTCGGTGCTTCCTTACCGACTTCAAGCGTAACAGCGGTCTTGGGAACAACGACCTTGATGGTAGCGCCGGTGTTGGTGTAGGTATAATTCTCGCCGGTCGCAGTCATCGTCGCTTCGATCTTGGAGAGCGTAGCCATGGGATAGGTGGCGTTCTCGTCATAGCGATTGGTGAAGCTGTCGTTCTCCACGGTGTCCTGCGTGGCGTAAACGGTGATGGCGATACCATCAATGGTCAGGTTCTGATAATCGTTATTGGCAGATTCCTGCATATGGCCGGTAATAACCAGCGGGTCAGACACCGCACCCGCAATCAAGTGCTGTTCGGTCAGGGCAATATCCTCGCCATTGATTTTCCAGTCGATGACCTTATTCAAGCCGACATCGCCCACAATACCGGTGATCTCGATCTTATACTTCAGGGCCAGATTGCCGTCGTTCTTGACGCGGATAGGCTGAAGCTGGTAGGTGCAGCCAGGCTCCCAAAGAATCTTTTCCTGATCTGCGATAGCTGTACCGTCTGCTTTCTTGACCCACTTCAAGGTCTTCTTTTCGGCATTGACCCAGCCATCATTTTCTGTTACTGTGGCATCCTTCATCTCCAGCGCCACGTCCAGCGTACCGGACTGGATCTTGTTGACGCTGGTGCTGGCGGTGTCGGTGAACCACGCGAAGGTGGAGCCGATGAGCATGACCAGGCAGAGGCAGATGGCCAGGATGCTGGTCAGCAATGCCCGTTTGGTCGCTTTTTTGGTTGACATATGTATGTCCTCCCCAATAAAAATAGATTTGCCGGTGAGGGTACACGCCGCCGCTCCGGCATGACGCGGCGGCGCCGCGGTATCGCCCGCCCTGCCTGTCCGGAGACGGAGGACGGGCACACAAGGCCGCGGCGCTGCCGCAGCCGTTATGCACGAGGGGTCTGGGTTTTCCACGCTTTTTTCTTTCAGAAAAAAGCGCAAAACCTATAGGTTTTGGCAATGATATATTTAGTTTAACACCTCCCGCGAAAAATGCAAGGTGGTTTTCCTGTTTTCCGTGTATTTTGTGGAGAATGACGGGATTTTTATGGAAAATCTTGGGAAAAACGCAGAGGAGCCAACAGGCGTATGCAGGCCGCTCTTGCAAAAAGGCCGCGTTTGCGGTATCATATAGACAAATACCAGACCGAAGGAGCGATGCCCCATGTCTGAACACACCCACGCCGACGGAACCACCCACACCCACGGTGACGGCCACGGCCACACCCATTCCCACGCCCACACCAAGGCGGTGCTGAACCGGCTCAGCCGCGCCCAGGGGCATCTGGACGCCGTGCGCCGGATGGTGGAGCGGGGCGAGGACTGCTCGGCGGTGCTGGTGCAGCTGTCCGCGGTGATCTCGGCGCTGAACTCCACGGGCCGTGTGATCCTGAAGGATCACATCGCCCACTGCATCGTGGACGCGATGGAGGACGGCGACACCGCCGCCATCGACAGCCTGAACGACGCCATCGACCGCTTTATGCGCTGACGGCCGCCGGACATTACCGACGAAAAAGAGGTGAGATCATGCCCAATATGAAAACCATCGCCAACGCGGGGGAAAAGGCGGCGCGCGCCGCGGGAAAACTGCTACCCAAGCTGGTCCCGCTGGGCAAGGCCCTTGCCGTGATCTACGGCACCATGACCGCCCTGACAGCCGTGGGCTGGGTCATCACCCGCGCCAACGAGAAGAAGCGGGAGAAAGAATAACATTATGTAACAATCCCTCAGTCACCTTCGGTGACAGCCCCCTTTACACAAGGGGGCCTTTACCTGTGCAAATGGTAATGTTTATTACATTGGTTTTTCACAGAAAGGACGATATTCATGAGCAAAAAGCAATTCAAGGCGGAATCCAAGCGGCTGCTGGATCTGATGATCCACTCCATCTATACCCACAAGGAGATCTTTCTGCGGGAGCTGATCTCCAACGCCTCCGACGCCATCGACAAGCTGTGCTATCTCAGCCTGACGGACGACCAGGTGGGGATGAACCGCGACGACTTCCGCATCATCCTGACCGTTGACGAGGCCAACCGCACGCTGACCGTCAGCGACAACGGCATCGGCATGGACGAGAGCGATCTGGAGCACCATCTGGGCGTGATCGCCAACAGCGGCAGCTTCCAGTTCAAGGCGGAGCTGGAGGGCAAGGAGGCCCCCGACACCGACATCATCGGGCAGTTCGGCGTGGGCTTTTACTCCGCCTTTATGGTGGCCGACCAGATCACCGTGGTCACGCGGAAATACGGCTGCGACCAGGCCTACCGCTGGCAGTCCGCCGGTGTGGACGGCTACACCATCCAGCCCTGTGAGCGGGAGGGCGTGGGCACCGACATCATCCTGCACATCAAGCCCGACAGCGAGGAGGAACCGGACGAATACAGCCGCTATCTGCGGCAGTATGACCTGAAGCAGCTGGTGAAGAAGTACAGCGACTACATCCGCTTCCCCATCCGCATGCTGACCACCCACTCCCGCCGGAAGGACGGCAGCCCCGACGACAAGCCGGAGTATGAGGACGTGACGGAATGGGAGACTCTGAACTCCATGGTGCCCCTGTGGCAGCGGAAGAAGAGCGAGGTCAGCAAGGAGGAGTACGATGCCTTTTACCGCCAGCGCTTCGGCGAGCAGGCGCCGCCCCAGTCGGTCATCACCGCATCGGTGGAGGGCGCGGTGACCTATAAGGCGCTGCTGTTCATCCCCTCCCGCATGCCCAACCTGTACTTTACCGAGGATTTCAAGCCCGGTCTGCAGCTGTACAGCTCCGGCGTGATGATCATGGATCACTGCGCCGATCTGCTGCCGGAGTATTTCAACTTCGTTCGGGGCGTGGTGGACTCCCCCGATCTGAGTCTGAACATCTCCCGCGAGCTTTTACAGCACGACCGGCAGCTGAAGATCATTGCCGCCAATCTGGAGAAGAAGATCAAGGCGGAGCTGCTGCGGATGCTGAAGGACGAGCGGGAGGCCTATGAGGCCATCTACCGCAGCTATGGCCGCCAGCTGAAGCTGTGCGCCCTGAACAACTACGGCGTTGATCGGGAGAAGGTGCAGGAGCTGCTGCTGTTCTACTCCTCCCGTGAGCAAAAGCTGGTCACGCTGGATGAGTACGTGGACCGCATGCCGGAGGGACAGAAGTACATTTACTACGCCGCCGGTGAAAGCGTCTCCGCTGTGGATCACCTGCCCCAGACGGAGCTGGTGAAGGAGCACGACTACGAGATGCTCTATTTCACCGACAGCACCGACGCCTTCCTGCCGGAGCTGTTCGGGCAGTATCGGGACAAGCCCTTCCGCAGCGTAACTGACGGCGATCTGGAGCTGCCCGACGCCCCCAAGGTGGACGAGACGGACAGCCAGCAGGAGACCCTTGCCTTCATCAAGGAGTCGCTGGGGGATCAGGTGGCGCAGGTCAAGGCCAGCACACGGCTGAAGACCCATCCCGTGTGCCTGTCCAGCGGGCAGGGGCTCACCTTTGAGATGGAGAAGTATTTCAGCGTCGTCCAGCCCGATCTGAACATGAAGGCCCAGCGGATCCTGGAGGTGAATGTGGAGCATCCCGCCTTTCTGGCGCTGGAGACCGCCCGCGTCACCGAGCCGGAAAAGGCGAAGAAATACGCCCAGATCCTGTACAACCAGGCCGCGCTGATCGCCGGTCTTCCGCTGGAGGATCCCAGCGCCTATACGGATCTGCTTTGCAGCTTGTGGTGAACAAAAAAGGCCGCCCTCGGGCGGTCTTTTTTCATGGGCGGGTGATGAAAAGGGGGCTGTTTTTCTTTTGGTCGAAATTGGTAATATGAGAATATTTTTACAGCAAAACTCGCATAATCAGTCCATAATTATCCAATATCGTAACAAATCGAACACAAACGGTTACAATCCCCCGCAAAGCCTTGACGGGGGAAAAGTGAGCGGCTATACTGCGCGGTGTGAAGGCGATCTCCCCGCCGACACAAAAAATCTTTATGGAGGAAACCAACATGAAAAAGATCACTGCGCTGATCCTCAGCCTGGTCATGGCCCTTAGCCTGAGTGTCATGGCCTTCGCCGCTACCGACCCCGCCGTTTACGCCGTGGTGGGTGGCGAGATCAAGACCGACGCCGCCCACACCCTGAATAACGTGGTGTCCCACAAGGCCATCACTCTGAGCGACGGCTCCGGCTATCTGGCCTACTACACCGCCGGCAAGGCGGGCGAGGAGACCTATCTGCTGCCCTGCGCCAACAAGTCCGACGCCACCCACGCCCTGTACCAGAACGGTTCTTTTGACACCTGGCTGGTGGCCGTGGACGGCACCAAGGCTGACGACGCCCAGCTGGGCGACCGCGAGACCATCGCCGCCGCCGCTTACGACGTGGTGGCCAAGGTTCAGAAGGCCACTACCGCCAAGCCCAACTGCACCACCGCCCAGTACAAGGAAGACGGTTACATCGATGTGGACGGCAACTTCTTCTCCGGCCTGGCTTATGACAAGTATGAGCCCGAGAACGAGAATCACGTCATCCTGAGCGTCAACGGCACTCTGGTGGCCGCCAAGGACGTGACCGGCGACACTGACTACGTCATCGCCGCCTCCCATGTTTTCGCCCAGGGCGTGAAGAACGACAAGACCGGCTACGACGTGGCCACCTGCCTGATCTGCAAGGAGGAGTTCGCCTGCACCAACGACGAGGCCGTTGCCACCAAGAACGGCTACAAGGTCAGCTCCACCTTCTCCTACAGCTCTGACGACGCTTCCGCCGTGTACGAGGCCAACAAGTTCAACGGCGACTACGACTTCGCCTGGGGCCAGAAGTATGCCAGCGACTACAAGTACTGCTGGGCGCTGAAGGCCACCGCCGACAAGCCCGCTGACGGCAACGGCACCACCGTGCCCTCCGCCAAGACCTTTGACGCCGGCATCGCCGTCTACGCCGCTCTGGCGCTGACCTCCGTCACCGGTACCGCCATCGTCATCGGCAAGAAGAAGGAGTTCTAAGGAACCCTTTGCTTCTGTAAAAAAAGAGACTGCCCGGAAGGGCAGTCTCTTTTTTACACCAGACGGGACTGGGGCAGGCCGAAGCTGACGGCGATGGCGGCGTCCACCCGCTCCATCACGTCGCTGTCCACCTGTCCCATGCGCTGGCGCAGGCGCTGCTTATCCAGCGTGCGCACCTGCTCCAGCAGCACGACGGACTCCTTGGGCAGACCGTAGCGCATGGCCTGCAGCTCAATATGGGTGGGCAGCTTGGCCTTGCCCATCTGGGAGGTGATGGCCGCCGCGATCACCGTGGGGCTGTGGCGGTTTCCCGTGTCGTTCTGCACGATCAGCACCGGCCTGACGCCGCCCTGCTCGCTGCCCACCACGGGGCTGAGGTCGGCGTAATAGATCTCTCCGCGCTTGACAGTTGTATCCACAAAGTTCACACTCCGTATCGTTTCGCGGCCGCCTTTTGGGGGACGGCCACGCTGAAAGTACCCAACAGGTATCAGGTCACTTCCATTGTCCCCGACGCAGCGCCGGTTTATACGTCCCTGTGGCGGGATTTGCCTTCGTCCTGTGTTATCCTATGCCAGCGGCGCGGCGCGGGTGTCCGAAGAGCGGGACGGAGGGAAAATGTGAAAAAAAGACTACCATATGGGGTGGGTTTGTGGTATGATAGGCTTGGTATCATATAAAGGGAATCCAACAACAGGAGGAAGAGAGACATGAAATGCCCCTATTGCGGATATAAAGAGAGCAAGGTGGTGGACTCCCGCCCCGCCGACGAAGGCAGCAGCATCCGCCGCCGGAGAGAATGCCTGAAATGCGAAAAGCGCTTCACCACCTATGAGACGGTGGAGAGCCTGCCCATGGTGGTCATCAAGAAGGACGGCAGCCGCCAGAGCTTTGACCGCAGCAAGGTGCTGCGGGGCATCCAGCGCTCCTGTGAAAAGCGGCCCGTTCCCGCGGCGGACATGGAGCGCATGGCACTGGAGATCGAGCAGGAGCTGCAGAACTCTCTGGAGCGGGAGACCAGCACGGAGATCATCGGCGAAAAGGTGATGGAAAAGCTGAAAGCCGCCGACGAGGTGGCCTATGTGCGCTTCGCCTCCGTATACCGGCAGTTCAAGGATATCAATACGTTTATGTCGGAGCTGAATAAGCTGCTGAACGAGAAGTAAGACCCTTACCATGTCGTAGGGGGCGGCGTCCTCGACGCCCCGCCGGTTTATCGGTAATGCCATCGTAAGCCACTCGGGCCGTCGAGGACGCCGGCCCCTACAAAACAGCACCAATGGTTTGCGCGTAGGGGCGGGGTTCTACCCTGCCCGCCTACAAAACGTTCCGGATACTCAGCTGCTCCAGTTCCGCCAGGCGGTCGAATTGCAGCGACAGCTGCACCGCCGCGTCGGAGAGGGCTTCCCTGTCCTGCTGCGCCACGTACAGGGCGCACTGGTGCAGCAGGGTGTCGGCTTCGTTGATCTCCTCGTGCATGAGGGTGATGTGGAGGTAGCTCTGCTTTTGCTGCCAGTCGGCGCGGAGGGCGGACATCTCCCCTTCTGCCCCGGCCCAGTCGCCGCTTTCGGCGGCGGCGGTGACGGCGCGGAGCTGCTCCGTCCAGCCGCCGCATCGGGCGGTGAGATAGGCGCTGTTGACCAGGCTGACGGCCATCAGCGCCGCCAGCACCACGATGGACACACGAAAGGCCTTCATTTGACCGCCTCCTTTTTCACCAGCACCACGCTGCCGCCCCGATCCGCCGTCATGAGGAACACCTCCTGCACACGGTGGACTTTGTGGGTCTTCAGCTGCTTTTGCAGCCACTTTTCATCCAGGCCCAGCTTTTGCAGGTTCTTTCCCATCAGGCGGCCATTGTCGATGAGGATCACCGGTATGAACACGTCGTCGGCCACCTTGAGGCCCATCTGTCTGGGGGTGGCGGGCTGCACATCGGCGCGCAGCAGGACGCTGAGCTGGCCGCTGGTCTCCAGCACGGCGTATTTCACGTCGTCCAGGGCGGAGACGCCCTGCACGCGCAGCTCCTCCAGTACCTCGTCCAGTGTCAGGCGGCTGCGCTTCATGGCGGACTGCTGCAAAATGCCGTCGCGGATGATGAGGGTGGGCTCGCCGCACACCAGCGAGCGGAAGCGGACGCTGCACATGCTGATGCCGCTGAGAAGGGTGCTGATGGCCAGCAGCGTGGCGATGGGGATAACGCCCTGCAGCAGCGGCAGGCCGAAATCCTGCATGGGCACCGAGGCCAGGTCGCTCAGCAGCATCATGAGGACGAATTCAATGGGCTCCAGCTGCCCGATCTGGCGCTTGCCGGTCAGGCGCAGGCCCACGATCAGCAGGGCGTACAGCAGCACCGTGCGAAGAAACGCGGTGATCATGGTGATCAACTCCTTTTTAATAACGAGTATGGACGGTTTTTGAAAAATTATTGCTTCACGCGGTAAAACCGGTCACAAACGGGGCCGATTTTATATAGAATAGAGGGAGCGATGCTCCCAGCGCAGAGAGAAAGGAGGAGCTTCGGACACAGGGTTCCGACACAAGCGCCATGTGCCTGCCATCCGGCAGGATAACGAGGTGGAGAGAGGATCGAACATTCGGCGGGTGCTCTCCCGTACCGCCTTCGGGTGCGTCAGGCAGCGGACAAATATGCGGGCGACCGCAAAACAAAGCCGCTGCCGCCGAAGAAGAAAATGACAGATGACTGCGCGTTTGTCCTTTTGATATCACAACTATATCAGGAGGTACGACACTATGTGTGGAATCGTAGGCTATGTGGGCACACAGCAGGCAGCGCCGCTGCTGCTGGAGGGACTGCGCCGGCTGGAATACCGGGGCTATGACTCCGCCGGTATCGCCATATGCGGCGAGGGCGGGCTGCAGGTGCAGAAGGCCAAGGGCCGCCTGCAGGTGCTGGCCGGACTGACGGAGGAGGGCCGCGCCCTGCCCGGCACCACCGGCATCGGCCACACCCGCTGGGCCACCCACGGCGAGCCCAACGACGTGAACGCCCATCCGCAACTCAGCGGAAGCGGGCGGTTTGCCGTGGTACACAACGGCATTATTGAAAACTACGCGGAATTGAAAAAGAAGCTGCTGGAGAAGGGCTATACCTTCCGCTCGGAGACCGACACGGAGGTGGTGGCCCAGCTGCTGGACTGGTACTATCAGGACAGCCGCGACGTGTTTGAGGCCGTCACCAGCATGCTGTCGGCGGTGGAGGGCACCTATGCGCTGGGGATCCTGTGCGCCGACGCGCCGGACCGCATCATCGCCGCCCGCAAGGACGCGCCGCTGCTGCTGGGCTACGGCGAGGGGGAGAACTTCATCGCCTCGGACGTGACGGCGCTGCTGCGGCACACCCGCAGCGTGGTGTATATGGACGACGGTGAGCTGGCGGTGGTATCCGCCACAGGCATCCGCATCTATGACGAGCGCCGCCGCCCTGTGGAGAAGGAGCGGCACCACATCGACTGGGATGTGGACGCGGCGGAAAAGGGCGGCTATGACCACTTCATGCTGAAAGAGATCTTCGAGCAGCCCACCGCCATCGCGCGGGCCATCACCGGCCGCATCCAGGAGGGGCGGGTGGTGCTCAGCGACCTGACCATGACGGAGCGGGAGATTCGCGACATCGGCCGCATCTGCATCGTGGCCTGCGGCTCCAGCTATCATGTGGGCATGGTGGGCAAGTACAATCTGGAACGGATGCTGCGCCGCAGCGTGGAGGTATGTCTGGCGTCGGAGTTCCGCTACAGCGATCCCATTGTGGGCGAGGGCGATCTGGTCATCGTCATCAGCCAGTCCGGCGAGACGCTGGACAGCATGGCCGCGCTGCGGGAGGCCAAGAAGCGGGGCGCCCGTATTCTGTCCATCGTCAACGTGGTGGGTTCCTCCATCGCGCGGGAGGCGGACGACGTGCTGTACACCTGGGCAGGCCCCGAGATCGCCGTGGCCACCACCAAGGCCTACAGCACCCAGATGGCGGTATTGAATCTGCTGGGGCTGTATTTCGGCGACATTATGGGCACCATTGATCTGGAGACCTACACCGCCATGGTGCAGGGGATCCTATCGCTGCCGCAGCAGATAGAGGAGATCCTGGCGGGCGCGCCCGCCATTCGGGAGGCGGCCCAGGCCCTGGCCGATCACGACCAGGTGTTTTTCATCGGGCGGAATCTGGACTACGCCCTGTCGCTGGAGGGCAGCCTGAAGCTGAAGGAGATCTCCTACATCCACTCGGAGGCCTATGCCTCCGGCGAATTGAAGCACGGCACCATCTCTCTTATCGAGGAGGGCACGCCGGTGATCGCCGCCGCCACGTATATGCCCCTGTTTGACAAGGCCATGAGCAATGTGGTGGAGGTGCAGGCGCGGGGCGCCCATGTGCTGGCCCTGACCACCCGCTCCGGCGCGGAGCGGATGCACAGCCGCGTGGACACGGTGCTGACCGTGCCGGAGACGGAGGCCATGCTGCTGCCCCAGCTGGGCGTTGTGCCCCTGCAGCTGCTGGCCTACTACATCGCGCTGGAGCGGGGCTGCGACATCGACAAGCCGCGGAATCTGGCCAAGAGCGTTACGGTGGAGTGATATTGTACAAATAAACGGGGGAGAAGTGAAAACTTCTCCCCTTTTTGTGGCTTTTTTGCGTAAATTCCCCCTTGCATCTTTGCAAAGGGTGTGTTATAAATAGTAAGTAATCTTACAAATGCTATGAAGGAGAAGTTCCACGTGGAAACTCGGCTGCAAGAGAGGGATGGTCACCGGCTGAAAGCCGTCCCCAGTCGTGATGTGGTGTTCGCTCCGGAGCTGCCGCGAGGAAATGCGCGGACGGGTCGGCCTCCGTTAACGGGAAAACGAGTGCGCGGATGCGTCCGCGAAGCTGGGTGGTACCACGGAGGTTTTGCCTTTCGTCCCTGTCTAACGGGGATGAGAGGCGTTTTTTTATCCCTTTATTCCCCGACCATTGTTACATTATCCGACAAAAGGAGGATCTTACATGAAAGAGAAACTGGAACAGCTTCTGGCGGAGGGCAAGGCCAAGATCGAGGCTGTGCGCTCCGAGCCGGAGCTGCAGGAGGTCAAGGCGCTGCTGCTGGGCAAGCAGGGTTCGCTGACGGGACTGCTGAAGGAGTTGCCCAAGCTGGACGTGTCTTTGCGTCCCGAGATGGGCAAGGCGGTGAACCAGGTCAAGGCCCAGCTGACGGAGCTGCTGGACGAGCGCCGCAACGAGCTGAAGATGAAGGCGTCGGAGGTGGACCCCGACTTCGACATCTCCGTGCCGGGCATTCTGCCCTCCGGCGGCGGACTGCACCCCATCACCCAGATGTGCTATGACCTGAATGACGCCTTCCGCTCCATGGGCTTTGAGATCTTTGAGGAGGACGACATCACCAGCGAGCTGTACGGCTTCGACAACCTGAACTTTCCCCCCAACCATCCCGCCCGCGAGAGCATGGACACCTATTGGCTGGAGGGCCACGACAAGGGCGAGTGCTGGGACAAGCTGTGCCTGCGGCCCCATCTGACCGGCGGCTCCGTCCGGTATCTGCAGACCCACAAGGCGCCCTATCGCTTCGTGTACCCCGGCAAGGTGTACCGCAACGAGACCACCGACGCCCGCCACGAGCGCGCCTTTTTCCAGTATGAGGCACTGATCGTGGACAAAGATTTCACCTTCTCCTCCGGCAAGGTGATGATCAAGAGCATTCTCAGCAAGGTATTTGGACGGGATGTTCCGGTGCGTATGCGGGCCGGCTTCTTCCCCTTCGTGGAGCCCGGCTTTGAGATCGACATGGGCTGCCTGGTGTGCGGCGGCAAGGGCTGCAGCGTGTGCAAGCACGTAGGCTGGATCGAGGTCATGCCCGGCGGCACCCCCCACCCCAACGTATTGAAGGCCGCCGGTCTCGATCCCGACGAATACACCGGCTTCTATGTCAACATCGGCCTGGACCGTCTGGTAATGATGCGCTACGGCGTGGACGACGTGCGGTTGTTCCACAGCGCTGACCTGCGGTTCCTGGAGCAGTTCCGCTAAGGGAGGGTAAGACACATGAAAGTATCACTGAGCTGGATCAAAGATTACGTGGCTCTGCCGGCGGATATGGATCTGAAGCGGCTGGCCTATGACCTGACCATGTCCACTGTGGAGGTGGAGGACACCATCGAGCTTGGCAAGCAGTTCGACAACATGGTGGTGGGCCAGATCAAGACCATCGAGCAGCACCCCAACGCCGACAAGCTGAAGGTCTGCAAGACCGACATCGGCGGCGAGGTCAAGGACATCGTCTGCGGCGGCAGCAACCTGAGCGAAGGCATGAAGGTGGCCGTGGCCCTGCCCGGCGCCATGTGCAAGTGGCACGGCGAGGGCGAGCTGGTGGAGATCAAGAAGAGCAAGCTCCGCGGCGTGGAGAGCTACGGCATGATCTGCGGCGCGGTGGAGATCGGCCTTGCCGACCTGTTCCCCACCAAGGAGGAGGCCCACATTCTCGATCTGAGCGAGTTCGACGCCCCCGCCGGTACGCCGCTGGCCGACGCGCTGGATCTGAACGACATCATTCTGGAGATCGACAACAAGTCCATGACCAACCGCCCCGACCTGTGGGGCCATTACGGCATTGCCCGCGAGCTGGCGGCGCTGTATCACCTGCCCATGAAGGAGTTCCCCCACTTCGACCGGAATGTGGAGAACACTTCCGGTTTCCATGTCACCGTAGAGGATGCGGAGCGCTGCCCCCGCATGACTGGCACCCAGATTGAGAACGTATCTGTCAAGCCCGCCCCCTACTGGATGCAGGCTCGCATCTGGAAAACGGGTATGCGTCCCATCAACGCGCTGGTAGATATTACCAACTACGTCATGCTGGCCACCGGTCAGCCCTCCCACGCCTATGACTCCGACCACATTGCCGGTCACATCATCGTCCGACGCGCCAAGCCGGGCGAAACACTGACGTTGCTGAACGGCAAGGAACTGCCCCTGAGCACCGACGACCTGACCATCGCCGATGATGCGGGTATCGTAGGTCTGGCAGGCGTCATGGGCGGCGCCAAGGACTCCATCCTGCCCACTACCAACAGGGTCATTCTGGAGATTGCCAACTTCCAAGCCGCCGGCATCCGCCGCACTGCTCTGCGGTACGACAACCGCACTGAGGCTTCTGCCCGCTACGAAAAGGCCATCGACCCCGAGCGCTGCGATCAGGCACTGGATCTATCGATGCAACTCTTTGGCGACCTTTACCCCGAGATGCAGGTCACTGGCTTTGTGGATGCATATCCCGTCCCCCTGAAGCAGGCAGAGATCGACGTGACCCTGAGCTGGCTGGAGCGCCGCCTGGGCAAGTCCCTGACCCCCGACGACGTGAAGAAGAAGATGGAACTGCTGGGCTATCAGGTGTCCTTTGACGGCGACAACATGCACGTGGTGGTGCCCACCTGGCGCTCCACCGGCGATGTGAGCATCAAGGCCGACATCATGGAGGAAGTGGCCCGCATGTACGGCTACGAGAACTTCGAGGCCGCCCCCATCACCACCTCCTTCGACGGCGCCATCAACCAGCTGGACAAGGATCTGGAACGGAAGATCAAGGAATATCTGGCCTTCCGCTGCGGCATGCAGGAGATCTTCACCTATCCCTGGATGGACGAGCTGTACGTCAACGCCGTGCTGCAAAGCACCGAGGGCATCCTGGCCCTGTCCACGCCGCCCTCCCCCGCTGAGCGGCTCGTCCGCTCCTCCCTGCTGCCCAATCTGTGCAAGGCCGTGGTGAAGAACGAGCGGTATTACGACGAGTTCGCCATCTTCGAGACGGCGCAGGTGTTCCGCGACGAGAACTACACCACCCCCTACGATCCCCGCGAAAAGCTGCCCTCCCAGCGCAAGCATGTGGCAGGCGCTTTCGTGTGCGGCGGCAAGGACGTGACCACATTGTTCCGCAAGGCCAAGGGCGTGCTGGAAATGATGCCCCGCTACACCCACATGGAGGGCTTCACCTTCCGTCAGGAGGAAAAGCCGGTGTGGGCCGACAATGTGGTGTGGCTGAACGTCTATCTGGGCGAGGAGCGCATCGGCGATCTGGCGCTGCTGAGCAAGAAGGTGTCCATGGAGTGCGGCATCAAGAATCTGAACGTGATGCTCTTCGAGCTGGATCAGGACTGCATGAAGCCTTTCCGCTCCCGCACCAACAGCTTCACCCATCTGCCGGAGTACCCCATGACGGAGTACGACATCTCCGTGCTGCTGGACGGCCAGGTCCAGTGGAAGGACGTGGCACAGACCATCCGCGGCGTGAAGAGCGAGTTGTTCCACGGCGCGCAGTTCGTGGACGAATACCGCGGCAAGCAGGTGCCGGAGGGCAAGAAGTCCGTCACCGTGCGGCTGGCCATCGGCTCCAAGGAGAAGACCCTGACCTCCGCCGAGATCGAGGAAGTGGCAAACGGCGTCATCAACAAGCTGGTGAAGCGCTTCGGCGCGGAGCTGCGTTCCAAGTAAATCCCGCTATAAAAAAGGAAGCCATCCGATGGATGGCTTCCTTTTTGTATGGGGCGATGTACCGTAAATGCGTGGGCAGGCGTCAGACGTCTTCCCCGCTGTTGGTTGCTGCCAGCGCGGCCTCCTTCTTGCGCATGCCGCGGCGGAGCTCGTCGTAGAGCACGGCGCAGACAGGCACGCCCAGCAGCATACCGGCAATGCCGCCCAGGCCGCTGCCCACGATGACGGCGAAGAACACCCAGATCCCAGGCAGGCCCACGGACTTGCCCACCACGTGGGGGTAGATCAGGTTGCCCTCCACCTGCTGCAGCACGATGAGGAACACCAGGAACCAGATGGCCTGCATCAGCGACGACGGCAGGATCAGCAGCGCGCCCACGATGGCGCCGATCCAGGAGCCCAGAATGGGGATCAGGGCGGTGACGCCCACCACCACGGCGATGACCGGCGCGAAGGGCAGGCGCAGGATCAGCATGCCGATGAACACCAGCGTGCCCAGGATGATGGCCTCGATGGTCTGGCCGGTGACAAACTGGGAGAAGGTGCGGCTGACGCGGCCCAAAAAGGCCAGGAAGGGCGTCACCTTTTTCTCAGGGAAGGTCAGGTACAGCAGGCGCTTCAGCTGGCGGCTCAGGGTCTCCTTCTGGGCCAGGACGTACACGGAGAACACCACGCCCATCAACAGGTTCACCACCGCCGACAGCACCGACGTGGTGATGCTGATGGTGGTATTCAGCAGCGCCGAGCCGCCCTTGGCCAGCAGGTCGGTGAGCTTGGTCAGCAGGTCGTTTTTGCCCAGATCGATCTCCGGCAGGGTGATGGCGTACTGCTCCAGCTGGGCCCGCAGGTCGTCATACCGCACGTCCAGCGTCTTGATGTAGGCGGAGATGGTGTTGACCATGTCCACCACCGTGCTGCCCAGGCGGGGGATCACCACGAAGCACACGGCGAAGATGACGCCCAGCACGATCAAAAAGCTCAGCAGCAGGCACAGGGGACGGCGCAGGGACGTTGCCCACTTGCGGCAGCCCTCTTTCACAAACAGCTTGTTCCACAGCCGCTCCAGGGGCACCAACAGCAGGTTCAGGATGAAGGCCAGCACCAGGCCGATCAGGATGGGTGACAGGATGCTCAGGATCGTCCGGAGAATCGTGGTCAGCAGGTCAAAGTGGTTCACCAGCCACCACACGGCGATAATGGCCGCCGCCAGCAGCAGGATATTGCGGATGGTTTTCTTGTTCAGCTCCAAGGAGACGCCTCCTTTTTCTCTATCATAGGAACATTGTATCACATATTGTGTGAAAAAGGTGTGAAGATTAGGGGTTTTGTCCCGCTTCCTGCAGGGCGTTGGTCAGGCGGGCGAAATCTGTCAGGGTCAGCCGCTCGCCGCGGACGGCGGGGTCAAGGCCGCAGGCGGCCACGATGGCCGTCAGCTGCTCCTTGGGCAGCGAATAACCGGTTTGCAGGGAGTTCACCAGCGTCTTGCGCCGCAGGGCGAAGGCGGCTTTCACCGTCCGCCACAGGGCGGCCTCGGAGACCACCTGCACTGGCGGGGCCTTCCGCACGGGGCAGTGGATCACGGCGGAGGTGACCTTGGGGGCAGGCAGGAAGCACTCCGGCGGCACGGTGAACAGCAGCTGCGGGTCGGTGTAATACTGCATCAGCACCGTGAAAGCGCCGTATTCCGCCGTTCCGGCCCTGGCGCAGATGCGCTCCGCCACCTCCTTCTGGATCAGGACGGTGAGACTGTCGAAGCAGCGGCTCTCCACGCATTTGGTCAGCACGGGGGTGGTAATGTTATAGGGCAGGTTGGCGCACAGGATGGGCCGCAGTCCGGCAAAGTGCTCTGCGGCGATCTGGGCAAAATCCAGCCTCATGGCGTCGCCCTCGATCAGCGTAAAGTTGTCCGCGCCTGCCATGGTCTCCCGCAGGACGGGGTACAGGCGGGCATCCAGCTCCACGGACACCACCTTGCCTGCCCGCTGCGCCAACTGGGCCGTCAGGGGGCCGATGCCGGGGCCGATCTCCAGCACGCCGGTGGCGGCGTCCGCGCCGCTGGCGTCGGCAATATCCCGAGGCACCCAGCCCTGGATGAGAAAATTCTGGCCCATGGCCTTGGAAAAGCGGAAGCCGTGGCGCTCCAGAAGCGCCTGGATATCACGGCGGTCACAAAGATCCATCGTTGTCGCTCCTTATCTGTATTAGGTCTACTATAGCAGAAATCGGGCGGCTTGGCAAGTCTATCGGGTGGCCGCGGCAGGGTTCAAAAAAACAGGAGGCGCGATGCGTCTCCTGTTTTTTATCTGTTTGTAAGAAACTTACTTCAGCTCGACCTTGCCGCCGACTTCCTCGACCTGCTTCTTCAGAGCCTCGGCGTCCTCCTTGGACAGACCTTCCTTCATGGTGGTGGGAGCGCCCTCGACGGCAGCCTTGGCCTCGGCCAGACCCAGACCCATGACCTCGCGGATGACCTTGATGACCTTGATCTTCTGAGCGGCATCGAAACCGGCCAGGACCACGTCGAACTCGGTCTTCTCCTCAGCAGCGGGAGCAGCAGCGCCAGCGGCGGGAGCGGCCATAGCGGCGGCGGAAACACCGAAAACTTCCTCCAGAGCATGAACCAACTCGCTGAGCTCCAGAACAGTCAGACCCTTGATCTCTTCGATCATAGCAGTAACTTTCTCAGACATTGTAATAGCCTCCTGTTGTTAGATTATTGTTTGATTTCGTTTGGTGGGGATGCTTACTCGGCAGCGGCTTCTTCAGCGGCGGCCTCGGCGGGAGCGCCCTGCTTCTCGGCGATCTGCTTGATGACGCAAGCCAGAGCGGAGATGGGGGCCAGCATGGTGCCAAGCACCTGAGCCTGCAGGACAGGCAGCGCGGGGATGGAAGCCAGAGCATTGACAGTCTCCATGGAAACGGCCTTGCCTTCCATGAAACCGCCCTTGATCTCGAACTTGCCATTGAGCTTCTTCGCAAATTCAGCAATAACGCGGGCGGGAGCCACGGGATCGCTGGCGCAGATGGCCAGGGACGTGGTGCCGTTGAGCTGGTCATCCAGCTCGTTCAGACCGCAATTGTTGAACGCGAAGCGCAGCAGGGTGTTCTTGATGACGGTGTACTCGATGTCGTTTTCACGGCACTTGGCACGCAGCGCGGTATCCTCTGCCACGGTGATGCCCTTGTAATCCACAAGGACGCCGGCAGCCGCGTTCTGCACCTTCTCGGTCAGAGCCGCCACGATCGCCTGCTTTTCAGACAGTACTTTTGCGTTGGGCATTCTTCTTGTTCACCTCCATGAGATTTTGCGGCACACCGGTGTGTGCCAGGGGTCGAGGTGCGTTCGTTAGAGAAAAAACCATCCCCATGCCGGAAAGACATGAGGATGGTGTCAGCAATCAGAAACTATTGCCATCCTCGGCAGGATTTACGGCGCAAGGCCACCTGCTGTCTTTGGAACGCATCTTTGATTATACCCGTTGCCTGACAGCTTGTCAAGCAAAAGATAACGGTTTTTGCAGCTTTTTGTGATTTACAGCTGCTTGGCGGCGTTCATCTTCACGCCGGGGCCCATGGTGGACGCGGCCACGCAGGACTTGATATACTGGCCCTTGGCAGCGGCGGGCTTGGCCTTGATGATGGCGCCGATGAGAGCGGAATAGTTCTCATACAGCTTGTCCGCGCCGAAAGAGACCTTGCCGATGGGGCAGTGGATGATGTTGGTCTTGTCCAGACGATACTCCACCTTACCGGCCTTGACTTCCTTGACGGCCTTGGCCACGTCGGGGGTCACGGTACCGGCCTTGGGGGAGGGCATCAGACCCTTGGGGCCCAGGATCTTACCGAGGCGGCCCACAACGCCCATCATGTCGGGAGAAGCGACGACCACATCGAAATCGAACCAGTTTTCCTTCTGGATCTTCTCGACCATATCCATATCGCCAACGTAGTCGGCGCCGGCCTCGCGGGCAGCGTCGGCCTTGTCGCCCTTGGCGAACACCAGGACGCGGGCGGTCTTGCCGGTGCCGTTGGGCAGCACGATGGCGCCGCGGACCTGCTGGTCAGCGTGACGGGAGTCAACACCCAGCTTCACATGCAGCTCGACGGTCTCGTCGAACTTGGCGCTGGCGGTCTTGCAGATCAGGTCCAGACCCTCTTTGGGATCATACAGGGCGGCCTTGTCGATCTGCTTGGCGATCTCTTTATATTTCTTACCTCTAAACATCGTTACACCCTCCTTACTCGCCGACGACAACGCCCATGGAGCGGGCGGTACCGGCGATCATGCTCATAGCGGCTTCCAGGGAAGCAGCGTTCAGATCGCGCATCTTCATTTCGGCGATCTTCTGGATGGAAGCCTTGGAGATGGTGGCGACCTTTTCCTTGTTGGGCACGCCGGAGCCGGACTCGATGTTGCATTCCTTCTTGATGAGGACGGCAGCGGGGGGCGTCTTGGTGATGAAGGAGAAAGAACGGTCAGCATAGACGGTGATCACCACGGGGATGATCAGGCCCATGTCGTTCTTGGTGCGCTCGTTAAATTCCTTGGTAAAAGCGGCGATGTTGATGCCGTGCTGACCCAGAGCGGGGCCAACGGGGGGTGCGGGAGTTGCTTTGCCTGCAGGGATCTGCAGCTTCACATAACCAACGACTTTCTGTGCCATTTTAAGGCACCTCCTTTAATAAAATGTGGTAGCGGCTTACCCGGTGTAAGAACCGCTCTTGGCGAGACGCGTATGTCTTTGCGTCTCTCCCACTTGCACAGAGCCTGCTGTGCGTCAGGACAGGACCTCCACCTGGTCGAGCTCCAGCTCTACCGGCGTCTCTCTGCCGAACATGGAGACCACCACGCGAACCTTGTTCTTCTCGGGCTCGATCTCCTCCACGATACCGGTGAAGCTGGCCAGGGGGCCGTCCGTGATCTTCACGGTCTCGCCCACGTTGTACTTCACCACGATCTCGTGCTTTTCCAGCGACATCTGGCGGACCTCTTCCTCGGTGAGAGGAATGGCCTTGTTGGCTTCGCCCACAAAGCCGGTGACGCCGCGGATGTTGCGGATAATGTGCCACGTCTCATCGGTCAGCACCATTTTGATGAGCACGTAACCGGGGAACACCTTGCGTTCCACTTCCTTCATGGTGCCCGATTCGGTGACTTCCGTCACGGTCTCCATGGGGATCTCCATGCGCAGGACCATATCCTCGCAATGGCGGTTGGTCACGGACTTTTCGATGGCGGCCTTGACCGCGTTTTCGTAGCCGGAATAGGTATGGATCACATACCACTTCGCATTGTCAGCCATAGCCCGCTCCTTACGCGAACAAACCGATCAATGTGTTGACTGCCAGAACGGCAACCGCGTCGAAGATCCAGATGAACGCGCCGACGATCACCGAGCACAGCAGCACCGTACCGGTGTTCTTCGCCGTCTCCTTGCCGGAGGGCCACACGACCTTCTTCAGCTCGCTTTTCATTTCGCGGAACCAGCGGCCGCGATCCTTGACTTTCTTTTCTTCAGCCATCGTAATTTCTCCTTCCGATTACTTCGTCTCGGTGTGGACGGTGTGCTTTCTGCAGAAGGGGCAATACTTGTTCAGCTCAAGCTTGTCAGGGGTATTCTTCTTGTTCTTCATCGTGTTGTAGTTTCTCTGCTTGCACTCGTTGCATCTGAGAGTGATTTTCACGCGCATGTAACGGCACCTCCTTATTAGATTAGGGATCCCTGCGGGATACCCGTTTGCCTCCCTGTTGTTGTGGCTGCTTCTTTTCCGCGCCCAAAGCGAAAAAGCGCGCAAAAAGAAAACACCCATTCACAGGTAATGCCCACTATACCACACTTTTCTTTCAAGGTCAAGGCGTTTTTGGGGGATTTTTGAAAGAATTTCGGCGGTTTTCGTTGGGGGCAGCAAAAAAGCACCCCATAGGGGTGCTTTTTTGCTGCTTTTACTGCGGCGCGGGGAGAGCGCCGCGGGTATCGGTTCAGTGTGCGCGCTTTTTGCCCATCCAGGCCATGCCCAGGGTGGAGGTCAGGGCCATGCCCACGTACAGGGCCACGCCGCCGTCAAAGGTCTTGGCGGAGGTGATGTCATTGCCCTTTGCGGGGGTCTCGGTAGTGGTGGTCGTGGCGGGATAGCGGCGGTTGGTGTGGGCGGGCTGCTCCGGTTCCACGGGGGCGGGAGGCTCGGGAGTGTGGGCGGGCTGCTCCGTCACAACGGTATAGGTGCCGTCGCCGTTATCGACCACTTTCACACCGCCAGCCAGCATGTCGGAGGTAATTTCCTCGGTAAACGTGCCGCCGATAATACCGGTGGTAGTGGGTGCAGTGATGCCATTTGCGGGATTCACCGCAGTGCTGACATCCGCCACGCCCCAATAGTTGTGCTCCAGAGAGATCGTTGAGGGCTTTCCTTCGGCCTTGAATACCTCGCCATTTTCATCCTTTGCATTGATCATCACGTTGTTTTCAACGGTCAGACTGGCTCCTTCGCTAAATTTGCCCAGCTTGATCGCACGGTCTCCGGTATCTTTGATATAATTTTCTTTGATCACGATCTCGCCGGAAAGCACACTGCTGCTGCCCAACTCGATTGCCTTACTGGCCATGTTCTTAAACGTATTATTTTTGATCACAGCGCCGTTGATGTGGTATGCCAGCACGCCTTCCCTGCAGCCTTCAAACGTGCAGCCTTCCACCTTCAGATCCGTCAGACTCAGCGTAGCATCTCCGCCAGCAATTCTGATGGCATACTCCGTCTTCCCTGCATTGCCAGGAAAAACACAATTGACAAAGCGAATACCGTTTACAGTATAAGCACAGCTGGTCTCGTAGCCGCTAATATCAACATTTTTGGTGATGGTCAGTCCATCGAATGTAATATTGGCGAGATTGGCGATCGCATAGTAGCCGTTATTGGTGGTCACAATATTGCTTCCCATATCACGGACATAATCATACGGTTTTTCGGCAGCGCTTGTCACCTGACCGCTGTACGCCACAAACCCAGCAACGGAAACACCTGCCGCCGCCGTGAACGTCACATTAGATACAGTACGGATATAATGACCATTTGTTGTGACAGCCATTGCGCCCGCATAGTCGATTTCTGCTGTGAAAGCACCATCACTGTAATACTCCGTGTTGCTGCCCACATACTTCGTGGGTCTGCCGAGGAACAGCGTCTCGGTGATGCTCTCGGTAAAGCGGATGGTCTTTCCGGTAATATCACCGTATGCGCCATCCAATGTGTACTGGGCATTGGCCGCGTTTACGCTGATCACACCATTCTCTTCCGTCGGAGCGGCGGGCAGCTCCGAATACTCCGAAGCCCCTATTTCCTTGTAGCCCTTTGTTCTTTCGGGGGTCTCGCCATCCGCCCACGCAAACGTGGTAACGCTTATCGCCATGACCAGCGCCAGCAGAACACTGATGAGTTTCTTCATGATTCATTCTCCCTTACGTAAAATTTTGATATCCGCCTCGTTTCAATAAAAAAAGAAATTGAAACGGCAACAGCCCATGGGCTGTTGTGATACATATCTGATTATAGCACTGTCTGCGGGAAAGTCACGCTTTTTCGGTCATTTCGCGGACGTTCTGCGTTTTCCACAAAGGCTGCCCCGTTTTTCTTGTGGAATTTGACGAAGAAAACCGTTTTCTGCCGGTCATTCCTCCGTTTTTTCCGCCGCGTTCTCCGCCTGCATGGCGGCGAATTCAGCCTTTGCCTCGGCCAGCACCTTGCGGTCGTGCTTGGTGGTCAGGGTCTTTTCGTCGAAGCGGGCGAACAGGTCGGGGCGGCGCAGCATGGTGCGCTTATAGCTCTCCTTTTTGCGCCAGTCCGCCACGTTGCCGTGGTGGCCGCTGAGGAGCACGGCGGGCACCTTGCGGCCATGCCACTCCTCGGGACGGGAATACTGGGGGTATTCCAGCAGGCCGTCCCAGTGGCTCTCCTCGGTATAGCAGCTCTCCTCCGGCAGCACGCCGGGGACCATGCGGCACAGGCAGTCGGCCACCGCCATGGCGGGGATCTCGCCGCCGGTCAGGACAAAATCGCCCAGGGACAGCTCCTCGTCCACGCACTCCTCCAGAAACCGCTCGTCCACGCCCTCGTAGTGGCCGCAGACCAGGATCAGGTGGTCGTACTGCGCCTTGAGCTCCCGCGCCACCTGCTGGTCGAAGGTGCGGCCGCAGGGGGACATGTAGATGGTATGCACCCGCTCTCCCACCTGGTCGCAGATATGCTGCCAGCAGCGGCACAGGGGGTCGGCCTGCATCACCGCGCCGCGGCCGCCGCCGTAGGGGTAGTCGTCCACCTGCATCTGCTTGTTGGTGGTATAGTCGCGGATCTGGTGGGTGGCGATGGTGATATAGCCCCGCTCCTGGGCGCGGCCGATAATGGACTGGTCCATCATGGCGCGGACGGCGTCGGGAAAGAGGGTCATGATGTCAATTCTCATCGGTGGCCAGTCCTTTCATATTGTGGACGCGGACCACGCCGCCGTCGATATCCACCGAGGCGATGAACACCCCTGGCACGGCGGGGATCAGGTACTCCCGCGCACCCTTCACCTCGTACACCTTATGGGCGGGGTAGTGCAGCACGCGGGTCAGTTTGCCCAGCTCCTCGCCGGTGGCGTCGTCCAGCACGGTGCAGCCCTCCAGCTCCACGTCGAAGTATTCGCCCTCCGGCAGCTCCACGTCTTCGGCGTAGATCTCCACGGTCTTGCCCTTCAGGGCCAGGGCGGCGTCCATGTCCTCCACCCCGGGCAGCGTCAGCAGCAGCACGGATTTGTGGACGCGGGAGGAGCGCACCGCCATCTCCTTTCCGCCGATACTGAAGCGGTCGAACTCCGCCAGAAAGGCGGGGTCGAAGCCCACGGGGTTCAGCTTGACCTCGCCCCGAATGCCATGGGCGTTGACGATGGCGCCCACGGTGATGCGTTCTTGTTTCATATGGTAAAGCTCCTGAAATTAGGTTTTGTCAGGCTGGGACAGCACTATATGGCCGGTTCCAGCCAGCCCAGGGAAAACTGCATCATGATCCGCAGGATATAGTACAGCGCCAGCGCCGCGATGGAGAAGATCAAGCCCATCAGCGCCAGCACGCTCTGCCGCCGGTAATAGCGGACGCCTGCCACCACGATGCCTGCCACGTCCGACACGACGGGCAGGATCAGCATGATGGTAGAGGGCACCATGGTGGCCCAGCTGTAGCCGCCGATGATCAGCGACGCCAGCTCCGCCAGATCGTAGGCGAACACCGGCCAGATCAGGTTGATGACGCCGTGAAGGAACGAGCGCAGATCGCCGTGCTGCTTCATGGCCGCGTCTCCTGACGGCGGATCTCCTCCACCCTGTCGATGCGGAAATAGCTGCGGCTGCAGGCCTGCACGCGGCCGGTGACGCAGATGAAATCGCCCTTTTTCAGTCGGGGCAGCAGACCGTCGGGGTCGTCATAGCCCGTCAGGTCGATCTCCAGGCCGAAGGCGGTGTCCAGCAGGCCGTCCTCGTTGATGCGCCAATAGGGGAACCACAGGGACACACGCCGGTCGGCGTATTTGCCCAGCTGACCCTTCACGTATTCGGCGGCCACCTGCTCGAAGCTGATGGGCACCACCTCGCCGTCGGGCATATGGAAGTACATGCCGCCGTACAGGCGGCGCAGGCGTTTGGCACGCTGGGTGCTGTGGGCCGCCAGGAAGGCGAACATCAGGCCCACGAACACCACGCCGTACAGCCCCTGCCCCATCACCAGGCACACGATGGCCATGATGACGCCGGTGACAAGGATCACTTTATTGGCAAGATCCTGGTTGTTCCAGGCGCGTTTGATCTGTTGCATAGCTTCACCTCAAAGGAATGTCATGATATCTGATGTATTGTACCACACCGCGGGAAAAACGTCAAATTGGGGCTTGCATTTGGCGGCATATCTGATATAATTATTTCCAATGATGTATTATTGATATATCGTTTCGACTTATGGAAGGATGTGCGTCATGGCAGTTAAATTGGAACTTTACAAGGTATTTAAGGAAGTGGCGGAGGCGGGCAACATCACCGCCGCGGCGCAGGCGCTGTATATCAGCCAGTCCGCCGTCAGCCAGTCCATCAAGCAGCTGGAAAGCGATCTGCAGACCCGTCTGTTTGCCCGCAACAGCCGCGGCGTCACCCTGACCGCCGACGGCAAGCTGCTGTATGAATACGTCCGCAGCGCCATCGGCTTGCTGGAGACCGGCGAGGCCAAGCTGAGCCAGACCCGCGAGCTGCAGATGGGCCAGTTGACCATCGGCGCATCGGACACGGTCACCAGTCAGTTTTTGCTGCCGTATCTGGACAGCTTCCGCAAGCAGTATCCCGCCATTCACATTCAGATCGTCTCCGGCCGCAGCCACAAGGTGCTGGGCCTGCTACAGTCCGGCAAGGTGGACATCGCCTTTGCCAGCACCCCCACCGAGGGGAGCTTTGAGACGGTCCCCTGCTTCGCCACCCACGCCATTTTTGTGGCGAGCCCCGATTATCCCTGCGCCTTTGACCACGCCTACACGCTGGCGGAGATCGCGGATTTCCCGCTGATCCTGCTGGAACGGAAGGCCAGCTCCCGTTTGTATTTAGAGAAGTATTTCCTGCAGAACGGCCTGCGGCTGAATCCGGAGATCGAGCTGGGTGCCCGCAGCCTGCTGGTGGATCTGGCGGCCATCGGCTTCGGCGTGGCCGGTGTGACGGAGGAATTCGTCCGCCGCGATCTGGAGAACGGACGGCTGCGGAAGCTGGAGACCACCTTTGACATCCCGCCCCGCAGCGTGGACATGTGCGTGCTGCGGGGTGTGCCCCAGACCGCGGCGGCACAGCGGTTCGCGGAGTTCATTCGGGACAGCGTGAAATAAACGCGGCGCAGGCCGGCGGCCTCCCTGCCGGTCCCCTGAGCCAGCCACAAGGCTCCCCTGTTGGGGAGCCTTTGTTTTGTGTACCGCGGCCTTGCCAAAACGCCCGCTTCGTGCTACAATAAGGCAAAAATCATCCCTCCGGAGGCCCGCTATGCTGATCATCACCAAAAAAGATACACCCGACGCCGCTATTCGCTCTCTGGTCATCCAGCTGAGCCGCCAGGGCATCGGCGCGGCCCGCGCCGACGCCGACGGCCACGCGATGCTGACGCTGGTGGGGCCCACCTGGACGCTGGATCAGCAGCGCCTGCTGGCGCTGCCCTATGTGGCGCGGGTGGAGCGGCTGACGCCTCCCTGGCGGCTGTGTGCACGGGAAAACCATCCGGAAAACACCGTCGTCACCGTGGGCGGCGTGCGGATCGGAGAGGGGTTCTGCCTGATCGCGGGCCCCTGCGCCGTGGAATCCGCCCTGCAGATGCAGGGGGTGGCGCGGGCGGTGAAGGCCGCGGGCGGCGTCATGCTGCGGGGCGGCGCTTACAAGCCCCGCACCTCGCCCTACGCCTTTTCCGGCTACGGCGGGCCTGCGCTGGAGCTGCTGGCCCAGACCGGCCGCGAATTCGGCCTGCCCACCGTGTCCGAGATCACGGACGCCGCCCAGCTGCCCCAGTTCGAGCATATCGACATGCTGCAGGTGGGGGCGCGGAACATGCAGAATTTCGAGCTCCTGCGGGCGCTGGGCGACCAGCCCAAGCCGGTGTTGCTCAAGCGCGCCCCGGGCGCCACGGTGGAGGAGCTGCTGCAGGCGGCGGAATATCTGCTGGCGGGAGGCAATCCCAATGTGGTGCTGTGCGAGCGGGGCGTCCGCTCCTTCTCCCACACCAGCCGCGCCGCGCTGGACATCAGCGCCATTCCGGCGCTGAAGCGGATGACCCACCTGCCGGTGCTGGTGGATCCCAGCCACGCGGCGGGCGAGGCGGCGCTGGTGCCTGCCCTGGCCCTGGCCGCCACCGCCGCCGGCGCCGACGGTCTGCTGATCGAAGTACACGACCGCCCCGCCGCCGCCCTCAGCGACGCGGCCCAGTCATTGACCTGCACCGCCTTTGCGGAGCTGGCGGAGAAGGTGAAGGGGGTATATGAGGCGATCCAGGCGTAAATGCCAGGCAATATAACCAGCAGGAGGAAGACACCATGCCCCATGTTCACGTTACTGTTACCGGAAAGCATACCCGAGAGTGGAAGCAGGATCTGATGGATTTTGCCGCGGCCACTATCCACGCCAACACCAGCACCCCGCTGAAGAATGTGTACGTCTACATCCACGAGATGGAACCGGAAAACGTCCGCAAGACCGCGCCCATCGTGCGGATCGACTGGACCACCATTCCGGACCGCACCCAGGCCGCCAAGAATGCCATCATGACGGCGCTGACCGACAAGCTGGCGGAGATCACGGGAGAGAACAAGATGGAGATCAGCATCCTCATCAACGACATCCCTCTGGCCTGCGGCATGCTGGGCGGCATTTCACGGGCCGATAACTGTGATTGGTAAGGGTTTTTATGAAAAAAGGCCCAGGGCTTTCGCCCTGGGCCTTTTTTTGATATGTCGGGAAGAACCTTCGGCTTAGAAGCAGCCCTGCTCCATCATAGCCTCGGCGACCTTCTTGAAGCCGGCGATGTTGGCGCCAGCCACCAGATCGTAACCCAGACCGTACTCGGCAGCGGCCTCGGCGGACACCTTGTGGATGTTCTCCATCATCTTGTGCAGCTGATGATCGACCTCATCGGCGGTCCAGACCAGACGCTCGGAGTTCTGGGACATTTCCAGAGCGGAAACGCCAACGCCACCGGCGTTAACAGCCTTGGAGGGAGCCACGATGATGTGCTTCTGCTGACGCAGGAAGTTCAGAGCCTCGTTGGTGGTGGGCATATTGGCGACCTCGATGTAGTACTTCACGCCGGAAGCAGCGATCTTCTCAGCGGACTCCATCTTGACGTCGTTCTGCATAGCGGCGGGCATGTACACGTCAACATCCTTGACGCCCCAGCACTTCTCGCCGGGCACGAACTCGCAGCCGAACTTGTCGGCATAGGGCTTGCAGTGCATAGGATCCTTGGCGCGCATCTCCAGGATGAAGTTCAGCTTCTCGTCGGTGATGACACCGTCGGGATCGTGAACGTAACCGTCGGGACCGGCGAAGTAGGTGACCTTGGCGCCCAGCTGAGCGGCCTTCTTCATGATGCCCCAGCCCACGTTGCCGTAGCCGGAGATGGCGATACGCTTGCCCTCGATGGTGTCGTTCTCGTGCTTCAGCACTTCCTGCAGGTAGTACATAGCGCCGTAGCCGGTGGCCTCGGGACGGATCAGGGAGCCGCCGTAGCTCAGACCCTTACCGGTGAGAACGCCGTTCTCCCACACGCCCTTCAGGCGGCGGTACTGGCCATACAGGTAGCCGATCTCGCGGCCGCCCACGCCCATGTCACCGGCGGGAACGTCGATGTCGGGCCCGATGTAACGATACAGAGCGGTCATGAAGCTCTGGCAGAAACGCATGACCTCGGCGTCGGACTTGCCGGCGGGATCGAAGTCGGAACCGCCCTTGGCGCCGCCGATGGGCAGGCCGGTCAGGCTGTTCTTAAAGGTCTGCTCGAAGCCCAGGAACTTGATGATGCCTTCATACACGTTCTTCTGGAAACGCAGGCCGCCCTTATAGGGGCCGATCGCGCCGTTGAACTGGCAGCGCCAGCCGCGGTTGGTGTGCCAATTGCCATTATCATCGCACCACACAACACGGAAGGTGAACATACGCTCAGGCTCGACCATACGGCCCAGCAGATCGACCTTCTCATACTCGGGGTGCTTCTCGATCACAGGCTCCAGAGAGGACAGAACTTCCTCAACGGTCTGGACGAACTCGGGCTCATTGCCGTGCTTGGTCTTGACGTTTTCCAGCACGCTTGCCAGATAAGCATTCATAATCTTTTGCCTCCTCAAAATTTATTCCTCAGTTTTTGGGGAACGTTTGACGGACCCTATTCCATCGCTTTTGATGATACCACGGATTTCCGGATTTCTCAAGAGGAAACGGGCGAATTCTCCGATAAGCGATAGTAAAAATTCAAGAGGAAAATTTGTGCAAAATGTCGTTTTGCCATTTAAAGTGCAACACCCGTTTGCAGCTTTTGACAATTTGGGGGTGGTTTTTGCTTATGGCATCTTGACATTTTTCGCCAATACCTTATAATGATAAGTTGGCTGGATGCCTACCCGACCGATTCAGGGAAAAGGAGATTATGATAATGACCTATACCATGACTATTGCCGGACTGCAGCGCGAGCTTCCCATCTGCAAGGTAACGGATGACCTTTATATCGGCGCGTTCATCTGCTTCGGCGACGCAGAGATCACCGAGGCCGCCGCCGCCGCCATGCTCAAGCGGCTGGAGGGCATTGAATACGACTACCTCTTTACCGCCGAGGCCAAGTCCATCCCCCTTATCCACGAGATGGCCCGTCAGTCCCACGCCAAGAAGTATTTCATCGCCCGCAAGGGCCCCAAGGTCTACATGCCCAACCCCATTTCCGTGGCGGATCAGTCCATCACCACCCTGGCCCAGCAGATGCTGTATCTGGGCAGCGACGATGCCGCTCTCATCAAGGGCAAGAAGATCGTCATCATGGACGACGTGATCTCCACCGGCGGCAGCCTGAAGGCCATGGAGGCGCTGGTACACAAGGCCGGCGGCGAAGTGGTGGCCAAGATCGCCGTGCTGGCCGAGGGCGGCGCGGCAGACCGCAAGGACATCATGTTCCTGGAAAAGCTGCCTGTGTTCAACGCCGACGGCACGGTGAAACAGTAAGTTTTCATATGTATCCAGCGCCGCTCCGAGGTATCGGGGCGGCGCTGTGTTATTACCTCTCCTTATCCTTTCCCAATTACTGCCACGAATTTGAAATAGACATTTTTGATAAATTGTGCTAATATGAGAAATCAATAAAATTTATCGCACGGAGGTTTTACATATGGCTGTCAAAGAGAGCTATGCCGGAAAGATCAACCGCAAGCTGAACAAAAAGCTGCATGTTATCGAGGTGGCGTCGGGCCGGTGTCCGGCGGATCTGGTGCTGAAGAACGCCACGTATGTCAACGTGTTCTCCAACGAGCTGTGCCAGGCGGACATCGCCGTGGCCGAGGGCCTGATCGTGGGCATGGGCGAGTACCACGGCAACGTGGAGGTGGACGTCAGCGGCAAGATCGTGCTGCCGGGGTTTGTGGACGCTCACATCCATCTGGAAAGCTCGCTGGTGAGCCCCAGCGAATTCGCCCGGGCCGTGCTGCCCCACGGCACCACCACCGTCATCACCGACCCCCACGAGATTGCCAACGTCATGGGCACCGACGGCATCGAGTACATGCTGCAGGCCACGGAGGATCTGCCGGTGGACGTGCGGTTCATGCTGCCCTCCTGCGTGCCTGCCACGCCCATGGACGAATCCGGCGCCAACCTGGACTACCGCGCCATCGACTCCTTCTACGACCATCCCCGGGTGCAGGGCCTTGCCGAGATGATGAACTCCTACGGCGTCATCCACTGCGACGCGGACGTGGTGTCCAAGATCGTGGCCAGCCAGGCCCACCACAAGAAGATCGACGGCCACGCCCCCGATCTGGTGGGCAACGACCTGAACGCCTACGTGGCCGCCGGTGTGTACTCCGACCACGAATGCCACGACCTGAACGACGCCATCGCCAAGCTGCAGCGGGGCCAGTTCATCATGATCCGCGAGGGCACCGCCGCCCGCAATCTGGAGGCACTGACGCCCCTGCTGTGCGACAAATATGTGGAGCGCTGCATGTTCTGCACCGACGACAAGCACCCCAACGACCTGCTGGAGAAGGGCCACATCGACTACATCGTGAAAAAGGCCATCTCCTTGGGCGTGGAGCCCATCACCGCCATCAAGGCCGCCTGCCACAACGCCGCCCGCTACTTCCTGCTGAACAACCGCGGCGCCATCGCCCCGGGCTATCTGGGTGACTTCGTGATCATCGATGATTTTGAGCATTTCAACATCGAAAAGGTCTATAAGCGGGGCGTGCTGATGTGCGAAAACGGGCAGGTGACGGACTTCCCCGTGCCGGAGGTGGATCCCTATCTGGTGGAGCGGGCACATCATACCTTCCATGTGTCGGCGCTGAGCGCTGCGGATTTCACCGACAACCGCCCCCACGCCGTGCTGGGCATGGTGGACGGCGAGATCACCACCACCGACTGCGGCTACACCGACCGCATCGACATGGACTATGACATTCTGAAGATCGCCGTGATCGAGCGGCACAAGAACACCCACCACATCGGTCTGGGCTTCATCAAGGGCTACGGCCTGAAGCACGGCGCGGTGGCCACCTCCATCAGCCACGACAGCCACAACATCATCGTGGTGGGCGCCAGCGAGGAGGACATGGCCTTTGCCGCCAATCAGGTGGTGGCGCTGAACGGCGGCATCGTGGTGGCCAGCGATGGTCAGGTCACCGCCCAGGTGCCCCTGGCCGTGGCCGGTATCATGAGCGACGAGCCGCTGGTGGAGGTGAACCGCAAGCTGGAGGACGCCAAGGAGAAGGCATTTGCCGCCGGCGTCAACCGGAATATCGATCCCTTCATGACCCTGAGCTTTATGGCGCTGCCTGTGATCCCCACCCTCCGCGTGACCACGCGAGGCGTCTTTGATGTGACGACGCAGCGGTATATTTGAGTGATGCGTAAATCCCGCCCCCAGCCGATAGGCTGGGGGCGGGGTTCGTTTCAGCATTGACAAATTTTCGCGCATCTGATACAATTGTTTCGCAGGGGTTCCCTGCCAAGGGTATTACATAAAAAGCGGGGCGGTTTGGCCTGATCCCTCCGAAGGGAGGTGATTAGATGCCTATTTCCATTACATTCCATCTGTTTGGACTTGTGTTCAGCATTCGGATTAAAAGGGAAAACCGCCACTCGGCAAAGTGACGGTTTTCTTGGGATTATCCCGATAAAATCATTCACCTGACGGGCTAAACCGCTTCGCGGTAATACCCTTGCTTTTATTATAGCGGAATTTGGGAATATGTCAAGGGGTGTTTCGCGCCTGCGGGCGCGACTTACTTTTGCCTGCGGCGGCAAAAGTAAGCAAAAACGCCGCTGGGGGAGAGGGATTTCGTACTCCCTCTCCCCCCGTCCCCCTCTCCGAACGACCAATGGGGGCTGCGGCCCCCTTTGGAATCCCCCAGAGAACACCCCGTGGGGGGAGAATCCAAAGAGGGTCGCGGCGTAAAGAAAACATGCCGGTGGCATGTTTTTAACCGCGATCTCGGCGGCTATGCCGCCGTAGCTGCCAGCAAGTAACCACCGCACACCAAAAGCTGCAGCAACTACTTTTGCCGCTGTTGGCAAAAGTAGGTCGCCGAAGGCGAATTGGGAAATGCAGCGTGCACCGGTGCGGCGGGGTGGGGGCACCCCGCCCTACGGAGGGTTGACGTACCCTCTGCGTGCACTGGGGCGGCGGGGTGGGGGCACCCCGCCCTACGGATTTTTATTGTACCTTTTGCGTGCAGCGAGCCGTACGGACTACCGGATGGGGCAAAAAAAGAGACGCCTTGCGGCGTCTCTTTTTTCGTTAGAACTAAGTTCTAATTAGAACTCCTTCTTCTTGCCGATCACAACAGCGGAACCGGCGACGGACAGCAGGCTCATGCCAACGTACATGGCGATACCAGCGTCGAAGGTCTTAGCGGAGTCAACACCAGTCTTGGTGTCGGTAGCGGGCTTGGTGCCGATTTCCTCGGTGGTGCCGGGCTTCAGCTCCCAGCAGAAAGCGTAGTTACCAGCATAGGTCTGGCCCCACTTGAAGTCATAGCCATTGGCATAGGCATTGGCATCGTAGACCTTACCAGCGGCAGCAACACTATACTCGAAACCAGTGCTGATCTTGTAGCCGTTCTTGGTAGCAACAGCGTCGCTGTTGGTGCAAGCGAACTCGCCCTTGCAGATCAGGCAGGTAGCGACATCGTAACCGGTCTTGGTGTTCTTCACGCCCTTGGCGAAGATGTGGGAAGCGTGGATCACATAGTCGGTATCGTTGTCCTTGCAGGTGGCGTGGATGATCTTGCCATCGACGTTCAGAGCGGTACCGCCGTTCTCGTCAGCGATATAGAAGTAACCGCAGTCGCAAACATAACCGTCATACTTGAACTGATCTCTGGTGCAGTTGGGCAGATCCTTGGTAGCAGCCTGAGCGGTAGCAGTGCAGTCATACTCAGCAGCCTTAGCGGAATCAGCAAGGAACACATAGGTCTGGTAAGAGAAGTCACCGTGGATAGCAGCGGTAGCCTCATCCTGATCGCAAGGAATCAGATAAGTGACAAAGTCTGCGGTGTAAACAGCGCTCCAAGTGGCGCCGGGTGCCGTATTATACTCGGTCTGCTTAGCCTCAGTCCAGCTATCCCACTCATCACAAGCGATGAATTCGCTCTTAGCATCACTGGTGTAGTCCCAACCAGCAACCTTCTCGGTCCAAGTGTAGTACATGATGTTACCGCCGCCCTTGGCATTGGTATGAGCCTTAACGGTGTCCAGAGTACCGCCAGTCCAAGCCTGGTTCTTGTCAACCTGACCACCCTTCTTGTTCAGCCAATAAACAGTCTCATTGGCAGCGAAGGCGGTTGCGCACAGGCTCAGAGCCAGAACCAGGCTCAGAACCAGAGCAACAATTTTCTTCATGTTTGTTTCCTCCAAAAAAAATTTTTTTGTAAAAACGTGTTTCTCGTTCTTACAGTTGCCAGTATAGCATAAATTTTCCAACCGTCAAGGGGTTGGAGGGTTTTGTTTCCAAAGTGTAACCGTTTGTGGATTTTTTGTTACCGGGGGATGGACAGGGTCGCGGCGTGAAGAAAACATGCCGGTGGCATGTTTTTAGCCGCGATCTCGGCGGCTATGCCGCCGTAGCTGCCAGCAAGTAACCACCGCACACCAAAAGCTGCAGCAACTACTTTTCCAGCTACTGGGAAAAGTAGGTCGCCGAAGGCGAATAATAGAAATGCAGCGTGCACCGGTGCGGCGGGGTGGGGGCACCCCGCCCTACGGGGGGTTATCGTGGCGGTTGCGTGCACCGGTGCGGGGCGTCGGGAACGCCGCCCCCTACGGAGTTATTTTGCGTTGTTTTGCTTGACAAATCTTGTGGTTTGGGTATAATAAAGGCAAGGGTAATACTGCGAAGCGGTTTAGCCCAGACGTTTTAGGTATTCAATATTATTGAAAACCGTCACCGTGCAGGGTGGCGGTTTTCCTTTTTTATCCGAATGCTGAACACGAGTCCAAACAGATGGAATGTAATGGAAATTGGCATCTAATCACCTCCCTTCGGAGGGATCAGGCCAAACCGCCCCGCTTTTTGTATTACCCTTGCTGGTGTTTATGGTAGCATATTGGGGGGAGGTTGTCAATTGGGGAGTATTTCGCGCCTGGGGGCGCGAGTTTTGTTTTCGCCTTCGGCGACCCACTTTTCCCAGTAGCTGGAAAAGTGGGCAAAAGTAGGTCGCCGAAGGCGAATAATAGAAATGCAGCGTGCACCGGTGCGGGGCGTCGGGAACGCCGCCCCCTACGTAACTATCACCGGACCCGCAAAAAAGGGTTCTTTTTGAATTCCCTGGGGTGGTCTCCCCCTGGAGGTGGTCTCTGTAGGGGACGGGGGATTTGACTTGTGGGGGTGGGGTGTGGTAGAATGGGAGTATATTGAATAAGGAGGGGTTCTCCATGTGCGATCACAACCACGAACACACGCACGCTGACGGCGTGACGCATACTCACAGTCATTGTCATGACCACGAACATAACCACGAACACACGCATGCGCATACCCATGAGCATGGGCATACGCATGGGCAGCATTCGCCGGAGGAGGCGCTGGCGCTGCTGGCCTATATGGTGCAGCACAACCGGCACCACGCCGAGGAGCTGCACGAGCTGGCCCACAGCATGGACGACGAGGCCGCGCAGCTGATCCACGACGCGATCCTGGACTTTAATCTGGGCAACGAGAAGCTGGACGAGGCGCTGAAGCTGCTGAAGGGGGAATAACGATGTGTCTTTCCACGGTATACACCCTGCGGGGCGATGAGAAGAAAGAAGTCTGCAAGAATGTGGCCGCCATGACGGTGGAGGGTGACAAGCTGGTTTTCAGCGACATTCTGGGCGTGCCCACGGCAGTGGTGGGCACCATCGAGAAGATCGACCTGATGGAAAATCTGATCTTTGTGCGGGAGGCGTGAGGAAAACATGCCGGTGGCATGTTTTTAACGCCGATCTCGGCGGCGGGGACGCCGTAGCATCCAGCAAGTTACTACCGCACCCTCTGCGGTCAATCCCTCCGTCACGGCTGCGCCGTGCCACCTCCCTTTGCACAAGGGAGGCTTTGGGGTGCGTGCGTTCTGCGGGGCGGCGGGGTGGGGGCACCCCGCCCTACGGGGTGATACGGTAGCCATTTGTTTGTAGGGCGGCCTGCCCTCAGGCCGCCGCGTACAACGATCTATCCCTTGCCGCCGTAGCTTCCAGCAAGTTTCCGCCGCACCTCAAAGGCCCCCTTGTGTAAAGGGGGCCGTTAGGCACTGCGTTATAGATAATTTCTGCAAAATGGAAAAGGCCGCCCTGGGGGCGGCCTTTTTTGTTAGGCGGCTTATTGCAGCAGCAGGAGGCTGAACACGAGGGTGAACAGGGCCACTGTTTCGATGATGCCGATGACGATGAAGTAGTTGGCGGTGCCCTTTCCGGTCTCGCCCAGGGCGTCGGCGGAGGCGGCGGCTACCTTGCCCTGGAAGAAGGCGGACAGGCCGATGGCCAGGCCGGCGAAGATGCCGGTGAACATGGCCAGCGCCGCGTCACAGCCGCCTGCCACGGCGCTGCGGATGAAGTTCATCAGCAAGAAGCCATAGATGGTCTGGGTCAGTGGCGCGCCGGAGAAGGCCACCATGATGAAGGGGGCGGGCTTGCCGTTGGCGTAGCATTTTTTCCAGGCGCCCACGGAGGCCTGGGCGGCAAAGCCGGAACCGAACGCGGAACCCATGGCGGACAGACCCAGAGCGCACGCCATACCAATAAATTCAATACTCATAATTGATCTCCTATCTGTTTATTTTTTGATTTTATCGCGTTTCTGAAAGGGATCGTAGGCAATACCGGCCCACTCCATGCCCAGCTGGCCGGAGAACTCCAACAGGTTCAGCCGCACGCCGTGGACCACCACGGACAGCAGGCCCATGACGATGTTCAGTCCGTGGCCGATCAGCAGGATCAGGACGGCGGCGACGATCAGGGGACCCTGGAAGGCGAAGGCCATGTCGTTGAAGCTCTGGGCGATGGCCAGGGAGGCCATGCCCACGGCGAACAGGCGGATATAGCTCATGATGTTGCCGAAGGCGCTGATGGTATTGAGGAACACCGTGAAGGCGTTGCCAAGGCCCGCTTTCAGGCCCTGGGCAAAGGTCTTGTCGGGGGCCATGCCGCCGAAGCACACCACCAGCAGGAAGCCCGCAATGACCACGCAGGCCACGGGGATCAGGTTTACCTGCTGGCCGATGACCAGATACAGCACCACGAAGTACAGCGCGTCGATGGCCGCCAGCCAACCCAGGTCGGCCACCCAGCTGAGGTCTTTTTCCGTCAGCTTGCGGCGGATGTTCATGACGCAGGCCAGGGACAGCTGCACCGTGCCCAGAATGAAGCAGAATTTCATGATGGTGTTCTGCTGGGTGGCGGTGGAGACGTTGAAATACGCCGGATAGTTGGCAAAGGTGGGGATCACCAGCCGTTTCAGGAGGGGCACCTGCATGGCCTGCTCCAGACCGAACCAGGTGCCGGTCAGCGCGCCCCAGATGATGGTGGCGATGGACAGCAGCCACAGCAGCTGCACGGGGGTGGAGGCCTTCTTGTTTTTCACCGTCAGCGCCAGCGCCGCCAGCAGGAACAGGCAGCCGTAGCCGGCGTCGCCGATGATCATGGCGAAGAACAGGGTGAAAAAGCCCAGGAACCAGAAGGAAATATCGTACTCCCGATAGCCGGGCACGGTGCCCAGAATGTCGAAGACGGGGATCATCAGGCGAGTGACCTTGTTGTACTTCACCTTGGTGGGCACCTTGTCGTCGTCGGCGGCGGGGTCCTCCATGGCCCAGGCCCAGTGGGCCGCGGCGGCGGCCGTTTGGAAACGCGCCGCGTCGTCCGCCGGAAGGTAGCCGCTGAGCCACACCAGACCATCCTGACTGCCGGAGGTGTTGCTGACGGCGGAATACTCTGCGTCGTTCTGGGTCTTGAGCATCTGGCTGCGGATGCTGGGCAGGTGGACCGCCGACTGGGTCAGGAAGGCCTCGCAGTCCGCCAGGGCTTCGGTGCAGTCGCGCTGCTCCTGCTCCAACTCGTCCAGGCCCTTCTCGGGAAGGGGGAATTCCGTGGCGGAATATTGGGCGGGCAGGGGCGCCAGCGCGGCCAGTGTGGGCATCTTCCCTACCGGCGCAAGCCGGAGAAAACGGACGTCGGGGTCCGCCTCCAGCGCGGCCATGGTTTTTTTATCGGTGCGGTAGATGCGGATATCCCAGCCCTGCTCCTTCAGCTGCCGCAGCTCCTGGGGAGAGAAGCGGCCCCATTCCGTCAGCTTTTCCGCCGCGGCACGGGCGGCGGCCTGCTGCTCCAGCAGGGCCTTTTTGCGCGCCATGCAGTCGGACAGCTGCTGATAGAATTCCTCAAACGCGCTGTCGGACAGCACTGTTGTCTCCTGCTGGGCATGGGGATATTCCTGCAGGGTCATCTCCATGCGGGACAGCTGGGCGAAGCGCTCCAGATACTGCTGGTCGGCATCGGCCTTTTCGGCGAAGTGGACGACGCCCAGCTCCCGCAGGCGGTCCAGCAGGGCGGTTTTCTCCGATGCGGCCGCCACGATGTGGACGACCTTCATTTTTTCGATCATCGGCTCACCTCCTGCAGCTTCTTTTTGGCGATCTTGCCCCGCACCACGGCGGAGGTCTGCTGGTCGCCCAGATAGATGCCGATGACGCGGATGTTCTCCTTGGCCTCGGGGATCTTCACCTTTTCAAACAGGTTCACCCGCTGGGCGGTGGCGCGCAGCTCCCGCTCCAGCAGCTCCACCTGGCGGCGCAGCGTTTTTTCCATGGCGTCCCATTGGGCGATCTCCCGCAGGCGCACCGCCGCGGCGTCCACCCACAGGGGATAGTCCGCCACGTCGTAACGAATCTCCTGAAAGGTCAGCTCCTGAAACACCGGCACGGTGACGCCGGCGATATTCTGTTCGCCGCACACCACATGTTCGGGGCGAACCAGAGTCTCCAGCCGCTTTTCCGCAGGGAAGCTGTCGTTTTCCGCAAAGACGGCCACCCAGTCGTCCAGGCCCGCCACGGCGGCCTGACGCTGCCGCGCCACCTGCTCCAGCTGGGCGGTGACCTGCATCACCACGGCTTGCAGCTGCTGCTTTTTCAATTGCAGCGTAGGCAGATACCGCTGAAACTGCTTCAGACGGTCCTTCTGCACCTTTAATTCGTTTTTTGTCAGCTTGACAGCCATAGGCGCCCCCTTACTCCGCGGCGGCGGGGCGGGGCCATCTCTCCTGAATGAGACTGGATTTCAGGCCGGTCTCGTTGGGCTCGAAGCACTCTGCCAGGATCTCCCAGCCCAGATCCAGCGCCTCCTCCAAGGGGATGTTCACGCTCAGGTCCATCAGCTTCGTCTCAAACAGGCGGCCGTATTTCAGCAGCTTTTCGTCCCATTCGGACATCATGAAGCCCATGGACTTCTTTTCCAGGCTCTCCTTATAGGCGCTGTACAGGCGGATCATGCCGTCCATCAGGGCGCGGTGGTCGCTTCTGGTCTTGCCGTTGACGTTCTGCTTCAGGCGGGACAGGGAGCCGAAGGGCTCGATGCGGCCGTTTTTCAGGTAGTACTGCCCCTCGGTGATATAGCCGGTGTTGTCGGGGACGGGGTGGGTCACGTCGTCGCCGGGCATGGTGGTCACGCCCAGGATGGTCAGGGAGCCCGCGCCCTCGAAGTCCACGGCCTTTTCATACCGTGCCGCCAGACAGCTGTACAGGTCGCCCGGGTAGCCGCGGTTGGAGGGCACCTGCTCCATGGTGATGGCCATCTCCTTCTGGGCGTCGGCGTAGTTGGTCATATCCGTCAGCAGCACCAGCACACGCTTGCCGGCCAGTGCGAACTGCTCCGCCACCGCCAGGGCCATATCCGGCACCAGGGTACATTCCACCGTAGGGTCGGAGGCGGTGTGGATGAACATCACCGTGCGGCCCATGGCGCCGCTTTTCTCCAGCGTGTCGCGGAAGAAGAGGTAGTCGTCGTATTTCAATCCCATGCCGCCCAGCACGATCACGTCCACCTGGGCCTGCATGGCGATGCGGGACAGCAGCTGGTTATAGGGCTCGCCGGACACGGAGAAAATGGGCAGCTTCTGGCTCTCCACCAGCGTGTTGAACACGTCGATCATGGGGATGCCGGTGCGGATCATCTTGTCCGGCACGATGCGCCGTGCGGGGTTGACGGAGGGGCCGCCGATGGGGATCATATTCTCCGTCAGGGCGGGGCCATTGTCGCGGGGCACGCCCGCGCCGTCAAAGATGCGGCCCAGCAGATGGTCGGAGAAGGACACCATCATGGGGCGGCCCAGAAAACGGACGGGATCCGTGGTGCTGACGCCCTGAGTGCCGCTGAACACCTGCAGGGTCACCAGGTCCTTATCCAGCTTGATGACGTTGGCGTAGCTGTCGCCCACCAGCGCCAGGTCGCCATTGCGGACGCCGGAGGCCCGGACGGTCACCACGTTGCCCACGATGGATTCGATTTTTGTGTAAACTTTCTGCATATCAACACCCCTCTCAATGCGCTGCCCTGCTCAGGTAGAAGTCCTTCAGGCGCTTCTCCTGAGCCTCAAACGCCGGTGTGCGGAATTCGGTGTTGTGCCAGTCCAGGAACTCCTGACGGAGCTGGTTGAAGAAAGCACGGATCTCCTTCTTGTCGCCCAGCGCCAGATCGCACATCAGCACGTCGTACAGCACGTCGAACTCGTGGCGCTGGCGGTCGGGGCCGCAGGCGGCGTCGATGGGGTCAAAGGAATTCTGCTGGAGATATACCGCGTCCAGCAGCTCGCCCTTCTGATAGACGATATAGTCGGCGGCGGAGGTGCCCTCCTCGCCGATGACCTTCATCATCTGGTTGATCTCGTTGCTGCGCCGCAGGATGCCGCGGGCCTGCTCCACCCGCGCCATGTCCACCACGCCCTGATACTTGGACCAGGAGTCGATGGGGTGGATGGCGGGGTATTTGCGGGCGTCGGAACGTTCGCGGGACAGGCCGTGGAACGCGCCCACCACCTTCAGCGTGGCCTGGGTCACAGGCTCCTCAAAGTTGCCGCCGGCGGGAGACACGGTGCCGCCGATAGTGACGGAGGCCACCTTGCCGCTCTTCAGGCGCACCTTTCCGGCGCGCTCATAGAAGGAGGCGATGACGGACTCCAGATAGGCGGGGAACGCCTCCTCGCCGGGGATCTCCTCCAGACGGCCGCTCATTTCACGCATGGCCTGGGCCCAGCGGCTGGTGGAGTCCGCCAGCAGCAGCACGTCCAGCCCCATCTGGCGGTAATACTCCGCCATGGTGACGGCGGTGTACACCGACGCCTCGCGGGCGGCCACGGGCATGGAGGAGGTATTGCAGATGATGATGGTGCGCTCCATCAGGGAGCGGCCGGTGCGGGGGTCGGTCAGCTCAGGAAACTCCTTCAGGACCTCCACCACCTCGCCGGCGCGTTCGCCGCAGGCGGCCACGATGACCACATCCACGTCGGCGTTTTTGGCCTCCATATGCTGCAGCACCGTCTTGCCCGCGCCGAAGGGGCCTGGCACGCAGAAGGTGCCGCCCTTGGCCACCGGCAGGAAGGTATCCACGCAGCGCAGCTGGGTCACCAGCGTCTCATCGGGGCGCAGCCGCTCCTCATAGCAGCGGATGGGCTGCTTCACCGGCCAGGAGAACACCATGGTCAGCGCCTGCTCCTCGCCGTCTTCATTTTCGATGACCGCCACGGTATCGCGGACGTTGTACACGCCCTTCTCCCGCACGGACTTGACCTTCCACCGGTCCTTCAGGCCGAAGGGCGCCATGATCAGGTGGGTAAACAGCCCCTCCGGCACGCTGCCCACCGCGTCGCCGGCGGCGACAGTGTCGCCGGTCTTTACCAGCGGGGTGAACTCCCAGTCCTTATTGGGGATGGGGTCCAGATACACGCCCCGCTCCAGGAAAAAGCCGCACTGCTGGGCCAGCTCCGGCAGGGGGTTCTGCAGGCCGTCGAATACCTGGCTCAGCAGGCCCGGGCCCAGCTCCACGCTCATCAGCTCGCCGGAGAGCTCCACCTTGTCGCCCACCTGGATGCCGTTGGTCATTTCATAGATCTGCATACTGGCCGTGTCGCCGTTGACGCGGATGACCTCGCCCTTCAGCCGGTCATCCCCCACCAGCACATAGCCCACTTCATTTTTACGCACGGAGCCGGAAAAGCTGGCTGCCACCAGATTGCCGTTCACTCCGGTCACATATCCTGTCACTTTGTCCATGTTGATTCTCCTGTTTCGTTATAGCGCGGAAATCTGCTGCCGGATGTTGTCCATCAGGCCGTCGAACGCCCGCCTGCCGTCGTCGTGCCGGAAACGCCGCTGCCGCTCCAGCAGCCGCAGCTTCATGGCGTAGCCGTACAGGGCGTGGTCGTCGAAGTTATGCAGGCCCACCATGTCGTCCAGACGGCGGAATTCCAGATCCAGCAGCAGCTGTTCGCCCATCAGCGGGTTTTCGGCGTTCACCGCCTCCGTCACCGTCCGGACGATGGCGGCGTCCCGCTGGGACGGCGCCGCGCAGGGACGCCCCAGCTTCACATTCCGCTGATAGGCCAGCTCGTCGGACAGCAGGCGGTAAAAGGCGCCCCATTCCGACAGCAGCGGCCCCTTGTCCGCGTCCGTCGTCAGCGTTTCCAGCGTGTGATAGACCCCGCTGCCCACCGCTGTTTTGCACATGGCCAGAAACGCGGCGTAGTCCATGGGCGGCTCGCCCTGGGACCGCAGCAGAGGCAGGCTGGATATCAGATAATAGTAGGAAGCCAAACCGGCACCCCCTTACAGGCGCGCGTCACGGAAGAAGGGCATCAGCATCTCCGCGATCTCCTGCTCAGAGCAGTCGAAGTAGCCGGAGCCGTCCTTGGCGGCCAGCCGGAAGCCCGCGCCCACCTTCTTGGAGGGGCGGATCTCCAGTCCGTTTTTCAACTCCTGCGCCAGCTGTTGGCGCAGCTCGTCCGTCACCTGGCCCACCTCTACGGCGTAGGCGGAGACATCCTCGCCCTGCACCGCGGCCTGAATGAGCTTTGCCAGCGCCTGCGGATCCAGCGCCTTGCCGATATCGGCGGACAGAAGCGTTTCAAACTCCTTCCGGATCTCCTGCTCAAAGGCCAGCACCGCGTCGCGCTTTGCCTGCTGGGCGTCCAGCCGGGCACTGTTTTTGAACAGCTCCACCTCCGCCTGCGCGTCGCTGCGCAGCTTGTCCGCCTCGGCCTTTGCGGCGGACACGATGGCGTCCGCCTGCGCTCTGGCGTCGGCCAGAATGGCTGCTGCCTCCTGATTGGCATGGTCAATGCCGTCCTTCTTGATGGAAGAAATCAGATCCTGGATCTGAAGCTCCATAGACGATCACCCTCCTTTTTGTCTGTTGCAGATGCGAATCATACATTCTATATTATAATACACCCGTCCCATTTCGCAATAGTTTTTGCGGGCCGTATCATTTCAATTTCTAATACCACAAATCCCCATCTTCCGCGTATAGAAAAGCGAGGGCAGAGTGACCTCTGCCCCCCTTTTCCGCGGATCAGATAACGTGATATTCCTTCAACAGCTTTTCGATATCGGTGCCCTCGATCTTGCCCAGCAGCTTCTTGACGGCCATTTTCTCCACCAGGCCCATATCCATGTCGGTGGCCTTCTTTCCGTCGCGGAGCTTCACGGTGGCGTTCAGCAGGTCGCGGATGTCATAGACGCTGCCCCAGACCTCCGGCACGCCGCGGTCCACGTTCAACAGGGTGTAGACGGCCTCCATGCCGGTGCGCATGGAATACTCGGTGGTGAAGATGGTGTCGCGGGGCGTCTCGGCGAATTGGCCCAGGAAGGCGAAGTTCACGCTGCCGTCGGGCACCACGTTGGGACGGTCGCCGTAGGCGCGGGGCATGAAGAACGCGTCGATATACGGCATCATGACCGGCACGGTGTTGGCGCTGTTCTCCGCCAGATCGGCGATCTGATCCTCAGGCACGCCGATGTGGTACAGCCACTCCATGCAGATTTCCTTGCCGGTGCACATGCGCATGGGCTTCTTCACGAAGTCGCCGGGCTTGTCGGTGAACAGGGAGTAGACCCACACCAGACAGTGATCCTTGGGCTGATCGCGGAACTGGGGCTGGCGGTTGATCGTCCAGCTCATGAGCCAGCTGGAGTCCTTCACGGTGACGATGCCACCGGTGACCACATGGCCGGTGAAGGGATCCCGCTTGCAGATGTTCTTGATATAAGGGATGATCTTCTGATCCAGGGTCTCCACGGTGGCGCTCATCCAATTGGTCTGCTCGGGATCGTGGCAGAACTTGTCGGGGTGGCCGAAGGAGGGATCCTGGGCGGCGATCTTGCGCCACATATCCCAGCCGCCGCCCTCTTTCAGCTGGGTGTTGTAGGCGGCGGGCTTGTCCTGACTGCCCATGGAGGAGTTCTCCACGCAGCCGCCGTTGGTGATGAACACCAGATCGTTCTCCGTCAGGTCGATGCCGCCGGCCTCGCCGTTTTCAATGATGTCGATGCGCTTGGCCAGCTTGTGCTTCGGGTCGGAGCAGTCGAACTCCACGTTGGTCACCTGCACGCCGTAGTGGAACTGGACATTGTGGCTCTCCAGATACTTCACCATGGGCAGGATCATGGACTCATACTGGTTGTACTTGGTGAAGCGCAGGGCGGTGAAGTCGGGCAGGCCGCCGATGTGGTGGATATAGCGCTGGATATAGAGCTTCATCTCCAGGGCGCTGTGCCAGTTCTCAAAGGCGAACATGGTGCGCCAATACAGCCAGAAGTTGGAATTCAGCACCTCATCATCGAAGAAATCGGTGATGCGCTTGTCCTGCAGGTCCTCGTTGGGGGTGAAGAACAGTTTCATGATCTCCATAGCGCCCTTGTCGGAGATGTCGAACTTGCCGTCGGTGTGGGCGTCCTGCCCGCGGTTGACGGTGGCGCGGCAGAGGGAGTAGTTGGGATCCTCCTTGTTGAGCCAGTAATACTCGTCCAATACGCTGACGCCCTCGGTCTCGATGGAGGGGATAGAGCGGAACAGATCCCACATGACCTCGAAATGGTTGTCCATCTCGCGGCCGCCCCGCATGACGTAGCCCAGATTCTCGAACTTATAGCCGTCGCAGGCGCCGCCGGGGAGATTGCCCTTCTCCAGAATGTGGACGTGCTCACCCTTCATCTGGCCGTCGCGGACCAGATAGCAGGCGGCGGTCAGGGCCGCCAGGCCGCTGCCCACGATATAGGCGGATTTCTGATCCACGCCCTCCGGCTTCTTGGGGCGGGCAAACGCTTCATAATTACCACTGGAATAATACATACTGTTACCTCCTAAAAACCTTTGCGTTAGTTTTCTTCTTGATGAGGAAAGCATACATCCGGCGCGGAAAATCTTCAATAAACAGAAAAATCCCGGTGATAAAATTTTTATCACCGGGGTAGAAAGTGTTCAGTTTTTTATCATTTGGTCTCATTTGATAAAGGTTTACCGGTGCGCGAAAAAAGAGACGCCCGCAGGCGTCTCTTTTCAGGGGATGTCCTTAAAATTCCTTCTTTTTGCCGATCACAACAGCGGAACCGGCGACGGACAGCAGGCTCATGCCAACGTACATGGCGATACCGGCGTCGAAGGTACGGGCGGAGGTCACGTTATCCTTCTTGGTGTCCGTGGTGGTCGTGGTGGTGTTGTTGGCGGGATAGCGGCGGTTGGTGTGCGCGGGACGCTCGGGCTGGGGATCATCGGGGGTGGGATCAGGCGTCACGGTCTGGGCGACGGTCCAAACGCCATTGGCGTCTTTAGCAGCCTCATAGCCAGCAGCCAGATAATCGGTGGGATCGCTGGTGAAGCTACCGCCGGAGATGGAGAGGGTGGTCTTATCGGCGTCAGCGTTTTCCTCGTCATTCAGCGCGGCGACAGGGCCGACGAAGGTGCCGCCCTTGACGGTGACCTTGGCAGGGCTCTTGTATCCAGGATTCTGAACAACCGCCAGCGCATAACCGTTGGTGGAGGGATCGCCGTCGTTTCTGACATGGGTAGCGTTGTCAGCGGTAGCGGTGATGACAGCGCCCTTATTGATGATGACCGTACCGGCCTTCGCTTCGATACCGCCTGTGCCGGTGATGGTCGCGGCGTTAATGGTCAGCGTGCCGTTCTGGGGATGGTAAATGGCGATCTTATTGGTAGATCTTACCACGGCGCCATTGTTAATGGTGATCTGCGTTGTCTTAAGCTCAGCCCGACCATTGCCGGAGATGGCAGGACGGTTCACCGCAAGGATCTTGCCGTCCACCGTCAGCGTCTGGCCGTTGTTGGTGCCGAAGATCGCAACACCGTAGGAGACAGGCGCACTGACCGTAACGCCCGCGCCAACGCTCAGGGAAGCGGAATTTTCACTGTTGCTGTCATCGCCCACGCGGATGACGGAACTGTCCGGATTAAAGTTTCCTTCACCGGTGGTGACTACACCTTCACCGGTCAGCTCCAGCTCACCGCCAGCGACCACGTTGAACACGCGGCAACCGTTGGTTCCATCCGTACCGGTGATGGTCTTGCCGTTCAAGTTGATGGTAATGTGCTTGCTGATTTTGATGGGGGCAGACACTGTGATGTCATCCAGCAGCATAAGTGTAGTGCCGTCTGCGCCAGGAATCATCGCAGCCAGCGCTTCCTCAATAGTATCATAGAAATCCATACCGCTCTGGATCGCGCTCTTCTTGGAATCATCGGTGTACATACCGGTGGTTCCATCCAGGTAGCGGAGGGGGTTCTGGCCGGTCTCCACCTTTGCCTTGGCGCTGTCATTCAGCTGCCGCAGTGCGGGGCCGCAGTTGGTGGCCTTGTTGCCGCTGAAATCAAAGTCCGTATCTGTATAGGTGCCGGAGGAGGCGATCTGGATCAGAGCGCGGGTGCCGACTTTTCCAGCAGGAGCCGTATCGGCAACGTCAACATCGCTGAAGGTATTGCCGGAGATGGTCAGTTTTTCAACCGGCGTTTGGGAGCTTACCATGATACCACCGCCGCAGTTGGTGATGGTATTGCCGGTCACGATCACTTTGGTACCGCGCACATCCTTGATGGCATAGTTATTGTAGACATTGGAAAACTGGCAGCCGGTGATGGCAGTCGTACCGGCGCAATCAAAGCTGGTCAGAACGACCTTGTCAAAGGTGCAGCCCTCGAAGGTCACATTGCCGGTATTCATCAGGTACAGCTGTCCCGCAGGTGCCTCCTCGGCAGTAAAGCTGCCCGCCCAACCACTGTTCGCGCAAACGGTAAAGTCTGCGGGAATGTAGACAAAGTGGACGTTCTTCACACTGACGGCATGGCTCTCCCCTTCGTACAGCTGGAACTGGGTCAGGCCGTTGTTCTCGCGCTTGGGGGTATTGACTGTGGCAAGAACATTCTCCACAGTGCAGGTATGCCCTTCACGGTTGTCATAGCAGCCGCTGACCGGAGACCACTGGACGGTAATATTTCCGCCATCATAATTATAGTTTGCCGCTTCGACTCTGCGGACGAACTCCGCAAGGTCGATCGTGTTTGTTCCCGTGACGTCTTCCGTCGCCCATGCAAAGCTGGTCAGCGACAGGCAGAGGGTCAGCGTCAGGAGGATGCTGATGATCTTTTTCATGCTCTTTTTCTCCCTTTACGTTAAATTTTGAAACATTACCTGTTTCAATGGAATTGAAACAGCGGCGGCCCATGGGCCGCTTGCTGATACATAGTTTATTATAGCATATCTCGCGGAAATGTCACGGTATTTTGCGCGTAATTTCAACAATCTGCGTTTTGCACAAATAATGCCGTTCTTCCCTGTGCAATTCAGCGATAATAGCAACAGGCGGGCCAATGGAGCCATCGGTCCGCCTGCTGCGTATTCCCATTTAATCCGTTGTCAGCGGTTTTGGCCGCCCACCACTTCCCTGCCGTCCGACCAGACGGAGACGATGTTGTGGCGGTGGGTCATGTAGATGATGCGCTCGAACCGCTCCTCCACGTTCAGGGGGTGGCTGGCCTCGGGGAAGTCGGCGTCGTCCACCACGATAGCGTGGAGCTTGTCGCCCACGGCAAAGCCCTCGCCCGCGCCGAAGTACTTGTGACCGGCGGTGGTGCCCAGGTAGTATCCCTCCCCCACCGTCAGGAAATCGGTGTGCCAGTCGTCGCTGATGCGGCGGACCTTGGAGGTACGGATGGAGGTGGCGATGACCTTATACATAGGCAGCTGTGCGCCGCCTGCGATGTCGCTGCCCAGAGTGACCCAGATGCCCTCGTCCAGCATGCGGCGGACGGGACACACGCCGGAGCAGATGTTCACGTTGGAATCGCCGCAGTGGACAACGACTACATTGGCGTCCTTGATGGCCTTGCGCTCCACCTCGTCAGAGTGGACGCAGTGGGCCATGAGGGTGTGGTCTTTCCACAGGCCGTACTTGTCGTAGGTCTCCCAGTAGCGCTGACACTCGGGGTGCAGCTCGCGGACCCACTGGATCTCGCCCAGGCTCTCGGACAGGTGGGACTGGACGTAGAGGCCCTTTTCGGCGGCGATGCGGCCCAGGGCCGCCATCAGCTCGTCGGTGCAGCTGGGGGTGAAGCGGGGGGTGAGGATGGGCTTGACATGCTCGAAATGACAGCCCTCCATCCAGCGCAGCGTCTCGCGGACGGACTCCTCGGTGGTCTCCTGCAGCACGCCGGGCAGGCCGTTGCGGTCCATGTTCACCTTTCCCACGTAGCCTGTGACGCCTGCGTTCTCCAGTTCCTCCATCAGCACCCAGGTGGCCTCGGTATGCAGGGAGGAGAACATGGCCACGCGGGTGGTGCCGTTGGTGATCAGGTCGCTGGCCAGGCGGCGGTAAATGCGGCGGGCATAGTCCAGATCGGCAAAACGGGACTCGGTGGGGAAGGTATAGGTATTCAGCCAGTCCAGCAGCGGCAGATCCATGCCCATGCCCAGCATGGGGTACTGGGGGGCGTGCAGGTGCATGTCGGCGAAGGACTGCATGATGAGCTTGTCGCCGAAGTCCCGCAGGGGTGCGTGGGCGTAGCAGTCCGGCAGGGTGTGGTAGACGCCGGCGATGACGCCGTCCTCCAGCACCAGAAAGCCGTTTTCCGTGATGTCCATCCGGTCCAGTGCCGGTACGTGGACGATGTGGCCCTTCAAGACCTGTGTCATGAAACGATCCCTCTTTTCAGGCAAAATAAAATGAGCGCCCCGCCGCGCCATGCGGCAAAGCACCCATAGTGGCGTCATCGGTGACGCCGTAGAGACGCCGCGCCCCGTTCCGGCACGGCTATATGAGCTACTCTATAACGCTCTTATTGTAGCATGCCGCGCGGCATTTGGCAAGAGGGGATTTGTGGGGCGGCTGCCCCCGCGCTGTCATATGGACGCCCCCGGGGCGCATATACTTGTCCGAGGTGATGCGCATGGCGAGAAAATGGGTGCGTCAGGCGGCGGCGGGGGTACTGGCGGCGCTGACGGTGGTCACGGCGGGAGCCGTGGAGCAGCGGGGCGTCACGGTGGAGGGCAGCGCCCTGAAATGGCTGCTGGCGCGGACGCTGGAGAGCCGGATGCCGCCGGACGATCTGTCCGGCGCGGCCATGCTGGCACTGGGGCAGTCGCCGCTGCTGCTGGCGGCGCGGTGGAACGTGGCGGCGGTCGGAGACGAGGCGGCGCAGCCGGAGGACGGCGCGGCGCCGGAGCCGGACGCGCCCCAGGAGACGGCGGCCCCCTCCCCTGCCATCACGCCGCTGCCGGTGGCGGACCGTCCGGCGCTGGCCTTTTTGGACAACGGCGTGCCCTCTCAGACGGTGAAGATCACCAACACGGCGGGGTACACGGTGGTGCGGGGGGTGTGCATCAAGAACGCCTCCAACAAGACGCTGGACGCCGCCGCGCTGGCGGCGGAGGACTTCGCCGCCCGACTGACCGGCGACGCGCCCCAGGTGCTGATCCTGCACACCCACGGCAGCGAGGCGTACACCATGCCGGAGGGACAGGGATATGTTTCCACCGGCACCTGCCGCACCAGCGACACCACGAAAAACGTGGTGCGGGTGGGGGACGAGATCGCGTCGGTGCTGTCGGGCTACGGCATTTCGGTGCTGCACGACCGGACGCTGTATGACGATCCGCTGTACGAGGGGGCCTACGGTCGGTCGGTGGAGGGCATCGAGGGGTATCTGGAGAAGTACCCGTCGCTGGTGTTTATTTTAGACATCCACCGCGACGCGGTGGAGGACGCCCAGCACCGGCAGTATAAGCTGATCTCTCAGGAGGATCCCCACGCGGCCCAGCTGAGCTTTATCATGGGCAGCAACCACGAGGGGTGGCAGGAGAATCTGAAGCTGGCCGCGGCGGTGGCGGAGAGCGTCAAGGCGGACTATCCCACGGTGATGCGGCCCATCACGCTGCGCAACTCCAATTATAACCAGCACATGTCGCTGGGTTCCATGCTGGTGGAGGTGGGGGCGGCGGGCAACTCGCTGGATGAGGCGCTGCACAGCGCCCGCATCTTTGCCGACAGCTTCGCCCGCGTGTTGCTAGCCACAAAGACGCCATAACGCACAGAAAAACGGCGGCCTGTTTCCGATCAGGCCGCCGCTTTCCCGTTAAGAGTGATAGAGAAGAGAGGTGAGTAAGTGATTGGGTAACTTTGATTGGGTAAGATTGGATAGGAAAACTTTTGAAGGGGGAAAATGCGTAAGTGTGAAGTGAAGTGAAGTGAAGTGAAGTGAAGTGAGTAAATGAGTAAGTAATAGAGGGTAGAAAACAGAGGAAAAATGGTTTACGCTTGTTTTCGGGTCACTGGGCCAGGGTCTTGCCCAGGGCGCGGCAGGCGGCCAGGGCCGCGTCGTCCGGCGCTTCGCAGCAGGTGACGCTTTCGCACACCAGGTTCAGCCCCGCGTTTTCGCAGTCCTTCTCCCAGGAGCGCATCCATTCGCCGTCGCCCCAGCCGTAGGAGCCGAACAGAGCCACGCTTTTGCCGCTGAGGCGGGATTTGCAGCCGTCGAACATGGGCTGGAAGTCCAGTTCCTCCAGCACTTCGCTGCCCATGGCGGGGCAGCCGAAGGCGATGGCGGCGTAGCCGCCCAGGGCGTTGGCGTCCACCTGGTCCGGCGTCATGACGGTGACTTCGCCGCCGGCTTCCTTCATGCCCTCCGCCACGGCGTTGGCCATAGCCTCGGTGTTGCCGGTGCCGCTCCAGTAGATCACAGCAGTTTTTTTCATGTGTTGTTTCCTTTCTTTTTATTGCTAAATTTCTTTTTTCCTTGTCATGTCAGCTGGCCACCGTCAGCTGCTCGATGTTGGAGCCGGAGCGCCAGCGGGCGCAGTAGTCCTCGGTGCAGCGGCGGAAGCGGGTAAAGAGCTGTTGGGCTTTCTCCTCGTCGCCGTAGACCTTCCACAGTCCGGCGCACTTGAAATCGCGGGAGCGGTGCTGGATGAAGCCCTGGACGTCCTCCGGCGGATAGCTGAGGAACAGGCCTACCTCGTGGGGGAAATCACCCTCGCGGAAGCGACGGATCAGCTTGGCCACACAGCGCTGGCAGCCCTCGGGATAGTTCTGCCGCGCCAGGATGTCACGGGCCAGACCGCTTTCCAGATCCCGCCGCAGCTCGGCGGGACGGTAGAGATACAGCAGCGCCTGATCGTCCCGATAGCGGATGGGCAGCAGGCACAGGCCCTTGGGCACCAGCAGGCGGTTCAGGCAGCGGATATCCGCCAGCAGCGCCCCGCGGTCGCGGCAGGGACAGGGGAACAGGCTGCCGGTCTTGATGCCCGCCAGCGTGGGGGCGCATTGCCGGATGATCAATTCTTCTGACATGGGCCACCTCCTTTCTTCTGTCTGTTAGGGTATCCCGATGTGGCTTTGATTATCAGTTAGCTATAGCTAACTGATGGGTCTTAAAAAAGCCGACCGGTGCGGCGGGCGGTTCTGTAGTTAGCGCAGGCTAACTTGTTGGTCTTAAAAAAGCTGCTTCCTGGAGCAGTTCTTTTATTTCCTATTGGAACTATAGGCAGTATAACACATCTTCCCCCGTTTGGCAAGACCTTTTTGAAAATTTTTCAAAAAGGCGGATCACAGGGGCGGAGGCGCACCTCCGCCCCTGTGGGATCACGCGCTCAGACAAATACCAGCTGCACCAGCAGCATATAAACCACCGTGCCCGCGCCGATGGACAGCAGCACGTTGCGCTTCCAAAGGTGCAGCGCCGTGACCACCACCAGGGCGATCAGCTCCGGCAGGCCGTGGGGTGCGGCGGCCACGTCCACGTTCCGCAGGCAGTACACCACCAGAAGGCCCATCATGGCGGCAGGCAGGGTGCGGCCCAGATACTCCACCACCTTGGGGATGGGCTTGTTATCGGGAAACAGCAGAAAGGGCAGAAAACGGGTGATGACGGTGCCCAGCGTCACCGCGCCCACGATGATCAGGGCCTGTGTGGTTGTCAGTGTCATAGCTTCTTCCTCCCCAGCAGCAATACGATCAGCACCAGCACCATGGCGGGGATCACCAGATTATCCGCGCCGAACACCGCCAGCGCCGCGGCGGTGCAGACAAGGCCGATGACGCCGCTCATGCGGTTTTCGGGGTTTTTCACCTGCTCGATGAACAGCACCACGAACAGGCCCGTCAGGGCGAAGTCCAGTCCGGTGGTGTCAAAGGTGATCAGCTGCCCCGCCACCGCGCCCAGCACCGAGCCCGCGGCCCAGTAGCCGTAGTTCAGCAGCGACACGGCCAGATAGAAATCCTTGCGGGGCACATCGCTGGGTGGCTCCACGGAGGAGACGATGGAGAAGGTCTCGTCGCTGAGGGTATAGATCAGCGGCAGCTTGGCCGCGCCCATGCCGCGGTATTTGCCCAGCATGGACACACCGTAAAACAGGTGGCGGGCGTTGACCATCAGGCTCATCAGCAGGGCCTGCAGGGGATCGAACGCCGTGGTCAGCAGGGTGATGGCCACGAACTGCATGCTGCCGCAGTAGGCCACGCAGCACATCAGCAGCACCCAGGGCACGCCGTAGCCCTTAGTCTGCATCAGCACGCCGTAGGCAATGCCCAGCACCAGATAGCCGGTCAGCACGGGGACGGTGCTGGGAAACGCGGCGCGGACGGCGGCAAGAGCGGGATGCTGGGTCTTTTCCAAGGACGTCACCTCCGGTAAGAAATGGGATAAAGTGGGGTCATTATATAGAATTCCGGCGGAAAATGCAAGAGGCGGACAAGAAAAACCCTCCCCATGGGGGAGGGTTTTTGTGTCATACCGCGCCGGTCAGAGGTCATCCGGCGGAGAGATGGGGGTTATTCGGGAACGACGGTGTACCAGATATCGCCGTTGGACTGGGTCTCGGAAACGACTTTGTAGCCGTCGGCGACGAAGTTGGTGCCAGCGCCCTCAGCCTTGCAGTTGGCCGGGTTAAAGTTCACGAAGGTACCACCCTTGACGGTGATCTTGGCGGTGCCATCCTTGTAAGCCGAGTCAATGCAGTTGATCAAATACTCGCTACCATAAGTAGGATCGCTGTAAGGCTCACACGCAAAGAAGCCATCGTTGATGATCAAAGTACCCTTCTGCACCTGCACCGTCGTGCCGCCGCCATAGTAGTTACCGCCATTGATGGTCAGCGTAGCACCGTTCCGGACGTTAATGCCATAACCACCATTCGTACCGGTATCAATACCGCCATTGGCGCTGGCGTTGATGGTGGTATCAGCGTCAACGATCAGGGCGCAGAAATTGGTGTTATTATTGCCCATGTTGTCGGGGGAAACGATCTTTGCATCCAGATTCAAGGTAGTGGGCTGAGAAATGATCACGCGATTTCCTTCGGTGTCATCAATATTATCCGTCTTAATTTCATTCTTCACAGAAATGACACCGCCCGCGGCAAGAGCCGTCTTCAGCTCGCCAGCATTGGCCACGGGATAACCGGCGCTCTCATCGTAGTTGGGGCCGAAGCTATCGTTCTCGACGGTGTCCTGAGTGGCGTAGACAGTAATGGAGATGCCGTCCAGAGTCAGACCCTGGTAGTCATTTCCAGCTTCTTCCTTCATGTGGCCCATGATGTAATAAGTATCATTGCTATAGGTAGGCACGCTATTTGTACCAGCTGCCAATTTGCCAACAAACTCATTAATAGGAGTAGCCGTTTTGCTCTTCTCAGTCACTACAGAAAATTCAATAACCTGCAGCAGATCAGCGTTCTTTGCATTTGCCTCGGTAGTGCCCTTGTTAACTTCGGCCTTCCACTTCAGGGCCAGGTTACCCTTGTTGGCAATCTGGAAGCCCTCGGTCACATAGGTGCAGCCAGGCTCCCACAGAACGGCTTCAGTCGTGGGTGCGTCTGCATTCTTTACGAATTTCAGCTTCTCAGCATTTGCGCCAGTCAGGCTGGTGTGATTATCATCCGGCGTTACGATATCCACATCCAAAGTACCGGATACGATCTGATTCACATTGGTGCTGGCGGTGTCGGTGAACCACGCGAAGGTGGAGCCGATGAGCATGACCAAGCACAGGCAGATGGCCAGGATGCTGGTCAGCAGGGCGCGTTTGGTCGCTTTTTTGGTTGACATAGCAATATGTCCTCCCCGTTTGATGTATTTGCCGGAATGACAGGCCGCAGCCGTCCGGCATCGCCGGCTGCGCCACACGCGGCCGCGGCAGCCTCTGATCCGCCGCGAACCGATATGCCCGTTGTGAGGTGCTTTGCCGAAGCCGAAACGCCGTTTGCGCTTTCTGATGCTAAGAAAGAAAGCGCAAAACCCGCTGGCGGGTTTTGCGTCCGGCGGCAGGGCATCCGTAATTGGCCCCTATTATAGCACATTCTTTCGCAATGGCAACCCTATTTTTCCCATTTTTTTACTTTCATTTCCTTTTTCTGCAAAAGCTGCCCCGAAGGGCGCGTTGACATTCCCCGCAGGGACTGATACAATGGGAGCACATCATAGAAAAGGCAGGTCGATATCCATGAGCGACAACGTATTTGAAAAGGATCCCAGCGAGTGCCGCTACTCCTTTGTGCAGCACAGGGAGTGCGAATTCTTCCCTTGTCACGCCACGGCGCATCCGGAGGATTTTAACTGTCTGTTCTGCTATTGCCCCCTGTACGCTCTGGGCAGCCAGTGCGGCGGCAACTGCCAGTGGCTGGAAAACGGCGTAAAGGACTGCTCCGCCTGCATGCTGCCCCACAGGCGGGGAAGCTACAGCTATATCATGAGCAAGTTCCCGCTGCTGTCCGCCATGGCAAGGCGAAACCGGTAAAGAGAACCATAGGCAAACAAGAGGTGCGCCAAACGGGCGCACCTCTTGTTTTTGCTTCTGTTCTTATTCCTCCGTGGGCATTTTCCAGGCCGTCAGGTCAGTGTGCAGCAGTTCGTGGGAGCGGTGGCTGAGGGGCTTGTGGAAATACTGGTTATACAGGGCCCGCACCTCCGGATTTTCGTGGGAGAAGCGGATGGGGGCGTTTTTATCCAGATTCCACAGGATATCGCCGCGGGGCCCCGCCAGCTCCACGCCGTCGCGGATGGGCTGGCCGCCGCCGCCCACGCAGCCGCCCGGGCAGGCCATGACCTCCACAAAATCGTAGCTGGCCTTGCCGTTTTTCAGGGCGGTCATCAGCTTGCGGGTATTGCCCAGACCGCTGACCACCGCCACGCGGACGGCGCCCGCGCCGGGGATCTCGAAAGTAGCCTCCTTCCAGCCGTCCATGCCGCGGACGGCGGTGAATGCGTCGGGGTCGGGGTTCTGGCCGGTGACCATGAAATAGGCGCTGCGCAGGGCCGCGTCCATGACGCCGCCGGTGGCGCCGAAGATCACCGCCGCGCCGGTGCCGGTGCCCAGGGGGCTGTCGAAAGGCGTTTCCTCCATGACGGCGGGGTTGATCTGCTCGCCGCGGAGCATGCGCACCAGCTCGCGGGTGGTCAGCACCACGTCCACGTCGGGGTCGCCGCAGGCGCTGTTCAGATTGGGGATGGCCCGCTCCGCCTTTTTGGCGGTACAGGGCATGATGGACACCACGTAGAGATCGTGGGGATCCACGCCCAGCTTCTCGGCAAAGTAGCTCTTGGCCACCGCGCCGAACATGGCCTGGGGGGACTTGGCGGTGGACAGATTGGTGGTGTACTCGGGGAACTGACCCTTGACGAACCGCACCCAGCCGGGGCAGCAGGAGGTGAACATGGGCCACTTATACTGGTCATGATGGGTGAAGCGCTGCAGGAACTCCGCGCCCTCCTCCATGATGGTCAGGTCGGCGGTGAAATCGGTGTCGAACACGTAGTCAAAGCCGATCTCCTTCAGGGCGGTCACCATCCGCTGGGCGGTGGCGAACTTGGAATCCAGGTGGTAATACTCCGCCCAGGCGGTGCGGACGGCGGGGGCCACCTGCACCACGGTGATCTTTTTGGGGTCGGCCAGGGCGTCCCAGACCTTGCCGGTGTCGTCATGCTCCTGCAGGGCGCCCACGGGGCAGTGGGTGACGCACTGGCCGCAGAAGGTGCAGTCCGACTCGCCCAGGGTGCGGAAGCGGCCCACGCCCACGGTGGTGCGGATACCGGTGCCCACCACATCCCAGATGTTCATGCCCTGGATCTTCTCGCACACCTGGATGCAGCGCATGCAGCGGATGCAGCGGTTTTCGATGCGCACCACGGGGTTGGAGAAGTCGGTGGGGATGTTCTTGAGATCCTTGATGTAGTGGTCGCCCAGCAGGTTATAGTCGTTGCACAGGGTCTGCAGCTTGCAGTTGCCGCTGCGGGTGCATTTGGTGCAGTTATTCTCGTGCTGGCTGAGGATCAGGCGCAGGTTCACCCGCCGCGCCTCGCGGACGCGGGGGGAGTTGGTATGTACCACCATGCCCTCCACCACCGCGTTGTCGCAGGCGGGGACAAGGCGGGTATGGCCCTCCACCTCCACCATGCAGATGCGGCAGGCGGCGATCTCGTTGATATCCTTGAGATAGCACAGGGTGGGGATGCTGATATTGGCGCTTTTGGCGGCCTCTAAGATCGTGGTGCCCTCCGGCACGGACAGGGTCTTTTTGTCGATCGTCACTGTTACCATTTGCTGTTTCGACCTCCTCTGAATATCCCATAGCCATAGTGGTCGCAGCGCAGGCAGCGGGACGCCTCGGTGCAGGCGCCCTCGTGGGTGAGACCACATTCGATGTCTTCAAAGTCGTTCTTGCGCAGGGCAGCCTCCCGCTCGGTGGTGTTGATGCGGCCGTGGGGCGGGGAGTTGTTCAGCCGCGGGGCGGGAATGTCGATCTCCACCGTGATATCGTGGTGGAAGCCCAGATGCTCGTCGATATTGGCGGCGGCCACCTTGCCGGCGGCAATGGCGCGGATGGCGCTGGCGGGGCCGGTGACACAGTCGCCGCCGGCGAACACATTATTCATATTGCCCACCTGGCTGGAGCTGGCGGCCACGAAGGTGCCCCGCTTGATGGGCACGCCGGACTGCTCGAAGCCCGCGATCTCGATGCCCTGGCCGATGGCCACCACGATGACGTCCGCCGGAATACGCACCTCCGGCAGATCGGCCTTTTTGGGGCTGGGGCGGCCGTTCTTGTCAGCCTCGCCGGGGATCTGGGGCTGGACCCACAGGGCCACGGCCTCGTCCCGCTCGTTGGCCTCGATGCGGACGGGGGCCATCAGGGTCAGCATCTCCGCGCCCTCGGCCATGGCGCCGGTGACCTCGTCGGGCAGGGCGGTCATATCCTCGATGCGGCGGCGGTAGACGCAGGAGACCTTTTCGGCCCCCAGGCGGATGGAGCTGCGGGTCACGTCCATGGCCACGTTGCCGCCGCCGATGACCACCACCCGCTTGCCGGTGAAGTCGGGCATATCGCCGTCGCCGATGCCGCGGAGCATCTCCACGGCGGACATGACGTTTTTGCTGTGCTCGCCGTCGATGCCCGCGCCCTTGCCCTGGTGGGCGCCGATGGCGATGTACAGGCAGTCGTACTCCTGCTGGAGCTGTTCAAAGGTGATCTCTTTGCCCACGGTGACGTCGGTATAGGCCTCGATGCCCAGGGAGAGGATGGAGGCGATCTCCGCGTCCAGCTTTTCCCGGGGGAAGCGGTAGCTGGGGATGCCGTAGCGCAGCATGCCGCCCAGCTGCTTACGCTCTTCGAACACGGTGACCTTATGGCCCATCAGGGCCAGATAGTAGGCGCAGCTGAGGCCGCTGGGGCCGCCGCCGATGACGGCCACGGTCTTGCCGGTGGCGGGAGCGCATTCGGGCTGGGGCACGTCGCCTGCGTTGTCCACGGCGTAGCGCTTCAAGCCGCGGATGTTCAGGGGCGCGTCGATCATATCGCGGCGGCAGCGGGCCTCGCAGGGATGCTCGCAGATATAGGCGCAGGCGGTGGGCATGGGGTTATCCTTGCGGATGAGCCGCACCGCGTCGGCGCAGCGTCCTGCACCCACCAGCGCCATATAGCCCGGCACGTCCACCCCCGCGGGGCACAGCGCCACGCAGGGCACCGGCAGGGACAGACTGGCAAGGCAGCGGTGGTGCTGGATATGCTCGATATAGTCGTCGCGGAAGCCCTCCAGACCGTCCACCACCAGGCGGGCGGCGTCACGGCCGATGGCGCAGTCGGCGGTGTTGACGATGCTGCGGGCGGTTTTTTCGATGATGGCCAGGGTAGCCATGTCGGCCTGACCGTCCAGCACCAGTTCGATGAGCTTGGTCAGCTGTCCCAGGCCGATACGGCAGGGCACGCACTTGCCGCAGGTCTGGGCATGGCACAGCTGCAAAAAGGTCAGCGACATATCCACGGGGCACAGGCCCGGGGGCGAGGCCGCGATGCGGCGCTCTACGTCGCGGTAAAGGTTATCCACCACGGTTTGCGCTTTGCTGGGGGTCTTGATATCAAGTCGGCTCAAGGTGGGTCACTCCTTCCCTTTCCTGTCGCCCCATAAAAATGGGTATGGGGCAGAATATTATCAGATAGTATGACACAGTTTCTCCTATTCGTCAACATTTTTCGTCAAATGTGTATTATAAGGAAACAAAATCAGGCGACAGCGTTCTTTTTCCGGCAGTGTCCCTCCGCGGAGGAGCGGCGGCCTCCGTCAAAAGGGAGAAATCCGGAAAAAGAAGGACTTTTCAGCGAAAAAGCAGTTTACATTTGCCGCCCGATGCGTATAAAATAGGAGCAATGAATATGCGTACCCAAGGAGGCATCACTATGATCCAACTGACGAGCCACGGCATGTATCTGGTCAACGGCGTTCCCTGCGAAAGCACGGCCCTGTCCCCCCGGCAGGCGCGGCAGGGCACCATGGCATGGCGGATCCTGCAGGCCCACAATGTATCCGGCGATCCGGAAAAGCTGCAGATCCGGTTCGACGCCATGGTGTCCCACGACATCACGTATGTGGGCATCATCCAGCAGGCCCGGGCCAGCGGTATGAAGGAGTTCCCCATCCCCTACGCCCTGACCAACTGCCACAACAGCCTGTGCGCCGTGGGCGGCACCATCAACGAGGACGACCACGTGTTCGGCCTGTCCGCCGCCAAGAAGTACGGCGGCATCTATGTGCCCGCCAATCAGAGCGTTATCCACTCCTTTGCCCGTGAACAGATGGCAAAGTGCGGCGCCATGATCCTGGGCTCCGACTCCCACACCCGCTACGGCGCTCTGGGCACCATGGCCGTGGGCGAGGGCGGGCCGGAGCTGGCCAAGCAGCTTTTGAAAAACACCTGGGACGCCCCCATGCCGGAGGTGGTGATGGTCTATCTGACCGGCGCGCCCCGACGGGGTATCGGCCCCCACGACGTGGCTATCGCCCTGGTAAAAGCCACGTTCGAGAGCGGCTTTGTGAATAATAAGGTCCTGGAGTTCGTGGGGCCTGGTATTCAGGCGCTGCCCATCGACTTCCGCAACGGCATCGACGTGATGACCACCGAGACCACCTGCCTCTCCTCCATCTGGGAGACGGATGAGGTGACGCAGGGCTTTTATGCCGCCCACCAGCGGCCGGAGGACTACGCGCCCCTGCATCCGGCGGAGGTGGCCTACTACGACCGGATGATCACCATCGACCTGAGCAGGATCGAGTCCATGATCGCCCTGCCCTTCCACCCCTCCAACGCATGGACGATCCACGAATTCCTGGACAATGCGGAGGAACTGCTGGCCAAGGTGGAGGCCGACGCGGCACAGCGCTTCCCCAAGACCCGCCCCCATCTGACGGACAAGATCCACGACGGCGGCGTGTGGGCGGATCAGGGCGTCATCGCCGGCTGCGCCGGCGGACTGTTCGACAACATCACCGAGGCGGCGGACATCCTCAAGGGCGGCAGCACCGGCAACGGGGCGTTTACGCTGGACGTGTACCCCACCTCCGTGCCGGTTTCTCTGGAGCTGACGCGGGACGGCGTGACGGCGGAGCTGCTGACCACCGGCGCGGTCATCAAACCCAGCTTCTGCGGCCCCTGCTTCGGCGCGGGGGACGTGCCCGCCAACAACGGTCTGAGCCTGCGGCACACCACCCGCAACTTCCCCAACCGTGAGGGCTCCAAGCCAGGCGAGGGGCAGTTTGCCGCCGTGTGCCTGATGGATTCCCGCTCCATTGCCGCCACCGCCGCCAATGGCGGACGCATCACCGCCGCTACCGACGTGGACTATACGCCGGTGCATCGGGACTACCACTTTGATAAGTCCGTATACGACAACCGGCTGTACTACGGCTTCGGCAAGGCCGATCCCAGCGTGGAGCTGGTGATGGGCCCCAACATCACCGACTGGCCCAAAATGTACGACCTTACCGAGAATCTGCTGGTGGAGATGGCGGCGGTGATCCACGACGACGTGACCACCACCGACGAGCTGATCCCCTCCGGCGAGACGTCCTCCTATCGCTCCAATCCCCTGCGTCTGGCGGAGTTCACCCTGAGCCGCCGCGTGCCGGAATACGTGCCCCGTGCCAAGGCCGTAGCGGCCCAGGAGGCACAGCGCCGCGCAGGCAGCGTACCGGCACATATTCTGGAGGTGCTGGCAAAGGTGGGCGACGCCGGGGCGCTGGCCGCCAAGACCCAGTTCGGCTCCTGCGTGTTCGCCAACAAGCCCGGCGACGGCTCCGCCCGCGAGCAGGCGGCCTCCTGCCAGAAGGTGCTGGGGGGCTTTGCCAACATCTGCTATGAGTTCGCCACCAAGCGCTACCGCAGCAACTGCATCAACTGGGGCATCCTGCCCTTCACGCTGGATAAGGACACCGCCTTTGACTATGAGGCCGGTGACTGCGTGTTCGTCCCCGCCATCCGCAAGGCCATCGAGGCGGGACAGGAGGACATCCCCGCCCAGGTGATCCGCAAGGACGGCAGCGTACACGACCTGCTGCTGCACGTGCGGGGCCTGACGGCGGACGAAAAGGAGATCCTGCTGGACGGGTGTTTGATGAACTATTACGCGAAGCGGGGGTAAGCGGAGGGTTGCCGGTAAACGAGTGTAGGGGGCGGCGTCCCCGACGCCCCGTCGTTTACCGAAAATGCCATTGCATACCGTGCGTGGCGACAGGGGCATTGGCCCCCTCTGAGAGGGGGCTGTCGAGCGAAGCGAGACTGGGGGAGAGAATAAAAACCTCAGATTCTCTCCCTCAGTCGGGGCGTTAAGAAAACATGCCGGCGGCATGTTTTTAGCCCCGATCTCAGCGGCTATGCCGCTGTAGCTGCCACCTTCCTCACAGAGGAAGGCAATAACGGGCCGTCGAGGACGCCGGCCCCTACGGACGGTAACAAGAACCCACCGCACAACAATACATATACGATATGAAAGGACACGCGCTATGGATAAGATCAAAATGACGACGCCGCTGGTGGAGATGGACGGCGACGAAATGACCCGCGTGCTGTGGCAGATGATCAAGGACGAGCTGATCCTGCCTTTTGTGGATCTGAAGACCGAATACTACGATCTGGGGCTGCTGCACCGGAATGAGACGAAGGATCAGGTGACCATCGACGCCGCCAAGGCCACGGCGCGGCTGGGCGTGGCGGTGAAGTGCGCCACCATCACCCCCAACAAACAGCGCATGGAGGAATATCCCCAGCTGACGGAGATGTGGAAGAGCCCCAACGGTACCATCCGCGCCTATCTGGACGGCACAGCCTTCCGCGCTCCCATCGTGGTGCCCTTCATCCACCCGGTGGTGAAAAACTGGGAGAAGCCCATCACCGTGGCGCGTCATGCCTACGGCGATATGTACAAGGCGGTGGATATGGTCACCGACGAGCCGGGCACCGCTACCCTGACCTTCAAGGGCGAGAGCGGCGCGGAAAAGACCCTGACCGTCCAGACTGTGAAGGGCGCCGCCATCTGGCAGGGACAGCACAACACTGAGAAGAGCATCCGTGCTTTCGCCAGAAGCTGCTTCCAGTACGCCATAGCCAACCGGCAGGATCTGTGGTTCTCCACCAAGGACACCATTTCCAAGGTGTACGACGGCACTTTCAAGCGTATTTTCGAAGAGGAGTACGAGAACACCTACAAGGCCCAATTTGAAGCGCTGGGCATCACCTATTTCTATACCCTCATCGACGACGCGGTGGCTCGGGTCATCCGCTCCAAGGGCGGGTTCATCTGGGCGCTGAAGAACTACGACGGCGACGTGATGAGCGACATGATCTCCACCGCCTTCGGCAGTTTGGCTATGATGACCTCGGTGCTGGTGTCCCCCGACGGCACCACGGAATTCGAGGCCGCCCACGGCACCGTGACCCGCCACTACTACAGGCATCTGAAGGGTGAGGAGACCTCCACCAACCCCATGGCCACCATCTTCGCCTGGACGGGCGCCCTGCGCCGGAGAGGACAGCTGGACGGTCTGGCCGATCTGGCCGCCTTTGCCGACAAGCTGGAGCAGGCCTGCTTCACCACGCTGAACCAGGGCACCATGACCAAGGATCTGGCCGGTCTGGTGGACGAGGGCTTTGAGGCCCACGGCGTCACCTCCGGCGAATTCATCGCCGCCATCCGGCGGAATCTGGAGGCCGCGCTGTAAGGCCGCCGATTTTCACGGCAAAGCACTTGCAATCCGGCTGAGGACAGCGTATAATAGAAGTCTGGTTTTTTGACCGGAAAACAACCATGATAACAAGGAGTGTGAGACAATGACCGAGGAAAGAAAGACCAATACCCCCGAGACCGAGGCGGTGGCGGAAAGCAAAAACTTTATTCTGAACTTTATCGACGAGGACATCGCAGAGGGTGGTCAGTTCCAGGGAATGACCGTCCACACCCGTTTCCCGCCGGAGCCCAACGGCTATCTGCACATCGGCCACTGCAAGGCCCTGTGCATCGACTTCGGCACCGCCGAGAAGTACCACGGCCTGTGCAACCTGCGCATGGACGACACCAACCCCGCCAAGGAGGACACCGAGTACGTGGACGCCATCCAGCAGGATATCCACTGGCTGGGCTTTGACTGGGGCGACCGGTTCTTCTATGGCAGCGACTATTTCGAGAAGGACTACGAATACGCGGTGGAGCTGATCAAAAAGGGCCTGGCCTACGTCTGTGAGCTGACGCCGGAGGAGTTCAAGCAAAACCGCGGCGACATCGGCGTTCCCGCCGTGTCCCCCTACCGTGACCGGCCCATTGAGGAGAATCTGCGGCTGTTCGAGAAGATGAAGAACGGCGAGGTGGAGGAGGGCAAGATGACCCTTCGCGCCAAGATCGACCTGGCCAGCGGCAACTTCAACATGCGCGACCCCGTCATCTACCGCATCCGCTTCATCAACCACCACCGGCAGGGCACCAAGTGGTGCATCTTCCCCATGTACGACTTTGCCCACCCCATCCAGGACGCGCTGGAGGGCATCACCCACAGCCTGTGCTCCCTGGAGTATGAGGAGCACCGTCCCCTGTACGACTGGGTGGTGAACAACGTCTCCATCCCCTATCACAAGCCCCGCCAGATCGAGTTTGCCCGCCTGAACATCGACCACACGGTCATGTCCAAGCGGAAGCTGCGCAAGCTGGTGGAGGAGCACTATGTCTCCGGCTGGGACGATCCCCGCATGCCCACGTTGTGCGGCCTGCGCCGCCGGGGCTACACCGCCGTGTCCATCCGCAATTTCTGCGAGATGATCGGCGTGGGCAAGACCCCCAGCGTCATTGAATACGGCACGCTGGAGCACTGCCTGCGGGAAGACCTGAACGCCACTGCCGAGCGCACCATGGCCGTGCTGCATCCGGTGAAGCTGACGGTGACCAACTACCCCGAGGGCAAGAGCGAGACCTTCTCCGTGGAGAACAATCCCACCGATCCCAGCCAGGGCACCCACGACATCACCTTCTCCCGCCATCTGTGGATCGAGGCGGACGACTTTATGGAGGTCCCCGTGCCCAAGTACAAGCGCCTGACCCCCGACGGGCTGGAGTGCCGCCTGAAGGGCGCGTATCTGGTGAAGTGCACCGGCTGCGTGAAGGACGAAAACGGCCATGTTACCGAGGTGCTGTGCGAGTACGATCCCGACTCCCGCGGCGGCGACCCCGCCGACGGCCGCAAGGTCAAGGGCGCGACCCTTCACTGGGTAGACGCGGAGAACTGTCTGGACGCGGAGGTGCGGCTGTACGACAACCTGTTCTCCGACGCCACCCCCGACGGCCCCGACAAGGACTTCCTGGACTGCCTGAATCCCGACAGCCTGACGGTGCTGACCGGCTGCAAGGTGGAGCCGGAGATGCGCAAGGTGGCCGCGGCCTTCGACCAGCAGGAAAACCGCACCGGCGTCAACGCCCCCACCTTCCAGTTCATGCGGGTGGGCTACTTCTGTCTGGACAACCGCGACGCCACGGCGGAGCATCTGGTGTTCAACCGCAGCGTGTCCCTGAAAGACAGCTTCAAAAAGTAAACGGCTGCAAGCCGCTGGGAAATGCCGCGTCTGCGCGGCATTTCCGCGGCGCAGCAGTTAGCATTATCTAACCAAATGATCATCACGCATGGAGGTATGAAAAATGTACGAGATCACTCTGAAAATCGACGGTATGGCCTGCGGCATGTGCGAGAGCCATGTCAACGACGCGGTGCGGAGCAAATTCCCCGTGAAAAAGGTCACCTCCTCCCACAGCAAGGGGGAGACGGTGATCCTGAGCGAAGAGGCGCTGTCGGAGGAGGCGCTGCGCGCCGTCATCGAGCCCACCGGCTATCACGTCCTGGGCTACGCCTGCGCGCCGTATGAAAAGAAAGGTTTATTTGGGCACTTGAAAAAGTAAACAATCTGTCGTATACTATAAAATACTACATTCTATAGGAAGTTCGGCATATGAGGGATATCACCGATCAGTTCTCTATCAATTGCCACAGCAGTATCCGCTGGCAGGGCCAGCACATCGTGCTTCGCTTCGATCCTTACCTAATTGGGGACATGCCTCACGATGCGGGACTGGTATTCATCACCCACGATCACTACGACCACTTCTCGCCGGAGGATATCCGCCGGGTGCTGGCGCCCGACGGCTTCATCGTTCTGCCGGACACCTGCTATCTCAAGGCGCTGGAGGCAGGCTTTGACGAGTCGGTGCTGCTGCCGGTGCACACCGGCGTCACCTATGACGTGCTGGGCCTCCGCTTTCTGCCGGTCCCCGCCTACAACACGGACAAGGCGTTCCATCCGGAGGCGTACCGCTATCTGGGCTATGTGGTCACCATGGACGGCACAACGGCCTATGTGGCCGGTGACACCGACGTGATCCCCTCCATGGGCGGCGTATCCTGCGATGTGGCGTTTCTGCCGGCCGGCGGCACCTACACCATGACGGCACAGGAGGCGGCTCAGGCCGCCAACCGCATCCGGCCATCCGTCGCCGTGCCCACCCACTATGGCTGCATCGTGGGCAGCGCCGGTGACGGCGACGTCTTTTCCGCCGCGCTGGATGCGTCCATTCGGTGTGTGCAGCTGATCCACAGCTGACCGCGCCGTCTGTAAATCATGAAAAAGGGGAGGGGCTCTGCCCCTCCCCTTTTTCATGATGTCTCCCCGCACGCGCCTTCCGGCACGGGGCAGTGCAAAATTTTGGGCGGTGCTCTATTTCTTCGGAACCTTTTTCGTTTTGTCTGCGTCTAATGGACGTCAACAAAAGAAAAGGAAGGGTTTTACCCATGAAAATGATGAAAAAAATGACCGCGCTGCTGCTGGCGCTGATGATGGTACTGTCTCTGGCCGCCTGCGGCGGTAAGAACGACAACGGCGGCTCAGACAGCAAGAAGGACGATCCCGCCGCCGACATGACCGCCCAGCAGGTGCTGGACGCCCTGCAGGAAACGCTGGGCGACAGCTACGGCTGCGACATGGCCGAGGATGAGGACCGCATGACCAACTACTACGGCCTGGACCTGAGCCAGATCGACAGCTGGGCCGCCGCCAGCAGTGAGAGCAGCGCCATTGATTCCAGCACCGCCGTGGTGCTGAAGGTAAAAGACGGCTACGCCCAGGACGCCGCCGCGCTGCTGCAGGAGCGCTATGACCAGGTGCTGGATTACAGTAAGATGTACAGCATGAACCTGCCCATGGTGCAGCAGGCCCGCCTGTTCATCAACGGCAATTACGTGGCCCTGCTGATCCTGGGCCAAACCCCCGACGACACCGCCGACGAGGCCAAGCTGGCCCAGGACGAGGCCGCCAAGGTGGACGCCGCTTGGCAGTCCCTCTTTGGCTCCGCCAGCAACCAGCTGGTGGTGAAGTAAGCAGGCGCGCCCTCCGATGACGCCGCGGCGTCTGCGGCAGACAGAACAAAACCGCCCCCATGGGGCGGTTTTGTGGTTTATACCATGCGGCAGGCTTCGCAGTCGTCGCAGGCGGGGAATTTGCTCTTGTCGTAGGGGATGTTGTTGCGGTCGTAGTAGTCCTTGACGGCGGACTTGATGGCCTCCTCCGCCAGCACCGAGCAGTGGAGCTTGTGGGCGGGCAGGCCGCCCAGGGCGTCCACCACCTGCTTGTTGGTGAGGGACAGGGCCTCCTCGATGGTCTTGCCCTTCACCAGCTCCGTGGCCATGGAGCTGGAGGCGATGGCGCTGCCGCAGCCGAAGGTCTCGAACTTCACGTCCTCAATGACGTTGTCCTTGATCTTCAGGTACATCTTCATGATGTCGCCGCACTTGGCGTTGCCCACCTCGCCCACGCCGTCGGCGTTGGGGATCTCCCCCACATTGCGGGGATGGGTGAAGTGATCCATTACAATATCGGTATAAAGTGCCATGATAGAAGCCTCCTTATATTATAACATAAACTGGCGCTGGCCGGACAGCAGCTCCTTCCACACGGGGGACATGCTGCGCAGATACGCCACCACCTCGGGGACGGCCTGCAGGATGTAGTCCACCTCTTCCTCGGTGTTCCATTCGCACAGGCTCAGGCGCAGGGAGCCGTGGGCCACCTCGTGGGGGCGGCCGATGGCCAGCAGCACATGACTGGGATCCAGGGAGCCGCTGGTGCAGGCGCTGCCGGAACTGGCGCAGATGCCCTTGGCGTCCAGCAGGAGCAGCAGGCTCTCGCCCTCGATGCCCTCAAAGCAGAAGTTCACGTTGCCGGGCAGACGGTGAACGGTGTCGCCGTTGACGGCGGAGTGGGGGATCCGGCTGAGACCGGCGATCAGCTTGTCCCGCAGGGCGGAGACCTTGGCGGCGTTCTCGTCGATGTGGTCGCAGGCCTCTTTCAAGGCGGCGGCCATGGACACGATGCCGGGGATATTCTCGGTTCCGGCTCGCTTGCCCCGCTCCTGGGCGCCGCCCTCGATGATGTTGGTCAGGGGGATGCCCTGACGGGCATACAGCACGCCCACGCCCTTGGGGCCGTGGAACTTGTGGCCGGACAGGGACAGCATGTCGATGTTCTGGGCTTTCACGTCAATGTGGAGGTGACCCGCCGCCTGGACGGCGTCGGTGTGGAACAGCACGCCCTTCTCCTTGCACACGGCGCCGATCTCGGGGATGGGCAGGATGGAGCCGATCTCGTTGTTGGCGTACATGATGGTGACCAGGCAGGTGTCCTCACGGATGGCGTCGGCCACCTGTTGGGCGGTAACGGTGCCGGTGGGGCCCACGTCCAGCAGCTGAACGTCAAAGCCCTCCTTTTCCAGCTTTTTCAAGGTGTGCAGCACGGCGTGGTGCTCAAAGGCGGTGGAAATGATGTGCTTTTTGCCCTTCCGCTCGCCGATGCGGGCGGCGGAGACGATGGCCTGGTTATCGGCCTCGCTGCCGCCGGAGGTAAAGGTGATCTCACGGGGCTGGCAGCCCAGACAGTCGGCCACGGTCTGGCGGGCGTTCATCAGGGCTTCGGCCGCCTGCTGGCCCACGGTGTGCAGGCTGGAGGGATTTCCGAAATACGTTTCCATATAGGGCAGCATGGCGTCAATGGCTGTGCGGCTCATCTTGGTGGTGGCCGCGTTGTCGGCATAGATCTGCATGGCGTACCTCCTGTTGATATATGATATGCGGCGGGCGTTTTTGCCCACCTGTTTTGTAGGTTAATTGGATGATAACACGAATTGCCTACCTTGTCAATAGGCGATTTGAAGAAAAATGTCGGAGGCATGCCAAAGAGGATGGGTACCCACAGGGCACCCATCCCGCTGCGCTCCACAGCACCCGCACCTCTTCTGCGCAATGATCAGAGGGCACTTCAGTACGGCGAAGCAGCAAAAAGAGACGGCATATGCCGTCTCTTTTTTGTTGCTTTGGGGAAGTTACATGGCCTTGATAATATCTACGATCTCCGCACCGATGCGCTTCTGCGCCTCCACGGTAGCAGCACCGATGTGCGGCGTGCAGGACACCATGGGATGGCTGTACAGAGCCTTGTTGGTGGCGGGCTCGTCGGCGTACACGTCCAGACCGGCGGCGCGGACCTTGCCGGACTCCAGGGCGGCCAGCAGAGCGGCCTCGTCCACGTTGGTGCCGCGGGAGGTGTTGATGACCACCACGCCGTCCTTCATCTTGGCGATGTTCTCAGCGCTGATCAGAGCGCCGCCGTCCACAGCGGGAGCGTGGACAGAGATGAAATCGGACTTGGCCAGCAGCTCGTCCATCTCCACATAGGGGATGCCCAGCTGCTCCTCGATGCCGGGGATATGGAAGATATCGAAGGCGATGACATCCATGCCGATGGCCTTGGCCATCACGCCCAGGTGCTGGCCGATACGGCCGAAGCCCACGATACCCAGGGTCTTGCCCTGCAGCTCGATGCCCTTGCCGTAGGCCTTCTTTTCCCACTGGTCGTTGCGCATGGTGTAACCGGCGTGAGAGATGTAGCGGGCGCAGGAGAACATGTGGCCCATAGCCAGCTCGGCCACGGACTGGGAGGAGGCCTTGGGGGTGTTCTTCACGGCGATGCCGTTGGCCTCGGCGTACTTCACGTCGATGTTGTCCACGCCCACGCCGCCGCGGATGATCAGCTTCAGATTGCTGCCCTTGGCCTCGTCAATGTGGTTGGCGCGAACCTTGGTCTTGGAGCGGACCACGACCACGTCGAAGTCACGCAGGGCCTTGCCCAGCTGATCGGGCTCATAGAACTGCTCGACGACCTCATGACCCATCTCGCGCAGCTGCGCCATCGCGGTCTTATCCATACCGTCAGTAACCAGAATACGCATGGTAATTTTCTCCTTTTAGTATATATTGTTGTGGGGTGCTTACCCTTGGCCCCCTTGTGTAAAGGGGGCTGTCGAGCGTAAGCGAGACTGGGGGATTGTCAGCGTTAACGGACAACCCCTCCATCAAAAATCAAAGATTTTTGCCACCTCCCCTTACACAGGGGAGGCTTTTGGGGCTTGTTCATGAAGGGGTGGGCGGGGTAGAACCCCGCCCCTACGCACGTTTTACCGTGCGCCCCCCTTTAAGGGCTTTACTTGTGCTCCGCCTCGAACTTGGTCAGGAACTCCACCAGAGCCTGAGCGCCCTCAATGGGCATGGCGTTGTACACGCTGGCCCGCAGACCGCCCACGGACTTGTGGCCCTTCAGGTTGTCGAAGCCGGCCTCCTTGGAGGCGGCCACCACGGCGGCGTCCAGATCCTTGTCGCCGGTGACGAAGGGGATGTTCATCAGGCTGCGGTCCTCGGGCACCACAGCGCCCTTGAACAGCTTGGAGCTGTCCAGGAAGTCATAGATGACCTTGGCCTTGGCGATGTTGCGCTTGTGCATCTCCTCCAGGCCGCCGATGCTCAGCAGGTACTTGAACACCTTGCCGCAGCAGTAGATGGCCCAGCAGTTGGGGGTGTTGTACATGCTGTCGTTGTCGGCATGGGTCTTATACTTCATGTAGATGGGGGTCTTGGGATCCAAATCGTCGCGGATCAGATCCTCGCGGATGATGACCACGGCCATACCGGCGGGGCCCACGTTCTTCTGGACACCGGCCCAGATCAGGCCGTAATCGGACACGTTGCAGGGCTTGGAGAGGAACATGGAGGACTGGTCGGACACCAGCACATGACCCTTGGTGTTGGGCAGCTTGTTCCAGGTGGTGCCGTTGATGGTCTCATTCTCGCAGATGTAGACGTAGTCGGCGTCGGCGGGGATGTCCAGATCGGAGCAGTCGGGGATGTAGGAGAAGTTCTTGTCGGCGGAGGAGGCGACAACCTGCACCTCGCCGTACTTCTTGGCCTCGGCGATGGCCTTCTTGGACCAGGCGCCGGTCTCCACGTAGCAGGCCTTACCGTTCTTCATCAGGTTCATGGCCACCATGGCGAACTGCAGCGTGCCGCCGCCCTGGATGAACAGCACCTTGTAGTTGTCGGGGATGTTCATCAGCTTGCGCAGGTCGGCCTCAGCCTCGTCGGCGATCTGCTGGAACACCTTGGAGCGGTGGCTCATCTCCATGACGCACATGCCGCTGCCGCGGTAGTTCATCATCTCGTCGCGGATCTCCTCCAGCACGCTCTCCGGCATCATGGCGGGGCCGGCGGAGAAGTTAAATGTACGACCGTATTTCATTTCAAGTTCCTCCTCAATTGTCATAAGTCGGGTGTACAATTTTGCTCGTACCCATAGTATACGGCATATTTCCGTGAGAATCAACCGTGAAAATCAAAAATTGCAAAATTTGTATGGCTTGCTGACAAAACGTCAGTTTCCCTCGTACAAACCGCCAGTACCCGCCGATTGACAAGGGGAAAGGGGGGTGTTAAAATGGCATAAGCCGACAAAAAACGCCGCCGCGATCGGAGGGTAAAAACATACCGGCTTGTTTTCTTAATGCCCCGACCCACACAAAGGAGTACGCCATGGAACGCGTCAAAGTCTTTTTTCAACATATCTCCCTGTACATCATCGCCCTAGGCAAGTGGCTTTGCATCGGCGGCGGCGTGGGGCTTATCGGCGGCGTGGTGGGCGCGGCCTTCCACATCGGCGTGGAAAAGGCCACGGAGCTGCGGCTCCTGCACCCGTGGATCCTCTGGCTGCTGCCGGTGGGCGGCGCGGCGATCGTGGGGCTGTACCGCCTGACCCACATGGAGGGACGGGGCACCAACAACATCATCGAATCCGTCCATTTCGGCAAGGACGTGCCGATCCTACTGGTCCCCCTCATCTTTCTCTCCACCTGCATCACCCACCTGCTGGGCGGCTCGGCAGGCCGCGAGGGCGCGGCGCTGCAGATCGGCGGCGGCATCGGCTACCGCACCGGCAAGGCCCTGCACCTGGGGGAGAAAGACCTGCCCCTGGCAACCCTGTGCGGGATGAGCGCCGTGTTCGCCGCCCTGTTCGGCACGCCCCTGACGGCCACAGTGTTCGCCCTGGAGGTCATCAGCGTGGGCGTGCTATACTACGCGGGGCTGATCCCCTGTCTGATGTCCGCCTCGGTGGCGTATCTGATCGCGTCTCTCTTCGGCGTGGCGCCCACGCGGTTTGCCGTGACGCTGCCGCCGCTGGAGGTGTGGACGGTGTTTCTGGTGATCCTGCTGGCCATCGGCTGCGCGCTGGTGTCCATCCTGTTCGTGCGGGGCATGCATTGGGTGGAGCACATGGCGGAAAAGCTGCTGAAAAACCCGTATCTGCGGGCGGCGGCAGGCGGCGCGGCCATCATTGGCCTGACGCTGCTGCTGGGGCGGGACTACAACGGCGCGGGCATGGACGTGATCGCCCGTGCGGTGGAGCAGGGACGGGCCGTGCCCTGGGCGTGGCTGGCCAAGATACTGTTCACGGCGCTGACCATCGGCTGCGGCTTCAAGGGCGGCGAGGTGGTGCCCAGCTTCTTCGTGGGAGCCACCTTCGGCTGCGTGGCGGGACAGGCGTTGGGCCTGCCGGCAGGCTTCGGCGCGGCCATCGGCCTGGTGGCGGTGTTCTGCGGCGCGGTGAACTGCCCCATCGCCTCGGTGCTGCTGAGCCTGGAGCTGTTCGGCGGCACGGACGGCGTGCTGTACTTCGCCTTCGCCTGCGCCATCAGCTATCTGCTCAGCGGCTACTGCGGGCTGTACAGCAGCCAGACCATCCTCTACTCCAAGCTGCGGGCGGAGTTCATCAACGTCCACGCCAAGGAGTGAGAGTCCGCAAGGGCTCGCAGGCGGGATGACCCCGCTCCTGCGGAGCCGTATCCCCGACAGCGGCCCCACAAACAGATCAAAAAGCCCGCGGCATTTGCCGCGGGCTTTTATCCTGTGTCAGTTGGCTTTTTCCAGACGGGAGAGCCGTCCCGCCATCTGGCGGATCACAGCCTTCTGCATCTGCTGTTCGTTCTCGATTTTTTCAACTCTGGCGGGCGTGACCAACATTTCCCGCATCTCCGCAAGGGCGTCTGCCAGCAGGTTGAATTTCGGCGTGACCTCGTTCTCGATCAGCACACCCATGTAGCGGGTCATGCGCCGCTCAGACTCTGCGATTTTTTCCGTCATGCGCTGCTCAGACTCTGTGATTCTTTCCATCATCCGCTGTTCGGATGCCGCGATTTTCTCATCCATGATCTTGGAAATATCCTGAAGATCCTTTTCATCCAGCATATGTATCACGCTCCTCCCGAGAGTATTATAGCCTGCAATGTGCGTGGCTGTCAATCATAAAGTCGGGATTTACTCCTTGATGGTATAGCCCCGCTCCGCCAGATAGCTGTACAGCTGGTGGATGTGCTCGTGGTTGCGGGTCTCCACCACCATGCGGACGCGGCAGGAGCCTACGCCCACCTTCATGCTGCTGCGCTCGTGATACACCTCCAGCACGTTGACGCCCTCGTGGGACAGCGCCGCCAGATAGGTGGCCAGGGCGTTGGGCTGGTCGGGCAGCACGGTGGAGAAGCTGGCGATGCGCCCCTCGGCGGTCAGACCGTGCTTGATGATGCGCTCCAGCATGGTCACGTCCACGTTGCCGCCGGACAGCAGGGCGCAGACGGTCTTGCCCTTCACGTCCAGCTTGCCGGACATGACGGCGGCCACGCTGACGGCACCGGCCCCCTCGGTGATGAGCTTCTGCTTTTCCAGGATGGTCAGAATGGCGGCGGCAATCTCACTCTCGCTGACGGTGACCACCTTGTCCACGTACTGGCGGCACATGTCGAAGGTCAGCGCACCGGCGGTCTTCACCTGAATGCCGTCGGCCATGGTGCCCACCTGGGGCAGGGTGATGATTTTATCCTGCCGCAGCGCCTCGTACATACTGGCGGCGCCCTCGGCCTGTACGCCGATGACCTGGCAGGAGGGCTTCAGCTCCTTCACGGCCTTGGCCACGCCGGAGATCAGTCCGCCGCCGCCGATGGCGGTGATGATCATATCCACATCCGGCAGCTGCTGTAAGATCTCCAGGCCGATGGTGCCCTGACCGGCCATGATGCTGTAGTCGTCAAAGGGGTGGATGAAGGTATAGCCCTTCTCGTCCCGCAGGCGGATGGCCTCGGCATAGGCGTCGTCGTACACACCAGGGACCAGCACCACCTCCGCGCCGTAGCTGCGGGTGGCCTCGATCTTGGACAGGGGCGCGCCCTGGGGGATGCAGATGACGGCGTGGATGCCCATATCCCGTGCGGCAAAGGCCACGCCCTGGGCGTGGTTTCCGGCGGAGCAGGCGATGACGCCCCTGGCCTTCTCCTCGTCCGACAGCGTGGCGATCTTATAATACGCGCCCCGCAGCTTGAACGCGCCGGTCTTTTGCAGGCAGTCGGCTTTCAGGAATAGACGGCACTGGTCGGTGATGCCGGTGCTGGGGATCACAGGGGTCTTGTTGATGACGCCGGACAATACCCGCTGGGCGTCGTGCAGCATGGCCATAGTCAGCATAGTGGTTCCTCCTTCACATTTGTGCGTGGGGCGTATACATTATTTGGTTTTCTGTATTTTAATAGTAGCACACGCCGTTGGCAAATGCAAGCAATTGCAGGCGGTTTTCCGGAAATTTGACAAACGGGGAAAATTTGTCTATACTATATGCTTGGTATGGTGTCCGGTGGCGGGAATGCTTCCGGCAACGGCGGCGGCCTGAGGGCAGGCCGCCCTACGGATATTTTCCGGTGGCGCTTTCGTAGGGCGGGGTGCCCACACCCCGCCGCACGATAAACGCAGAAACCTCCGGTGAACGTCCGTAGGGGCGGACGGCCCTGTCCGCCCTAACGATGGCCGTACCATTTCCGATAGGGCCGACAGAGTCGTCGGCCCCTACAAAGCTTCTATCGATGTCACTACCGTACACCGAACGGGAGGGGTAGAGCCCCTCCCCTACGAAAGCACCGCCGATGGTGCGCCGCACCCCAAAAGCCTCCCTTTACACAAGGGAGGTGTCAACGCAAAGCGTTGACGGAGGGATTGTCCGCTGCTGCATTATCCCCTCAGTCAACCTCCGGCTGACAGCTCCCCTTGCAACAAGGGGAGCCTTGACATACCGCACTTCAAGAAATCACAGCATATCCCATTCATCAATTCATATAAAAAAGGAGAACCCCACACATATGGAGCAATACAAACGCCGCCCGGGCGACCGGAAGGACGGCCGCCTGCTGCGGGAGCTGGACTCCCTGCACTTTATCACCGGCATCATCTACCCCAACCGCTGCGATAACGAGGCCTACATCTCCCAGCGCATCGACCTGACGGCCATGAACGCCTATCTTGCCAAAAAGAATGAGGCGGAGACGGACTTTCCCTATACCATGTTCCATCTCATCGTGACGGCCCTTCTCAAGACCATCACCCTGCGGCCCAAGCTGAACCGGTTCATCGTCAACAGCAATTTCTATCAGCGCAACGAGATCTCCGCCGCCTTCGTGGTGAAGAAGCAGTTTTCCGACAAGGGCGCCGAGGCCCTGGCCTTCCTCCACAGCAAGGAGGATTTCACCGTGGAGGACGTGCACGCGTACATCCGCTCCCAGGTGCAGGCCTGCCGCAGCGAAAAGGCGGACTCCTCCACCGAGAACATGGATATCCTCAACAAGCTGCCCCGCTGGCTGGGCAAGACCGCCGTCAAGTTCATCATGTGGCTGGACAAGCACGGCTGGGTGCCCGACGACATGGTGGCCACCGACCCCTACTACAGCTCCGTCACCCTGTCCAATCTGGGCTCCATCAAGCTCAAGTGCGGCTATCACCACCTGACCAACTGGGGCACCTGCTCCCTCTTCTGCATCATCGGCGAGAAGAAGCTGTCCCCCTTCTACGATGAACAGGGTAATGTCACCATGAAGGAGACGCTGGACCTGGGCCTGACCATCGACGAGCGCCTGGCCGACGGCTATTATTACTCCAAATCGGTGCGCCTGCTGAAATACCTGCTGGAGCATCCGGAAGAATTAGAGAAACCCTTGAAGGAGGAAGTACAATATGAGTGAGGTCAAGACTCCCTGGAAGGACTATCTGGGCGACGTGCCCATGCATCTGGACTATTTCCAGGGCAGCATGTTCGACGCGGTGGAGCGCATTGCGGAGCAGTATCCCAACAACATCGCCTTTGATTTCATGGGCAAGTCCACCACCTACCGCAAGATGGTGCAGGAGATCGAAAAGTGCGCCAAGAGCCTGAAGACCCTGGGCGTCCGCCCCGGCGACCGCATCACCATCGCCATGCCCAACTGCCCCCAGGCCATCTACATGTTCTACGCCGTCAACCTGGTGGGCGGCATCGCCAACATGATCCACCCCCTGTCGGCGGAGAAGGAGATCGAGTTCTATCTCAACGAATCACAGTCCACCACCGCCATCACCCTGGACCAGTTCTATGACAAGTTCGAGCATATCCGCCAGAACACCGGCATCATCAACATCATCATCGCCTCGGTGAAGGACGCCCTCAGCCGTACCATCCGCGCCGGCTATATGCTGACGGAGGGACGCAAGATCCAGAAGATCCCCGATGACGCCCCCGTCATCCGCTGGAAGGAATTCATGGACATGTCCCGCTTCTGCTTCTATAAGAACTTCCGTGTGGAACGGGGCTACAACGACCCCGCCGTGATCCTGTATTCCGGCGGCACCACCGGCACCACCAAGGGCATCGTCCTGACCAACGGCAACTTCAACGCCCTGGGCCAGCAGATCATCGCCACCAACCCCATGTTCCGTCCCGGCGACAAGATGCTGGCCGCCATGCCCCTGTTCCACGGCTTCGGCCTGGGCGTGTGCGTCCACTCCATGCTGGCCAACGGCGGCCGCTGCATCCTGATCCCCCGCTTTACCGCCAAGAGCTACGCCAAGCAGATCGTCAAGTACAAGTGCAACTTTATCGCCGGTGTTCCCACGCTGTATGAGGCGCTGCTGCGCCTGCCCAGCATGGACAACGCCGACCTCAGCAGCCTGAAGGGCGTGTTCTCCGGCGGCGACAGCCTGTCTATCGAGCTGAAGAAGAAGTTCGACAAATTCCTCTATGACCACCACGCCGTCATCCAGGTGCGGGAGGGCTACGGCACCACCGAGACCGTCACCGCCTGCTGCCTGACGCCTACCCACATTTATAAGGAGGGCTCCATCGGCCTGCCCTTCCCCGACACCTATATCAAGATCGTCAAGCCCGACACCGACGAGGAGCTGCCCTACGGTGAAGAGGGCGAGATCCTGCTGGCGGGCCCCACCGTGATGAAGGAGTACATGAACCACCCCGACGAGACCGCCAAGACCCTCCGCAAGCACGCGGACGGCCTGACCTGGGTCTACACCGGCGATCTGGGCGTCATGGACGACCAGGGCTTCATCTACTTCCGCGGCCGCGCCAAGCGTATGATCATCTCCTCCGGCTACAACGTCTACCCCGGCCAGATCGAGAACATCCTGGACGCCCACGAGGATGTGCAGATGAGCTGCGTCATCGGTGTGCCCGACGCCTATAAGATGCAGAAGGTGAAGGCCTTCGTCATGCTCAAGCCCGGCGTGGAGCCCACCGCCGCCACCCGCGACGCGCTGCTGGCCTATTGCCACAAGCACGTGGCCAAGTACGCCATGCCCTACGATATCGAGTTCCGTGCCGAGCTGCCCAAGACCCTGGTGGGCAAGGTGGCCTATCGTGTGCTGGAGGAGGAAGAGCTCCAGAAGCTGGCCAAAGCGTCCGAGACCCCCGAAACCGCGGAAAGCGCAGAATAAAACACCGCAGGGTGTGCCGCCGTCCTGAGGCGCGGTACACCCTGTTTCCTTGAGGAAAGGAGGACTTGCCGATGGAGATCCCCCTGCGCTGTCGGGATGAGGAGGGCTATCTGGTGCGTCAGAGCCTGATGACGGAGATCCCCTATGGCCGCCGCACTGTGGCCAAGGTGGGCTGCGCCTTCATGGCGGTGTACAACGCCGCCCGCTTCTTTGCCCTGCCGGTGACGGAGGCGGAGGTGTGGCAATACTTCCACCGCGGCGTACTGCTGGGCGGCGCGTTCGGCACCAGCATTTTCCGCGTCTGCCGCGGCCTGCACCGCTTCGGTATGCGGGTCACCGGCGTGCGCTACCGCGATCTGAAGGGCGCCGACGCAGGCATCCTGTGGTATCACACCGGCCGCTCCCGCCACTATGTGCTGGTGCGGCGGTGCGAGGACGGGCGCTATGCCTTTCCCAATTCCTCCGCCGCGGCGCCCATGGCCTTTTCCGATTTCTACCGGAAATACGTCAAGCACCTGCGCCTGCCCCTGCTGAAGCGGGAGGTGCCCGTCATGTTCACCGTTACGGCGGCGCGGCGGGATAAACCGGCGGCAGGCGGCAAACACTGAAGCAAAACAGGAGGTAACGCCCATGTATAAAAATATCGCCAAGCAGCAGAAGCTGCTGCTGAAGGATCTGGTGGACTATCAGCCCGGCCAGGTGGTCAGCAAAACGCTGGTGCAGAACGAGCTGCTCAGCGTCACCGTTTTCTCCTTTGAAAAGGACGAGGAGATCTCCACCCACGCCAGCGGCGGCGACGCCATGGTCACCGTGCTGGAGGGCACCGGCCGCTTCACCGTGGGCGGCCAGGTCTTCACCCTGACCGAAGGGGAGACCCTGGTGATGCCCAAGGACGTTCCCCACGCCGTATACGGCCAGGAACGTTTCAAAATGCTGCTGGTGGTGTCATTTTGATGAAAAAAGAGGACGCAGCAGCGTCCTCTTTTTTGCGGCTATCCGGTCGTTTTGTCCGTGCGCTCCAGCAGGTAATCCACACTGACGCCGTACAGGTCAGCCAGGGCGCACAGTACCCTTGGCGGGATCATCCGCTGGCCGCTTTCATAATAGGCATAGGTGCGCTGGGGCACGTTGATGGCCTCGCCCACTGCCTTTTGCGTCAGATCATGATCCTCCCGCAGATCCCGTATCCGCTTGTATCGTTCCATGTGCATCACCGTATACCAGTATATGTGGAACGATTTGTTCTATTAACAAATTGAATAAATTGTTCTAAGGTGAACATGAGGTGAGGGATATGGCGGACTATAAGGCCATGTATTTGACGCTGCTCCACAGAACGGAGGAGGTATTGGCGATGTTGGAAGGATGCTGCGGTGATATGGACAGGCTGCAAAAGGCGGTAAACGCCCTGACGGCAGCACAGCAGCGATGTGAGGAACTGTATGTGGAGAGCACGACTTGAAACAGGATCTTAGCCACGGCTGCAATGCTTTGCGTGTCACCGCAACCAATCCGTAGGGGCGGACGACTCTGTCCGCCCTGACGGAAGCCTTCCCCTGATCTGTGCGCAGGGAAGGGGCGGGTGCTGTGGAGCGCAGCGGGATGGGTGCTCTGTGGGGACATCAGCGTTGGCGGGGCATGATCGTCCCGCCAACGGGCGGACAAAACGCCTCCCTTGCGCAGAGGGAGGCGTTTGCTTATGTCTTATGGGTCAGGTGATGGTGCCGCGAAACCAGGCCTTCACGGCGGTAGAGCTTGCGCAGCATCACCATGTAGCAGATCAGATGGGTCAGGAACGTCAGTGCCCAGGAGATGGGGTACGACCAGTAGATGACCTCCGGCGTGTGGAACTGGGGCAGGCGGAAGATGGTGGCGATCCACACCACGCGGAAGGCGCAGGCACCCAGCAGCGTCACCACCATGGGGGTGACGGAATAGCCGATGCCGCGGATGGAACCCACGATCACGTCCATAGCGCCGCACAGGAAGTACAGGGGGAACATGATGGTGATGCGCACCATACCGGCGGCCACCACCGCGTCGCTGTTGGAGTAGATATGCAGCAGCTGGGGGCCGAAGAGCCAGCCCGCCATGCCGCCCACCAGCGCCACCGCCACCGAACAGGCTCCCGACCACAGGGCGATGGGCCGCAGCCGGTCAAACTGTCCCGCGCCGTAGTTCTGGCTGGTAAAGGCGGTGTTGGCCTGACAAAAGGCGTTGCAGGCCACGTAGATGAAGCCCTCGATATTCCCCGCGGCGGTGTTGCCGGAGATGACCGTTTCACCAAAGCCGTTGATGGCCGCCTGAATGATCACGTTGGACAGGGAGAAGGCCACGCCCTGGATGCCGGAGGGGATGCCGATCTCCAGGATCTGCCACAGGCGCTGGGGGGTGATGCGCAGGGCCCGCAGCTCCAGACGGATGCCGCCCTCCTCCCCCATCAGGCAGCGCACCACCAGAAAGGCCGACAGGCACTGGCTGATGACCGTGGCGATGGCCACACCCGCCACGTCCAGCTGGAACACGATCACCAGCAGCAGGTTCAGCGCCACGTTGACCACGCCCGCGGCGATCAGGTAGTACAGGGGCCGCCGCGTGTCGCCCACCGCCCGCAGCAGCGCCGCGCCGAAGTTATACAGCATGGCGGCGGGCATACCCAGAAAGTAGATCCGCAGATACAGGGCCGCCAGCGGCAGGATGGAGTCCGGCACCTGCATCAGATGCAGCAGAGGCCGCGCCGTGGTGACGCCCACCACCGCCAGGGCAAGGCCGCTCAGCAGGGCCAGCAGCATGGAGGTGTGCACCGTCTGGCGCAGGCTGTCGTGGTTGCCCGCGCCGATGTAGCGGGCCGCCAGAATGTTTGCGCCCACCGACAGTCCCACGAACAGGTTCACCATCAGGTTGATCAACGCGGCGTTGGAGCCCACTGCGGCCAGGGAGTTGTCTCCGGCGAATTTGCCCACCACCACGATGTCCGCCGCGTTGAACAGCAGCTGCAGAACGCTGGAGCACATCAGCGGCAGGGCAAACGCCAGCAGCTTGGGCAGCAGCTTTCCGCTGCACATGTCGATCTCATAGCGGTTGGTACGAGGCATGGGGGACCTCCTTCTTTTGCTTTCGTATGGGTGCGGTGACCGGTGCGTAGGGGCCGGCGTCCCCGACGGCCCGCCGGTCTACCGGAAATGTCATTGTCATTCGTGCGGGGCGTCGAGGACGCCGCCCCCTACAAAACGTCAAGATGTCTTGAAAACTCCCGCTTAATCAGTTCAACTATCATATCATCTTTTAACAAAAATGCAACACCCTTTTTGTATTTCTTGACAAGGGACGCCGCCGTCCTCTATAATTGGAAAAAACTGCTGTGAGGTGCCCTATGAGCTGGACGCTGCTGTGCCAATTGATCGTGCTTTATTTCGTGTTCTCCGTGCTGGGCTGGATGATGGAGGTCACGCTGAAATACATCCAGTACCACCGGTTCATCAACCGCGGCTTTCTCATCGGCCCCTACTGCCCCATTTACGGCAGCGGCGTGGTGCTGGTGACGGTGCTGGTGGGCGGTCTGGTGGGTCTGCGGGGCGGCACGCCGGGTGAGATCTTTCTGGCGGGCTTTTTCATCTGCGGCGGATTGGAGTATTTCATCAGCTGGTACATGGAAAAGGCCTTCCACGCCCGCTGGTGGGACTACAGCCGCAAGCCCATGAACCTGAACGGCCGCGTGTGGATCGGCAATCTGATGCTGTTCGGTCTGGCCAGCGTGGTGATCGTGCTGTGGATCGACCCGCTGTACTTCCGGCTGATCGAAAAGCTGTCCCCGTTCTGGCTGCACTTCGCCGCCATCGCTATCGTGGTACTGCTGGTAGGGGACTGCGTAACGTCCCACATCATGATGGGCATCGTCCGGCGCGAGATCGACGCCCAGGAGGGCGACAGCACCGAGGAGATCAGCCGCCAGGTCCACGAGCTGCTGCGGGATCGCAGCCTGCTGCTGCGGCGTATCCAGGCGGCGTATCCGGAGCTGCAGGCCCGCCCCAAGGCCATGGTGGAGCGCGCCAAGCAGGCGCGGCGTGAATTCAAGGACGCCCAGCGCCGCGTGAAGGAGCTGCTGGCGGAGGCGGCCCGCCGCCGCAAGAGCGGCGAGGCGCTGGAGGAGCTGACCCAGCGTCTGGAGGCCGCCACCGCCGCCATGGCAGACCGCCGCGCCAAGCTGCGGGAGCTGGAGCGCAAGCTGCGGCGCGAAGAGGAATAAACGGCAAAACCGCCCCATTGGGGCGGTTTTGTTCTGTTCATCATGCCGCGGGAGGCGGCGCGCCGGACGCGGGGGATCAATAGCTCTCCTCAATCAGATGCAGGATCTCCGGCTTGAGGGAGAGCATGCGGCAGATGTTGAGGGCGTCGCGGGGACAGTCGGACTTGCCCTCCACGCGGTAGAGGCCGTAGTTCATATGGCGGGCGATGACAGTGACGCCATCCTCATGGGTGGCGGACAGCTCGCGGCGGATCTGGTCGGGGTCCACGTCCCGCAGGCCGATGATCTGGTAATGGTCGTTGGCGCACTCGGCCACCTTGTCATAGTGGGTGGTCAGCAGAGAGATGGCATTGACGCCGTTGAGGTATTTCGTCACGGCCTGGACGATCACCGCGCCCTCGTCAGGGTTGGTGCCGCGGGCAAACTCGTCCAGCAGGAACAGGGCGTAGCCCTGCTCCACCTCAGACAGCGCCTTCTGGAACTGGACGATCTCGGAGCCGAAGCCGGACAGGCCGGACTGGATGGACTGCAGATCGTCAAAGAGCATTTTCACACTGTGGAACAGGGGCATTTTCGCCGCTTTGGCGCAGACCAGAAAGCCCGCCTGCAGCAGCAGGACGTTGAGAGCCACGGTCTTCATAGCCACGGACTTGCCGCCCATGTTGGCGCCGGTGATGACGGTGGCGCCCCGATCCAGGGCGATGGAGACGGGGACGAAGGCCCTTCCCTGCTGGCTCAGCAGATCCACCAGCTCGGGGTTCACCATATCCTCCAGCACCAGCTCGCCGTCGGTGAGCTGCGGCAGGGTGCCGCCGTAGCGGACGGCGAACAGGGCCTTCTGCACCATGAAGTCCAGGCGGCCCAGGGTGTCGGCGTCGGCCAGCAGGTCATCCACCATGGGGGCCAGCTGTGCGCCCATGGTGCGGCGCACCTTCAGCTCCTCGCTCTCCTCCTCGGCGCAGATGCGGGTACGCTGAAGGCGCAGTTCGTCCTTCTCCGCGTCGGACTGGGCGTGGAAGAGCCGTTCCTCGATCTCCTTCTTGGCGGTGCGGACGGCCTTGAGGGCGGCGGTGGCGCTGTCGGGGATATAGAAGCCGCGGCTGCCGGTGTTCTGGGGGTCCAGGATCGCCAGGGCGGCGGCGGGATCGTGAAGGGCCACGTCCTTCAGGCCCGCCGCTTCGTTGATGGTCTCCAGCAGGGGGCGGATGTCCCGCAGACGCTGGAGGTAGCCCTTGATCTCGAACAGCTCCACGTGGTCGGGCACCTCGCCGTTCCGGCAGCGGCGCAGGGAGTTGCGGATATCCTTGATCTGGCACAGCAGGGTCATCAGGCGGTTGAAGGTGTCTTTCAGCTCCTCGTTGTGATCAGCCAGGGCCTTGACGTTATACAGCTCCGTCTCCAGCGTCTCCCGCTCGTCGGGGGCGTAGAACCGCAGGCGGCGGATGCGCTCCAGCCCGAAGGGGGAGCAGCCGTGCAGGGTCTCCAGCGCGTATTGCAGGCCGATCTTGACCTTTTCGTCAAAGGATATGGTGATCATAGCAGTTCCTCCTTCACATTGATGACCGGCGCGTCCACGGCGGCGGTCATGGCGGCCATAAAGGCGTCCTTGTCGAAGCGCCAGCCGTAGGCCGAGACGGGGTTGACGGTGACGCACAGGGTACGGGCGGCCTCCTCCGTCTCCAGCGTGACGCTGCGGGTGGCCAGCTTATCCAGGGTGTCGGGCTTCAGCAGCACCTTGCTGGGGTCCTTTACCACCAGGCGGCCGTTGCGCAGCACGCCGCTGCGCAGCAGGGGCAGCACCATGCTGTCGGTCAGCGCGCCGGTAACCAGGGCCGCGCCGTGGTCGCGCCAGCACTTCTCCAGCCCCTCGACCGCCTCCGGCGGCAGGGTGTCCGCCTTGGGCAGATTCATCAGGTGGTAGATGTGGGCGGTGTCGGCCACCACCTTGTCCATATTCATGTCGTAGCTGGCGCCGGTGCAGAGGATGACGCCCTCGGCCACGGCGCGGGCGCCCAGGCTTTTGCGGCCCAGAGCGCCGTCGATGATGGAGATGTCGGCCCCCAACTCAAAAAATGCCTGGGAGACGGTTTTCAGCTGGGTGGTGATGGAGGGCCCGGCCAGCTGGACGTATCCGGCGCTGCGGGCGCGGAGGATGACCACCTCGCCCAAGGGCGTGGGGATGCCGGTGGTCATCAGGATCTCCTTGGTAACGTCCCCCAGCCGCAGCATGTCCTGGGCGGTGGCGATCAGGGTGCCCTCCCGTACGAAGATGCCGGGCTTTTCCGTGCCGGTGACGATGTCGGTGGATTCGCCGTCGCGGCCGATGGAGGTCAGGCCCAGGGTACCCTGCAGCCTTCCCTGCTCCAGCAGCCAGTTGAGCATGGTGGTCTTTCCGGCATTTTTGCACATGCCCACGATGGACATGGTCCTGACGCTGTGCAGCTGCCGCAAAAGCTGTTCTTTCATATCGGTGCTCCTTCGGAGTGTAGTCATTCAATTGTTTATTATAGCTCATCTCCGGCCAAAAAGGAACCCCCATTTTCCACTGTTTTCCGCCGGATGGTTTCCTGTGGATCGGTTGACAGGGGTGGTATAATAGGGTCAATTCGAAAAGGAGGCTGCGCCATGGAGGAGATCACGCGCCAGATGGTCAGGGGGCTGCTGCCCCCACGGGATCCGGAGGGGCACAAAGGCACCTTCGGCAAGGTCTTATGCCTGTGCGGCGCGGTGGGCTACACCGGCGCGCCGGTGCTGGCGGCATCCGCCGCCGTGCGCAGTGGCAGCGGACTGGTGTATTTGGGGGTGCCGGAGGACATCTGGCCCATCGCGGCGGTGAAATGCAGCAGCGCCATGCCCTTCCCCCTGCCCGCCCAGCAGGGAAAGCTGGCGCTGGCGGCGGAGGCGGCCATCCGCCAACGGGCGGCGAACTGCGACGCGGTATTGCTGGGCTGCGGCCTGGGCCGCAGCGGGGAGAGCGACGCCCTGGTGCGGCGGCTGCTGGATCTGGAAAAGCCGCTGGTACTGGACGCCGACGGCATAAATGCCTTCGAGGCGCATATACCTGAAATAAAGCGCCGCCAGGACAAAGTCACGGTGATGACGCCCCACGAGGGGGAGTTCTTCCGCGCCGGCGGCGACCTGAGCCGCGGCCGCGAGAGCGGGGCGCGGGCCTACGCCGCCCGCTGGGGCGTGTATCTGATCCTGAAGGGCCACCGCACCATCGTGGCGGCGCCGGACGGACGGCTGGCGGTGAACACCACCGGCAACAGCGGCATGGCCAAGGGCGGCAGCGGGGACATCCTGGCCGGTATGGTGGTCAGCCTGCTGGGCCAGGGGATGGACCCCTTCGACGCCTGCCGCGCCGCGGTGTACTGCCACGGACTGGCGGGGGATCTGGCGGCGGCGGAGCTGGGCCAGCGGGGCATGGCCCCCGCCGATCTGCTGGCGCGGCTGCCCCAGGCCTTCAAAGAGACAGAGGGATAACGGAAAGCCTTCCGGATCACATTTTCGGGAGGAACGCGGAATGAAACGGTTTTGGATTCTGCCGCTGTGTCTGCTGCTGATGTGCAGCGGGTGCGGCAGCAAGGGAAACGGCGGGGCTGACATTCAGGCCCAGTACGCACGGGTGGCAGCCGCCCAGATGGAGGCGGAGGTCACTTTCCACACGGGACAGGAGGACCGCAGCTTCACACTGCGGTGCGACTATACGCCGGAGAGTTCCACCGTGACGGTCACCGCACCGGAGACGGTGGCGGGCATCACGGCCACGGTGTCCGGCGACGGGCTGACCATCGGCTACGACGGGGCGGTGCTGTCGGCAGGCAGCGGCGGGCTGCCGGGGCCGGTGAACGCCCTGCCCTATCTGCTGCGGGCCCTGGGCAGCGGCTATCTGCTGGAGCAGGGCCGCGAAACGCTGGGGGACACGGACTGCTACCGCCTGACGCTGGACGCCGCGCTGGGAGACACGCCGCTGACGTGTACGGCGTGGCTGGAGACGGAAACGCTGCTGCCCCGCTACGCGGAGTTGGCCATGGAGGGCACGGTGGTGGTATCGGTGGAGCTGCTGGCCTTTTCCTGCACACTACAAGACAATTGACCTGGCAAGGAGGAAATACAGATGGAATCTACACTGCGGAGAACGTGGGCCGAGATCGACCTGGACGCGCTGGAGCACAACTATCACACCCTGCGCCGCCATATGGGCGCGGGCGTGAAATTCTTGGGAGTGGTGAAGGCCGACGGCTACGGCCACGGGGCCATTCAGGTGTCGCGGACGCTGGAGGCGCTGGGGGCCGACTATCTGGCGGTGTCCAGCATGGACGAGGCCATGGAGCTGCGGCACAACGGCATCACCATGCCCATCCTGATCCTGGGCCACACGCCGCGGGAGCAGGTGAAGAACCTGATCGACCTGCACATTACCCAGGCGGTGTCCTGCGCCGCCAAGGCGGAGGAATACAGCGCCGAGGCGGTGCGCTGCGGCGGCACGCTGAAGGTACACATCAAGGTGGACACCGGCATGTCCCGCCTGGGCTATCTGTGCGGCGGCGACCTGTTTGACACCGGCGTGACGGGCATCTGTCAGGCCTGCCGGCTGCCGGGGCTGGAGGCGGAGGGCATCTTTACCCACTTCGCCGTGGCCGACGAACCGGACGCGGACAGCCGCGCCTACACTCTGGCGCAGTTCGACCTGTTCCGGCGGGTGGTGGCGGCGGCGGAGCAGCGGCTGGGGCGGCCCTTCGCCCTGCGGCACTGCGCCAACTCCGGCGCGGTGGCGGCCTATCCGGAGACGTATTGGGACATGGCGCGGCCTGGGATCCTGCTGTACGGCTGCACAGCGGCGGCCAAAGCGCTGGGTCTGACGCCGGTGATGACGCTGAAAACCACCGTCAGCACCATCAAGACCTATGCCGCGGGAACGGACATCAGCTACGGGCGGCTGTTCACCACGGAGCGCACCACGCGGATGGGCGTGGTGCCCTACGGCTACGCCGACGGGTTCTTCCGCGTGCTGTCGGACCGCTGCGCCATGATGACGGCGGACGGCCCCGCCCCTCAGCGGGGACGCATCTGCATGGATATGTCCATGATCGACCTGACCGACCTGCCCCGCGTGCAGGTGGGGGACGAGGTGGAGGTATTTGGACGGCGCGCCAGTGTGGATGATCTGGCGGCGCTGGCGGGCACCATCCCCTATGAGCTGACCTGCGCCGTCAGCAAGCGGGTGCCGCGGGTGTATCTGAAGGACGGCAGGGTGATCGAAAAAGAGCTGCTGCTGCGGATGTGACGGAACGCGGCGCGGAGAAGGCCCTTTGCCCCCGCGAAGCAGCCGCCCGGCCGCCCCGCAGCTATGCGGAAAGGCAAAAACGCCGCCCCGTGCGGGGCGGCGTTCTTTTTGCTTTTATCAGGCCTTCTGCTTTTCGGGGAACTGGATCTGGGCCAGGATGACGGCGGCGAACATGATAACGCAGCCGATGTACTCGCGGATGGTCATCTGCTGGTGCAGGATGATGGCGCCGGAGATGACGGCAAACACGCTCTCCAGACTCAGCAGAATGGTGACCACGGTGGGGTTGGAATCCTTCTGGGCCAGGATCTGCAGGGTATAGCCCACGCCGGAGGAGAACACGCCCACGTACAGAATAGGCAGGGCGCAGGCCAGAATGGCGCTCCAGTCCGGCACGGCGAAAATGGAGGTGACAGAGGACACGTCGCCGGTGCCGTTCATGCCCAGCAACACGCACACCACTTTGGCGATGGTGGCCCACACCGCCGCCACAAGAAACTGGACGCAGGAGAGCTTCATGCCGTCCACCGTGGCGGTAAAGTGGTCGATGACCAGAATGTGGATGGCGAAGCACACGGCGCACACCAGCACCAGCAGGTCGCCCGGGGCCAGGGTAAAGTCGCCCTTGATGCACAGCAGGTACAGGGCGATCACCGACAGCACCACGGCGATCCAGGTGGCCAGGTTCACCTTCCGCTTGAAGAACAGGCCGAACAGCGGCACCAGCACCACGTACAGGGCGGTGATGAAACCGGCCTTACCGGCGTCGGTACCGGCGGCGATGCCCGCCTGCTGGAAGTTGGAGGCAATGGCCAGCGCCGTGCCGCAGCAGAAGCCGCCGATCCACATCTGGCGGTTGGCCGCCTTGCGCTGGATCTTGGTCAGGCTGGGCTTATCCTTGTTGACGGCGTTGAAAATGGCGATGATCACCAGCAGCACCAGCACCGCGATATAGGAGCGGACGGCGTTGAAGGTAAAGGTGTCGATCACATCGGCGCACAGATCCTGCGCCACAAAGGCGGTGCCCCAGATCAGGGCGGCCAGAATGGGGAAAATCACCTGGCGGACTTGGTTGTGTTTCATGGGAAGCTTCCTTTCTGTATGTGGAATATATGGAATATTGTCGGGTGCGGCGTACCTGACCAAAGCCTCCCTTGTGCAAAGGCGCCCCAGTGCGCACACTGGGGTGTGCAAGGCTGAGGTGGCGTGGAGCGCCGGAGGGATTGTCGATGATCGAACAATCCCCCAGTCACCTTCGGTGACAGCCCCCTTTACACAAGGGGGCCTTTGGTGCGGCCGTCGTCACAGTATCATTCATTTACTCCTTCGGCGGGCCGGAGTGCCATTGGAACTTCCGCTCCGTGCCGTTCAGCAATCGGCCGATATTCTCGCGGTGGCACCACACCACCAATGCGGAGATGGCCAGGGCCAGCGCGGTATACAGGAAATTGTGGTCATAGAACAAAAACACGGACACCACCAGGCTGACGCCGGCGGCCAGAGAGCCCAGGGACACGTATTTCGTCAGCAGCCACAGGGCCACGAACAGGCCCCAGGCCACCAGTCCCACTTTCCAGCCCAGCATCCACGCCAGCACGCCGCCGCACAGGATGCCCTTGCCGCCCTTGAAGCCGTAAAAGGCGGGGAACATGTGCCCCAGCTCGCACCCCAGGCCGGACAGCAGCAGGCCCAGCGTCCAGTCTCCGGCGGCGAAGTCCATCAGAAAGCCGCCGATCAGGCAGGCCACCACGGTCTTGCCCATGTCCAGGGCGATGACGCCCAGGGCGTATTTGGCGCCGTAGGTGCGGTAGAAATTGGTCAATCCCGCGTTGCCGCTGCCGTGGGTGCGGACGTCGTCCTTGATGACGAAATGGGACACCATCACCGAGCCGTTGAAGCAGCCCAGCAGATAGCCCACCAGCACCACGATAGCCGCCGTCAGATAGGCAAACATCACAAAGCCGTCCTTTGCCCCTGCAAAGCCGGTGTTCATCCCTCATCCTCTCCCTTCTGGCGGATGGTCATGATCACAGGGGTGCCCTCCAGGCCGAAGACGCTGCGGATCTGGTTCTCCAGATACCGGCGATAGGAGAAGTGGAACAGCTTCTTATCGTTGCAGAACACCACGAAGTGGGGCGGTTTGACGCCCACCTGCGTCATATAATAGATCTTCAGGCGGCGGCCCTTGTCCGTAGGGGGCTGCACGCGGGTCTGGGCGTCGGCCAGCACGCTGTTCAGCATGCCGGTGGTGATGCGCATGGAGGCCTGATCGTTGACGTAGTTGATCAGGGCGAAAAGCCGCTCCACCCGCTGGCCCGTCAGGGCGGAGATGAACACGATGGGGGCGTAGGTCATAAAGCTCAGATCGCGACGGATATCCTCCCGCATGCGGTCCATGGTCTTGTCGTCCTTCTCCACGGCGTCCCACTTGTTCACCACGATGATGCAGGCCTTGCCCGCCTCGTGGGCCAGTCCCGCCACCTTGGTATCCTGCTCGGTGACGCCGTCGTTGGCGTCGATCATGATCAGGCACACGTCGCTGCGCTCGATGGCCATGGTGGCCCGCAGAACGCTGTATTTCTCAATATTGTCGTCCACCTTGGACTTTTTCCGCATACCGGCGGTGTCGATGAAGTTATATTTGCCCTGAGCGTTCTCGAAATAGCTGTCGATGGCGTCGCGGGTGGTGCCCGCCACGTTGCTGACGATGACCCGCTGCTGACCCAGAATGCGGTTGGTCAGGCTGGACTTACCCACGTTGGGCTTGCCGATGATGGCCACCTGGATCACGTCGGACTCGTCCTCCTCGTCCTCCTCGGGGGGGAAGTATTTCAGGCACTCGTCCAGCAGGTCGCCGGTGCCGTGGCCGTGGACGGCGGACACGGCGATGGGGTCGCCCAGTCCCAGATTATAGAACTCGTAAAAATCCGGATCCACCGTGCCGGTGGCGTCCATTTTGTTGACGGCCAGCACAATGGGCTTTTTGCTGCGCTGCAGCATCCCCGCCACCTCCTGATCGGCGGCGGTCATGCCGGTCTTGATATCGGTGACGAACACGATCACCGTGGCGTTGTCGATAGCGATCTGTGCCTGCTCCCGCATGAAAGCTAAGATCTGATTATCGGTGCTGGGCTCGATACCGCCGGTGTCCACCAGACGGAACTTGTGGCCCAGCCACTCGCTTTCACCGTAGATACGGTCACGGGTGACGCCGGGGGTGTCCTCCACGATGCTGACCCGCTTGCCGATGAGCTTATTGAACAGCATGGACTTGCCCACGTTGGGACGGCCCACGATGGCGATCAAAGGTTTTGCCATAGTCTCTCCCTCCTACTCAAACATTCAGCAGCGCGTCCAGCAGGGCGCCGCCGTCGTCGTCCACGATGCGGACGGGGCAGCCCAGCTCCTGGGACAGCCTGTCCACCGTGTAATCATCCAGAAATACCGTTTCGCCGTGGCGCAGCATGTGCACCGTCAGCAGCAGCCGCCGTCCGGCCATTTTGCCCCGCAGCTGGCGGGCGATGTCCTGCCCTGTCAGCAGGCCCGTCACGTCGATGGTGCGGCCGAAGAAATCGTTCTCGATGGCAGTCACCCGCACGTCCAGCCTGGGGAAGCGGGCGCGGGCCTTTTCCATCAGCGCCTCCATGAAGGGGGCGGCGGCCACGCCGGTGGCGATGGTGCAGGGACTGGGGGCGGCGTCCCCCTCCTCAAAATCCATGGCGGACAAAAACTCCTGCTCCAGCGACCGCAGCATGCCCACGCCGTTTTCGATCTGGCGGTAGCCCTCGTAATACTCCTCCTGCGGCAGCGGCAGGCCCGCCCGCAGGAACAGCTCGTCGGCGCAGAAAAACCGGCGGGTGCCGAAGCGGCGGAGATTCTCCTGCCCGAATTCCTCGGCAATGGCGATGATCTGCCGCGCGGTCTCGCCGTCCACGGGGCGCAGTCGGGCAAGGCCCTGCCGATACTTGGTGATGCCCACCGGCACCAGCGAGCAGCTGGAAAACTGCCACTCCGTCAGATCCCGCAGGGTGCGGCGCAGGGCGTCCCCGTCGTTCCAGCCGGGGCACACCACGATCTGGCCGTTCATGACGATGCCCGCGGCGCAGAAGCGGCGGATATAGTCCAGCGACCGCTCCGCGTCCTTATTGCCCAGCAACGTGCAGTGCAGCTGCGGGTCCGTGGCGTGAACGGAGACGTTGATGGGGCTGATGTGCAGGTCGATGATCCGCTGGGCCTCCCGCTCGCTGAGGTTGGTCAGGGTGGTGTAGTTGCCCAGCAGAAAGCTGAGACGCTCGTCATCGTCCTTGATATACAGGGACGGCCGCATATGGGGGGGCATCTGATCCACGAAGCAGAACAGGCAGTGGTTGGCGCAGCGGTGCATCTCGTCCATCAGATAGGTGTTGAAGTTCAGCCCCAGATCCAGCCCCTCGTCCTTGCGGATAGTCAGGGTGCGGGTATGGCCGTCCTTCTCCAGCAGCAGGCGCGCTTCGGGGTCATAGCCGTAAAACCGGTAGTCCAGCACGTCCACGATGGGGTGGCCGTTGATCTGCAGCAGCTTTTCCCCCACCGCCACACCGGCTTTTTCCGCCGGAGAACGGGGGTCGATGGACGTGATGACGGTACTCATAGACGGCTCTCCTTACCAATACGCATACGAGTGCATGATAACCATACTATTATACCGTCTTTTTTGCCGCCGCGCAAGATGAAATCGGGAAGAAAACGGGTTTTTGTATACGAAACCGGAGAAATACCCCCTGTGCAGGCGGCCGCGGGACGCTCACTTGGCACATATACCATCATTCTGCCTAAAAGGCAGGGTGATATTTGTACATTTCCGGCAGCAGGGCGTTCTTGCAATCCGCCGCGAATTCCCGTACAATAAAAGGACAGGATGCTGCCCCATGGGGCAGGCTGCTTTTTACGGTGTAAAAAGCAAGGGGTATTCCTCACCGGCGAAAAGCCCCCCGCGGCGCATCACAGGAATTTGAGCGAGGCAACAAGGAAAGCGAGGTTTTTTATGAAAACAAGGATCATCACTCTCTTGCTGGGCCTGATGGCAGCCATCAGCCTGCTGACCGTTACTGTGTGGGCAACGGATGTCACACCGTCTGATCCCAGCGATACCACACCAATATCCAACCAGAAGCCCGCTGCACCCACCCCTGAGCAGGTGCACAGTCTGCTGAATGACACAGACCTGAAAATTTACACTGCAGATAATTCCGCAGGAAGAGATTACAAACTGCGGGACGGCTGGTACGATTCCAACCCTTCCGATAATGATGTCTTCTGGGATGAAGATGAAGAAGTATGGTACTGTCGTATTTCTCTGAACCTCAGCGCCATTATGGCACAATTCAATCAGGACACCGGAGGCCGCTATGCCGCACCTTCGGATTCTTTCATCTGGCTGGAGTATAACGAAAAGTGGATGTATGGCAGCGGCCAGGGTATCTACGCCTTTGTCCATGCGTTTCCCATGCCCGCTCTGGAGGATCTGAAGGACATCACCGTCAGCGTCAGCTGCAAGGACGGCAGCCATGTCACCAAGGCTTTCTCTCTGACCTCTTTCGATCAGGTGAGCGGAAGCATAGTCCGGAATGAGACGCACCACCGGTACGAATACCATTTGACCCTGACAAATTCCGCCGCCAAGGACTTCGTGGCGCAGTACGATGTCGCCGTGGAGAAGACCCATTCGCTGGAGGACTTCAGCGGCCAAGTGGTGCTGCTCTGGAACTCGGGCAGACCTGATATTATGTCCCTCGATGACGGCATCGCGGTGTACGCCGATCCGGAGCCTGAAATCCCCCCGCTCGACGATGATGATAAATGGAGCGTTGACGAGAGTAACTGCACATTCAACATCACCGCCGTCTGCGTCAACGAGACGCCCCGCGATACCTCTCACACCCGCCGCTACCCCGCCGTCACCGCTCCGGTGCAGGCGGCCAAGCCCACCGTCTCCTCTGCCAAGACCTTTGACGGCGGCGTCGCCCTGTACGTGGGCCTGAGCCTGCTGTCCGTCACCGGCAGCGCCGCGCTTCTGCATAAGAGAAAGAACGTCTGAGGGGGCATCTCCCCCTCCCTGCCCTCATGATAGCCCTCCAACAGTAAAAAGTAAAGCGCATGAAATTCATGCAGGGCATGAAAAAATTTCAGAGAGTACCATAAAAAAACCGTCCCCCGTGGGGGACGGTTTTTTTGGTTTCGCCTGGTTATCCGGCGCTGACCAGCTCGCGGATCTCCATCAGGCCCACGATGATCTGCAGCAGGGCGAAGGCCAGCAGCAGCACGCCCGCCAGCTTGCGGGATTTCTGCTTCTGGGCGATGTAGCCCATGCCCAGCAGGCCCATGCCGATGGCCAGCGCGATGGGGGCCAGACCGGGGATGTACACCACGTTCATCTTGCGCAGCACCCAGAACACCACGGCCACCGCCAGCAGGATCAGTTCGATCAGCGTCCGGCTGTCTAATTTCTTCATACTCTGTCTTCCTCTCTTGGTTTCGTATCTCTATCCTACCGCAAACGGCGGGAAAAGGCAAGGCTTTTTCGTCAGATGCCCAGGGCGCGGGCCTTCAGCACGGCGCAGACGGTCTTGGCATCGGTGATCTCGTCGGCCAGACAGCGGCGGGTCAGCTCCGCCATGGGCATGCGCTCCACCGACAGGAATTCGTCCTCGTCGGGGTCGGTGTCGCCGCTGTGGAGGCCCTGGGCCAGATAGAGGTACAGTGTCTCGTCATAGCAGCCGGGGGAGGCGATCAGCTGGCCCAGTGGCGTCCAGGAATCGGCGGTGACGCCGGTCTCCTCCCGCAGCTCACGGCGGGCGGTGACCAGAGGCTCCTCCCCCGGCTCCCGCTTTCCGGCGGGGATCTCCAGCAGCGTGCGGCCAAAGGCGTAGCGGTACTGCCGCACCAGCAGCACCATGCCGTCTCCGTCCACCGCCAGGATGCCCACGCCGCCAGGATGCTCCACCACCTCCCGCACGGAGGTGCGGCCATTGGGCAGCAGCACCCGATCCCGCCGGACGTGGATGATGGCCCCGTCATAGATCCGTTCGCTGCTGAGTGTTTTTTCGGTCATGTCCATGGCACTGTCCCTCCCGCGACACATTCTTTCGTCCAGTATACCACGCCGCCGCGGCAGTGGCAAGGATTTTCGCCGCGGTTGCCCCACGGCGGACAACCGCGTTTTCCCGCGGCCGCACGGATAAGAAGCGGATGCGTTTCCGCTTCCCATCACGATAAAGGAGGACACACGACATGGACAACATTCACATCACCGTGGACGGCACGGACGCCCATGTGACCGCGCTGACGCCGCTGACGGCGGGCATGGTGGGCGCCACGGCGCGCTTTACCTTCACCGGCACGGCGTGGGAGGGGCTGACGAAGATCGCCGTGTTCCGCTGCGGCGGCGTCAGCCGTGACAGCGCCGACTGGGACGGTCAGGTCTGCACCATCCCCCGCGAGTGCCTGGCCACGGCAGGCGAGCCGCTGCTGCTGGGGGTGTACGGCGCCAACAGCGACGGCACGGTGGTCATCCCCACGGTGTACGCCGACTGCGGAGTGATCCGCCCCGGGGCCGATCCCTCCGGCGATCCCGCCGCCGACCCCACCGCGCCCTTTTTCGCCGCCCTGCTGCAGCAGGTACTGGCGGAGGCCAAGGAGAGCGGCCGGTTCGACGGCCCCAAAGGCGAACAGGGCGAAAAAGGCGACAAGGGCGACCGCGGCCAGCAGGGCGATCCCTTCACCTATGCCGATTTCACCGCCGAGCAGTTGTCGGCGCTGAAGGGCCCGAAAGGCGACACGGGCCCGCAGGGCCCGCAGGGTGAGCAGGGGGCCAAGGGCGACACCGGCGCGGACGGTTTCAGTCCTACGGTGAGCATCCTGCCGGTGGCGGTGGCGCCTGGGAAGCCCGCCAAGCAAAGCATCTGCATCACAGACGCCAAGGGAGACCATTTCTGCACCGTGTCCGACGGTGCGGACGGCGCAGCCGGTGCAAAAGGCGACACGGGTGCCCCAGGCAGCAGCGTTGACGCGGAGGTGAGCGACCTTGCCGCCACGGAAGAGCATCCCAACGGCGGCGTTCAGCTGAAAGTCACCAAAACCACATACCCGGCCAGCGGGCCGATGGGCCCCTTGACCTCGACCTCCATGACACAGATCTGGAACGGTAAGGACGGTGCCAAGGGCGTGGACGGCAAGAGCGCCTATCAGTCCGCACAGGACGGGGGCTACTCCGGTACGGAGGCGGCGTTCAACGCGGCGCTGGCGCAGGTGGGCAACAAGGCGGACAAGCCCACAGCTCTGGCGGTGAACCTGCCCGCCAGCGGCTGGAACGCCACGACAAAGACCCAGACCGTCAACGCGGCGGGGGTGACGGCGTCGGCGCTGTGCATCGTCGTGGCCGCGGCGGAGAGCTTCGTCGCCTACGGCGAGGCTCAGGTGCGGTGCTCCGCCCAGGGGGCGGGGACGCTGACCTTCACCTGCGAGGACGTGCCCACGGCGGATCTGACGGCCAATGTGCTGATGGTGGGGTGACGGGATGATTTTCAACATGACGCCGCCCGCGCCTTACGCGGGCACCATCGTGATCACCGCCCCCACCGGCTCCACCGTGACGGCCACCCTGGGTGGCAAGGTCTATTCCGCCGCCGAGGTCAGCGGCAAGTGGACGTTCAAGGTGCGGAAAAAGGGCACGTATACCATCAAGGCTGTCAAGGGCAGCCAGAGCGCCACGGCCTCCGTGGCGGTGACCACGAAGAAGACATATACCGCCACGCTGACGTATGTGACCTACGTGACCTACCGCATACGGGGCACCGGCACGTATAACGGCGAGGTGGCCGCCAGCGCCGACGGCTACACCGTTGCAGGCTCCCACACCGTGGTGTCGGGCACACGCATCCCGCTGTACATCCACTCCAGCTCCGGATTGTCGGGGGCCATCACGGTGGACGGCTCGGTCAAGGCCAGGGTGGGCGCGGGTGCGCCCAGCTCCACCTATCAAAGCGCCACGTACCGCCTCGTCCCCACCAGCGGCATGGTGATCCAGCTAAGCTACGACTACACCTCCCGCGGCTATTCCGGCAGCATCACGGTGACGACATGACGGAGGCCATCATCGTGGCGGCCCTGGGCCTTGTGGGCACGCTGGCGGGCAGCTATTTCGCCAGCCGGAAGAGCACGGCTCTGATCGCCTACCGGCTGGAGCAGCTGGAGGCGAAGGTCAGCAAGCACAACAATCTGGTGGAGCGCACCTATGCGCTGGAGGAGACTGTGGCCCTGATGGACGAGCGCATGAAGGTGGCCAACCACCGCATCGCGGATCTGGAGGGACACGCATAGAATGGAACAGACACAGGAAAAAGGAGGAAAGTAATATGAAAGAAAAGACCAATTGGAAGATCTGGTTCCGCGCGGCGGGCGTCCGCGCGCTGAAGACCATGGCCCAAACGGCGGCCGCCACCATCGGCGCCACCGCCGTGCTGTGCGAGGTGAACTGGCTGGCGGTGGTCAGCTCCGCCGTGCTGGCGGGTATTCTGAGCCTGCTGACCTCGCTGGGCGGCCTGCCGGAGCTGGAGGAATGAGCATGCCGAGGATCTTTCTCAGTCCGGAGGACCGCGCCGGCAACACCTACGCCCCCACGGCCCTGTGGAACGGCAGGCCCACCAATGAAAAGGAGCAGATGGCCCGCTGCGCCGACTATCTGGAGGCCGCGCTGAAGCGCTGCGGCTGTGAGGTCATCAACGCCCAGTACGGCAACATGTACGATCGGGTCAGGGCGTCCAACGCCTGGCCCGCCGACCTGCACATCGCCCTGCACACCAACGGCTTCAACGGCAAGGTGGCGGGCACGCGGGTCCACTGCTATCCCAGCGAGCAGAGCCGCCGCATCGGCGGACTGATCCAGCAGCGCATCGCCCCCCTGTCCCCCGGCACCTCCGAGCGGCTGGTGGAAAGCGTGGGCCTGTACGAGCTGCGGGTGCCCACCATGCCCGCCGTGCTGCCGGAATTCGGCTTTCACGACAACCCCCAGGAGGCCCAGTGGCTCATCGACAGCATGCCCGAGATCGCCGAGGAGACCTGCCGCGCGGTGTGCGCGTATTTCGATCTGCCCTACGTGCCGCCCCAGGCGGCGGAGGAGACGCCGCAGCAGCCGGAGGCGGACGCGCCGCTGTACCGCGTGCAGGTGGGGGCCTTCCGCTTCCGCCGCAACGCCGAGGACTACTGCGAAAAACTGAAAGCCGCCGGTTTTCCGGAGGCATATGTGATTTGAAAAAACGGCCCTTCGGGGCCGTTTTTTCTGCGCGGAAGGGCAAAGCGTGAAAAACCGCCGCGGCGCTGCCGGAGGGTCTTCCCCTCCCGCGGGCGGCTCCGCAGGGGGTTCCAGGGCAAACGGGGGCAAATTCTCTGTAAAATTGACAGAACCCACAAGGAAACACTTGCAATTCCTGTCGGCCTGTGGTAAAATTTAGCTGGTTTTTATGGGGTGTGCACGAAATATAAGGCGTACACCCGCAGTTTTCCCTGCCAACAGGCGAAAAAACGTTCAACAGCGCCGCCATACCGGAGGGCGCTGTTGCGGCGCGTGGTCTCACCCGTCCGCAACTACACGAAACAGGAGGTGTTGCAGGTGCGTCGTTCCGGCAATAGCAGCACGATAAAACGTGTGATCGTCGTGCTGGCGATCCTGCTGGCGCTGAGCCTTGCGGCCCTATGCGTCTTATGGCGGCATTACCGCTCCGTCCCGTCGGCTCAGGTGTCCGGCAACCGGATCACCGCCCAGACCACGGCCTTTACCCAGACCGCGCCCCAGCGCGCAGCGCTGACGCCGCTGTCGGCCTCCGCCAACGATATCCCCGGCAAGGCCAGCGACATCCAGATCGACAAGCGCGTGCCCAGCTATGGCGAGGCCTTCCACGCTGGCAACATGTTCCCCGGCGACAGCATCGCCCAGTATTACCGCGTCCGCGTCTATCACACCGGCACGGTGACTGTCCATTTCAACGCCGCGGTGCAGTCTGACACGAAGTATCAGAAGCTGGCCGAGGTGCTGATGATCCGCGTCAGCGTGGACGGCACGGTGGTGTATGACGGTCTGATGCGGGACATGCCCCAATCGGTGGACACGGCCCTGTCCGGCGACTATCTGGACTATACGCTGAACGTCTATCTGGACACCAGCGTGGGCAACGACTATATGAACAAAGAGCTGATGGCCGACTTCCGCTGGTGGGTGGAGGGCACCGGCCACCGCCATCCCGACAGCGGTAACGGCGGCAGCAACGGTGACGACGGACAGCTCATCAACGGCCCCAAGACCGGCGACAGCTTCTCCCCCCTGCTGTGGGGTGGGCTGGCCGTGTGCGCGGCCGCCGGACTCGGCGCAGTGGTGGTACTGCGCCGCCGTAAGGAGGGTGGCCGATGAACAAGAATCCCAATCCCAGCACCCGCAAACGGCTGACCGGTGGCGTGCTGGCGGTGATCCTGCTGGCGCTGTGCCTGGTGGTCACCACCTACGCGCTGGTGTATTACTCCGTGGAGATAAAGGACAATTACTTCAAGACCGGCGAGGTCAAGATCAACCTCAATAACGGAAATGCCATCATCAATAAAACTGAATTTCTCTTTGAGCCGGGCATGACCGTGAATAAGGAGTTCTTTATTAAAAACGAGAGCACCGAAGCGGTGTACTATCGGCTGTATTTTAAGGATGTGAAAGGTGGTCTGGCCAAGGTGCTGCAGGTCACTATTCAGGATGCTACCGGAGTTGTTCTATATTCCGGCACCCTCGCTGAGCTAACGCTGAGCAAAGATAACAACATCGCCGCCGCCAACGACCAACTGAAGGTCGGTGAACAACGGAATCTGACCATGTCCTTCTACTTCCCGCGGGAAACAGGAAATACTGCCCAAGATCAGAATCTGACATTCATCTTCTGCGCGCAGGCCACGCAGGTACGCAATAATCCGGACAAAACTTTTTAACAGAGGGCCCGCCGCGGCCTTGAACGGGAGAGGAAGCATCCACTATGAAAAAAACACTGAACATTATCAAAACCGTCATCACCTGGCTGATCGTGGTGCTGGCGGTGGGCATGATGATCTTTACCATCGTGTCCGTCACCACCTTTGACCGGAACGATCGGGCCCTGTTCGGCTATAAAATGTACATCGTCCGGTCCGACTCCATGAGCGCCACCGACTTCAGCGCCGGTGACCTGATCCTGGTGAAAGAGGTGGATCCCGCCACGCTGCAGGTGGGCGATATCGTGGCCTTTACGTCCCAAAACTCCGCCAACTTCGGCGAGACGGTGACCCATAAGATCCGCTCTCTGACCACCGACGACAAGGGCCAGCCCGCCTTCGTCACCTACGGCACCACCACCGGCACCGACGACGAGACGGTGGTCACCTATTCCTACGTGCTGGGCAAGTACCAGAAGACCATCCCCGGCGTCGGCAAGTTCTTCCAGTTTTTGAAGACCACGCCTGGCTATATCATCTGCATCTTCCTGCCCTTCTTCCTGCTGATCGTGTTCGAGGGCGCCAACTGCGTGCGCCTGTTCAAGCAGTATAAGGGCGAGCAGCAGAAGGAGCTGGCCGACCAGAAGGCCGACCTGGATCGCCAGCGGGAGGAGAACCAGCGCATGATGCAGGAGCTGCTGGAGATGAAGGCCCGTCTGGGCATGAACGACGCCGCAGCGCCTGCCGCCGATCCCACGGCGGAGCCGAAGGAATAAGGCTGCAAACGTAAATACCCCTCCTCTCCGGCGGTTTCCCCGGAGAGGGGCGAGGGAAGGACATAAGGATCTTTGTGTCCTTCCCTCGCCTGATGGGCCGCCGGACAGGCTGCGGCGCTGTCGCGGCGGCGGAGACCGGACTTCCGAAAGGAGCAACTGGGCAAGATGAAATGGAATCAACTCTTTTCACATAACACACGCCGCCAGGAGGGTACGGCGGATTTGCTGCTGCGCCTGCTGGCCCCCTCCCTGCTGGGCATGGCCGTCTGCGTGCTGACACTGTGCAGCCTGACATGGGCGTGGTTCAATATGAGCGTCGGCAGCAGCATCACCGGCATCCAGTCGTCCGAGGTGGAGGCGTATTTGGTCAACCGGAGAACTGATGAAACTACAAACACCACCACATGGGCAGCTACTACTCCATTAGTGGCAAATGATAAGACAACTCCCGCGGTGAGTGTATCGTCCGATAATGAGGGAAAAATCTATTTCATCGCCAGAGGCACTGCGGCAAATGCGTATTTGAAGGTCGAATGCAATAGCACAGCCACGTATTATAAGTTGGATTTGACAAGTACTTCTGTTACAACAGGAGAAGAGTATCCTGTGTATTCCGTACAAGTGGCCACTCCTTCAAAAGCTGTCCAAGTCTCCCTTATTTGGGGTACACTTCCCGAGAGCAGCACTCCATCCGAAGTGCAAATAACGGCAGTCGAGGGTTTATTTGTATCTTGGGGCGGCACTTCTACCCAATACCTGGATGGTAATGAAGTGTCCAACACCACCCCCGTCATAGATCCTTCCGCGGATGATCCTCAGCTCCAGCCCGAAACGCCCGCCAATGGCGATACCGGCGACAACACCAGCGACGCCAACAAGGATGACGCTCAGACCCCCGATGGCAGCACCACGGGGGACGCCAACAAGGAACCCGACGCCACCGGCGGCAACACCTCCGGCACCGGCGAGACCGGTACCTCTGGAGATAGCGGAACCACCGGCAATGGCGACGACACCGGCACCGGCGGCGATTCCGGTACTGGCAGCGGCGAGAACACTGGCGACGTGGGCAATGTCACCGGCGATGCCATTCCCGAGGGCGGCAGCGCCAAGGCCAGCGAATGATCCCCCAACAACCAACAAGGACGGCTTACGCCGTCCTTGTTTTTCTATGCCGTTCCTTATTCCTCCGCCTGCCGCGCCAGCGCCCGCACGTCACTCAGGGGCATGTCCTGGGCCCGGGCAATGCGGGCGAGATCCTCATACTCGTACTTGACCCGCTCCACGCCGTAGCCGCGGGAGGTCTTGCACCCCACATCGCCGTAGGGCGTGTGCACGGTTCGCTCCTGCCGCGCCAGGGTGTAGCGGCGGCACAGCCGCTGCCGCACGCCGATGGTGGTGGTGTGGCGGAACAGCAGCGCCGCCATCCGCTCCCCCTCCTCCGCGGGGCACAGGACGGTCAGCAGCGTGCCTGGGCGGGATTTCTTCATGGTAAGGGGCGTCGTCCACACATCCAGCGCACCGGCGTCCAGCAGCGCCTCCATGGCAAAGGCCAACTCCTCCGCCGTCATGTCGTCCAGATTGCAGGCCAGCTCCGCCACCTGGCCGCTCTCCTCCGCCGTGTCGCCCCAGAAAGCCCGCAGGCAGTTGGCGGTCTCGAACTCCTTCGTGCCCATGCCGTAGCCGATGGCGCGGGTGGTCATCACCGGCATGGGGCCGAACTCTGTCACAAAATGCCGCAGCAGCGCCGCGCCGGTGGGGGTACACAGCTCCGTGGGGATGGTCCCCTCGTAGCTGGGGATGCCCTGCAGCAGCCACGCCGTGGCGGGGGCGGGCACCGGCAGAATGCCGTGGGCGCACCGCACCTGCCCCCCGCCCACACAGACGGGGGAGGCAATGATCCGCTCCGGCGCCAGCCGGTGCAGCAGCAAACACACCGCCGCCACGTCCGCCAGGGCGTCCAGGGTGCCCACCTCATGGAAATGGATCTCCGGCACCGGCACGCCGTGGACATGGCTCTCCGCCTGAGCGATCAGGTCGTAGACCGCCAGCATGTCCGCCTTTACCGGCTCCGGCAGGCTCAGATGCTCCTCCACCATGTGGGCAATGCCGCGCAGGCCGGTGTGGTGGTGCCCGTGGTCATGGTCATGGTCATGGTCATGATGATGCTCATGTTCGTGGTGATGGTCGTGCATAGCCTCGGACTCCTCCGCGCCGTGGACCGTCACCGACATGTGGGTGACGCAGACGCCGCAGCGGCGCACGGTCTCCGGCCGGTACGTCACGCCTGGAATACCGATGGCGTTCAGCTCTGCCGCCGCCGCGGCCCGATCCGGCATCAGCTCCAGCAGGGCCGCCGTCAGCATGTCGCCCGCCGCGCCCATGCCGCAGTTCAGGTATAAGGTCTTCATGGGGTCATCGCCTCCCTTTTGCGCCCTATTATACCCAATACCGCCCCGCGGCGCAAGCCCCCCCTCCGCGGTTTCTTATGCAGGGCGGTTGCAACCGCCGGTCTTTTGTGGTATACTGGCGGAAAATGACGGGCGCGGCCGCGCCCAGAGCAAAGACAGGAGTTCCCACCATGAAACACGCTTCCTTGAAAAACTTAGTGCTGTCCGCCCTGTTCCTGGCCATCGGGCTGGTGCTGCCCTTCTTCATCGGCCAGATCCCCGCCATCGGCAAAATGCTGCTGCCCATGCACATCCCCGTGCTGCTGTGCGGCCTGATCTGCGGCTGGCAGTGGGGACTGGGAGTGGGCTTCGTGCTGCCGCTGCTGCGGTCGGTGCTGTTCAGCTTCCCCGCCATGTACCCCAACGCGGTGGGCATGGCCTTTGAGCTGGCGGTGTACGGCGCGGTCATCGGCTATCTGTACGCCCACAGCAAGTGGCAGTGCGTCAAGGCCCTGTACAAGTGCCTGATCCCCGCCATGATCGCGGGCCGTCTGGTGTGGGGCGCGGTGATGATCGTGCTGATGGGTCTGGGCGGCAGCATGTTCACCTGGGAGCTGTTCCTGGGCGGCGCGGTGCTGAACGCCCTGCCCGGCATCGCCTTGCAGCTGATTTTGATTCCCGTCGTGATGGTGCTGCTGGACCGGACAAAGCTGGTGCCCTTCACCAAGGCGGCGCCGGTGGCGGAAAAAGCCCTGTGATCCCCCTGGACTATCGCCGCCTGACGGACGCCATCGCCGCCCTGCTGCCGCGGCGGGAGCGGGTCATCGTGGCCATCGACGGGCGGTGCGGCTCCGGCAAGACCACCCTGGCGGCGCGGCTGCAGCAGGAGCTGGACTGCGCCGTGTACCACATGGACGACTTCTTCCCCCGCCCCGAGCAGCGGACGGAGGAGCGGCTGTCCCAGCCCGGGGAAAACGTGGATCATGAGCGGTTTCTCTCAGAGGTGCTGCTGCCGCTGCGAAGCGGGCAGCCCGTCACCTTCCGTCCCTATCTGTGCGCGCAGCAGCGGCTGGGCGAGGCGGTAACGCCGGCACAGCGCCCCCTGACCATCGTGGAGGGCTCCTACGCCTGCCATCCGGCGCTGTGGGACTACTATGACCTGCGGGTGTTTCTGACCGTCGATCCCGCCGAGCAGCTGCGCCGCATCGAAACGCGTAACGGCCCCGAAAAGGCCCAGCTGTTCCGCCACCGCTGGATCCCCTTCGAGGAGCGGTACTTTCAGGCCTTCAACATCCCCGCGCGATGCGACCTGCGGCTTTCGGGGGAGTGATCATGCAACAGCACAGCGGCTGCGTCCGGATAACTCCGGACGCAGCCGCTGTTCGTTATGTCTTCTGCCCTGTCAGCGCCGCCAGCAGACCCTGACAGCCCGCCAGCACATCGCGCCAGGTGGCGTCGAAATCGCCGGTGTACCAGGGATCGGCCACGTCGGCGGGACGGCCGGTGTAGTCCAGCAGCAGGCGGAGCTTGTCCGCCGGATCGCCGCCGCAGATGCGGCGCATATCCCGCAGATTGGCGCTGTCCATGCCGATCAGCAGGTCGTATGCGTCGTAGTCCTGCCGCGTCAGCTGCCGCGCCGCGTGACCGCCACAGGCGATCCCGTGCTCCGCCAGCTTCCGCCGCGCGGGCGGATAGACGGGATTGCCGATCTCATCGCGGCTGGTGGCCGCGGAGGCGATGCGGAACCGCGCCGCCAGCCCCGCCTTTTCCACCAGATCCTTCATCACAAACTCCGCCATAGGACTGCGGCAGATGTTGCCGTGGCAGATAAAAAGTATTTTCGTCATAGCATGCTCCTTTCGTGCCCTGTTCTGTCCGCCGGTACCGTCACCACAGCATCATTTTATCCGCCTCCCGCCGCAGCTCGGGGCGGAAGTCGGGGTGGGCGATGGCGATCAGGCGGTCCACCCGCTGGCGGAGATTGGCGCCCCGCAGGCGGGCCACGCCGTACTCCGTCACGATGCAGTCCACCCAGTTGCGGGAGATGGACACCACCGAGCCCAGGGACAGGGTAGGCCGGATCTTGGACACCGTGCCGTCCCTGGCGGTGGAGGCAATGACCACGATGCCCCGCCCGCCCCTGGACATATAGGCCCCCGCCGCGAAGTCCATGGCGCCGCCGGTGCCGGAATACTGATGGCCGTACAGCGTCTCGGAGCAAACCTGACCGGTCAGGTCGATCTGCAGAGCGGTGTTGATGGACACCATGTTGTCGTTCTGGGCGATGTGATAGGGGTCGTTCACATAGGGCGCGGGCAGCAGCTCGATGTCCGGATTGCGGTGGATGAACTCATAAAACGGCTGGTCGCCCCAGACGAAGCCGCAGACGGTCTTGCCGGTGTGAAAGTTCTTGCGCCGGTTGGTGACCACGCCGCTTTGCATGAGCCGTCCGGCGGAGGTGCAGAAGATCTCGGTATAGATGCCCAGATCGTTCTTGTCGTGCAGGGCGTCCGCCACGGCGTTGGACAGGTTGCCCAGGCCGATCTGGATGGTGTCGCCGTCCCGCACCAGGGCAGCGGCGTTGGCTGCCGCCTGCCGCTCCGCCTCCGTGGGGGCGAACTCCGGCGGATGGGACACGGCGCAGTCGGATTCGATCAGGCAGTCCACCTGGCTGACGTGGACTTTCCGGCCCGTCAGCAGCAGCGGCACATGGGGGTTGACCTCAAAGACACGGATCCTGGCGGCGGCAAAGGCGTCGTCCTCGATCTGCATCACCGGCGAAAGGTGGAAATACCCCTCTTCGTCCATGGGCGGCACCGCCGCGGCAAACACGTCTGGCTGGGCGTCGGCAATGCTGCGGCCCAGCTGATGCAGGTGGGCCGGTACATAGCTGACGCGGCCATCAGCGTGGTTGGCCCGGGCCTGGGCGTCATAAAAAATGCTGTTGATGAAAAAGCTGCCGCGATAGGCGGGATCGGAGAAAAAGGGATAGCGCTCCTTGGTGATGCAGGTCCACACGGTCACGTCCCGCACCCGCGGTGCGATGGTGTGCAGCGCGCGGTACAGCAGCACCGGCTCGCAGGCGTAGGTACCGCCGATGATGGTGCTGCCGCTGTGGATGAGGGACAGGGCGTCCGCCACGGTGCCCAATTTTTTCTGATAGAGCTCATGGGTCGTCATAGATGATCCTCCACACGGGTGCAAGATGTAATGCCCCTATGGTACCACAAAAATCGACGGTTGTAAAACATGGAATTTCCCTGCGGCGTTGGCTTTTGCAGCTGCCGCGCTGCTCCGTTATACCCCCAGCAGCCCCTTGGCCGTTTCGCCCAAAACGGCTCGTATGTCCGCCTCCGGCAGCGGCAGCTGGGCCACCGCGTCGGCGTTTTTGCCCATATCCACGCTGGGCCAGTCGGTGCCGAATACGAACTTGCGGGCCAGCCGCGGCAGGTCGGGAAAATAGGTCAGCAGCTTCTTGGGCGGCAGGCCCGCCACGTCGATGTACACGTTTTTGTGCAGCCGCGCCACCGTAAAGGCCTCCTGATACCAGCAGTCCCGCCCGCCGTGGCACATGATGATCTTCAGCTCCGGAAAATCCACCGCGATGTCGTCGTAGAAGATGGGATCGCCGTACTTCAGCCGCGAACCCTTGAACACCGACAGCCCCGTGTGGAACATCACCGGCAGACCCAGCTCCTGGGCGGTCTCGTACAGGGGGTACATCATGGGGTCGTTGGGATAGAAAAAGTTATAGGTGGGATACAGCTTCACGCCACGGAAGCCCTCCGCCGCCAGCTGCCGCAGCTGCTGGGGCATATCCCGCTCCTTCAGCGGGTCGAAGGTACAGAAGGGCAGCAGTTGGGGGTGCCCCTTGCAGAAGTCCGCCACCATCCGGTTGTCCGCCACGCCGGTGACGGCGGGGGTGTCTTCCGCCAGGATCACGGCGTAATCCACGCCCTTCTCCGCCAGCATGGCGCAGAAGTCCTCCGGCGAGGCGTTGGCCTCGCACACCGTCTGATAGTCCGCCTCAGAGGGGTACAGGGAGATGAACCACTCCCGCGTGCTGTCGGACAGCACCTCATACCGCGCCAGATGGACGTGCATGTCGATCAATAGCCTCCCGCTGCGCATAGGCCCTCCCCTTCCTTTCGTCCGTTTTTCCCTATTATATCACGCCGACGCCATCCGTTCAACACAGCCGACACCGATCCCCGTCGCCCCAGCCCCTCCCCGCGCAGGATTTCACCGGCAGGGTATAAAAAAACTCCCGAAACACAACGGTTTCGGGAGTTTTGGCTGGAGGTGACACCCGGATTTGAATCGCCGCGGGGCGATTTTGCATTGTGTTGACTGATGCCGGGAAGTGTTGGAAATACAGGACTTGCGGGGAATCATGCTGTTAAATGCTGCCAGGCTGTATTATTGTATTCTGATGTTATAAGGCTAAAAATAAGGCTAAATTTTGTGGCCGCGCGGAATGTACCTGTGCCTTTAGCTTAGGAAATGCGGTGGGCAGTCGACCTCATCCTTACCAAAAAGCTGTGGATGCTTTTATGGTGTACCCATTCATATCAAGGAGGAACCTTCAATCCCTTAATATCTTTTCCTCAGAATATTGATTTGGTTGATAATTTCTGCGTCATAATATATCACGTTGCGACGCCAGCCACATTTGTTTTCGATGTAGTCAGTCATACCCACTACATCAATGTTGTAGTTTCTCGCATTTTCAG
>CAKTMO010000002.1 GCA_934573935.1 uncultured Oscillospiraceae bacterium | reverse complement strand
GGCCTTTAGCTCAGTTGGTTAGAGCAGACGGCTCATAACCGTCCGGTCCCGGGTTCGAGTCCCCGAAGGCCCACCACTTACGATCACGGCGCAAGCCGTTTCATATAGGGGTATAGCTCAGTTGGTAGAGCAGCGGTCTCCAAAACCGCGTGTCGAGAGTTCGAGCCTTTCTGCCCCTGCCAAGCGAAATGGTCACCCCACAGGGTGGCCATTTTACTTCCCAGAGCTGTGGGAGGCGCCGACAGCGTGGTCATACTTTGGCATGATTGACAAATACTTGAAGACGTGTATAATAGAAGCGTTACAGTAGAAACTGTCAGGGTTTTGCGGAACGAAAGGAGCAAAGGGATGACGAAGAAGATCACGGGGGCTGTGCTGGCCCTGCTGATGGCGCTGCTGCTGGTGCCGGTAATGGCATTTGCGGAGGGCGGACATACGATAGACAATTTGGATTTGGTGTACGGCAACCACGGGGGTAAGACGCTGGCGGCGGACGGGTATACATGGGACGCGACAGGCAATGTTCTGACGATGCAGGATCTTACGGTCACGGGAACGGTCACACTGCCGTCCCAAGATTGCACGATCTGTGTGAAGGGTGTGTGCTCCATTGGCGGTTTGAGTATTGGTAATTCTGACGGGGCGGTGCAGAACGTGACCATCCAAGGTGAAGGAAAGGATCGGTCAACGCTGCGGTTTTTGGGGAATAACCGTTATGGCAATTTAGTGCTGAACGACTTGACGGTGAATGATGGTGACTTCACCAATGTAAATGAAAATAACCAGGGTGTGCTCGAGTTGAACAACAGCAATGTTACGTTGGCCCATTTGGGGTGGATGACGAATGACGGTATCCGGCTGACCAACAGTGAGCTGCACATGAAGAAGACGGCTGAAAATCAAAATGGACAGTTTTGGACAGAAAAGATCATCATGGATGAAGTGTCTGTGATTGAATCAATGATTCCTTTGAGAAATCGTCATCACTGTACGCTGACGGATTTTGAAAGCTTAAATAGTTACATAGATAAGCCGGTTGGCGGATATTTTGCACTTTACAGAGATTTTCCGACAGCGGTAGATCAGTATATTACCATTGTAGTGGAAAAGGATGAAAACGGCAAAAAGGTAGAAGAACAAGCTGAAGTGTTTACGCTGAAGGCTCCTGATGCGGCGCAGCCGGAGCAGCCGGCGGAGGATGATCCGGTGAAGGAGCCGGAGAACACCCATGAGCGGCCGGTCCGGCGGTTCAGCAATGCGCCTGCCGCGGTGGAGGAAGCTCCCAAGACGGTAGAGGCGGCCAAGACCGGCGACATGGGCGTGGCGCTGTACGCGGTCTCCGCGGTGCTGAGCGCCGCCGGTATGGCCTGGGTCGGCAAAAAGCACGGCCGGTAAATCAAAATGCTATAGGGCACAGCGGCGCTTCTCCCCGCACTGCTGTGGGAAAGGACACCCCGAAAGGGGTGTCTTTTTTATGGGGAGATTGCGGTGAGGGGGGGGTTCTACCCCGCCCGTCGTTCAATGTAAATACCGTCGTAAGTCGTGTGGGCGGGGCAGAGCCCCGCCCCTACGGATGGTCATACTGCATGCCTTGCGCTTACCGTGCGGGGTGAGGGCGACCGCGCTGCGGAAGGGTGCGGGCATCCACTGAGGGGAGTTGGGGGTGCGGTGCCTTCTTTGACGGCGAAAAGTTTGTCAAAATGGGGGATTTGGCGAAAAAGGCCTTGCAATTCCGGTGGTGGTGTGGTATGCTTCTTACTGGTAGTATGTGTTGACTGAGAGTGGACGGTTCGTCCGCTCTTTTTGTTGAGCAAAATCCGTTTCTTACCCATCGCGGAGAGACGGGAAAGGGAAACGAGGAACGATATGAAAAAAGTCACCGACATTGTATGGGGGCTGGCGGAGCCGGTGGTGAAGGAGAACGGCTGCGAGCTGTGGGACGTGGAGTACGTCCGCGAGGCGGGGCAGTGGTATCTGCGGATCTATCTGGACAAGGCGGGCGGCGTGGACATCCTGGACTGCGAGGCCGTCAGCCGCAAGGTCAGCGATCTGCTGGACGAGGTGGACCCCATTGAGGGCAGCTATATGTTCGAGGTGTCCTCCGCCGGAGCGGAGCGGCAGCTGAAGCGGCCGTCCGACTTTACCCGATTCATGGGGGAGCCGGTGCTGGTGAAGACCTATCAGAACCGGAACGGGCGGAAGGAGTTCGCCGGTAAGCTGGCGGGGTATGACAACGGCGCGGTGCTGCTGGACATGGGCGGCGAAGAGCCGGAGCGGTTTGAAAGGGCCGAGGTGGCGCTGGTGCGCCTGCGTGTGGAATTTTAAGAGACAATCGTTTGAGATAGAAGGAGTTTAGACCATGAAATGTGACGAGATTTTCGCGGCGCTGGCCATGCTGGAGAAGGAGCGGGGCATCCCCCAGAACTTCATGATGGGCAAGATCATTCAGGCCCTGACCACCGCCTATAAGCGGGACCACGAGGGCGTGGAGAACGTGATCGTGGACGTGGACGAGGAGAAGCACGACCTGCGGATGTACGTGCAGAAGGAGATCGTGGAGGAGGTCATGGATCCCGCCAACGAGATCTCTCTGGAAGAGGCGCGGCACATCAGCGCCAAGAACGAGCTGGGCGGCATGGTGAACTTCCCCGTGGAGAATGTGGAGTTTGGGCGTATCGCCGCCGGAAACGGCAAGCAGGTCATCATTCAGGGCCTGCGGGAAGCCGAACACGGCATGATCTATGACGAGTGGGGCAGCAAGCAGCACGAGATCCTGACGGGCACCGTGACCCGCATCGATCCCCGCAACGGCAACGTGATCCTGAAGATCGGCAGCGGCAACGAGAGCACCGAGGCCGTGCTGACTCTGAACGAGCAGGTGCCCGGCGAGGAGCTGCGGGAGGGCCAGATGGTAAAGGTCTATCTGGTGGAGGTGCGCCGCACCACCCGCGGGCCTCAGGTGCTGATCTCCCGCACCCACCCGGGACTGGTGAAGCGGCTCTTCGAGCTGGAGGTGCCGGAGATCTATGACGGCACGGTGGAGATCCGCTCCATCGCCCGCGAGGCGGGCAACCGCACCAAGATGGCCGTGTGGTCCGAGGATGAGAACATCGACCCCATCGGCGCGTGTGTGGGTCCCCGTGGCCAGCGTGTCAACGCCATCGTGGAGGAGCTGCGGGGCGAGAAGATCGACATCATCAAGTACAGCGAGGATCCGGCGGCGTTCATTGCCGCGGCGCTGGCACCCTCTGATGTGGTGGAGGTGCGTCTGGCGGCGGAGGGAAAGGCCTGCCGCGTGATCGTGCCGGACGACCAGCTGAGCCTGGCCATCGGCAAGGAGGGTCAGAACGCCCGTCTGGCGGCGCGGCTGACCGGTTATAAAATCGACATCAAGCCCGCATCCTACAGCGGGGAGTAAGGACAGGAGGTGGCCGGTATGGCTGTCAGGCCCAGGAAAATACCCCAGCGGCAGTGTGTCGGCTGCCGTGAAATGAAGGAGAAAAAGGAGCTGCTGCGGGTGGTGCGCACGCCGGAGGGCGACATCCAGCTGGACGGACGGGGCAAGGTATCCGGACGGGGCGCGTATGTGTGTCCCGACGTGGCGTGCCTGAAGAAAGCCCGCAAGTCCAAGGCACTGGAGCGGGCGCTGGAGACGGCCATCCCCGAGGCGGTGTACGACGCACTGGAGGCGCAGATGGAAGGCGGCGGGACATGACGGAACAGGTATTATCCCTGCTGGGTCTGGCCAAGAAGGCCGGACGGGCAGAGGTGGGCGAGGAGCCGGTGGGCGCCGCCGCCCGTGCCCGCAAGGCGCGGGTGATCCTGACGGCGCGGGACGCGGGGCCCTCCAGCCAGCGCAGGGCGTTTTCCTTCGCCCAGAGCGGCGGGTGCCTGTGTCTGACGATCCCCGCGGACAAGGACGCGCTGGGACGGGCATTGGGCCGCAGCAGCGTGGCTATGTGCGCGGTGACGGACATCGGCCTTGCCGGAGCCATCGCCAAAAAGCTGGCGGCCATGGAGCCGGAGAAGTACGGCGCGGCGGCGGAGCAGCTGGACAGCAAGGCCCAGCGGGCCATGGAGCGTCGGGCCGAGCAGGCGCGGCATGAGAAGAATCTGCGGCAGGGCAAGCACCGTGTCCTCAGCGACAAGGCGCCGGAGCCGGCGCAGGAGGCCGCGGCGGAGAAGACCGTCCGGCTGCCGAAGGATGGCGTGAAGCGCTATCGCGGTACGGCGGGAAAGGGCCCGCGGCAGAAAAAGGCCCAGCTGCCCCGTGAACGGTTCGCCGGTTCGCTGCCGGTGAAGCGGGGCAAGGGAAGCGGCCGGAAGAAGTCCGGCCAACAGTAAGCAGGAATATACGCGGCGCGGCAGCGCCGGTGACTTAAGACGGAGGTGGCTTTATTTGGGCAGCGTAGCAAACAAATACAGAGTGCATGAGGTGGCGAAGGATTTCGGCGTCGCCACGAAGGATATTACGGAGATCCTGACCAAGTACGCCGAAACACCCAAGAATCATATGCAGGTGCTGGAGGATCGGGAGCTGAGCCTGATCTTTGAATACCTGACCCAGCACAATCAGATCGCCAGCATCGCCACGATCTTTGCCGAGGGCGCCAAGACCGAGGAGAAGAAGCCGGAGCCGAAGAAGCAGGGCGACAAGCCCCAGGCCCAGAAGCCCCAGCAGTCCCAGCAGGCGAAGCCTGCCCAGGCCCAGGGAAATGGCGGCAACAATAGCAATAATAACAATAACCAGCCCCAGAAGCCCATGTCCCGTGTGCCCCAGAAGCAGGTGGTGGACACCCGCAAGGCCACCAATGTGAATCTGGACAAGTACGACGAGAAGCTGCAGGATATGGCCGACCGCACCAGCGGCGGCAACCGCGGCCGTCGGGACAAGGATCAGCTGCAGGGCAAGGAGAAATTCCGCAACAACAAGCAGCGGCAGAACGGTCCCATGACCAACAAGCGCAAGCAGGAGGAGGCCGACCGGCTGCGGAAGCTGCGGCTGGAGGTCATCAAGAACACCCCCGTCACCGTGCAGATCCCCGATGAGATCAGCGTGGGCGAGCTGGCCAGCCGCATGAAGAAGACCGGCGCGGAGGTGGTCAAGTGCCTGATGAAGAACGGCATTATGGCCTCCCTGAGCCAGATGATCGACTATGACACCGCCGCCATCATCGCCGAGGAGATGGGCTGCAAGGTGGAGAAGGAGGTCGTGGTCACCATCGAGGAGAAGCTGATCGACGACCATCAGGACAAGGAAGAGGATCTGGTGCCCCGCGCCCCCGTTGTGGTGGTCATGGGTCACGTGGATCACGGCAAGACCAGCCTGCTGGACTATATCCGCAACGCCCATGTGGCCTCCGGCGAGGTCGGCGGCATCACCCAGCACATCGGTGCCTATCAGGTGGAGATCCACGGCAAGCCCATCACCTTCCTGGACACCCCGGGCCACGAGGCCTTTACCTCCATGCGCGCCCGCGGCGCTATGGTGACGGATATCGCCATTCTGGTGGTGGCCGCCGAGGACGGCATCATGCCCCAGACGGTGGAATCCATCAACCACGCCAAGGCGGCGGAGATCCCCATTATCGTGGCCATCAACAAGATGGATAAGCCGGAGGCCAATCCCGACCGCATCAAGCAGCAGCTGACCGAGTACGGCCTGGTGTGCGAGGAGTGGGGCGGCGAGACCATCGTGTGTCCCATCTCTGCCAAGACCGGCATGGGCGTGGACAATCTGCTGGAGATGCTGACGCTGACGGCTGAGGTCAGCGAGCTGAAGGCCAACCCCAACCGCGCCGCCCAGGGCACGGTGATCGAGGCCCGTCTGGACAAGGGCCGCGGCCCTGTGGCGACCCTGCTGGTGCAGAACGGTACGCTGCATCAGGGCGACATCATCATCGCGGGCACCTCCGTGGGCCGCGTGCGCGCCATGGTGGGCGACAAGGGTCAGCGGATGACCGACGCGGGCCCCAGCGTGCCTGTGGAGATCACGGGCTTGAGCGAGGCGCCCTCCGCCGGTGCGGTGTTCAACGCCGTGGCCGATGAGAAGCTGGCCCGCGAGCTGGTGGAGCAGCGCAAGGCCGAGGAGAAGGCCAAGGCCAATGCCCCCGTCACCAAGGTCTCCCTGGAGGATCTGTTCAGCCAGATCCAGGCGGGCGAGATGAAAAATCTGAACCTGATCGTCAAGGCCGACGTGCAGGGCAGCGTGGAGGCCGTGAAGGCCTCGCTGGAGAAGCTGAGCAACGAGGAAGTGCGGGTGCGTGTCATCCACGGCGGCGTGGGCGCTATCAACGAGTCCGACGTGATGCTGGCTTCCACCTCCCAGGCTATCATCGTGGGCTTCAACGTGCGGCCTGACGCCGCGGCGCGGGACAGCGCCGCCCGCGCCAACGTGGACATGCGGATGTACCGCGTGATCTACGACGCCATCAACGAGATCGAGGCCGCCATGAAGGGCATGCTGGCCCCCAAGTTCCGCGAGGTGGTGCTGGGCCATGCCGAGGTGCGCCAGACCTACAAGGTGTCCGGCGTGGGCACCGTGGCGGGCTGCTACGTGCAGGACGGCAAGCTGCAGCGCAAGGACTGCCAGGTGCGTCTGGTCCGCGACGGCATCGTGATCCACGAGGGCGTGCTGGCCTCTTTGCAGCGGTTCAAGGACTCCGTGAAGGAGGTCGTGTCCGGCTATGAGTGCGGCCTGAGCATCGAGAAATACAACGACATCAAGGAAGGCGACATTGTGGAGGCCTTTACGATGGAGGAGATCCCTCAATGATAAACTGGCGAAAAGTCTGATTAGACCGTTGTAGGGGCGGACGACCCTGTCCGCCCAAAACGGTATACGAAAGCGTCCCAGTAGACGGCGGGCCGACAGAGTCGTCGGCCCCTACAGGGCTCTGCTTTTCAATGGCTTTTCATCGCAAAACACCACATTACCCAAGGGGCGGGCAGTGCGCCCGCCCCTTTTTTCAAGAAAGGAGCGCGATTATGGCATCCAACCGTATCGGACGCATCAATGAGGAGATCCAGCGGGAGCTGTCCGGCCTGCTGCGGACGGTGAAGGATCCCCGTGTGGCGGACGCTATGCTGACCATCACCCATGTGGACACCACCAGCGACCTGCGCTACAGCCGCATCTACATCAGTGCCATGGACCGCACCGACGAGAAGGATCTGATGCGGGGGCTGAAGTCCGCCGCGGGCTATCTGCGCCATGAGCTGGGGCAGAAGCTGCAGCTGCGCTATACGCCGGAGCTGCAGTTCTTCGCCGACGATTCCATCGCCCACGGGGCCCACATTCTGGATATGCTGCACCATGTGAAGCCCGCCAACCCCGCCAACGCGGACATCGTGCTGCCGGAGGACAAGTGAGATGGAGCGACAGGTTCTTTCTGCCCGCGAGGCTGCGGGGTATCTGGAGGCGCTGGATGATGTGCTGCTGCTGACCCATGTGCGGCCCGACGGCGACACCATCGGCAGCGCGGCGGCGCTGTGCCGCGCCCTGCGGGATTGCGGGCGGACGGCGTATCTGCTGCCCAATCCGGAGATCACCGCCACCTACGCGCCCTACGCCGCCCCCTACTGGGCGCCGGAGGGCTGGGAAGGGGCCCACATCGTCAGTGTGGATATCGCCGACGTGAGCCTGCTGCCGGAGAACGCGCGGTCCTATGCCCAGCGGATCGAGCTGGCCATCGACCACCATCCGTCCCAGGCGTTTTTCGCCCGCAACACCTGTCTGGAGGCGGACAGCGCCGCCTGCGGCGAGATCGTGTTTGAGATCATCCGGCACCTGACGGCGCTGACGCCGGAGATCGCCCTGCCGCTGTACGTGGCGGTCAGCACCGACTGCGGCGGGTTTCAGTACGGCAACACCACGGCCCGCACCCACCGCATCGCGGCGGCGCTGATGGACGCCGTGGACGTGGCGGCGGTGAACAAGGCTCTGTTCCGCACCAAGAGCCGCGTGCGGCTGGTCATGGAGTCCCGCATGGTGGCGGAGATGAAATTGTTTGACCATGAACGTGTGGTGGTGATGGAGATCCCCCTCAGCCTGCGGCGGGAGATGCAGGCCACCGACGCGGACATTGAGGAGCTGAGCGCCCTGCCCGCTCTGGTGGAGGGCACCGACTGCGGTGTGACCCTGCGGGAGCTGGGGGAGGGGCGGATCAAGGTCTCCGTGCGCACGGGACCCCGTGTGGACGCCTGCGCCCTGTGCCGGATCTTAGGCGGCGGCGGCCATCACGCCGCCGCGGGGGCCACGGTGGAGGGCACGCTGGAGGAGGCCCGCATGGCGGTGCTGGCGGCGTATCGGAAGGTTATCGGCGCGTGAGAGGGGTTTCGTCCCTGCGGGGACGAGGTACTTTTGGCCGTTGTCCCAAAAGTACCCAAAAGGACAACCAGAAACCCAGGTTTCTGGACTTCCTGCACGCTGTTCCCCCTTCAAATTTAATACCATATCCCACGCGTTCACAGAACACAGTGGATATCGTTACGTATGACGAATCGTCTGCCCCTCTTGCGCCGCTGCCGCTCACGTTCTCAACGGTAGAACCAAAAGCGTTGTTCGACGTAGGCATCAGCGGCAGCGGCGCAGAAGCAGAGACGATCCTTTTAACGAATCGAAAAAGAAAATCTTATGTAAACGTGCGGTAAAATCTAACATATTTACACAGCGTATAGCGCGCCCGGAAGTGAAGGAACCGGAGGTTCCTTCTGGCGCTTTTGCCTACTTTTGCCGCTATTGGCAAAAGTAGGTCGCTCCGGAGAGCGAAACTCTCCCTTAATAAAAACGAAAGGAGTCCCCATGGCCAACGGTATCATCATCATCGACAAGCCCGCAGACTGGACAAGCATGGACGTCTGCGCCAAGCTGCGGGGCATCCTGAAAACCAAAAAGGTGGGCCACGCCGGGACGCTGGATCCCATGGCCACCGGCGTGCTGCCGGTGTTCGTGGGACAGGCCACACGCGCCGTCTCCTTTGCCGAGAGCGGCGAGAAGGAGTATGTCGCCACGCTGCGGCTGGGCCTTGTCACCGACACGCAGGATATCTCCGGCCGGACGCTGGCCGAGGGGCCTGTGACCGTCACGGCGGAGGAGGTGGCGGCGGTGCTGCCGCGGTTTACCGGCGACATCGCGCAGATCCCGCCTATGTACTCCGCCATCAAGATCAACGGGCAGAAGCTGTACGATCTGGCGCGGCAGGGACGGGAGGTGGAGCGCAGGCCCCGCACCGTCATCATCTACGAGCTGGAGCTGCTGGAGCAGTTGTCTCCCACCGATTACCGGCTGCGGGTGCGGTGCTCCAAGGGGACGTATATCCGCACGCTGTGCCACGACATCGGCCAGGCCCTGGGCTGCGGCGGCTGCATGGCGGCGCTGCGGCGCACCATGGCGGCGGGGTACACCCTAACGGAGAGCTGTACCCTGGAGGACGTTCAGGCCCTGAGCGAGAGCCTGCTGCGGCCGGTGGACACCCTGTTCCGGCAGCATCCGGAGTACCGCATCACCCACCCGCGGGTGGAGCAGCTGTGCCGCAACGGCAACGCCTTTACGGTGAAGACGCCGCTGGCGGAGGGGCTGTACCGCGTGTACGGCATGGAGGGGGATTTTCTGTGTCTGAGCCGGTTGGAAAACGGACAGATGACCTCCGTAAAGAACTTTTTTGGAGCGTAAACTATGAGACCTACTGTCATCGCACTGGGATTTTTTGACGGCGTACACCGGGGACACGGGGCGCTGCTGATGCGCACCGTGGAGGTGGCGCGGCAATTGGACGCCACCCCCGCCGCCTTTACCTTTGACCGCCCCCCCAAGGAGGTGGTGACGGGAAAGCCAGTGCCCCTGATCAACTCCGCCCAGGAGCGGCAGGAGCTGATGGAGCGGCTGTACGGCATCGAGCAGGTGATCATCGCGCCCTTTGATCGCGAGATGATGACCATGCCGTGGCAGGACTTCATCACGGAGCTGCTGGTAAAGCGCTATGGCGCGGTGCATCTGGTGGCGGGGCACGACTACCACTTCGGCCACAAAAACGCAGGGGATCCGGCGCTTTTGCAGCAGAAGTGCCGTGAGCTGGGACTGGGCTGCGACATTATCCCCAAGGTGGAGTGGGAGGGCATCACCGTCAGCTCCACCTATATCCGCCAGCTGGTGGAGAGCGGACAGGTGGAGCGGGCGGCGGAGTTTCTGGGCCACCGCCACTGTCTGAGCCAGACGGTGCGCCACGGGTTCCGGTTCGGCCGCACCATCGGCATCCCCACCATCAATTTCACCGTGCCGGACCATGTGCTGGTGCCGGAGAAGGGCGTGTATATCACCCGCGTGTATCTGCCCGACGGGGGCAGCTTCGCCGGTGTCACCAACGTGGGGACGCGCCCCACCGTCAGCGATAGCGATCAGGTGTCCATCGAGACGTTTCTGCTGGACTTCGACGGCGACCTGTACGGCAAACGCATCCGGCTGGAATTCTGCCGCCGCCTGCGGGCGGAGCGGCGCTTTGACTCTCCCCGGCAGCTGAAGGACGAGATCGAACGGAATGTGGCCCAGACAAGGGCTTATTTTGGGGAGATGGGGGAATAAAAAAACAAGCTCCGTCCCGTGTCACACGGGGCGGAGCTTATTTTGCGGGTTCATCCGGTACAAATTCCACCACATCTTCAATGCGGCAGTGGAGTATGCTGCACAGGGTGTCCAGAATGACGGTTTTGACTACGCAGTTATCCCGCAGGCGCTGCAGCTGCGCCTTGTCGATGCCGTAGTCCTTGATGAGACGGTATTGGCTGATATTCTTTTCCTTCAGCGTCCGCCACAGCGGATCGTAGCGTATCATGGCATCACCCCTCTTGTATTTTACGTGGAAGTGTGGTAGAATCATATGGTGCGTGTGTGCACCATATATAAGGAGGGTGACCATGGAATTAAATTATATGAAAGACCACCTGTTTGATTTGGTGAATGAGAGCGAATTGCTGGACGTGAGAGGGATCGAGGCGGATGACCGGCGGAACACCCTTCGCGTTACGGTGGCGGACGGTACGGTGTTTGTGATCGAGTGCCGGAAGGAAGCGGGAAAATAAAAGAAAACCAGCCCATTTTATGGGCTGGTTTTCTTTTATCGAAATACATTCACCACATTATTTTCCCCTCCCCCATTTCCCGACGGAATGTGAAGGGGGATTTCGCTACAATGGGGGACAAGTCAAGTGTGGCCCCTGCGGGGGCGGGAGGAGGACGAGGGATGATACGGCCATTGGCGCAGGGGAGATCCCTGCCGGAGACGCTGCGGCGGGGGCTTTTGCAGGCGGCGGTGACGGCGCTGCTGGCGGCGGCCCAGGTGGGCGGCCTGTACGGGGCGTGGGCACTGGGCGCTGTGGCGGCCTTTGGCGGCGGACAGGGCGGCCTGTGGGCGCTGCTGGGTGCGGCGGCGGGTGCGCTGGTGTTTTTCAATTTTCAGCCGGGGCTGCGGTTTGCCGCTTCGGCGGTGCTGATCTGCTGCGCCAGGATGGTGTTTTGCGACACGAAGCCGGGGGCAAAGCGGGGCTTTGCGCCGCTGCTGGCGGCAACGGCGCTGCTGGCGGTGCAGGCGATCTATCTGGTGGGCCGCAGTCCGGCCCAGTGGGCGCTGGGCGCGGCGGCGGCGGCAATGGCCGCAGCGGTGGCCTGGGGTCTGGCGGAGCGGCCGGAGGACCGGCGGGGGCAGCGGCTGGCGCTGATGACGGCGGCGGTGGCGGCCCTGTCCTCCGTGCAGGTGGAGGGCTATTCCCCAGGCGGCATGGCGGCGGCGTGGCTGGCGCTGGTGTGCGGCGCGGGGACAACGCCGGTGTATGCCGCAGCGCTGGGCGGCGCTGTGGGCGCCTGCGTGGATCTGGCGGCGGAGACGCCGGTGGTGCTGTGGGCGGCGGTGTGCGCCGTGGGTGCGCTGGCGGCGGCATTGACCGCAAAATGGCCCCGCTTGCTGCGGGGCGTGATGTTCTGTCTGTGCGGCGGAGCCATTCCGCTGGCGCTGGATATGGACAGGCCCTGGATGGTGCTGTATCAGGCGGCGGTGGGGGCCCTGGCCTTCGTGGTGACGCCGGAGAAATGGCGGACGGGACTGGCGTCGCCGGAGGCGGAGCGGCCGGAGGCGGCCCCTGCCATGGCGGCCCACAGCGGGGCCAGGGAGCGGGCGGCGGCCTTTCAGGATCTCTACAACGCCATGTTCCGCACCCGTCCCGCGGAGCGGGGGGAGAATCCGGCGGTGATCTTTGACCACGCGGCGGCCCAGGCATGCCGCGGGTGTGTGCTGATGAAGCGCTGCTGGCAGACGGAGTATCAGACCACCTACGACGCCTTTAACGGCGCGTGCGGGCCCATGCTGAAGCGGGGACGGGCGGAGACGGAGGATTTTCCGATGTTTTTCACCAGCCGGTGCATCCGGTTTCCGGAATTGCTGAGCGCGGTGAACACGGAGCTGTACGCTTTCCGCCTGCGGCGGCAGTACCGCATCCGGCTGGAGGACACCCGCCAGCTGGCGGAGGAGCAGTACCGGCATTTGGGAGAGGTGCTGGACAGCGAGACCACGCCGGAGCCGGAGGGGGCGCTGCTGCGGTGCCGCGTGGGCACGCTGCTGCGGCCCAAGGAGGGGGAGAGTCAGTGCGGCGACCAGCTGGCGGTGTTCACCAGCGGCGCGACACTGTACATGCTGCTGTCCGACGGCATGGGCAGCGGCGGAGCGGCTCACGCCGAAAGCGCCATGACTGTGCGGCTGCTGCGGCAGTTTTTGAAGGCGGGCATCCGGCCGGAGTCGGCCCTGAAGACCATCAACAATGCCATGACGCTGCGGTGCCAGGAGGGGGGCGGGTTCACTACCATTGACCTGCTGGCGCTGGACCGGCGCAGCGGGGCGGCCACGCTGTACAAATACGGCGCGGCGGCGTCCTATGTGAAGCGGGGCGAGACGGTGAGCCGTCTGGAGGGCGGCAGCCTTCCGGCGGGGCTGCAGGCCGTCCGCCAGCCGCCGGAGGCCACGGGGCTGCAGCTGGAGGCGGGCAGCGTGTTGGTGATGGTCAGCGACGGCGTTACCGGCGAGGGGGACGACTGGCTGCGGGAGCTTCTGCGGCAATGGCCGGGGGGCGACAGCCAGGAGCTGGCCCAGATGATCCTGGCGGAATCCCGCCGCCACGGCGGACTGCGGGACGACTGCGCCGTGCTGGCGCTGCGGCTTGAAAAATCTGAGGAAAAGCGGGCGAAACGGGTATAAGCCGCCGCCGTGAGGGACATACTTTTTCCATAACGAGCGCAAGGAGGGCATGGTTTTGGTAAAAGGCGTTTCCCGACGGGTCATTGTGGTGGACAGTCCCGATCCCCAAGTATTTGAACAGGCGATCTTTATTCTCAGCAGCGATGGGGCGGGGGTCAGCCAGCAGCAGCTGGTGGATCAGGCCGTTCGGGTGGCCAAAAGCTACGCCCGCACCCACGGCATGCCGCAAAAGGGCTTTCATATGACGCCGCCCCTATGGATGGCGGCGGGCAGCGCCGTGATCGGCGCGGTATGGGCAGCGGTGGCGCTGCTGTAAGGAATTTGCTTTTGATGGTGCATAGGGCGGCGTCCTTGGCGGCCCGCCTGTTGACCGAAGCGCGGCGGCATGCCGCACGGGACGTTGAGGACGCCGGCCTATGCAGCTTTCTTTCCACATTTTTCTCCTCATTTGGGGCGGACGCGAGGCGTCCGCTCTCTTTTTTTACCCCCTTTTCTTCCGGCGGGGAGTGTGGTATAATGTGCGGACATGCATCAGTTTATGCGCGTTACATGGAGGATATGACCCAATGAGGATCGGAAATGTGGAGGTGGCCTCCCGCCTGGCGCTGGCGCCCATGGCGGGGGTGACGGATCTGGCGTTCCGCCAGATCTGCCGTGAGCTGGGGGCGGGCTATTCCTGCACGGAGCTGGTCAGCGCCAAGGCGCTGTGCTATCAGGATAAAAAGAGCCGCACGCTGCTGAAGCTGGCCCCCAACGAGCGTCCGGCGGCGGCACAGATCTTCGGCAGCGATATCGCCTGTATGGCGGAGGCCGCCGTGATCGCGGCGGAGGTATCCGGTGCGGCGGTCATCGACATCAACATGGGATGCCCCGTGGGAAAGGTGGTGTCCAACGGAGACGGCTCGGCGCTGATGAGGGATCCGGAGAAGGCGGGACGCATCGCCGAGGCGGTGGTGAAGGCCAGCCCTGTGCCGGTGACGGTGAAGATGCGGCGGGGCTGGGACAAGGGCAGCATCAACGCCGTGGAGCTGGCCAGGATCATGGAGCAGGCGGGCGTGGCGGCGGTGGCCGTCCATGGCCGCACCCGCGCCCAGATGTACGGCGGACAGGCCGACTGGGTGACGATCCGAGAGGTGAAGGAGGCGGTGTCCATCCCCGTCATCGCCAACGGCGATGTGTTTTCGGCGGAGGACTGCCTGAAGATCCTGCAATTCACCGGCGCGGACATGGCCATGATCGGGCGGGGCTGCTTCGGCAACCCGTGGCTGTTTCAGCAGTGCGCTGCGGCGCTGGCGGGGAAGCCCATCCCGTCCCTGCCGCCGCTTGCGGAGCGGTGCGATCTGGCGGTGCGGCAGATCGAACTGGCAAAAGAGGACAAGGGCGAGCACATCGCCATTCTGGAGGCGCGGCGGCACTACGCCTGGTATCTCAAGGGCGTGCCCCACGCCAACTACTATAAGGATCAGATCGTTCGGATGAACACCATGGAGGACGTGTACCGCGTGACGGCGGGCATCAAGAGGGATTTGAAATGAAGGATCAGGAAAACATCATTGCACGGGCGCGGCGGGGCGACGCCGATGCCTTTGAACGGCTGGTGGTGGCCTATCGGGATCAGGTGTTCCGCCTGGCCCTGCGGATGTGCGGCAGCGAGGCGGACGCGGACGAGGTGGCCCAGGAGGCATTTCTGTCCGCGTGGAAGGGACTGCCCAACTTTCGGGGGGACAGCCAGTTCTCCACGTGGCTGTATCAGCTGACCAGCCACGCCGCCATCGACCTGATGCGGCGGGAGAAGCGGCAGATCGCCGCCGAGGACATCACCGAGGTCAGCGCGCCGGACCCCGCCCCGGGCCCCCAGCAGCAGGCGGAACGGTCCGAGCAGCGGCAGGCGGTGCGGGACGCCATTCTGCAGCTGACGCCGGAGTACCGGCAGATCGTGGTGCTGCGGTTTTTGGAGGAGCTGAGCTATGAGGAGATCGGCGCCATGCTGGCGCTGCCCTCCGGCACGGTGAAGTCCCGCCTGAATCGGGCCAGGGCGCAGCTGAAGGAGATTTTATCCCGAAGCGGGAACCTTTTCGGCGCGGAGAGCGTCATACATACAGAAACCAAAGGAAAGGAGGGGCGGCAATGAAAAATGAACAATGGGAGCACGACGCATTTGACGAACTGCTGCGGGACGCGCTGGCGTCCGACGCCGCGCCCTCTGGCGATTTTACGGAGCGGCTGATGGAGCAGGTGCGCCGCACGCCCCAGCAGAAGCCCCTGAAAAAGCAGCCGTGGGTCAAGCTTCTGGCGGCGCTGGCGGCCTGCGCGGTGATCGTGGCGGCTATCCCGCTGGTGCGGATGAGCGGCGGCATGGGCAGCGCCGCCCACGACGCCACCAACAGCATGGACTGCGCCGCCGCGCCTTCGGCGGATACCGCGGGCAGCGACGACACAAACGGCAGTGATGAGCCCATGCAGCAGTTTATGGTGGGCGCTGCCCAGAGCGACGGCGAGAACGACGACAGCGGCAGCGAAAAGCTGGTGGAAAGCCGGAAGAACAGCGAGGATGCGCTGCTGGCCGATCAGGAGCTGACCCTGGTGGGACAGAGCGCCGACGAGGCCAGGACCGCCCTGGACGCCATGGGCATCCAGCCGACGGAGGAGACGGAGGGCCGCGCGGTCTACGTCCTGACAGCGGAACAGGCGGCGCAGCTGGGTGAGTCGGTGGACGCCCTGTACGGCATCGAGGGCAGCCTGTGCCTGACACTGGAGGCGGCGGGATGAAAAATCTGACGACCCGCAAGCTGGCCGCGGCCGGTATGATCGGCGCGGCCTACGCCGTGATGGCGATCTTCGGCTCGGTATTCGGGCTGACCTTCGGGCCCATCCAGTTCCGGTTTTCCGAGGCACTGTGTCTGACGCCGTTTCTGTTTCCCGAGGCGGTGGGCGGATTGTTCGTGGGGTGCCTGATCGCCAATCTGTTCAGTCCCTACGGACTGCTGGACATCATCGTGGGGTCGCTGGCCACATTGATTGCCGCGTGGCTCACCTCGCGGTGCCGCAGCCGGTATCTGGCGGCGCTGCCGCCGGTGGTGGTGAACATGGTGCTGGTAGGGGGCCTGCTGGCCTTTGAGCAGACCGGCTTTACATCGGCGTTTATGGCGGCTTTCTGGTACAACGCCTGCTCGTTGGCCGTCAGCGAGGCGGTGGTGTGCTACGTTTTGGGCCTTTTGCTGCTGAAAGCGCTGGAAAAGACGAAATTTTTCAAGGATCTGCAAAAAAAAGATTGACTTTTGCTGGGAAAATGGTAAAATAATTAGGCTCGCGTATTATGGCAAGATGCGGGCAAATCCTTGCTCCTATCGGAGAATAGGGGCCATAAGTCCAAAAGGAGGTGCAAAGTATGGCTAAGATTTCCGCCAACTATGAGGTCGTTTACATCATCGACCCCGCACAGGGTGAGGAGGCGATTGCCGCCACCGTGGCAAAGTTCCAGTCCCTGGCTGAACAGCATGCTTCCAACGTCGTTGTTGACGAGTGGGGCAAGCGTCGTCTCGCTTACGCGATCGACTACAAGACCGAAGGCTATTATGTCCTGATGTCCTTCACCAGCGCGCCGGAATTCCCCCGCGAGCTGGATCGTATCCTGGGCATTACCGAGGGTGTCATGCGTTCCATGATCGTCTGCAAGGACGAGTAAGGAGGGCGGCATGCTCAACAAGATCTTTATCATGGGTCGACTGACCCGTGATCCCGAGCTGCGCCGCACGCAGTCGGGGACGCCTGTCACCGGCTTTTCTCTGGCGGTGGACCGTGATTACAAGTCCGCCTCCGGCGAGAAGGAAACGGATTTCATCGACGTGGTCGCCTGGCGCGCCACGGCCGAGTTTGTGGCGAAGTACTTCACCAAGGGCCGCATGGCTATCGTGGAGGGCCGCCTGCAGATCCGTGACTGGCAGGATAAGGACGGCAACAAGCGCCGCAGCGCGGAGGTCGTTGCCGACAACGTGTATTTCGGCGACAGCCGGCCCGCGGGCAACAGCGGCGGCAATTCGTTCAACGATGCCCCTGCCTACAGCGCCCCTGCGGCTCCCGTTTATACGGCGCCTGCCGGCGGCGGCTTCGCGGCCCCCGTGGGCGGCGATTTTGCCGAGATCGACGACGCGGACGGCGATCTGCCGTTCTGATGACGTGTTCAGGAACACACAACTAATACGATAAGGAGGACTATTCCATGGCTATGGAACGTGAAAACAGACCCGCACGCGGCGGCGTCCGCAAGCGGAAGAAGGTTTGCCAGTTCTGCGTGGATAAGTGCGAGCATATTGATTATAAGGATGCTGCCAAGCTGCGCCGCTTCATCAGCGAGCGCTCCAAGATCCTGCCTCGCCGCACCACCGGTACCTGCGCCATGCATCAGCGCCAGCTGACCGAGGCCATTAAGCGTGCCCGTCAGATCGCTCTGCTGCCCTTCGTCACTGAGTAAGACGAAACGATTCGCATGAAAAAGCTCCACCCGAGAGGGTGGAGCTTTTTTGTATCAGAGGGTTTCGTCCTTGCGGGGACGAGGTACTTTTGCCCGTGGCGGCAAAAGTACCCAAAAGCGCCATTTGCGCCCCGAAGGAAGTCCCCTTGGGGAAAAACCCAGAGGGTTTCAAAACTTCCGAGCGCGCTATCGTGCGTACAGATTTGTAACTGCTTGCCACACGTTCGCGAAGAATTTTCTTTTTCGATTCGATAAAAGGATCGTCTCTGCTCCGGCACCGCTGCCGCTGACTGGTGCAGAGAAGGAGTCCTTGCAGCTAACGTGCGGGCCGTCGGGGACGCCGGCCCCTACGGAATTCTTCCGAGCCTGTTCGTAGGGGCGGCGGCCCCGATGCCCCACACCGATGCGCGCAGCAAGTACGGCGTGACCCTTCGTAGGGCGGGGTGCCCTCACCCCGCCGCGCGGTGAACGTAACGGGTGCGACACCACCCGTAAGGGCGGACGACCCGCGCTGTGGAGCGCAGCGGAACGGGGTATCCCTCCCGTTCAGTAAACGGATAGGTTCGCTGGTCGGTGCGTAAGGGCGGACGACTCTGTCCGCCCGATCGGTGAACGCAAGTATTTTCACGATGCACCGCACCATCCAAAGGCCCCCTTGTGCAAAGGGGGCTGTCGAGCGGAGCGAGACTGGGGGATTGTTCTAAGATGGTGCGGTGGTAAGCTGATGGATGCTACGGCGGCATAGCCGCCGAGATCGGCGTTAAAAACATGCCACCGGCATGTTTTTTTAACACGCCGACGCCCCGCGTACAGCTTCAAACAACAAAGGACGGGGCGACCCGTCCTTTGCGTTTTGGATTCAATTACCGCACCATGCTCCGGTCAATCTCGGCCAGAGAGTGTGCGCCGCACATGAGCATGGTGTCGGCCAGCTCGGCCTTCAGCTTTTCCACCAGCACGGCGGGGCCTTCTTCGCCGCCGCCGTAGATCATGTTGACGAAGGGGCGGGCGATCAGCACACCCTTGGCGCCCAGGGCCAGGGCCTTGAACACGTCCATCCCGGTGCGGATGCCGCCGTCTACCAGCACCATCACGTCCTTGCCCACCGCGTCCACGATCTCCGGCAGCACCTCCGCCGTGGCGGGGCACTGGTCCAGCACGCGGCCGCCGTGGTTGGACACGATAATGGCCTTGGCACCGGCCTTTACGGCCTTTTCCGCGCCCTTGACGGTCATGATGCCCTTCAGGATAAAGGGCACGCCTGCGTAGTCGGCGATCTCCTTCAGCTGCTCCACCGTTTTGCTGCCGGCGGGGGGCGTCAGATTCTTCAGGAAGGGCAGGCCCGCGCCGTCGATATCCATGGCGATGGCCCACGCGCCGCAGGCCTTGGCCATGTCCATCTTCTCCATCACCAGGGACTGGTTCCAGGGCTTGATGGTGGTGACACCGGCGCCGTGGTTGGCGGAGATGGCCTTGACGGCGCCCTCCATCACGGCGGGGTTCACGCCGTCGCCGGTAAAGGCCAGGATGCCCGCCTTGGCGCAGGCGGTGACCAGCAGGTCGTTGTATTGCAGGTCGTCATATTTGTCGCCGTAGTGCAGCGTCATGGCGCCCACGGGACCGGCCATGACGGGGATGGTCAGGGTGTGGCCGAAGAAATCAAAGCTGGTGTCCGCCGGACCGTTTTCGCAGATGGTGTCCATGTTGACACACAGCTCCTGCCACTTCTGATAGTTGCGGATGAAGCCGGTGCCCAGACCTTTTGCGCCGGGGCCGGGGACGGTGTTTTTACAGGCCGTACCGTTGCAGATCTTGCAGGATCTGCAGTAGGGGCCGATCTGATCGCGGGAGCGATCCAAAATTTCCTGATATGTCATGTCTCATTCCTCACTTTCTGATGGCCGCCCGGGGGCGGGGGGAAGTAGGCATATCATACCACGATTTAGGAAATATGCAAGAACTTTCGGCGTTTATTTCGGCAAAATACTCAAATTTTTCTCAGCCCACCCAGCCCATCAGCTGGAGGAAGCTCCACGCCAGCTTGCAGCCGTAGAAGATGATCACCGCGCCGCAGACCTTGTTGATGATATTCAGCACCTTCTCGTTGAACTTGCTGCCCAGCAGGGACACCACGGTGGACAGGGTCAGGAACCAGATCACCGACGCGCTGGCGAAGCCGCAGATGAAGAATACATCCGTTCCGGCGGGAAGGCTGGCGCGGAAAGCGCCCAGCATCATGGTGCCGTCGATGATGGCCTGGGGATTCAGCCACGTCACCACGAAGGCGCTGGAGATCAGTTTCCAGATGGGGACATTTACGTCCTTGCCGCCCTCCAGGCTGGCCTTGGCCCGCAGCAGACCGATGCCGATCCAGATAACGATCAGACAGCCCAGCCCCAGGATCACCTTTTGCAGCCAGGGTACCGCCTGGATCAGCGCACCGGCCCCCAGAAAGCAGGAGAGGCCCAGCGAGATGTCCCAGAAGATCACGATCAGCGCCGTCAGATAGACGCGGCTGCGCTTCTGGGTCAGGGCGCTGTTGATGACAAACAGATTCTGCAGCCCGATGGGGGCCACATAGGCAAGGCCCATGGTGAGGCCCTGAAGATAAATGTTCATTTGCTATTTACTCCTTTTTGCTTACCTGCTATAATGATAGCACGATGGCTGAAAAACGCAAGAGCGCAGATTTTGATAACAAGGTCAGGAGGAGCTTACCATGTCCCACTACGATTGCCCCTGTATGGAGAAATGCCCGCTGCACTACGCCATGAGCGTCATCGGCGGCAAGTGGAAGGTGCAGATCGTCTGCGCCCTGACCAACGCGGGAGCCCTGCGGTACAACGCCCTGCGGGGCAAGCTGGACGGCATCAGCAACACGGTGCTGGCCACGTCCCTGCGGGAGCTGGAGGCCGACGGCCTGGTGGTGCGCACCGTGTATCCGGAGGTGCCGGTGCGGGTGGAATACAGCCCCACCGACGACTGCCGGGCGCTGCTGCCGATCCTGGAGCAGCTGAGCGACTGGGCGGAGGCGAGAATGGCTGCTGCGCAGCCCAGTGAAAAGTGAAGCGTGAAAAAGTAAAGAACGCCCTCCGGCGGTGCCGGAGGGCGTTTGTCAATTTGTCTTTTTGAGCTTTGCGATGCCGCAGCAGGCCAGGAACACTGCCAGGTCCACCAGCACCACGGAAGCGCCCACGGGGGTGCCCAGCAGGTAGGAGGCCGTCAGACCCACGCAGAAGGCGCTGACGCTCAGCACCGCGGAGCAGATCACCACGCCGCGGAAGCTTTTCAGCACCCGCATGGCGCTGAGGGCCGGAAAGATCACCAGGCTGGAGATCAGCATGGCGCCCATCATCCGCATGCCCAGCACGATGGTCAGGGCGGTCAGCACGCTTAACAGCGTGTTGTAAAGCCCCACCTTCACGCCGGTGGCGCGGGAGAAGCTCTCGTCAAAGGTGATGGCGAACAGCCGGTGATAGAACAGCACGAACAGGGTCAGCACGGCGATACTGAGGCCCACGCTCAGGGCTACGTCGGCGCGATCCATGGCCAGGATGGAGCCGAACATGTAGCTGTCCACATCGGTGGTCATGCCGGTGGTCAGGGAGGTGACGATGACGCCCACCGCCAGAGAGGAGGCGGAGGTGACGGCAATGGCGGCGTCGGCCCCCATGCGGCTGCGCTCGGTCATCCGCAGCAGGCACAGGGCCGCCAGGATCACCACCGGAATGGATACCGGCAGGGGCGCCCAGCCGCAGGCCACCGCCACCGCCAGCGCTCCGAAGGATACGTGGCTGAGGCCGTCGCCGATCATGGAGTAGCGCTTGAGCACCAGCGGCACCCCCAGCAGCGCCGCGCACAGGGACACCAGGATCCCCACCACGAAGGCGCGGAGGATGAAGGGATAGGTGAACATCTCCCACAAAAGGCTCATTCCCCGTCACCTCCCAGCTTTTTACCATAGGGCGAGGCGGCGAAGTCCGCCGCCGTGCCGAACCACCAGCCCTTGTGCCCCGCGTGGAGGATGTGGGTGGCGTATTTCAGGGCGTTTTGCAGGTCGTGGGTCACCATGACGATGGCGATGCCCTCGCTGCGGTTCAGGTACTCCAGGGTGCGGTACATGTCGTGGGCGGCCTCGGGGTCCAGGCCCGTTACGGGCTCGTCCAGGATCAGCAGCTCACCGGCGGCGCACAGGGCGCGGGAGAGCAGCACACGCTGCTGCTGTCCGCCGGACAGCTCGCGGTAGCAGTGGTCTTTCAGCTCCAGCACCCCCAGCTTGCCCATGTTCATCAGGGCCCGGGACTTTTCGGCGGCGGTGTAGAAAAACCGCCCGCGGCGGGCGCTTAAAAAGCCGGAGAGCACCACCTCGTACACCGTGGCGGGGAAATCCCGCTGGGCGCGGGTCTGCTGGGGCAGATAGCCGATGGCGCCGGTCCTCAGGGACTTGTCCGCGGTCACGGCACCGTCCAGGGGCTTCATCAGGCCCAGCAGCACCTTCAAAAGCGTGGATTTTCCGGTGCCGTTTTCCCCCACGATGCACAGATAATCGCCGCTGCGCACCTGAAAGGACAGGTGGCGGCTCAGCGCCTTGCCCTCGTAGCCCAGGGCCACGTCGCGGCAGTCGATCAGTGTTTTTTTCTCATCCATCAGGATAGACCCTCCTTCAGCGCCTGCACGTTTTGCCACATGAGGCTGAGATAGGTGGCGCCCGCGTCCATGTCCCGCTTCGACACCGTCTGGCAGGACTGGAACGTCAGCACCTTTGCGCCGGTGGTCTCGGCAATGGCCTGGGCCACCTTTTGACTGCTGAGTTCAATGGTATACACCACGGGGATGTCCTCTGCCGCCACCTTGTCGATGAGATATTTCAGGGTGTGCAGGGAGGGCTCCGTGTCGCTGGCGCAGCCGTGGAAGGCGGCGCGGTAGTCCAGGCCGTACTCCCGACAGAAGTACAGCAGCGGGAACCGGTCGCCGAACACCAGCAGGCGGCGCTGTCCCGCCGCCACCGTGTCGCGGAAGGCGGCGTCCAGCTGGTCCAGCTGGGCCAGATAGTCCGTCAGGCGGGCGCGGTAGCCCTCCTGATGGGCGGGATCGGCCTGACACAGCGCGTCGCAGACGGCGGCGGCCAGCTCCTTGGCCAGCACCGGCGACGTCCACACGTGCTCGTCATAGGTGATGACGTCGCTGTCGCTGTCGTGGTCATGGTCGTGGCCGTCACCGTCGTGGTGATCGTGGTCATTGCCGCCCTCCATGCCCTCGGCCAGCTCCTCCGCCAGCAGGGAGACCTGAGGCATCAGGGGCAGCGTCACGGCGATGTCCTCCCCTGCGGCGGAGAGGATGTCGTCCACCCACTGCTCGCTTTCGCCGCCGTTATAGAGAAAGACGTCCGCGCGGGACAGGGCGATCACGTCCAGGGGCGTGGGCTCGAAGCTGTGGGTCTCCTTTCCGGCGGGGATCAGCAGGGACACATCGGCGTCCTGGCCGCCGATCTGGCGGGCGAAGTCGTAGTAGGGGAACAGGGTGCATACTACTTTCAATTTGCCGTCGTCGGCTGGGGGGCGGGGGCCGCAGCCCCAGAGGGGCAGCGCCAGCGTCAACGCCAGCAGCAGGGCCAACAGGCGCTTCATACCGATTCCTCCTGTCCGCAGTGTTCGCACAGGCCGTAGAACAGGGTGCGGCGAGGGTCGATGCGAAAGTGATGCTCCTGCTCCAGATGGCGGTACAGCTCCCCCAGGTGGGAGCAGTCCAGATGGCGGATGGCGCCGCATTTTTCGCATTTCAGCAGGAAGCAGCTGCCCTCGTCGTGGCCGTCGCAGTACTGGTAATAGGCGCCCTGGTCGGTGACGGCCTTGTGGACCAGTCCCTGCTGGGCCAGACGCTCCAGCTGGCGGTACACGGTGGTCAGGCCCACGGTCTGACCCTGGGCGTGCAGCTGCTCCGTCAGCTCCGCGGCGGTGGCGCAGCCCTCGGGACTGGCCTTGACGCCGTCCAGCACCGCCCGCTGCTGTCGGGTCATATAGGTAACGGACATGTGTCTCGCCTCCAATTTGAAAATGAAATTCAATTTTAGATTATAGGAGAGAACGGGGGATTTGTCAAGCAGTGATCAGCGATCCCCGTCCTTGCTGGAGGGCGGGAAAAGGCGGAATGGAGAAGAGTATGTTAACGCAGCCTTAACACAGTGCCGTTAAGAACTTAACACGAAGAAAGGCAGTTTCTTGAGAGGAAAAGCTGGTAACGGCGGTAAAAAGATCGGGAAAAACGGCGCAATCAAAGGGTTTTTCCTGAGGTTCATGGTGAAAACATATGTTAAGGACAAGAAAAGGCTTGTTAATAGATTGTTAAAATAGTAGATTATGACGCTAAATTTTTATAAATATTACTAATTGCGACAACGGGGGAAATCCTGTATACTTTTGAGTAACCTGAAAGGAGCTTCACTTTTTTCGGGTGGTCGTCCTCGGGATGTATGGCCGGAGGGCGGCGCACGCTTCCCAACAGGGGAGCGAATAAACATAAGGAGAGAAAACAATGGAAGAAAGAAAAGGCTTTGGATCCAATTTTGGATTCCTGATGGCTGCTGTCGGTTCGGCGGTCGGCCTGGGCAACATCTGGGGCTTCCCCAATAAGATGGGTGCATCCGGCGGCTTTACGTTCCTTATGCTTTATCTGGTCCTGGCCGTCTGCTGCGGCTTCATCGTCATGGTGGGCGAGCTGGCCCTGGGCCGTAAGACCGGTCACGGCGCCGTGGGCGCTTACAAGGTGCTGAGCAAGAAGTTCAGCTGGATGGGCTGGCTGGGCATTCTGTCCGCATTCTTCATCCTGTTCTTCTACTGCGCCCTGGGCGGCTACTGCATCAAGTACACCGTTTTGAACGTGGGCGACCTGTTTGGTGCCGGCTTCGGCTCCAACGGCCTGAACGGCGGCGAGATTTTCGGCGCCTTCATGGGCAATCCCACCGAGGCCATTATCTATGGTCTGATCTTCGTGGCCCTGACCATGATCATCGTTATGGGCGGCATCGGCGGCGGTATCGAAAAGGTCTGCTCCATCGGTATGCCTTGCCTGTTCGTAGCCCTGCTGATCTGCATCATCCGCGCCTGCACTCTGCCCGGCGCTGTGGACGGCCTGAAGTACATGTTCGTCCCCGGTTGGGCGGTCGCCAACGGCGTTATCGCCGAGGCTCCCAGCTTCTTCGAGGTTCTGTCCACCGCCGGTGGTCAGATGTTCTTCTCCCTGTCCCTGGGCATGGGCGCCATGATCACCTACGGCTCCTACCTGGATAAGAAGGAGAACCTGGAAAAGAACGCCATCCTCATCGTGGTCATGGATACCATCGTGGCCCTGATGGCTGGTCTGTGCGTTATCCCCGGCCGTTTCGCTCTGGATCCCGAGGGCGCTCTGGGCGGCCCGTCCCTGCTGTTCATTACCATGCAGAACGTGTTCCACAACATGGGCACTGTGGGTCCCATCTTCGGTATCCTGTTCTATCTGCTGGTTGTGTTTGCTGCCATCTCCTCCTCCATCTCTCTGCTGGAGGTCATCGTGGCCCACTTCGTGGATAAGGCCCGCATTGCCGGCAAGGGCGACAAGCGTAAGAGCTACACCCTGATCGCCGCCGCTCTGGTGGGCATCGGCGCCATCCTGGTTTGCGCCGACTCTCTGGGCAACGCCAGCTTCACTCCGTGGAAGCTGCTGGGTCTGGAAACCTATGCCGGTTGGAATGACTGCTGGCTGGACTTCTGGGATATGCTGTCTGAGGGTATCATGATGCCTCTGGGCGCACTGCTGATGTCCCTGATGATCGGCTGGGAGATCGGCCCCGAGGTGGTCAAGGACGAGTGCGAAGCAACGCCCGGCCACAAGATGGGTTCCTTCGGCTTCTTCAAGATCTGCGTGAAGGTCATCACTCCCCTGTGCATGCTCTTCATCCTGTACGGCCAGGTCTCCAGCTTCTTCGGATTCTAACAAGTTTGTCCTGAAAGGCTGATTTCCGGGCCCGCCAGCCCGCAGCTCTTCTTACTAAAAAAATGTGACAAAAAAGAAATGTCCGCCTTTGGCGGACATTTCTTTTTGCGTTTGTCGGGAAATGCGCGAGGAAAACGGGAAAAACCCTGCTGGAAAGCGGGATGGGATTGTACACGAAAAGCGGGATTTTCCTGTCAAGGAAAATTTTTGTGGGGGATTTGACGTTTCCTGAAAAGAAAAACGTGTGGGTATTTAACGGAAATATCGAAAAACACCATGGTTAAACCTATAAATTCTTTATAAATACAATAAATTATTTGCAAGAACCGTAGAAAAATTCGTTCACAAAATGTTAAAAACATAAAATCCCACGCAAAAAATTTATCAACATTGCTAATTGCGGATGGAAAATGAATCCTGTATACTTTTTTTGTACCCCAAGGAGGGGGTAACATTCCCGACTTGGGTGGTGTTCCGACAGCGTGGCGGCGCTGCGGAATGTTTCCTGTCGATAGACAGGAAAACCACATTTTTTAGTAAGGAGAGAAAACAATGGAAGAAAGAAAAGGCTTTGGATCCAATTTTGGATTCCTGATGGCTGCTGTCGGTTCGGCGGTCGGCCTGGGCAACATCTGGGGCTTCCCCAATAAGATGGGTGCATCCGGCGGCTTTACGTTCCTTATGCTTTATCTGGTCCTGGCCGTCTGCTGCGGCTTCATCGTCATGGTGGGCGAGCTGGCCCTGGGCCGTAAGACCGGTCACGGCGCCGTGGGCGCTTACAAGGTGCTGAGCAAGAAGTTCAGCTGGATGGGCTGGCTGGGCATTCTGTCCGCATTCTTCATCCTGTTCTTCTACTGCGCCCTGGGCGGCTACTGCATCAAGTACACCGTTTTGAACGTGGGCGACCTGTTTGGTGCCGGCTTCGGCTCCAACGGCCTGAACGGCGGCGAGATTTTCGGCGCCTTCATGGGCAATCCCACCGAGGCCATTATCTATGGTCTGATCTTCGTGGCCCTGACCATGATCATCGTTATGGGCGGCATCGGCGGCGGTATCGAAAAGGTCTGCTCCATCGGTATGCCTTGCCTGTTCGTAGCCCTGCTGATCTGCATCATCCGCGCCTGCACTCTGCCCGGCGCTGTGGACGGCCTGAAGTACATGTTCGTCCCCGGTTGGGCGGTCTCCAACGGCGTTATCGCCGAGGCTCCCAGCTTCTTCGAAGTTCTGTCCACTGCCGGTGGCCAGATGTTCTTCTCCCTGTCCCTGGGCATGGGCGCTATGATCACCTACGGTTCCTATCTGGACAAGAAGGAGAACCTGGAAAAGAACGCGATCCTGATCATCGTCATGGATACTCTGGTGGCCCTGATGGCTGGTCTGTGCGTTATCCCCGGCCGTTTCGCGCTGGATCCCGAGGGCGCTCTGGGCGGCCCGTCCCTGCTGTTCATCACCATGCAGAACGTGTTCCACAACATGGGCGCTGTGGGTCCCATCTTTGGTATCCTGTTCTATCTGCTGGTTGTGTTTGCTGCTATTTCCTCCTCCATCTCTCTGCTGGAGGTCATCGTGGCCCACTTCGTGGATAAGGCCCGCAACGAGGGCAAGGGCGACAAGCGTAAGAGCTATACCCTGATCGCTGCTGTCGCGGTTGGCATCGGCTGCATCCTGGTTTGCGCCGACTGCCTGGGCGGCAACAACATCCACCCCGCCGCGCTGCTGGGCATTGAATCCCCCAAGGCATGGGCGGCTGACTGGCTGGACTTCTGGGATATGCTGTCTGAAGGTATCATGATGCCTCTGGGCGCGCTGCTGATGTCCCTGATGATCGGCTGGGAGATCGGCCCCGAAGTAGTCAAGGAGGAGTGTGAGCAGCAGGGCCAGAAGTTTGGCGCTTACGGCTTCTTCAAGGTCTGCGTCAAGGTTATCACCCCCCTGTGCATGCTGCTGATCCTGTACGGCCAGGTCATGTCCTTCTTCGGCTAAGACCGTGCGCTGTATCTTGATACACAAATAAAGAAAACCAAGGCCGGAGCCCGCCGCTCCGGTCTTGGTTTTTGCTGTGTGGATTTGAAAAAGGGGCCGTGCTTACAGCGCGGCCCCTCCGTTTATCCCATCAATGCGATGGCGTGATGCAGATTCCGGATCTCCACCCTGGGCTGGCTGGCGGCGTATTCGCCGTCCAGGGACCAGGGGATAATGTCGTCGGTGGTCAGCGTTACATGGGACACGTGGCGGAAGATGACGCCGGGGGCGTCGTACTCCATGCGGGTCAGGGAGCCGATCAGGCCGCTGAGCTCCACGGCGTTTTTGGGCATCCGCAGCAGTAGCAGCTCGAAGCTGCCGTCGTCCATCTTCACGTGGTTGGGGTCCAGCTTCATCAGGCCTCCCAGCGAGGTGGAGTTGCATACGGCACCGAATATATATTCGCCGTCGAAGACCTCTTCATCCGTCTCGATGCGGCAGCGGTAGGGGCGCAGGGAGTCCAGATCGCCCATGCCCTCGAAGATATAGGCCAGGTGGCCCAGGGCGTTTTTCGCCGCCTGGGTGGCGCTGTAGGAGGCGCGGGTGAAGGCGCCGAAGGAGGCCACATAGGCAAAATACCGCCCGTTGTGCTGGCCCAGATCCAGCGGACGGGGCTGGGTGCAGGCGGCGATGGCGTTGGCCGCCGCCATGGGCTGGGAGGGGATGTGCAGGCTGGCGGCAAAATCGTTGGTGCTGCCGTGGGGGATATAGCCCACCGGCGGGCGCTGCTGCAGCGTCATCAGGCCGCAGAGGGTCTCGTTCAGCGTGCCGTCGCCGCCGGCGCAGACCACCAGATCAAAGTCGCCGCCCAGCTCCGCCGCCGCCCGCTTGGCGTCGCCGGGGCCCTCTGTGGTGAACAGCTTGATGAGATAGCCCGCCTGGGAAAGCCGCGCCACCACGTCGAACATGGGGGCCATGGAGCGGGTGCGGCCGGCACGGGGATTGACGATAAACAGCAGTTTTTTCATGGAAGGACCTCCTGATCTCGGTTGGCTGTCCCCCATTATGCCACATCCGGTGGAAAAATGCAATTCCCCGTCCCAAAGCCCTTGCCAAACGGGAAAAAAGTGAGTATGATAGAAGAAAAATGCGGGAAACGGGGGCGGTGTGATGAAGGGCAAGGTCTATTGGCGCTGGGGCCTGACGGCATTTTTGACGGTGTGCGCCATTCTGGTGTTTTATGACGCCTTCTATCAGGGCGGCACGCTGCAGCATGTGCTGGGCAAGCTGGCGGAGGTGCTGGCGCCGGTGTTCTATGGCATAGCCATGGCCTATCTGCTGACGCCGCTGGTGAAGTGGTTCGAGCGGGGCATTCTGTGGTGCAAGAGCAAGTGCCGCGGCTGGAGGGACAAGACCTTCAAGCACGGCCAGGCCTGCCTGCGGGCCGCCGCCATTCTGCTGACGTGGGCAGTGGTGCTGGCCATGCTGTACTGGCTGATGAGCGTGCTGATCCCTCAGCTGATCGACAGCGTGACCATGCTGATCAAAAACGCCCGCTACTATTATTATAAGGTGTACCGCTGGGCCGACAACTGGCTGAAGGACAACCCCGAGATCGGCAGTTGGGCCAACGACGTGCTGAGCGAATACTACAACAACGCGGTGGCCACCCTGACCGACACGGTGCTGCCCAAGGCGCAGGAGATCGCCACCGCCCTGACCGGCGGCATCTGGACCGGCATCCGCAGTCTGGTGACCTTTGCCATGAACTTCATCGTGGGCATCATTATCTCCGTGTACCTGCTGGCCATGAAGGAGAAGAGTCTGGCCCGCTGCTGCAAGATGATCTACGCCGCATTCCGCCGTGAGACGGCGGACCTGATCCTCAGCGGTCTGCACCAGACCAATCAGGTGTTTTCCGGTTTCGTGCGGGGCAAGCTGCTGGATTCGCTGATCATCGGCATTCTGTGCTTCATCGGCTGTTCCATCCTGAAAATGCCCTATACCCCGCTGGTGAGCGTGGTGGTGGGTGTCACCAACGTGATCCCATTCTTCGGGCCGTTCCTGGGGGCCATCCCCAGCGCATTCCTGATCTTGCTGGTGGATCCGCTGAAGTGTTTGTATTTCATCATCTTCATCATCCTTTTGCAGCAGCTGGACGGCAACGTCATCGGCCCGAAGATCCTGGGCGACAGCACCGGTATTTCCAGCTTCTGGGTCATTGTGGCCATTCTGGTGGGCGGCGGCTTCTTCGGCGTGCCGGGCATGTTCTTCGGCGTGCCGGTGTTCGCCTGCCTGCGGCTGCTGATCAAGTGGCTGATGGACCGCCGCCTGGCCAAGCGCGGCATGCCCACCGAGGCCAGCGCCTACGTGGAGCGCAAGGAGGCGCTGGCACGGAAGAAGGAGACGGAGAAGGAAGGGAAATGAAACACAAAAGACGGCCTGCGGGCCGTCTTTTTTGCGGCAAGCAGAGGCTGGGTGAGTGTGCGCGAGGGCGATGCGCTGTTCCGCCCGCTGTTTGCGGAAATCCCATGGTGAGTCAAGGAAGCCGCCGGAGGGCGTTTTCAGAAATTCCTTCTTGTCATACGGGGAAAAGTGTGGTACACTGCCCCTTGAGCCTGCACATTGCGCGGGACTCATCCCATATTTGACAATTGAATAGGGAAAAACCATTATTTCTGTCCCCGCGGAAGGACGCGGGGAGAAAAGGAGAAGAACATGAAGAAACTGGTATCTCTTTTCCTGTCGCTGGTAATGGTCGGCGCTGTACTCTGCGGATGCGGAGGCGGCAGCGGACAGGGCGACGAAGGAAGTAACGGCTTGCAAAACGAGCGGAAAGCCAACAACGAGATCGTTGTGGCCATCGCTCAGGACCTGGAAGACAGTCTTGACCCCCACGCGGCAGCGTCGGCAGGAACCAGAGAGGTCTTGTTCAACATTTACGAGGGTTTGGTGAAAACCGGCCCTGATGGTGAATTGATCCCCGCGGTCGCCGAAGACTACGCCATTTCGGAGGACGGACTGGTCTACACCTTCACCTTGCGTGAGGGCGTGACCTTCCACAACGGCGAGCCGGTGACGGCGGAGGATGTGATCTATTCCCTCAACCGCTGCGCCGGCAATTCCGGGGATTCTGCCCTGGTGTCGGCGTTTTCTGCTATCCAGGACCTGAAAGCCGTGGACGAAAAGACGGTGACCTTCCGTCTGGCCCAGCCGGATATGGAGCTGATCTATTTCCTGACGGCGGCCATCATTCCCCAGAGCAGCGAGGGGCAGTCCGGCTTTATCCCCGGCACCGGCCCCTTCAAGCTGGTGTCCCGTTCTCCCCAGGAGAACATCGTCATGGAGCGCTATGACGGCTATTGGGGCACCCCCGCCAGGGTGGGCAAGGTGACGTATCAGATCTATGAGGATTCCACCGCGCTGATGATGGCCCTGAAGGGCGGCAGCGTGGATCTGTGCGCCCATCTGACCAGCGCCCAGACCGCCCAGCTGGGCGACGACTTCACCGTGGTGGAGGGCACCATGAATCTGGTGCAGGCGGTGTATCTGAACAACGCCGAAAAGCCCTTTGACAACGAAAAGGTGCGGCAGGCCATGAGCTATTCCATCAACCGGCAGGAGATCATGGACATTATGGCCGACGGCCACGGCGCCGCCGTGGGCAGCAGCATCTATCCCAAGCTGACCAAATACTTCCTGCCGGAGCTGGTGGACTACTACAGCTATGACCCTGCCAAGGGCAAGGAGCTGCTGGCGGAGGCGGGTTATCCCGACGGCTTTGACATGGTCATCACCGTGTCGTCCAACTATCAGCCCCACATGGACACCGCCGAGGTGGTGGTGCAGCAGCTGGGCGCCATCGGCATCCGCGCCACGGTGCAGCCGGTGGACGCCGCCACGTGGTATAACGACGTGTACGTGGGCCGTCAGTTCCAGGCCACCATTACCGGTCTGGACGCCAAGAACATCACTGCCCGGGCCATGCTGGAGCGCTTTGTCTCCGACAACGGCAAGAACTTTGTCAACTACAACAACCCTGCCTATGACGCCCTGTACGCCCAGGCCCGCGGCAGCGCCGACGACAGGGAGCAGACTGCCCTGTATCAGCAGATGGAGACCATGCTGACCGAGACCGCCGCCAACCTGTATCTGCAGGACATGGCCGATCTGGTGGCCATCCGCACGGGGCTGGAGGGGTATACCTTCTATCCCATTTATGCCCAGGATCTGAGCACTGTGGGATACAGCGAGTAAAATAGCCTTCCGCTGTGCAAGGGGAGGCGGCGCGAAGCGCCGGAGGGGTTGACCGGCAATCCCCCAGTCTCGGCTCATGCCGAGACAGCCCCCTTTACACAAGGGGGCCTTTGGGTGCGCTATTCCGCCGTCCCCATCTAACCAACCAACAGAAAGAGATGATGACCATGCGCAACATCATAAAGAAGATCGGAATGATGCTCCTGACCATGGTCATCGTCTCTTTCTTCGCGTTTCTGGCGTTCCAGATCATTCCGGGAGACCCCACCATCAAGCTGTTGGGCAGCGACGCCACCGCTGAGGCAGTGGCCGCCCTGCGGACGGAGCTGGGACTGGATCGCCCCTTTTTCACCCGCTATCTCGAATGGGTGGTCAATGCCCTTCACGGGGATTTCGGCACGTCCTACGTCTACGCCATGCCGGTGGCGGAGCTGCTGCACGGCAAGCTGGGGGTCACGGCGCTGCTGACGGCCATCGCCTTTGTGCTGATCGTGGCGGCGTCGTTGCCCATCGGCCTGTTTGCCGCCTCCCGCCAGGGGAGGTGGCTGGATCGGGCGCTGACGGTGCTGGGCCAGGTGGTGATGGCGGTGCCTCCCTTTGTGGTGGGTATTCTGCTGACGCTGCTGTGCGGTCTGGTGCTGCACTGGTTCGACCCGGGGGCGTTTATCGCGCCCAACCGCGGCTTCTGGCGCAGCGTGGGGTATCTGCTGTACCCCGCCGCTGCCATCGCCCTGCCCCGCATCGCCATGACGGTGAAGATGCTGAAGGGCTCCATCGCCGGCGAGCTGGGCAAGGACTACGTCCGCACCGCCTACAGCCGGGGCAACACCCCGCGGGCGGTGCTGTACCGCCATGTGCTGCGCAACGCCGTGGTGCCCACGGTGGCGTTCCTCGCCATGACGGTGGCCGATATCGTGGCGGGCAGCGTCATCATCGAGCAGGTCTTTGCCATCCCAGGCATCGGCCGCATGCTGCTGACCTCCATCGCCAATCGGGACTTTCCGGTGGTGCAGGCCATTGTGGTGATCCTGGCGCTGTGGGTGGTGCTGGTGAACACGCTGGCGGATATCCTGAACCAGCAGCTGGATCCACGGCTGCGGCTGCGATAGGGAGGGACGGACATGCTGCTGCAAAAGAAGAATACGTCCTTCCGCATCGGCGCGGCCATTGCCGCCGTGATGGCGGCGCTGGCGCTGATCGGCTATGTGTGGACGCCCTATGACCCCACGGCCATCGTGGGCAGCGAGAAGTTTCTGGCGCCCTCGCTGCACCATCTGTTCGGAACGGACAGCTTTGGCCGCGACATCTTCAGCCGCGTCATGGCGGGCATGGGCACTACCTTTTTCATCGCCCTGTGCACCGTTTTGATCGGCGGCGCGGTGGGCACCCTGATCGGGGCCTTTACCGGCTATTTCGGCGGCGTGGCGGACGAGGTGCTCATGCGCCTGAACGACGCGCTGACGGCCTTTCCCAACATCCTGCTGGCGCTGGTGTTCATCGCCATGCTGGGCTTTGGCAAATACAATGTGATCCTGGCGCTGGGGGTGGCCTTCATTCCCAGCTTTGCCCGGGTGGTGCGGGCGGAATTCGCCCGCCATCGGGCCATGAGCTATGTCAAATCCGCCCGATTAATGGGGGCCTCCCATCTGCGAATCATCTTCCGGCACATTCTGCCCAACACCTGGGGCGTGCTGCTGCCGGCGCTGGTCATCGGGTTTAACAACGCCGTGCTGGCGGAAGCCAGCATGAGCTATCTGGGTATCGGTGTGTCCGCGCCGGATGTGTCGCTGGGCTATATGCTGTCGGAATCCCAGAGCTATATGATAAAGGCGCCCTGGTACGTGCTGTGTACCGGCGCGGTGATTGTGCTGCTGATCCTGGGCGTCAGCATGATGGGCGAGGGGCTGCGGAAGGAGGACGTGTGACCATGCTGGAGATCAGGGATCTGCGGGTACGTTTTCACGACGCGGGCCGCAACGCGGTGGACGGCATCTGCCTGACGGTGGACGACGGCCAGATCATGGGTCTGGTGGGGGAGAGCGGCAGCGGCAAGACCGTGACCGCCATGGTGGTGTCCGGCTTGATGCCCCAGCGGCGGGCGGACGTGACCGGACAGGTGCTGCTGGACGGCGTCGATCTGTTGGGATTGACCCCCGCCCAGATGCGCCGCCGTCAGGGCTGCGCCATCTCTGTGGTGTTTCAGGAGCCTATGAGCGCCATGGACCCCGTTATGCGCATCGGCCCCCAGGTGGAGGAGGCGCTGCGGGTACACACGAAGCTGTCGGCCCAGGAGCGGCGGGAGCGGGCGCTGCAGGCCCTGCGGGACGTGGACCTGCCGGACGCCGAGGCGGTGTATGACAAATATCCCCACCAGATGTCCGGCGGCATGCTGCAGCGGGCCATGATCGCCGCGGCCATCATCTCCCGCCCCAAGCTGCTGCTGGCGGACGAGTCCACCACGGCGCTGGACGTGACCATTCAGGCCCAGATACTGGAGCTGCTGCGGCGGCTGAATCGGGAGCTGGGCATGTCCATTCTGTTTATCTCCCACAACCTGAACGTGGTGCGCAAGCTGTGCACCCACGTGGCGGTGATGGAAAAGGGCCGCATCGTGGAGACCGGCGAGACGCAGCGGGTGTTCCACGACCCCCAGGCGGAATATACCAAGCGGCTCATCGCCGCCATCCCCACGAGGAAGAAGCTATGACAGAGACGGTTTTAGAGGTGAAGGGCCTGAACGTGTGGTATCGCGGCACGGGCCTGCGCAGACAGCGCCAACAGGTGCTGCATGATATCAGCTTTACCCTGCATCGGGGTGAGATCCTGGGCTTGGTGGGGGAGAGCGGCAGCGGCAAATCTACCCTGGCGCGGGCCGTGCTGGGGATGGAAAAGGATGTGACGGGAACCGTCACCCATTACACCAAGCGGCCCCAGATGGTGTTTCAGGATCCGGCGGGCAGTCTGAACCCCGCCTTTACCGTGGGCCGCGCCCTGGCGGAGCCGCTGCTGATCTACGGCAAGTATGACAGGGCCGGTGTGGAAAGCCGCGTGCGGGACACCATGGCCCTGGTGGGACTGGACGAGAGCTATTACGGACGCTATCCCCACCAGCTCTCCGGCGGGCAGAAGCAGCGGCTGTGCATCGGCATGGCGCTGATCCAGAAGCCGGGGCTGATCATCGCCGACGAGGCGGTGTCGGCGCTGGATGTGACCATTCAGGCCCAGATATTGCAGCTGATCGCCCGACTGCGGCGGGAGTTCGGCATTTCCTATCTCTTCATCTCCCACGACCTGAACGTGGTGTATGAGATCTGCGACCGGTGCCTGGTGCTGAAGGACGGCCGCATTGTGGAGCAGGGGACGGTGGACGAGGTGTACGACCATCCCCAGGCGGAGTATACGAAACAATTACTACAAGCAGCGGAGTGAAAAAGCTATGACAGACGAGAGAAAGCAGCAATTATTGAACCTGGCCCTGGACAGCGAGCCCTTTGATGTGCACAACCATGTGAAGATCGTGGCGGTGGACGACGGCTGGGCCCAGGTGGAGGTGGAAATCCACCCCGAGACCCTGAACCGCTGGGGCGTCCCCCACGGCGGCATTCTGTTCACCCTGTCGGACGTGGCCTGCGGCATGGCTATCCTGACCACGCGGATGGAGGCCTGCGTCACCGTCAGCGGCACCATCGACTGCGTCAACGCCGGACCTTCCTCCGGTAAGCTGATCGCCACGGGACGGGTGCAGAAGGCGGGCGGCAAGCTGGTTTTCTGCGATTCCGAGATCCGCGACGAGACCGGAAAGCTGATCACCACCGGCCATACGGTGATGTACTTCACCGGCAGGCAGCTGGCGTGATGGAACGGTTACGGCGCTGCCGGAGATATCTGTGGTGGCTGGCGGGACTGGCGGCGTTTTTCACCGCCTATTTTCCCCTGCGCACCTGCCGCACCGCCATGAACTGGCTGTGCGGCCGCGTCATTTTACCCGTGGAGCAGGCGCTGGGGCGGCTGTGGAGCCTGACCTCCGTGTCTGTGGCGGAGGTGCTGATCCTGTCGGGCATCTACGCGGCGCTGCTGTATCTGGCGTGGCAGGTGCGGTGCCTGATCGTCTGTCCGGAAAAGGGGCTGCGCCTGCTGCGGATGGCCCTGACGGTGGTGAATGTGGCCCTCAGCATCTATGCGGGCTTCTGCCTGTTCTGGGGCGTGTTTTACGGGGCCGACAGCTTTCAGGACAGAAGCGGCCTGACCGCCCGGGGCGGCACGGCGGCGGAGCTGACGGCGCTGACCCAGCGCTTTGCCGATGAGGTCTCCGCCCTTGCGCCCCAGGTGGCGCGGGATGAAAACGGCTGCTTCGCCGTGCCGCGGCAGGAGATCTTTGCCGCCGCCTCCGCCGCCTATGACGGCGTGGTGGAGGAGTTCGACTGCCTGCACAGGCCCAACGCCATGCCCAAGGCATTTGTGTCCTCGCGGGGCATGAGCTATCTGGATTTCAGTGGCTTTTATTTTCCCTTTACCGGCGAGGCCAATCTGAACGATGAGAGCCCCGCCGCCTATCTGCCCGCCAATATCTGCCACGAGCTAGCCCACCAGCAAGGGGTGGCATCGGAGCAGGAGTGCAATTTCATCGCCATTCTGGCGGCCACCACCGCGGAAAACGACGCCTATCGCTATTCCGGCTATCTGATGGGCTATGTCCATCTGGCCAACGCCCTGTACCGGGCGGACAGGGAGGCGTGGCAGACCGTTCGGGACAGTCTGGCGGATACGGTGCGGGCTGACCTGGCGCGGAACAGCGCCTACTGGGCCCGGTTCGACGGGCTGGTGAACACCGCCGCCACCAAAGTCTACGACGGCTTTTTGAAGTCCAACGGCCTGAGTGACGGCGTGCAGAGCTACGGCGCGGTGGTGGACCTGCTGCTGGCGTACTACGGCGGGTGAAAGGGATTTTCTGAAAAAATACATTGCGATGTCGGAAGAAAGGAGCTGCCTATGGCCAATCCCCAATACGACAGCATGCTGGTCGTGGCGCGGCAGCGGATCGCCCGCCACAGGCCGGAGGATATTGCCCGCCGCGCCGCCGTGTGCTGGCGGGACGGCTGCTTTCTGGTGCCCACGCTGGGGAAGACCGTGGCCGTGGCGCTGCCGTCCCTTGCCCTGTCGCCGGAGCTGGACATGTGGCACGCACTGACGCTGCTGCACTATCTGGATCTGGCGGACGGCACGCCCCTGACGGGGCGGATGATGGCCTTCGGTCAGTATCGGGACGGCATGGTGCGGGGCGGCGATTTTGACCGGCGGGCGGAGCGGGTGATCCGCCAGCGGCTGGGACGGCTGAGCGCGGCGGAGCTGCGCTGCCGCTGCCTTGCCCTGGGGGCGGAGCTGGAGCCCTCCAACGCCGATCTCTGCGCCCGCTTTCCCTTCCTGCCCCGCTATCCCGTATGGCTGCGGCTGTGGCTGGCGGACGAGGAGTTCCCCGCCTCGGGGCGGATGTTCATCGACGAGGCTGCCGCCCATTACCTGACGGTGGAGGACGCCGTCACCGTGGGGGATCTGCTGCTGGAGCGGCTGACGGGCGGCCCCACACCACGCTGACAGGAGGCGCTTATGGCAAGCTACATCGTCATCCCCGATTCCTTCAAGGGCACGCTGTCCTCGGTGGAGGTGTGCCGCATTGTGGAGGAGGTCATCTATTCGCTGGAGCCGGAGGCCCGCGTCCGCGCCATTCCCGTGGCGGATGGCGGCGAGGGCACGGTGGATGCCTTTCTTGCCGCCGTGGGCGGCCGGCGGGTCAGCGTGGCCTGCGCCGGCCCCTGCGGCGAACCGCTGACGGCCTGCTACGGCCTTTTGCCGGACGGCACGGCGGTGGTGGAGATGGCCGCCGCCGCGGGGCTTCCTCTGGTGGGGGAGTGCCGCAATCCGGAGCGGACCACCACCTATGGCGTGGGGCAGCTGATGGTCCACGCCGCCCGCCAGGGCGCGAAACGGCTGGTGCTGGCGCTGGGCGGCAGCGCCACCAACGACGGCGGCTGCGGCGCGGCCGCCGCCGCAGGCGTGCGGTTTTGGGACGGGGCGGGCAGATCCTTTGTCCCTGTGGGCGCCACGCTGAGGGATATCGCCTGCATCGACGTGTCCGCCATGGATCCGGCGCTGGCGCGCCTTCCGGTGGAGACCATGTGCGACATTGATAACCCCCTCTGCGGCCCCACCGGCGCCGCCGCGGTCTTTGGCCCCCAGAAGGGGGCGGACGCGGCCATGGTGGGCCGACTGGACGCGGGGCTGGCCCATCTGGCGGCGATGATCCGCCGCGATCTGGGGCGGGAGGTGCTGACGCTGCCTGGCGGCGGCGCTGCCGGAGGCTTCGGCGCGGGAGCGGCGGCCTTTTTCGGCAGCCCCCTCCGCATGGGCATCGACCTGGTGCTGGAGCTGACAGACTTTGACCGCCACGCCGCCCGCGCCGACCTGATTATCACCGGTGAGGGGCGGCTGGACAGCCAGAGCCTGCGGGGCAAGGTGGTGGTGGGCGTGGCCCGTCGGGCGAAGCGCCTGGGGGTGCCGGTGGCCGCCCTGGTGGGCGGCTGCGAGACGGACATCGCCGCGGTGTACGGCCAGGGCGTCAGCGGGGTGTTTCCCATCAATCCCCTGCCCGCCCCTCTGGCGGAGACCCTACCCCACTGTCGGGAGAATCTCCGCTTCACCGCCGCCAATCTGCTGCGGTTTTACCACGCGGTGGGAAAATGAGATAGAAAAAAGGCACGACAGCCGTCGTGCCTTTCTTTTTTTGCGATTCAGGTCTCCACTGCCGGTTGGGCTGCGCGGCCGCGGAGGGGGCAGTAGACAGAGGCGTAGAACATGCCGTCCTTTGCCTCGAACCGGCATACGCCGTGATACTGGGCGGCGATGCTTTTGACCGACCGGATGCCCAGTCCCGCCCCCGCGTGCTTGGTGGAGAGGAACTGGCCGTCGGCGGTGCGCTTCAGGGTGCCGGTGCAGGTGTTGTCCACCGTGATGCACAGGGCGTTTTCCAGCAGATTGCCCAGTATCACGGAGATCTCCGTGTCCGGCACGCCGATCTCGCGGGGGATGCTTGCCGCCGCCGTATAGCCGACGCCGCTGTATTTGGCCTGCTGGGCGAAAAACAGCAGCACGGCGTTGGCGGCGGTGTTGTCACAAAAGCTGCCCAGCGCGTCGTCCGGCAGGCTTCTGCCGTATTGGCGGAGGTAGTCTTTCAGGGCGGCGTAGTCCCCGTCGTTGACGTATTGCTGCATCAGGGCGATGTGGTGGCGCACGTCGTGCTGGGCGCGGCGGGCCTTGGTGATCCTCTCCTGCAGGTTTTCGTATTGCATGGCCTGCATGGCCAGCAGGTGGTTCTGCTCCCGCAGGGCAAGGATCTTGTCCTGCTCCACGATCAGCTGGGCCACCACGTAGTAGATCAGGATCTCACCCACATTGATGAAGAACAGGAACGCCGTGTTTTTGGGCTGCAGGGCGATCTCAAGGCTGGAGTAGGAGCTATTGCCGTAAAAGGCAAAGTACCACATGACGTAAAAGGTGGCGGGGATCAGCCACAGATACCGCCACTCGAGGCCAGACGGCTCCTTTTCCACCGCAGGAGTGTAAAGCCGCTTCATATACAAGACCTGGGGGATGGAGAGCAGCCCCTCCATCAACAGCAGCATCAGGGAAAACGACCACCGGGAGCTTTGCAGCGCCAGCTGGGGAAACAGCAGGCCCTCCAGACATTTGCCGGAGATCACGGCAAAGTTGGCGATGTTGGAGATCATCAGCAGGGTAAACAGCGTCTTGCCGAAATGCTTTTTCACCGCCAGAAAGTAAAACAGCGCGTACAGCACGGTGCTGACGGCGCTGATGGTGCCGGCCTTGCCGTTGGGCCAAAAGGCCGCCCACGCGCCCAGCAGCTGCTGCCCCACCGTGACAAGGGCGATCAGCACCCCAGTGACACGGCGGGAAAACCGCAGACTGTGGCGGAAGGGATACAGCGCCAGCGCCAAAAACGGCAAAAAGTTCAGCAGCGAGTAAACGGCGACCTCGATCAGTCGGTACAGCGGCGGCATGCTGCGTCTCCTCCTTTCCTGAGCTGCCGGAAGAGGAAGGCGGAGTATGCGTCAAGGGCCTCCTTGGCCTTGCGGCGGCTGATGGGCACGATGGTGCCGTCCCGCAGGGCAAAGGCGTTCCCGTTCTGGGCGGCGACCTCGTAAAAATTGACGATCATCCCCTTGGTGGGGCAGAAGAAATAGGGGTACGCGCACAGCAGCGACTCCATCTGGGAAAAGGGGACGCGCACCACCGTCGTCCCGCCCTGCCTGCTGTGCAGCACCACCCGATGGGCGGAAAAGTCCACATAGGAGATGTTCCGCAGGACGACGCTGACGCCGTTGGGCAGCGTCAGCGAACGGGAGCGCTCCAGCTCCGCCAGCTCCAGCCGGTCCAGCATGGCCGCCACCCGTTCGCGGCTGAAGGGCTTGCGCAGGTAATCGCGGGCGTTGACCTCGTAGCTCTCGCTGGCGAATTCGTTGCTGGAGGAGCAGAAGACCAGTTTCACGGCTTTGTCCGTGGCCCGCACGGCGCGGGCGACCTCCACGCCGGACATGCCCGCCATAAAGATATCCAGGACCACAAGGTCGAAAAGCCCGGGCTGCCAGGCGGCCAGAAACGCTTCGCCGCTTGCATAGCAGGTCAGGGCACAGGACGGCCCCAGCAGGCTGTCCAGACAGGCCCGCAGATGGTCGCAGGCCTGGATATCGTCATCAACGAGCGCGATCTTCAAAGTAAACCTCCTGATGTGTCTTGGGTCAATACGGCATGAAATATTTTCCTGATTATACCATGATTTAACAGAAAAAGCAAAGGCGGCAGGGGGTGTAAAACGACCGCTTATGCCGGATTTTGACCGCTTGTGCAAAATGCATTGCATGAAACGACGGTATTGTGCTATGATTCGACCACCTATAGTGGGAAATAATGGAAGGCGGCACACAATGCGGCGCTGCCGCCCAAAAAACAGCAAAAACACACAGAAGGAAGATTGAGAAATATGAATGGGAGGAACATAATTCAGCAAGCAAGCATAATTGCACCCTATTTTCCCTTCCAAAATTTGACGATCCACATATAACAGGCATCACTCTGCCCGCGTGAACGCGGACGGAGCGATGCCTGCTGCGCTTTTTCAGGCAAAAACGGGGTTGAAAGGAGAAAGCATATGAAGCGGAAGAAAATGATCGCCCTGCTGCTGACCCTTGCGCTGCTGCTGTCGGCAGTGCCCCACGCGGCGGCCTATGGGCTGGATATACCGGTGGGTGATGCGGGATATGACCAGCAGGTGGAGCCGGACACGACGGATCCGGCGGACGATCCGGACGTGACGGATCCCGCAGGCGGCGATCCCGACGCGGCAGATCCCGCGAAGGATGATCCCGATGGGGACGACCCCGATGCGGCGGATGATCCCACGGGGGATGCGCCCGACGGGGCGGAGCCTTCGTATGACGATCCGGAAGACATGAATGTGCCCGATCCAGCCGATGACGGGTGGGACGATCCCCAGGACGGGGATCCGGCCGCCGACGCGCCGGAGGAGGACGTGCCGGTCACGGCGGTATACAACGAGCCGGAGGCCGTGGAGGTCTTTGCCGCCAGCGGCAGCTGGCAGCCCAAGCCCAACCGGACGGTCACCGGCTCCAGCGCCTTCCCCCTGAAGCTCTCCAACGGCAATGTGCTGCAGATCAACGGCCCCGTTGACTTCACCGCACCTACGGGCCAGAGCACCATCCAGATAGACAGCGGCGCCACGGTGGCCATCATCAACGGCAGCGTGACCCTGCACGGCGCGGACGCCAAGGGTACCACCGGCGCGACTGCGGCCATCAATGTGCCGGAAAACGCGAAGCTGACCATCTACAGCGCCCACGACGAGGAGCTCTCCACCTCGAAGAACGCGCCCAAGGACACCCTGACGGTTACCGGCGGCAACGCCGCGGCGGGGGCAGATGGTACCATGGACGAAAAGAAGGAAATCAAACAAGAGAATATACAACAGGTAACGACTGCATGGATAGCCGGAAGTGGCGGAAACGGCGGTGGCGGCGCTGCGGCGGCCATCGGCGGAAACGGCGGCTCCGGCGGACATCCTGGCTCTGATGTAAAGGGCAATGTACAGGGCCCTGGCGGCGGCGGAGGCGGCGGTGGCTGGCCCAACGGAGGCGGCGGAGGCGCCGAGTGCTCCGACGCGGAAACCAAAAACGACAACTCCTCTCGAGGCGGCAGCGGCGGCGCAGGCGGCAAAGCCGGCGGCAGCGGCAGTGACGGTGCCTCCGGCACCACTACCGGTACAAATAAGCACGGCTACAACAACAACCGCTATGATGCCGAGTCCGGTTCCGGCGGCGCAGGCGCCAGCGGTGTGCAGGGTGCAGGCGGCGGCGCAGGCGGCACGGAGAAAGACAGAGATACAAAAAAGGGGATGTTACGATGGCGGCCCTGGCGGCGCAGGCGGCAAAGCCGTGCCGCTGAAGGCCTGGCACAGCCCCGCCAACCTGATCCTGTCCACCGCGGCCAATATCAACGGCTATTTCTGGGGCGACGGCGGCGGCAAGGGTACGGCGACCGAGTTTACGCCCCGTGTCGTCTATGACCTGATGGACTGCCAGATTATTCTGACGCTCAGTTCGTACATCTATACGGGAAAGCAGCTCCGTCCCACGGTGCAGAGCGTGAGATACAGCAGCGCCAGTGACCGTGACAGCAAGAATATTTTTGCCAGTGCTATAACCAAGACGCTTCCCAGCAGCGGATATTCCATCTCCAGCTACGGGGAAAATATCCACTGTCCCAGCGGCACCGTGACGGTGCTGGGCGCGCAGAACGGCAGCCGCACCACCGTGCAGACGGCCGGGGCGGTGATCAGCTCGGCGGAGGTCACGTTCACGATCAATAAGGCAACGCTGACCGCGCCCATCACCATGGACCCGTCAAAGCCCTATTTGAACCAGAGCGCGACGGCGTCGCTGAGTACCTATACCTCCGCGACGGCGGGCACCGGACAGCTGGCGGCTGTCTGGCGGGGCAGCACGAAGAAAGCGGAGGGGCCGAGGGTCACATGGTCCGTGCAGAACAGCGCCGGAACGGTCACGGAGGCGAACGGCCTGCAGGCGAAGGTCTCTTTGACCAACGCATCCGCAGCGGTGACAGCAACGCTGACCGACATGAACGACTTCAACGACTATACGGCGACGCTGACGGTCAACACACAGCCGCTGAAGTCGTGGACGCCTACCCTTTCCGCGAATACGCCCCATCCCCGCGTTCCGATCTCGGTGAAGCTGCTCAGCGGCATCACCGACCCCACGTATCAATGGTACGCGAATGACACGGCCATCAGCGGGGCCACCGCCCAGAGCTACACCCCCACGGCGGCGGATATCGGCAAGACGCTGTCTGTGAAGGTCACGCCCAACGCGGCTTCCGGCTATGCTGCCGCCACGGTCGCGGCCAAAAACGCGGTGGAGGCCCACAAGTATAGCTCCAACGGCTTCTGTACCGTGTGTGAAGAGTATCAGCCCGCGAGCCTGTCCAGCGGCACGTATCAGATCACCAACGGCGGCCAGCTGTTCTGGTTTGCCGCCCTTGTGAACGGTGACGGCGCCCACGCGGTGTTTGCCGCAAAGGACGCGGCGGCGCAGCTGACGCCCGGCGGGTATAACGGCAATTTCGTCGTGCTGTACTATCAGCCCGATACCCACGAAAAGACCATCGTCAACACCGAGATCCCCGTGAATATCACGGTGGTCCAATGACACGGTTCAGGACGCGCAAGCGTTTTGAAATAAAAAATACAAAAAGGAGAAGTGTAAAAATGAATGCAAAAAAATTTGCCGCAGCTGTTCTTGCGCTGGTAATGGCCCTGAGCCTTACCACCGTGGCGTTTGCGGACAGCAACACACATACCACGATGCCTGGTTCTGAGACCATCGGCGTCAACGGCGCTTATAGCGGCACCGGAACGTTTGCGGACGTTTACAGCGTGAAGATCGAGTGGGGCGAGATGAGCTTTACCTACAAGACCACCGGCGACAAGACCTGGGATCCGACAGACCATACGTATAATTTTACGGAGGGTGACGGCTGGCAGGCTACCGGCAATGAGGTGACGGTCACCAACCACTCCAATGTTCCCGTCAATGTGGCATTTAGCTTCACAAAGGATATCAAGACCTACAAGGGTGAGTATACCGGCACGATGAGCGAGACGAGCAAGCAGCTGGCGGCGGGCGTGGAAAACAAGCCCGACGAGGTCGACAGCGTCACCAGCACACTGACGCTGACCGGTACGCTGAACGCTGTGGAGACAACATCGACCAAGCTGGGTGACATCACCGTTTCCCTTTCTGCGGTAACGCAGGAGCCGTAAATAGATAGAGTATGGCCGTATGCGAAGCGGCCTTGCGGGGCTTTCTCCCCTGCCTCGCAAGGCCGCCCAGCATCCGTGATATCCGCCCCAGCCGCCGGTTGAGACGGATATCACGTATGTTGACCACACGGCAGAGAGGGACGAAATGACATGAAAAAAAGCGTATTGTGGATCACCGCGGCGCTGTGCGCCGTTTCGGTGGCGGTCATGCTCCTTGCGCTGACCCGCGGCAGGCGGCAGGAGGCGTTTTCACCGCCGCCCTTCGATCCGGCGGCGCAGACCGGCACGCCCAAGGTGCCGGAGGACGCCGGTTACGGCCAGCTGGACGCCAAGGCCTTTCAGTTTTCGGCGGCAGGTGAGCTGACCGTCCGCGACGGCAGCATCGACATCTGGCTGACGGATCCGGCGGAGAATCAGGTCTGGCTGAAGGTGCGCGTTTTGGATGAACAGGGCGGTATTCTGGGGGAAAGCGGCCTGATCCGCCCGGGCCAGTATGTGCGGGCGGTGAAGCTGGATACCGTGCCGCGGCAGACCGCGGCCGTAACGCTGAAGGTCATGGCCTATGAGCCGGAGACGTATTACAGCGCCGGCGCAGCCTCGCTGCGCACCGTGCTGCAGATCGGGTAAAGGAGGAAGCTGACATGAAAAAGTGGATCACCATTCTGGCGGCGGTGTTGCTGCTGCTGACCTGTCCGGTGACGGCGCTGGCCACGGAGCCTGCTCCCGCTGCCGTGCCGGAGCGCCACGGCGTGCCCGTATACGGTATCTGCCAGAGCAGCCGGAATTATTATGAGATTACTCTGGGTGTCCATGGGCTGGATACGGTGGTGCTGCCGGACGGCGTTATCATCCGCGGCAGCAGCGACAGCGCGGCGGACAACGGCCAACGGATCATTATCATCTCCGTCACCGCCCAGAAAGAGGCGGAGGCCTACGCCTGGGCTGCCGATGCCGCCGCTCAGCTGGGGAAGGATCCCGTGATATATTATTTCGCCTTCCGCCGCGGCAACGGCCCCATCCAGCCGGAGGGCAGCGTTACGCTGACCATAACGGCGGAGAACAGTGGAGACAAGACCCTGTTCTATATGGACGGCAATGCCCAGACACGCCACCTGACCAGTACCGCGGCGGCAGGGGGGCTCAGCTTCCGGATGGAGCAGACGGGCTATTACCTTCTGGAAAAAACGGAGGTCCACCGGCGGCCCAGCCATTCCGGCGGCACGGGCACGCCGGACAAGACCGGCACGAGCCAGACGGCGGAGTCGCCGGAGACAGGCGATACCACCCCGCTGTTGCTGTATCAGCTGGCCCTGGCGCCAGCGGGCTGGCGCTGGCAGCGGCGCTGCGCCGCGGCAGAAAGACAGAGCGCTGAGACAACAGAAAAGCCGCACGGCCTTTGCCGTGCGGCTTTGTGTTTGTGTCAATCATGCAGCGCCGCGGCCCGTTCCGTCAGCATGGGAAGGGCGCGTTCGAACTCCACGCCGTACCAGGCGGCGGCAGGGTCCGTGCGGGTGACCTGGATGCACCGCAGGGTGAAATCCGCCGCCAGACGGAAGGCGTCATGCAGGGGCATGCCCCGCACGATGCCCGCCACCGCCGTGGCGGAGAAGATGTCGCCGGTGCCGTGATAGGCGTTGGGCTCCCGCCGGTTGAAGTAGTGGCCGAACTGGCCGGTGGCGCTGTCGTAGGACGCGAAGCCGATGGCGTCTTTTTCCAGCGATACGCCGGTCAGTACCACCTTTTCCGCCCCCAGCGCAGCTACGCCCTGCAGCAGATCGCGGATATACGCCTCGTCATAGTCCTCCCGATAGGGCAGGCCCGTCATCAGGCTGGCCTCGGTGATGTTGGGCACGGTGATCTGGGCCTTAGCCACCACCTGGGCCATCAGGGCGGGGAACTCCGGCCCGAAGCCGGTGTAGAGCCTGCCGTGATCCGCCATGGCGGGATCCACGAACACCAGCGTGTCCTTTTCCCGCAGCAGCTCCAGCAGCTCCAGCACCACGGCCACCTGCCGGTCAGAGGCCAGATAGCCGGTATACAGAGCATCGAAATGGACGCCCTGTGCCATCCAGTGGCGGGCGCAGGGCAGCAGCTGATCCGTCAGATCCATGCAGCGGAAGTCCGGAAAGCTGGTGTGGGTGCTCAGCACGGCGGTGGGCAGTATGGCGCACTCCACCCCCATGGCGGAGACCACCGGCAGCGCCACCGTCTGGGAGCAGCGGCCCAGACAGGATACGTCCTGAATACTGGCGATGCGTTTCATGGAAAAAAGTCCTCGTTTCTTTGGTAAACTAAGGAATAGTATACCACTTTTTGACCTTCTTCGTATGTCCAGTTTTGGCGCAGCCGATAATACCAGATTTTCCGCTTGTGCCGCGGCGGGGAATGTGGTATAGTGGTACAGCAAGCATATGCGGGTATGATGGAATTGGTAGACATGCGAGATTTAGGTTCTCGTGCGATGCGTGTGGGTTCGAGTCCCACTACCCGTACCAGTCTAAGATAATCCGAACCTGTTTCCTTCTGGAGAGAGGGACAGATTATTGCTTTTTGACTGCTACAAAATTACCCCCGTTCCGCAACGGGTGAAGCACAAGCCGATTTCTGAAACGAGGGGGCTACGGAAAGAGAAATAGACTTCATAAACGCGAAAAGGGCAGCAGTATCTCTGGGATACTGCTGCCCGCAAATATGCTACCTCTTGCGTAAATCAACGACAGCAATACCCGCTTTGTTTTTAAGAAAACGTTCAAATTCTGATTCATACCAATCAGGAAATCCTGTGTTTTGGTAAATGAGCGTATGCAAATAATTGGGAACAGAAGCCCCAGAATGCCTGATTCCATGGGGAGACAGAGAAATGCGATCCTCCGTGCTATTGATATAGTAACGGTTTAGTGAATCCATAATTTCTCTTGGTGAACGTGTAGAGTAAAACAAAAGGTCACACATCGAGAACCCGAGCGAATTGTTCAAAAGAGCGACTTCTGTTATTTCCTTTCGTGGAGAATCAAAGACTTGTCTTTTTACGTTTTGCGCCATAGCCATATAAGCACCGTTTGTACAATCCTTACACCAGGCAACAATACTTTTTTCAATAAAATTAAAATTGTTTATTTGTTGTATTATTTCCGGCAGTGCAGTAGAGTAGTACATATAAATGGGCATGGCATTTTGCCGCTTGGCAGAATCGATTAACAAGTCGATCTGCAAGCCATTTCTGTTTCCGTAGCTGATGAGTGGGTAATTGTCCTGTCCTCTTTTTAGCTTTTTTGCTTGTACCAAAAAACGGTAGGCGTAGGGCTCTGGGTATCCATCGGTCAGGACCCACCATTCCCAATCGGCGCCATTAGAGGCCTCTTCGTTTCTGGTAAAGGCCTTATAGTAAAACCGGTCCGTTCTTTGTGAAACAGTATATAATATCCAATCGGTAAGGGTCTCTTCTTTTACATTTGGCTGTTTTTGCAGCCAGGTATAGCACTCTTCGGATATGCCATGAAAAATCATAATTCATCACCTAATTGATTTTACCACGAGATAGAGGGTTTGTCACGAAAAACTTGGAGGAGACGGGAACGGTGGAGGCTGTGGTAGCAAAATCCCCACAATTCCCCCTTGGAAATGCCGCTCGTTTATGGTAAAATAGTACAAAACCAAAGGAGTGCCATGCTTTGGACGAGGGACTTGTCTATGAAATACTGTCCGTGGTGGCGGAGATCCCGTTGGGGCGGGTCTGCTCTTATGGCGAGATCGCCCGCCTGATCGGACGGGAGAAAAACGCCCGCCTGGTGGGGAAGATCCTGAGCAGCGCGGAGCTGTACGGCGACTATCCCTGCCACCGCGTGGTGAATCACGCGGGCCGCATCGCGCCCTACTGGCCCCAGCAGCGGCAGCTGCTGGAGAACGAGGGCGTCACCTTCCGCCCCAACGGCACCGTCAACATGTCCCGCCACCTGTGGCGGGGAGAGTAAAGAGAAACGAGAGAGGAGCATCATCATGAACGACCACATCCTGACGCTGGCGCGGCAGCACGCGCCCTGTTACCTCTACGAATACGATGTGATGCAGCGGCAGGTGGAGACGCTGCGGCGCACTTTCCCCCGCTATGACCTGCTGTACTCCATCAAGGCCAATCCCTTTCCGCCGGTGGTGCGGGCGCTGGCCGGTCTCGGGCTGGGGGCTGACGCCGCCAGCGCACCGGAGATGCTGCTGAGCCGCCGCTGCGGCATGGCGCGGGCGGACATCTTCTTCTCCGCCGCCGGAAAGACCGACGCGGCGCTGGAGACCGCCTGGGACGAGGGTGAACTGATCGCCGACTCGCTGGGAGAGGTGGCGCGCATCGGCACACTGTGTCGAAAGAAGGGGCAGCGCCGCGCCATCGGCGTGCGGATGAACCCCGCCTTCGGCATGGGCGGCGCGGTGGGCGGCCCCAGCAAATTCGGCATCAACGAGGAGAATCTGCCCCAGCTGAAAGCGCTGCTGGAGCAGCTTCCCGTGACGGTGGAGGGCATCCACGTCCACCTGAGGTCCCAGAATCTGGACGCGGACGCGCTGGGCGGCTGTTACCGCGACAGCTGGGCGCTGGCCAAGCGGGTACGGGAGGCGCTGGGCTGCGAAATGCGGTATGTGAATTTTGGCAGCGGCGTAGGCGTGGCCTATGACGAGACCTTTGAGCAGCCCATGGATCTATCGCGGCTGCGGACGTACACCGACGCCATTGCCGCCGACAACGACGCCACGCTGCAGGCGCGGCTGATGATCGAGACGGGCCGCTTCCCCACGGCTCAGGCGGGGACGTACTGGCTGCGGGTGGTGGACAAAAAATCCTCCCGCGGGAAAACCTATGTCATTGTGGAAAACTGCATGAACGGGCTGCAGAAGCCCGCCATCGCCGCCATGCTGCGCCATGAGCTGGGTGGCGGGACGCCCGCCCCCTATGAGCCGCTGTTTACCTCTGACTGGGCGTTTCCCGTCGTCGCCCACGGCGACGGGGCCGCGGTGGAGACGGTGGACATCGTGGGCAACCTGTGCTGCGCCGCCGACGTGCTGGCGGAGGGCTTTACCGGCCCCAGACTGGACATCGGCGATCTGATCGAGGTGCGCAATGCCGGCGCCTACGCCTGCACCCTGACCGCCCAGCGGTTCTCCAGCCACCAGCCGCCGAGAGAGCTGCTGGCATACGGCGATGGCAAAGTGGAAACGGAATAGATCGTGCCGCTAACGGCGGCACACCACAGCTTTTTAGGCTTCGATCTTCTCTTTTCGCTGAAAAAGCGGGATGCACAGCATCCCGCTTTTTTCTTATTCTTCCGGCCATGCCGGATAGTCCTTCTGGATATAGGCGCAGACGTCCTGCCGGTCGATGCCCAGGGCGGCGGCCAGTTCGCCGTACAGCTGCTCCTCGGCGCGGCGGAGATACCGCTCGTCCAGCTGGCTGACCTTGCGGCCACGGCGCTGGGCGTCACGGCGGCGCTGGCTGGTGTATTTGATCATGGCGGCCATGCGGCCGCAGTCATAGGAGGTCACCACGGCGTGATAGTGCTCCTTGACGGCCCGCTGTCCGGCGCCCTCCGGCGCCTGGGGCGGCAGGGCGGGCAGGCGGAAGAGAAAGGCGGCGGCCTCCTGGGCCGTCATCAGGGGACGCATTAGCACGGCGGTATCCACCGGCGTCATCACCTGTCCGCTGCGGTACAGGGGGGACAGGGTATAGTACTCTTTGGTCTTATCATAGCCCGACGTGTGGGGCGTGCCCACGCTTTCCACCCGACAGACGCCCTCGCCGCCGTATACCACCAGATCACCCGCTGCAAACATGACTGCTCCTCTCTTCACACAACACACAAAACACAACACAAAACACGGAAAAAAGCACGGCCTGAGCCATGCGTCTTACATTTATTGGGAACAGTATAGCACATTTTTCCGGAAAATGTAAGGGGAAAATCGAAATTTGTTGAAAAAAGCAGTCTCTGCCCTTTGGCAGAGACTGCTTTTTCGATAAAAATGCTTATTTGAACAGCCAGCGGCAGATGAGAATGACCACGCAGGCGCCGCCTACGCCGATGAGGAACGAGCCCAGAGAGTTCTGCGCCACCAGTCTCACAGCGCCGGCCAGCCAGTTGCCCACGCCGCTGCCCACGATGCCCAGAATGATATTGCGCAGGACGCCGCCCTTGCTGTCCATCAGCTTGCCGGCCAGCCAGCCGATGAGGCCGCCGACGATAATTGACCAGATCATGATATGTATCTCTCCTTCGATATTACTTGCTGTCGGCGCGATCCTGACGGATCAGCAGCTTCAGCGCCTCCACGCCCACGGTGACGGCGGAGGTGGTGTCCTCGTTCATGTCCTGATCCAGACCCGCGGCTTCCCGCTCCTGATTCCAGATCACGTGGAAGCAGCTGCCGCAGCGGCAGCCCAGTGCGTTGGCCACCACGAACAGGGCGGCGCTCTCCATCTCGCTGGCCTTGACGCCCAGGCGCTTCCACGCCTCCCACTTGTTCAGCAGCTCATAGGATACGGGCATGCGGGCGGGGGAATGCTGACCGTAGAAAGAATCCTTGCACTGCACCACGCCCACCTGGGTGCGCTTGCCCAGGGCCTTTGCCGCCTGCACCAGCGCGGTGGTCACGTCAAAGTCCGCCACGGCGGGATACTCGATGGGGGCGTATTCGCGGCTGGTATGCTCGAACCGGATGGCGCCGGTGGCGATGACCACATCGCCGCTGCGGACGTCCAGGTCGATGCCGCCGCAGGTGCCCACGCGGATAAAGGTATCCGCGCCGATGTTGTGCAGCTCCTCCATGGCGATGGAGGCGGACGGCCCGCCGATGCCGGTGGAGCACACGGAGACCTTCTCCCCCAGCAGGGTGCCGGTGTAGATGGTGTACTCCCGATTCTGGGAGACGAAATGGGCATCGTCAAACAGCGCGGCGATCTTTTCGCAGCGGCCCGGGTCGCCGGGCAGGATCACATAGCGGCCCACGTCGCCTGCCACGCAGCGGATATGAAATTGCTTTTCCAGTTTTTGCATAATGGCCCTCCCGATGATAACGAATCGTTGAAAATGGAAAATATATTACAAAAAGTAGTTCCCCTCGTTTTGGTGGACTATTATTTTACCACAACTTGCGGAAAAATGCAACGCTGGCAGAAGTTGCAGGCAGTAGTTTTGTCGAAACACGGCCATACTATCCACGGCGCGATGGAATCCCTTCGCGCGGCAGAACGATGAAAAAAGGAGGATGGGACATGATGAAGCAAACAGCGGCCCTGGTGATGGCGGCGCTGCTGATGCTGGCGCTGGCAGGCTGCGGCGAGAACAAGGACAACACCAACCGCCCCGGCAGCAACAGCAACAACACCACCAACGGCACCAACGACACCACCAACGGCAACACCAACAACGGCAGCACCAACAACGGCAATACCACCAACGACAACGCCGCCGACAACGGCGGCACGGTGGACGACGGCCTGACCGACAGCAACGGCAAGGCCCGCAATGGCCGCAGCAGCTACGGCACGTACCGCGACAACGGCAATGACAAGGCCTTTACCGAAAACCGCGGCAGCACCTTCGGCCACGCGGGTCAGGAGATCCAGCGGGACGCCGAGCAGTGGCCCCCCACGGTGTATGACACCATGACCGGCACCCACGGCGCCCGCGGCACCGCCACTTGGCGGCAGATGCTGGACAACGGCTTTGTTCACGACACCGACGGCTTTTTGTTGGACGGCGAAAACGCCTGCTGGTTCTGACGGCGGCGGAAACGAAAAAAGACGAGGCTGCGGACATCAGCCTCGTCTTTTTTTATGAAAGGAGAGAGAATAACAATGTGAAAACAATTTTCTTTGGCTGATGCTACTATACATCTTCCAGGGGCGTGTGTCAACGACTATGACAAACAATTCACAAATTGTTCACAGGGGAATGCCGCCCTTCCTCTTGACGAATGAAAATAGCTGTGGTACTATTTAGCCTACTAATTTTTAGCACGCTAAATATTAAAAAGCAGAAAGGAGCGCGCATGATACAGGATATTCACCAGGTAAAGCACCTGGCGCCGCTGATGGGCTACTGCGATCACCAGATGCACCGGCTGATGACCCAGAAGCTGCGGCAATACGACGTGTCGCCCATGCAGTGCCGGACGCTGACCTATTTGCAGGAGACAGAGGGCCAGGTGAACCAGCGGATGCTGGAGCGGCACCTGATGGTAAAGCCCTCCACCGCCAGCGGCATTGTGGGACGGCTGGAGGAAAAGGGTCTGGTGCGCCGCCAGACCAGCGGCAGCGACGGCCGCTGCCGTATTCTGGCGCTGACCGACAGCGGACGGCAATTCTATCAACAGTTCTGCGCCATCGCCGAGCAGGCGAACCGCCAGGCGGAGCAGGGCTTTACTCCGGAGGAGATGGAGACGCTGCGCCAGCTGCTGCTGCGGGTGGCGGATAATCTGACACAGGCACAGGAGGGCACGGAATGAAAACCTTTTTCCCCTATACCAAGGGCTATCGCCAATGGATCCTGCTGGGCGTGGCCTGCTCCATTGCCGAGGCTGTGCTGGAGCTGGAGCTGCCCCAGGTCATGAGCGACATCGTGGATGTGGGCATTGCCGGCGGCGACCGGCAGTATATTATGGCCATGGGCCTGAAAATGCTGGCCCTGGCGCTGGCGGCGCTGCTGGGCGGCGTGGGTGCGGCGGTGTTCGCCGCCAAGGCCGCCATGGGCTTCGGCGCTCAGGTGCGCCAGGCGGAGTATGAACAGGTGCAGCGTTTCTCCTTCGCCAATATTGAGCATTTCTCCACCGCCAGCCTTATCACCCGTCTGACCAACGACGTGGCGTCGGTGCAGATGACGCTGTTTATGGGCATGCGCATGTGCGTCCGCGCACCGGTGATGCTGATCACCGCCATCATCAAGGCGGTGGAGATCAGTTTGGATCTGAGCCAGGTGTTTCTGGTGGCGGTGCCGCTGCTGGTGATCGCCGTGGTGATCGTTATCCGCTATGTGGGACCCTTCTTCACCGCGCTGCAAAGTGCCACCGACGACGTGAACCTGGTGGTGCAGGAGAATCTCAACGCCGTGCGGGTGGTGAAATCCTTCGTGCGGGAGGATGAGGAGACGGAGAAGTTCCGCCAGCGCAACGACAAGCTGCGGGACACCGCCGAGCGGGCCTTTGGATTTGTGGTGATGTTCATGCCGGTGATGATCCTGCTGATGGGCGGCACCATCGTGGCGGTCATGTGGCTGGGCGGCCACGATGTGGCGGAGGGCACGCTGCTCTCTGGCGACCTGATGGCCTTTTTCACCTATTCCAGCGAGATCCTGATGTCCCTGATGATGGTGTCCATGGTGCTGATGTTCCTGACCCGCGCCATCGCCTGCGCCAAGCGCATCAAGGAGGTGCTGCAGGAGCAGCCGGAGATCACCGACGGCCAGGCCGACCCCACCCTGACGGTGGAGAACGGCGACATCCGGTTTGATCACGTTTTCTTCAAATACCACCCCACCGCGGAGGCCTGGAACCTGAACGACGTTAATGTCCACATCGAAAGCGGCATGACGGTGGGCATCCTGGGCGGCACCGGCAGCGCCAAATCCACCCTGGTCAGCATGATCCCCCGTCTGTACGAGGTCAACGAGGGCGCTGTCTGCGTGGGCGGCCACAATGTAAAGGACTACACCATGGAGGCCCTCCGCAACGGCTGCGCCATGGTGCTGCAGAAGAACACCCTGTTCTCCGGCACCATTCGGGAGAATCTGCGCTGGGGCCGCGCCGACGCCACGGATCAGGAGATCGCCGAGGTCTGCCGCATGGCCTGCGCCGACGAATTTATCGAGAAAATGCCCGACGGGTACGACACCCATATCGAGCAGGGCGGCACCAACGTGTCCGGCGGCCAGAAGCAGCGCCTGTGCATCGCCCGTGCCATCCTGCGGCGGCCCAAGGTGCTGATCCTGGACGACAGCACCTCCGCCGTGGATACCGCCACCGACGCCAGGATCCGCGCCGCATTGAAGGAGGCCCTGCCCGGGGCCACCAAGCTGATCATCGCCCAGCGTGTCACCTCCGTGATGGACGCGGACATGATCCTGGTGCTGGACGACGGCCACATCGTGGGACAGGGCACCCACGCGCAGCTGATGGAAAGCTGCGACATCTACCGTGAGGTCTATGAATCCCAGCAGGAAGGGGTGAGCATTAATGGCTGACAACAAGACGGGAGCCCAGCGCGGCGGCCATGGCCACGGTCCCAACGGCCACGGCTTCCAGCGGCCCAAGGATATGAAGGGCACTTTCAAAAAGCTGATGGGCTATGTGGGAAAGTATAAGGGTTCGCTGGTGCTGGTGGCCGTGTGCCTCATCGTCAGCTCCGTGGCCAGCGTGGCCTCCAGCTATACGCTCAAGCCCATGCTGAACGACTATATCCTCCCCGGCGATTTTTCGGGGCTGTTGAAGATGCTGGTGCTGCTGGGCGGCCTGTTCGCCCTCAGCGCAGGCTGCTCCTACGCCTATGCCCGCATCATGGTGCACGTGGCCCAGCGGACGGTGGCCGCCATCCGGCAGGATCTGTTCCGCCGCCTGCAGCAGCTGCCCATCCGCTACTATGACCAGCACCAGTCCGGCGACCTGATGAGCCGCTTCACCAACGACATCGACACCGTGTCGGAGATGCTCAACAGCAGCTTTGCCAGCATTATCTCCAATGTGCTGACCTTTGTGGGCACGGTGGTGATGATGGTGGTGCTCAACCCCTGGCTGACGCTGATCACCTTCGGCTTCCTGGCCCTGATGGGCGTGGTGGTGAAGGTCATCGGCGGCCGCAGCCGCGTGAACTTCCAGCGCCAGCAGGCGGCCCTGGGCGCGGTGAACGGCTATATCGAGGAGATGATCGAGGGCCAGAAGGTCATCAAGGTCTTCAACCACGAGCAGCAGGCCATCGGCCGGTTCACCGGCCTGAACGACGCCTACCGTCAGGCCGCCACGGCGGCCCAGGCCTATGCCGGTATGATGATGCCCGCCATGGGCAACCTCAGCAAGATCAACTACGCCGTCACCTGCTGCGTGGGCGGATTGCTGGCCATCGGCGGCATGTTCGACGTGGGCTCTCTGGGCGCGTACCTGCTGTATGTGAAGCAGGTCAGCCAGCCCATCGCCCAGATCAGCCAGCAGGTGAACACCCTGCTGGCCGCGGCGGCGGGCGCGGAGCGCATTTTCGCCGTCATGGACGCCCAGCCGGAGACCGACGAGGGCAAGACCGTCATCGTCCGCGTGGAGAAGGAGGGCGAGACCCTGACCGAGACCACGGAGCGCACCGGCCGCTGGGCCTGGAAGCGCCCTGACGGCACGCTGACGGAGCTGAAGGGCGACGTGCGGTTCGACCACGTGACCTTCTCCTATGACGGGGAGAAGACGGTGCTGCGGGATGTGTCCCTGTTCGCCAAGCCCGGCCAGAAGATCGCTTTCGTGGGCTCCACCGGCGCGGGCAAGACCACCATCACCAATCTCATCAACCGCTTTTACGACATTCAGGAGGGCGTCATCACCTACGACGGCATCGACGTGAAGGACATCGCCAAGGATTCCCTGCGGCGCTCTCTGGGCATGGTGCTGCAGGATACCCACCTGTTCACCGGCACCATTGCCGACAACATCCGCTACGGCAAGCTGGACGCCACCGACGAGGAGATCCGCGCCGCCGCGAAGCTGGCCAACGCCGACGGCTTCATCCGCCATCTGCCCCAGGGCTACGACACCGTCATCACCGGTGACGGCGCGGGACTGAGCCAGGGTGAGCGGCAGCTGCTGGCCATCGCCCGCGCCGCCGTGTCCGATCCGCCGGTGCTGATCCTGGATGAAGCCACCAGCTCCATCGACACCCGCACCGAGACGCTGATCGAGCGGGGCATGGATTCCCTGATGGAAGGCCGCACGGTGTTCGTCATCGCCCACCGCCTGTCCACCGTCCGCAACGCCCAGGCCATTCTGGTGCTGGAAAACGGACAGATCATCGAGCGGGGCGACCACGCCCAGCTTTTGGAAGAGAAGGGCCGGTACTATCAGCTGTACACCGGCCAGGCAAAATTGAGTTGAGGAGGACGAGACCATGACAGAAAAAGAGCTTTGCCAAAAGGCCATCGACATGCTGGACCGGGCCTATATCCCCTATTCCCACTTTCCCGTGGGGGCGGCGCTGGAGTGCAGCGACGGCACGGTCTACACCGGCTGCAACATTGAAAACGCCGCCTACGGCGCCACCATCTGCGCCGAGCGCACCGCCATCTTCAAGGCCGTCAGCGAGGGGCATCGGGACTTTGTCCGCATCGCCATCGCCGGACGCAGCGACGACTACTGCGTCCCCTGCGGTACCTGCCGCCAGGTGATGATGGAATTCGCGCCGCAGCTGGAGGTGCTCTGCATCAACAAGGCGGGGGACGCGAAGAAATTCGCCCTGCGGGAACTGCTGCCTTATGGATTTGACCAGAGCTGGTTATAATTTCTGGGAACAAAATCCGGCGCTTTTGCGTCTAAAGAGGCAGACCCACAGGATCTGTGGAAACCAAGGAGGATATTTTGATGAAAAAAATTTTTGCACTGATGCTGGCCGCGATGATGGCCCTGTCCCTGGTGGCCTGCGGCGGCAATAGCGACGCCAAGGACGACCAGACCACCGGCGACCAGCCCGCCGCCATCACCAGCGCCCTGAACCTGCTGGAGACCGTGTGGAACGACTACGGCGAGGAGGAGAAGTTCTCCGTCGTGGGCGGCGGCCCCGATGCCCAGCAGATGGTGGAGGACGCCCCCGCCGCCTTTGATCTGACCGACCGCGCGCTGGCCCAGTACAATCTGGTGCTGCCGGAGAGCGCCCAGGTGGACGAGGCCGCATCCCTGACCCATATGCTGAACGCCAACACCTTTACCGCCGCCGCCTATCACGCCACCGGCGACGCCCAGGCCCTGGCCACCGAGCTGCGGGACGCCATCCAGTCCAACCGCTGGATGTGCGGCTTCCCCGACAAGGTGGTGGTGGCCGTCCGCGATGAATACGTGGCCGTTGCCTTCGGCGCCGACGATCTGGTGGACGCCTTTGCCGGCCGTCTCAGCGGCATCTTCGGCATGGAGCTGGTGTACAACGAAGCCGTTCAGGCGTGAGACGTACCATCGTAATACGGGCAGCCTTTGTGCTGCTGAGCTGCGCCCTGCTGCTGGGCGCGGTAAAATGGACCCCCGCAAAGGAAGCGCCGCCTCCGGCGGCGCTTCCTGAGGTGTATGTGTACGACGGCTATGCCGTCTCCACTGAGGCGGGGTTTGATCAGAAGTCCCTGGACTACGCCGCCCGAAAGTTCCGGCAGCTGTATGACAGCAATGTATCCGCCAGCGCCGGACGTATCTACCTGTCGGTGATCCCCGACAAGGGCAGCTTTACGGTACCGCCGGAGGGCTATGCCCCCGCCGCAGCCGACGAGACGGCCCAGGCGCTGCTCGCACAGCTGGATTTTGTCCAATATGTGGACATCGCGCCCCTGCTTGAGCTGGAGGACTACTACCGCACCGACCCCCACTGGCGGCAGGAGTGTCTCGCGGACGTGGCCCAGACGCTGCTGCAGGCCATGGGCTGCCGGCTGACGGAGGATTTTCAGGAGAACACCGTGAACACGCCGTTTTTCGGCAGCTATGCCGCCAAGACAGACGAGCCGCTGACGGCGGACACCCTGCGGTATCTCACCGATGCAGTGCTGGACGCCTGCATCGTGTACGACTATGAAACAGAGGCGCAGGAGCCCCTGTACGACCTCGCCGCCGTGGACACGGACACCCCCTATGACCTCTATCTGCAGGGCAGCAAGTCCCTGCTGCGGGTGGACAGTCCCCTGTCCGCCTCGGAGGAGACGCTGGTGGTGTTCCGCGATTCTTTCGGTAGCAGCCTGATCCCCCTGCTGGCGCAGCACTACCGCACCATCTACGCGGTGGACATCCGCTACCTCTCCAGCCAGCTGCTGGGCCGCTTCCTGACCCTGGACGGCGGGGAGGACGTGCTGTTTCTCTACAGCACCATGGTGCTGAATAACAGCAGGACGATGAAATAAAAGCCTCCCCTGTGTAAGGGGAGGTGGCACGGCGTAAGCCGTGACGAAGGGGTTGTTACCAAGGCTTCCGAAGAACGACAATCCCTCAGTCAACGCTTTGCGTTGACAGCTCCCTTTACACAAAGGAGCCTTTGGTGCAGTTTTCCGACAATAAAAGCGCCGCCCTGATGGGGCGGCGCTTCTTTGTCAAAACGAAACCACTTCGTTTTTCGGTTTTTCGGTGGCGTGGATATCGGTTACGTACAGCACGGGGCCTTCGCCCTGATAGGCGTCGCAGTTCTCCTTGCGGACGGTGGCGGTCAGTTCTACCCAGTCGCGGTTTTTGAACTTGTCCAGTCCCTCGCCCCGACACACCAGCGCCAGGAACTGCATGTCCTTGTCGCAGCACACCATGGCAAAGCGCCCGGGGCAGTGAACGCCCTTGAACTTCTTGGAGTGGCACATCAGCGCCTTGAAGGTAACGGTGATGCCGTCGTACCGGCCGGTGTTGTCCATCAGATCCACGTACCACGCGCCGTACTCGTCGTCGGGCACGTCCAGATGGCCGCTGCTCAGGTCGAAGGGGGACATGTCGGGGGTCATGTACTCCTCGCTGGTGCCGTCGGCGTTTTCCAGATAGATGTCGGCGCGGCGGTTCACCATTTTCAGGTTGCGGCTGCGCAGCTGGGCCCGCAGCTCCTCGTTGCAGCGGTTGAAGATGAGAAGGTCGGCGTTGGCGATCTTCTCCATCATCAGCTGACCCATGTTGCGGACATAGGGCTCAAAGGTGGCGGCGTCCACCAGCACCATGATCTGGTACAAGATCCAGTTGGCGGGAAAGCCGTCCCGATACAGGGGCTCCATCTGCCACATGCCGTTGTACTCCATGATGACCTGCTTGGGGCGGTACTGCTTTTCCAGCTTTTTGAACAGCGCCGGCGTCAGCTGCTCCTGCTCGTCCACCGTGTAGGTGAACACGTTCTGCAGCACCTTGGGGTCGTATTCGTTCTCTCCCTCCTCGCAGCAGATCAGCAGGGTGCGATCCTCGGCGGCAAAGCCGTCCCGCAGGATGCCGTTGATAAAATCCGTCTTGCCGGCGTCCAGAAATCCGGCGATGAGATAAACAGGAATATCCATAGGCCGATACTCTCCTTACAGGCCGAACAGCTCGTGGAGCTTATGTTCGTCCAGCTCCGCGCCGATGACGCACAGACGGCCGGTGTAGTCGGCGGGGCCAAAGCGGATCTCGTGCTCCTCCGGCACGTAGTCGAAATGCAGCCACTTGCCCTCGCCGTCGGGGACGATGCCCTTGGCGCGGACGATCTTGCCGTAGTCGCCGCTGTCCAGCGCCGTCAGGATGCGGTGCAGCTGCTCCTGGGTAAAGGGCTTCACCGTCTCCTGCCCCCAGGAGGCGAACACCTCGTCGGCGTGATGATGGTGATGATGGCAGCCGCAGTGGGGATCGTCGCACTCCTCGCCGTCATGGTGATGGTGGTGCTCGTGTTCATCATGGTCGTGGTCATGATGGTGCTCATGTTCCTCGTCATGGTCGTGGTGGCAGCAGTGGTCGTGATCGTGATCATCGTCATCATCGTGGTCGTGGTGATGGCAGTACTCGTGATCGTGCTCCTCATGCTCGTCATGGTCATGATGGTGATGATGCTCGTGCTCATGCTCGTCGGCCTCATGCTCGGCCCGCATCTTCTCCAGCAGCTCATCCGCCAGAGACACCTTTTCCACGGCGGCCAGGATGGTCTTGCCGTCGATCTGATCCCAGGGGGTGGTGATGATGGCGGCGTCGGCGTTCTTCTCCCGCAGCAGGGCCGCGGCGGCCTCCAGCTTCTCCTGGCTCAGCTTCTGGGTGCGGCTGAGGATGATGGTACCGGCGGACTCGATCTGGTTATTGTAAAACTCGCCGAAGTTCTTCATATAGACCTTCACCTTGCTGGCGTCGGCCACGGTGACGAAGCTGTTCAGCTTCATGTCCGGCACGTCCTTCACGGTGTTCTCCACCGCCACGATCACGTCGGAGAGCTTGCCCACGCCGGAGGGCTCGATCAGGATGCGGTCGGGCTGGAACTGGGCGTGGACCTCCTTCAGCGCCTTGTTGAAGTCGCCCACCAGCGAGCAGCAGATGCAGCCGGAGGACATCTCGCTGACCTGCACACCGCTGTCCTTCAAAAAGCCGCCGTCAATGGAGATCTCGCCGAATTCGTTTTCGATCAGCACCAGCTTTTCACCCTGATAGGCCTCTTTCAGCAGCTTCTTGATCAGCGTGGTCTTGCCTGCGCCCAGGAAACCGGAGATAATGTCGATCTTTGTCATAGTAAACCCTTCTTTTCTTCTGCTGTAGAAAGCAGCATATATTTTTTCTCCTATATCATATCCCATTTTGCAAAAAATGCAAGTCCCTGGGAAAAAGTCATTGTTGCCAAACAGTAAACTTTGGTGTATAATACGATGAAATGAGTCCTCCGCAGGCAGCTGTGGAGCCGGTCTCGCGCAATGGATACCCACGAATCATGTCAGGCGGGGAACCGAGCAGCATTAAGAGGGATAGACATGTGCCGCGAGGAAGCCGGTTCCGCAGCTGCGTGTGGAGGACTTTTCTGCATTTTTGACGAAAGGAGACGGCGAAATGTATCAGGCACTGTACCGCAAGTGGCGGCCCAAGACCTTTTCCCAGGTGGTGGGACAGGCCCATATCACCGACACCCTGCAGCGGCAGGTGGCGGAGGGCCGCGTGGGTCACGCCTATCTGTTCACCGGCACCCGCGGCACCGGCAAGACCACCTGCGCCCGTATTCTGGCCAAGGCCGTCAACTGTGAGCATCCCATCGACGGTGCGCCCTGCTGTGAGTGCGATGCCTGCCGGGGCATCGACAGCGGCACCCTGCTGGACGTGACGGAGCTGGACGCCGCCTCCAACAACGGCGTGGATCAGGTGCGCGCCCTGCGGGAAGAGGCGGTGTATACCCCTTCCGTGCTGAAAAAGCGGGTGTATATCATCGACGAGGTACACATGCTGTCCATCGCCGCCTTCAACGCCCTGTTGAAGATCCTGGAGGAGCCGCCGGAGCATCTGCTGTTTATCCTGGCCACCACGGAACTGCACAAGGTCCCCGCCACCATCCTCTCCCGCTGCCAGCGGTTCTCCTTCAAGCGGCTGCTGCCGCGGGATATCCAGCAGCAGCTGCTGGACATCGCGGCGGCGGAGCACATTGACCTGAGCCCCGACGGCGCGGAGCTGCTGGCCCGTATGGCCAACGGCGCTATGCGTGACGCCCTGTCCCTGCTGGACCAGTGCCGCGCGGTGGAGGGTGTCATCGACAACGCCGCCGTGCTGCAGGTGCTGGGTCTTGCCGGCGCCGCCCAGACGGTGCAGATGATGCGCTGCGTGCTGGATCGCCGCACCGGCGACGCGCTGGCGCTGTTCGACCAGCTGTATCGGGGCGGCAAGGATGTGGCGGCCCTGCTGAGCGAGCTGAGCGACCTTGCCCGCGACATGACCATCCTGCGGGCCGCGCCGGAGGGCGGCAGCGCCCTGCTGACGGGCCTGTATGACAGCAGGACGCTGACCGATCTGGCAGGCGACCTGCCCATGACGCGGTTTCTGTATATGGCCGACACGCTGCGCCAGTGCTGCGCGGCGCTGCCGGACAGCATCCGGCCCCGCACCGACGCAGAGTTGTGCCTGCTGAAGCTGTGTGACGAAAGCCTCAGCGGCGACCTGACGGCCCTGTGCCAGCGGGTGACGGCGCTGGAGGAGCGCGGCGTCGCCGCACCGCCGTCCAAGGCGGCGCAGGCTAAGTCCGCACCCCGTCCCCAGCCGTCCGCCCCCGCAAGTCCCGTGCCCGCGCCGGTGCAGACGCGCCCCGCACCCCCTCCGGTGAGGGAGGAGATCCCCATCGACACGCGCTACGGCGAAGCCCCGCCCCCTCAGGAGACCTACGGCGAGCGGGTGTTTGATATTCCCCGGGAAGTACCCCCGTCCCCGCCCCGCCCCGCGGCCCAGCCTGCGGCGGCACAGCCCGTCGGCGGCGACACCTCCGTGTGGGAGCGGCTCATCGACCACTACAAGGGCCGCCTGAGCATGAAGGACCGCGTTTTCCTGAACATGGCCGCCGGTGTGGTGGAGGGCGATGTGCTGACCGTGCTGTGTCAGAACGATTTCGTCAAGGACTCCCTTAACAGCGAGTCCGTACTCTCTGTGCTGCGGGAAGTGACCGGCAAGGAGCTGGGTACGCCCATCCGCGTGCAGCTGACGGTGGGCGCGGCTCCCAAAGCGGCAGCAAAGCCCCGTCCCGCCGCGCCACCGCCCCCGCCCCGTCCCGCTCCGGCGCCGGAGACAGCGCCACCGCCCGTCCCCGTTCCGCCCCCCGCGGCGGAGACCCCGCCCTGGGAGGAGCCGCCTCCCGCGGCCCCCGCGGCCGCTCCCTCCGGCGACGCGCTGGAGGAGCTGACCAAAAAAGGACAAGAACTGGAACATTTTAAGATCACATAACATAAGGAGAAAACGACTATGGCAAAGGGATACAGCGCCCGCGGCGGCTTCGGCGGCAGCCAGGGCCAGATGATGCGCCAGCAGCAGATGCAGCAGAAGATCATGCAGATGCAGCAGCAGATGGCAAAGGCCCAGGAGGATGTGGAGAACACCGACTTCACCGCCAGCGCAGGCGGCGGCGCGGTGCAGGCCGTGGTGAACGGCAAGAAGGAGCTGAAGGCCCTGACCATCCAGCCCGACGCGGTGGATCCCCAGGATGTGGAGATGCTGCAGGATCTGGTGATCTCCGCCGTCAACGAGGCGTTGCGCCAGGCCGACGAGGCCATGAACAACTCCATGAACAGCCTCACCGGCGGGCTGAATATTCCTGGATTGATGTAAAAAAGAAAGAGGAACGGCGCTGCCGTTCCTCTTTTCCTTTCTGTTGATGGGATCAGGTATACTGCCGCAGGCCCTCGGTGGCAGAATCCTCGTCGGCACTGATGGTAACGGTGAACTTCACATCGTTGGTGTTGCTGAACCGGTCCAGCCAGCCCAGGAAGTCCTCTACCGCCTGCAGATCCTTGTCGCCTGCGATCTTGCACAGGTTGTCCACGAACACGTGGGAAATATCGTAATTGCCGGCGTACAGGCCACTGATAAAGCCCCGCAGGCACTCGTAATTATTCACATGATACTCTCCGGCGTTGACCAGACGGACATTATAGCTGATATCGTAGGTCATGTCGGCGCTGGGTTCGATGCAGACGACGCTGCCGTTCTCGCTCTCCACCGCGGCGTGGATCAGCTCAATCAGCTGCTTGGTCTTGCCCGCGCCGTTGGCGCCCATAATCAATCTAACCATAAGAAATCACTCCTTTATCCAAGATAGGAGATGGTTATGCTCCTGATAATAGCATAGCATACCCTTGTCCAAAAAGCAATGACAAAACGGTTAACGTTTCAGCTTTTTCTCCAGCTGGGCCCGCAGCTCCTCATAGCCCGGCTTGCCCAGCAGGGCGAACATGTTCTTTTTATAGGCCTCCACGCCCGGCTGGTCGAAGGGGTTCACGTCCAGCAGATAGCCGCTCAGGCCGCAGGCGTATTCAAAGAAATAGATCAGCTCGCCCAGGGTGTGGGCGTCCTTGCTGTCGGCCTGAACGATGATGTTGGGCACGCCGCCCTCCACGTGGGCCAGCAGCGTGCCGTCCATGGCCTGACGGGCGATGAAGTCCATGCTCTTTCCTGCAAGGAAGTTCAGGCCGTCGCCGTTGCCCTCGTCGAAGGGCACCTGCTGCTGGTGGGCGGAGGGGCCGAAGCGCACCACCGTCTCGAACAGGTGCCGCTCGCCCTGCTGAATGTACTGACCCATGGAGTGCAGGTCGGCGGTGAATTCCACGCTGGCGGGGAACAGACCCTTGTTCTCCTTGCCCTCGCTCTCGCCGTACAGCTGCTTCCACCACTCGGACATGAAGCGGAAGGAGGGCTCGTAGGCGGCCAGGATCTCGATTTTCCGGCCCGTGCGGTACATCTCGTACCGTGCACCGGCATAGCGCCACGCGGCGTTGCGCTCCATGTCTCCGGCGGCGCAGGCCTCCATCATCTCCTCGGCGCCGGCCATCAGGGCGTCGATGTCCACCCCCGCGACGGCAATGGGCAGCAGGCCCACGGCGGTCAGCACGCTGTAGCGTCCGCCGATGTTGTCGGGCACCACGAAGGTCTCGTAGCCGTTGGCGTCCGCCAGGGATTTCAGCGCGCCCTTGTGGGCATCGGTGGTGGCGTAGATGCGGCGGGCGGCGCCCTCCTTGCCGTAGCGCTGCTCCAGCAGCTCACGGAAGAAGCGGAAGGCCACGGCGGGCTCGGTGGTGGTGCCGGACTTGGAGATCACGTTGACGGAGAAGTCCACGTCCTGCACCAGCTCCATCACCTCTGTCAGCGCCTCGCTGCTCAGGCCGTTGCCGATGAAATAGATGTTGGGTGTGTTCTTCTTTTTCAGGTTGTAGTTGGGGGAGCACAGGCACTCGATGACGCCCCGCGCCCCCAGATAGGAGCCGCCGATGCCGATGACCACCAGTGCCTGAGAATCGCTCTGGATCTTCTTGGCCGCCGCCTTGATGCGGTCGTACTCCGCACGGTCATAGTCCCTGGGCAGGTGGACCCAGCCGGTAAACTCGCCGCCGCGGCCGTTGCCCATTTGCAGGCAGCTGTGGGCCAGCTTCAGGCGGGGCGCCAGCGCCGCCTCATAGGGCAGGCGCAGAAAGCTTTGGATATTGGTCAGATCAACGTGTATCATCCTATATTCCTCCTGTGTGAAATAGTCGTTCTTAAAGGACTATATTACAACGCCCCGCCGGAAAATACAAGGGGAAATCCGCGGTTTTTTCCGCTATGCGCAGAAGAGCAGCATTTGCAGCATGCGGGTGGTCATCTCGCCCCAGCTGAGGGCCTCCACCGGCTCCGCCGCCAGAAGGGGCACCGTCAGCAGCGTGTCGCCCCCGCCGGTAACGGTCAGCGTGCCCAGCTGCTGCCCCGCCTGCACCGGCGCGGCCACCGATTCCGGCAGGTCGATGGTCTGGGTCAGGTCACCGGCGCGGCTCTTCTCCACCAGCAGGGTGTGGCCCTCCGGCGGCAGGGTCAGCGTCACGCTGTCCGCCGCCCCCAGCGTCACCGGCAGAGGAGCCAGGGGCTCCTGGGGCTGAACATCCACCAGCGTATAGGTGGAAAAGCCATAGTTCAGCAGGGCCTTGGCGTCGGCGTTGCGGCTGTCGGCAGTGGCGCCCTTCATGATAACGGCGATCAGCTCCATGCCGTCCCGCTCCGCCGTGGCGCTGATGCAGTAGCCCGCCTCGCGGGTGAAACCGGTCTTCAGCCCCGTGGCCCCGTCGTAAAAGCGGATCAGCTTGTTGGTGTTGCTCAGGCCGAAGGTGCCGTCCCGCAGGGTGTCCATCCAGATGGTGGTGTAGTTCCGCACCTCCGGATGGTGCAGCAGCAGCTCGCGGCTCATCAGGGCGATGTCGTGGGCGGAGGTAACGTGTCCCTCCGCCGTCAGGCCGGTGCAGTTGACGAAATGGGTGTCGTTCATGCCCAGCTCACGGGCGCGGTTGTTCATCTGCTCCACAAACAGCTCCGTCACCCCCGCCACATGCTCCGCCAGCGCCACCGCCGCGTCGTTGCCGGAGGCCACGCACACCGCCTTCAGCAGATCGTCCACCGTGATCTGCTCCCCCTCCGCCAGAAATACCTGGCTACCGCCCATACCGGCGGCGTAGGCGCTGACGGTGACGGTGTCGTCCAGGGCGATGCGCCCGCTGGAAATGGCCTCCATGGTCAGCAGCACCGTCATGATCTTGGTGACGCTGGCGGGAGGCAGGGCGTCGTGTTCGTTCTGGGCGTAGAGGATCTGCCCTGTCGTCTTCTCCATCAGCAGCGCCGCGTGGGAGCTCAGCGTCAGCTCCACGCCCCAGCAGGGCCGCGCCAGCCCCCCTATCAGTACCAATGCCGCCAGAAAACCCACCGCTCGTTTCATCGCCATGCCCTCCTTGTTTCTTTGGTGCCATCCTATGTGCCCGCCGGCTTGGCCTATGCCCGCCGCGGGAAAAGTGCCGCTCCGGCGATTTTCGCCTTGCATTGGACGGAAAAGTATGGTATGATATCCCCACTTGCAGGATTCGTACATCGGTAGTACATCGGCTTCCCAAGCCGAGGAGGCGGGTTCGACTCCCGTATCCTGCTCCATAAACCAAAAGACCGCCGTTGGCGGTCTTTTGGTTTATGATTCGTTCTGCTCTCATAAAAAATCACTGTACGAGGACATTGCTATGGATCACTGCGCATATACACCGATCCCCACAGACCCCATCCTGCTGGACCTGACCGGCTGCGGCGACTGGGTCACCTTACATCGCCGTATCCGCGAGACGTTTGGCTTTCCGGACTACTACGGAGAAAACTGGGATGCCATGTGGGATTGTCTGACGGATATATTCTTGCAGCCGGTGCAAAGACACATCGTTGTGAAAAGCTTTGCCTCCCTGCCCCAAGAACTGTGGGAGTATGCCGCTCCGATGCAGGAGATCTTCAGCGACCTACAGGAGAAATATCCCTGGGTCTCGGTGATATACCGTTGATGGTAAGCACAACAGAGGCGACAGACATCTTCAAAGAGAAAGAACCGCCGCCGGCGGTTCTTTTTTGTACGAAAACGGCCCGCTATCTATCGCAGCAAAGGCATGCTGCCGGTCAACTGATTGATCTTCTTTTTAGGGCCGCACAGGGCGATGCCGAAGTATTGCAGGTCGCCCTCCGCAGTATCCCGCAGCCGGTTGATGAACTCGCCGTAGGTCTTGCAGCGCTGGGCCAGGTCGGAGAAGTCCACCGTGGTCACGTCCTGAAACTCCGGCTGGTACAGCTTCTCCCGCAGTGTACGAAGGCCTTCCGGCGCGGAGCGCAGGATGGGCACGGGGAACTCAATAATGCCCAGATGGGTGCATCCGCTTCTGTCTGTCACGTCCGCTCCCGCCACCTCCGGCATTTTCTGCCCCAGCGTGATGCCCATGATGGCCGCCGTGTTGGCCATCATGCCCAGGGGCAGCGCTTTGTCAATGACCATAACACATTTTTCATTTTGCAGATCCATAGCTTTCTCCCTTCTCAGCGGCGTTCCCGAAATATCTCGCGGTAAGCGGCGGGTGTCAGGCCGATAAAGTGTTTGAAATAGTTGGTAAAGTGGCTCTGGTCGGAAAAGCCTGTCCGCAGCGCCGCGTCCATCGGCGTCTCCCCCTGCTCCAGCAGCTTTCGTGCCGCTCCAATGCGGATGTTCACCAAATAGCGATAGGGCGTTACGCCCTTTTCCCGGGTAAAGTCCCGCAGCAGGGCGGACTTGCTGCGCCCTGCGCAGCGGCACAGCTGTGCCAGGGTGATACGCTGGGCATAGTGGGTTTCAATGAAGCGGCATACCTGCCGGATATCATTCCGGCAGACAGCGGCGTCCTCTGCAAAGGGTTGACTGTAGCGTCGCAGCAGAAGAGTGAGCAGCAACAGCAGGCTTTCCTCCTTCTCCAGCCCCTGCGCCCCCTCCATCACCGCAGTATGCAGGGCGCGATAGCGGCGGACGGCTTCGTCGTCATGGATCACCGGTGGGGAAAAGCGGGGCGGCCATCTTTCACCGGTCACTTCCTCCGCCAGCTCTTCCATGACCGCCGGAGAAAAGTTCACACCCCGATAGTTCAGCGTGCCGCCGCTGCACTGTACACAGGCGTGACTGTTGCTGGGATTGAGCAGCAGCATATCGCCGGGGCCTAGGGTATATACCCCGTCCCTGCAGGTCAGGGATCGCTGCCCTGCCTCCATCAGTCCCAGCACATAGTATTCGTGAAAATGGCTGGGAAAGGACTGTGCAACGCCGCTGAAGCGGTAAGCCTCGATCCGCAGCTCCTCGTCATAGGTCACGACCCGCGCTTCCTCCGTCACGGCCATCACCTCCTTGCTGCTGCTATTGTACCACCGCCGCGGGGAGATGGCTTGTAAAATATCCCCCTTTTTGACGATCCGTGGAAAAAAGGATGCCCCGCGCCACGGCGCGGGGCATCCTTTTGCTATTCTTCCGTCTTCACCCCTGTCGGCATGGTGACCCGAAAGGCGCATGCCGCCGCGGCAAGGCACAGCGCGGCGTCGATGCACCAGATGAGGGTATAGCCGCCGGTGGCGGTCACCGTCAGGCCGCCCACCCAGGCGCTGACGAAGCTGCCCATCTGGTGGAAGAGAAACGCCACGCCGAACAGCGTGCCCAGCGCCGCCGGACCGAACCGCCGTCCGATCAGGCCGGAGGTGGGCGGCACCGTGGCCATTCCGGTGAACCCCAGCAAGATGGCAAACAGGTACATGCTGGCCGGAGACTTCGGCAGCAGCAGAAAGCCGACGATCCACAGGGTACGGAAGGCGTAAAAGCAGCCCAGCACCGTTTTCATGGAAAAGCGGCTGCCCAGATAGCCGGAGACGACGCTGCCCGCCATGGTGGCGATGCCGTAAATGGAAAAGGCGTAGGTGACGCTCTGCTCCGAAAAGCCATAGCCGGTGAACTGAGTATACAGGTGCGTTTCGATAATGGCCATATGGAACCCGCAGGTGAAAAAGGCCAGCGACAGCAGCCGGTACGAGCGGTCGTGAAAGGCCTCCTCCAGCAGCGGACGCAGCAGGGGCGGCTTATGCCCCGCCTGTCTGGCGTCGGCCCTGCGCAGCAACAGCAGGACGGGCATCAGACATACCAGCGGCAGGCACAGCGCAATGACGGCACCCCACAGGCCGAAGCGGTCCAGCACGCCCCGCAGCAGCAGTGCCAGCAGAATGCCGCCCAGCCCGCTGCTGGCGTTGATGATGCCGGACACGGCGGAGGCCCGCTTTTCCCCCAGCAGCGGCGTGACGCCCCCCATGATCAGGCCGAAGGAGAAGGCCCCCAGCCCCGCGGGCATCAGAATGCCGAAGCACAGCAGCAGCGCCCATGTGCCGCGGCACAGCGGCGTCAGCACCAGTCCCAGCACCGCCATGGCCGCGCCGCCCAGCAGCACGAACACGTTGGAGGTCTTCAGCGCCAACGCGCCGAACACCGGCTGCATCACGCCGAACGCCAGCTGCGCCGCCGCCAGCACAAAGCTGATTCCTGCGTAATCCACGCCGCTGGCGCCGGCAATGGCGCTGCGCATCAGCCCATAGTTGGAGCGTATACCGCCGCCCAGCGCATACACCAGACAGACCGCGAGCACCACAAAAAACACCGAAAACCGGCCTGCTTGCCTCTCTTTCATCGCCAACCTCCCAAATAATCGTAAGCTTCCTGTTGCGGACAGTTGTGTTCTCTGCTATAATAACAAAAAAGGAACGTGCAATCAAATTGAAAGGTATAAAGAGAGAATTCAATTTTATTGAATAAATAAGGCGGCGCTATGGAACTGAAATATCTGGTCACATTCCAAACCATCCTGCAATGCGGCAGCTTTTTAGAGGCCGCCCGACGGCTGAACTATACCCAATCCACCATCACCTTTCAGATGCAGCAGCTGGAAAACGAGCTGCATGTCCCACTGTTTGAAAAGATCGGCCGCCGGATGACCGTCACCCAGGCGGGACGGGAGCTGGTGCCCTACGTGGAGGCTGTGCTGCAGTCGGTGGAGCGGCTGTCCAACTACGGCAAGGAGTACGCCCAGCTGTCCGGCACCCTGCAGGTGGCCGTGGCGGAAACGCTGCTGACCTATCAGATGCAGCCCATCCTGAAACGGTTTCGGGAGGAGGCCCCCGGCGTCAAGCTGTCCATCCGGTGTGAAAACTGCTTCCGCATTCGGGACGAGGTGCTGCGGGGCGCGGTGGATATCGGCGTACACTACGATGTGGGCGGCTACGGCGGCTCTGTGACCGTCCGGCCGCTGGCGGACTTTCCCATCACGCTGGTGGCCGCGCCCCATCGGCTGTGCAGCGGCCTCGACTTCACCGCCGCAGAGGGCCGCCAGCCCATCCCCCTGATCACCAACGACAAAAACGGCGTCTACCAGCGGATCATGGACCGCTGGCTCGCCCGCCGCAGGATCGTGCTGGAAAACGTCATCGAGCTGGGCAACACGGAAACCGTGAAAAGCTGCGTGGCAGGCGATCTGGGCGTCGCCCTGCTGCCCCGCTTTGCCGTGGAGCCCCAGCTGGCCGACGGTACGCTCCAGGCGGTGGACAGCGATTTTTCCCGTGAGCGCATCACCGCCGTCTGTTCCTACCACAAAAACAAATGGGTCACCCCTGCCATGGAGCTGTTCATGCGCCTGACGCGGGAGCATTTCGCGTCGCTGCCGCAGTCCGCGGCGTGATGACCCCTGAAAATCATACAGAGAGGAGATCTCCCCATGTCCTTTACCCTGCCCCCTTACCGCCATCCCGACTTCACCCAGCCCCACCTGGCCGCCGCCCCCGACGCACAGTGGCGTCCCGCGGAGCGCGACGGCGTGGTGCCCGACAATTTCCACAGCACCTCCATGTATCCCGAGTATTTCAAGCTTGACGGCCAGTGGCATCTGGCGGAGGAGAGCCGCATGGACGCCTGCGTCGTCCTGCGCCCCGATGGCCGCCTGGACACGGTGGAGGCCCGCAACGTCAAGCAGGGCGACCGTGTCATCCTGGGCCGCACCGAGCGGGGCGAGGAGGGCATCTACCTCCACTGCGACGGCTTCGCCGCGGCGCGGGAGGATAACAATGACCAGTTCGTTTTCCGCCAGGGCCGCAGCCGCGAGACCTCCTATGCCAAGGATTACGACGATCTTGCCGCCCTGCTGCGGTACGAGCGCGATCACGGCCGCATCCTCTGGGTCATGGGCCCCGCCTTTGCCTTTGACGCCGGTGCCCGCGCCGCCATGGAGGCCATGATCGCCGCAGGCTACTGTCACGGTCTGCTGGCGGGCAACGCCCTGGGCACCCACGATCTGGAGGCCGGCTATCTCCATACCGCGCTGGGACAGGATATCTACACCCAGCGCAGCCAGCCCAACGGCCACTATCACCACCTGGACGTGCTGAACCAGGTGCGCCGCAGCGGCTCCATCCCTCAGTTTATTCAGAATCACCATATCGACAACGGCATCATGTACGGCTGCGTCAGGCATCACGTCCCCTTCGTCCTGACCGGCTCCATTCGGGACGACGGCCCGCTGCCGGAGGTGTACGCCGACGTGTACGAGGGCGCCTCCGCCATGCGTTCGCTGGTGCGCAGCGCCACCACGGTCATCTGCCTGGCCACCATGCTGCACACCATTGCCGCCGGTAATATGACCCCCTCCTTCCGCGTGCTGCCCGACGGCACCGTGCGTCCCGTCTACCTCTATGCCGTGGATGCCGACGAGTTCGTGGTCAATAAGCTTCTGGACCGTGGCAGCCTCTGCGCCACCACCATGGTCACCAACGTACAGGACTTCATCACCAAACTCGCCCACACCCTGGGCGTCTATCCGCAATAAAAAAGCAGGACGCGTCCGCGCCCTGCTTTTTGCCGGAGAGCGCCGCCTCTTCCTCGGTGATTGACATTCCCGCCCCGCCGCGCTACAATGGACGGGATCAAATGAGAAGGGGAGACCGCCATGGACATTCACGGACTGCAAAAGCTGACACTACTGGACTTTCCGGGCCACGTGGCCTGTACGGTGTTCCTGGCGGGCTGCGATTTCCGCTGCCCCTTCTGCCACAACGGCGGCCTGGTGCTGGGGGGCATGACGCCCTTGATGGATGACGCTGCCCTGCTGGATTTTCTGAAAAAGCGGCAGGGCCTGCTGGACGGCGTGGCTGTCACCGGCGGCGAGCCCCTGCTGCGCCCCGATCTGCCCCGCCTGCTGGAGCGGATCAAAGCGCTGGGCTACGCCGTGAAGCTGGATACCAACGGCAGCCATCCTGCCGCCCTGCGGGCGCTGGTGTCGGACGGCCTGGTGGATCACGTGGCCATGGACATCAAAAATAGCCCCGCCGCTTACGCCGCCACCGTCGGCGTGCCGGAGCTTGACCTGACCCCCGTTGCAGAGAGCGCCGCATTCCTTCTCTCCGGCGCCGTGGACTATGAGTTCCGCACCACCGCCGTGGCGGAATTCCACACCGACGCCTCCTTTGCCGCCATTGCCCAGTGGATCGCCGGTGCAAAGCGCTACTACATCCAGTGCTTCACCGACCGCGACGCCGTTCTGCAGGCGGGCCTCCACGCCCCCACGAAAGAGCAGCTGGAGCACTGGGCGGATATCGTCCGCCCCCTGGTGCCCAGTGTGGAATTAAGAGGGGTGTAGGAACAGGCGACCGCTGGCGTGATCGTGCGCCGCCGCATCGTCAGATTTGTGGAGGGACGGGGCAGAACCCCGTTCCTCAAATACACCACATCTTGTGACGATTAGAAAAACTTATACACCAGATATAGATATTCCTCCTTGACAACCCCCATATATGTGGTATACTTGGAGATACAGCTGACACAAGCCGCATCTCATTTTTATTTTCCGCCCCCTGGGCGTGGCATACGAGAGAAGGAGGATCATCACATGTATCGGGTAACAAAGCGCGACGGCACCATCGCCGAATTTGATATCGCCAAGATCAGCGCCGCCATCACCAAGGCCTTTGACGCCATGGGCAAGCAGTATCACCCCAGCGTCATGGACATGCTGGCCCTGCGGGTCACCGCGGAGTTCGAGCCCAAGATCAAGGACGAGCTGGTGGCTGTGGAGGATATTCAGGACTGCGTGGAAAAGGTGCTGTCCGAGGCGGGCTACGCCGACGTGGCCAAGGCCTACATCCTCTACCGCAAGCAGCGGGAGAAAGTCCGCAACGTGGGCAGCGCCCTGCTGAACTATAAGGATCTGGTGGACAACTATCTCCAGATCAACGACTGGCGCGTCAAGGAGAATTCCACCGTCACCTATTCCGTGGGCGGCCTGATCCTCTCCAACTCCGGCGCCATCACCGCCAACTACTGGCTCAGCGAGATCTATGATCCCGAGGTGGCCGAGGCCCACCGCAACGCCGACCTGCATCTCCATGACCTGAGCATGCTGACCGGCTACTGCGCCGGCTGGAGCCTGAAGCAGCTGATCCAGGAGGGCCTGGGCGGCGTGGTGGGCAAGATCACCTCCTCTCCCGCCAGTCATCTCAGTACCCTGTGCAACCAGATGGTGAACTTCCTGGGCATCATGCAGAACGAGTGGGCGGGCGCACAGGCTTTCTCCTCCTTCGATACCTACCTGGCCCCCTTCGTCAAGGTGGACGACCTGACCCAGAAGGAGGTCAAGCAGTGCATCCAGTCCTTCGTCTACGGCGTTAATACCCCCTCCCGCTGGGGCACCCAGGCGCCTTTCAGCAACATCACCCTGGACTGGACGGTGCCCCGCGACCTGAAGGACCAGCCCGCCATCGTGGGCGGCCGCGAACGGGACTTCACCTATGGCGACTGCCAGAAGGAAATGGACATGGTCAACAAGGCCTTCATCGAGATCATGATCGAGGGCGACGCCAACGGCCGCGGCTTCCAGTACCCCATCCCCACCTATTCCATCACCCGCGACTTTGACTGGAGCGAGTCCGAGAACAACAAGCTCCTCTTTGAAATGACCGCCAAATACGGCACCCCCTATTTCTCCAACTATATCAACTCCGATATGGAGCCCAACGATGTCCGCTCCATGTGCTGCCGCCTGCGCCTGGACCTGCGTGAGCTGCGGAAAAAGTCCGGCGGCTTCTTCGGCTCCGGCGAATCCACCGGCTCCGTGGGCGTGGTGACCATCAACCTGCCCCGCATCGCCTATCTTGCCAAGGACGAGGCCGATTTCTACGCCCGTCTGGACAAGCTGATGGACGTGGCCGCCCGCTCCCTGAAGACCAAGCGCACCGTCATCACCAAGCTGCTGAACGCCGGCCTGTACCCCTATACCAAGCGGTACCTGGGCACCTTCGACAACCACTTCTCCACCATCGGCCTCATCGGCATGAACGAGGTGGGCCTCAACGCCAACTGGCTGCGCAAAGACCTGACCCACCCCGAGACCCAGCAGTTTGCCAAGGATGTGCTCAACCACATGCGCGAGCGCCTCAGCGACTATCAGGAGCAGTACGGCGACCTCTATAATCTGGAGGCCACCCCTGCCGAGTCCACCACCTACCGCTTCGCCAAGCACGATAAGAAGCACTATCCCGACATCATCACCGCCAACGAGAACGGCACCCCCTACTACACCAACTCCAGCCACCTGCCCGTGGGCTATACCGAGGATATTTTCTCCGCCCTGGACGTCCAGGACGAGCTGCAGACCCTCTATACCTCCGGCACCGTGTTCCACGCCTTCCTGGGCGAGAAGCTGCCGGATTGGAAGGCTGCCGCCCAGCTGGTGCGCAAGATCGCCGAGAACTACAAGTTGCCCTATTACACCCTGTCCCCCACCTATTCCGTCTGCAAGAACCACGGCTATCTGTCCGGCGAGGTGTCCACCTGCCCCGAGTGCGGCGAGCGTACCGAGATCTACAGCCGCATCACCGGCTACTACCGTCCCGTCCAGAACTGGAACGACGGCAAGGCCCAGGAGTTCAAGGACCGCAAGGTCTACGACATCGGCCACTCCCACCTGACCCATCAGGGCGTCCTGCACCCCGATGTGAAGCCGGAGCAGCCCGCCGCCCCCGTGGCGGAGCCGGTGGGCAACGCCCACGGCACAGTGAAGCTGTTCGCCACCCGTACCTGCCCCAACTGCAAGCAGGCGGAGAAGCTGCTTGCCGACGCCGGTATCCCCTTCACCCGCCTGCTGGCGGAGGAAAACGGCGCCGAGGCCGCCCGTCTCGGCATCCGTCAGGCCCCCACTCTGGTGGTGGGCGACGGCGAGGATAAGTACGTGGGCCTGACCGCCGTGCGGAAGTTCATCGCGGAGTATAACGACTGAAATAAGGCCGTTTATTGTACCAATAAAGCCGTTTTATGTACCGAAAAAGCCCCCTTTCAGGGGGCTTTTTCCGGAAGTAGCGAAAGCTTATGTAGGGGGCGGCGTCCTCGACGCCCCGTCGGTTTACCGGAAATAGTATCGTAAATCGCGCGGGCCGTCGGGGACGCCGGCCCCTACGCATATTTGCCGATAGATATAGCAAAAAGGAGGCAACCTCTATGTACGATATCATCGTAGTCGGCGGCGGGCCCGCCGGATTGACGGCGGCGCTGTACGCCGCCCGGGCAGGGAAGACCGTGGCCGTGGCCGAGCGGGAGAATACCGGCGGTCAGATCGTCTATTCTCCCCTGGTGGAGAATTATCCCGCCGTGCCCGCCCTGTCCGGCGCGGACTTTGCCCAAAAGCTCACCGAGCAGGTAGAGGCCCTGGGTGTGGAGATCCTCTATGACGAGGTCACGGGTCTTGCCCGCGACGGCGAGGGCTTCATCGTCCGCTGCACCGGCGGCGATCAGCGCTGCCGCGCCGTGGTGCTGGCCACCGGCGCAGCCCACCGCCATCTGGGCCTTCCCAACGAGGAGGAACTGGTGGGCTGCGGCGTCTCCTACTGCGCCGTGTGTGACGGAGCCTTCTATACCGGTCGCGACGTGGCGGTGGTGGGCGGCGGCGACACCGCCTTGCAGGACGCCCTGTTCCTCTCCAACAGCTGCCGCCATGTGACGCTGATCCACCGCCGCGACCGGTTTCGGGGCGAGGATCGCCTGGTGCGCCGCGCGGCGGAGCGGGAGAATATCACCATCCTCTACAGCCATACCGTGGAAGCACTGCACGCGGCCGACGGCGAGCTGACTGCCATTACGGTAAAGGACGTGAAAACCGGTGAAACGCGGCGGCTGGTGGTGGACGGCCTGTTCGCCGCCGTGGGCCAGCTGCCCCAGAGCGCCCCCTTTGCCGCTCTGGTAAGCGTGGATGACGGCTACTATCAGGCGACGGAGGACACCGTGACCACCTGCGCAGGCGTGTTCGCCGCCGGAGACGGACGGGTGAAGTCCGTTCGCCAGCTGACCACCGCCGTAGGCGACGGCGCCGTGGCAGGCCTGGCGGCGTGTCAATACGTGGACGCGCTGTAAAAACGGCAGGGGATGCTGCGTGATTGGCGGCGGCATGCGGTTATGCCGTCCTGCGGAGAGGTGCGGTAAACGTGCGTAGGGGCCGACGACTCTGTCGGCCCGATCGGAAACCGGCCGCACTTTCGATAGGGGCGGACAGGGTCGTCCGCCCCTACAAACGGCCTTGACGCCTGATACGTAGGGCGGCCTGCCCTCAGGCCGCCGCGAGTAGCGCGGATGGTCCTGCTGTTCCAACGCATGAGCGGCAGCGGTGCGAAATTTCCCTCATAACGCCGCGTTAGCTATTGCTCGTGACGCTGCGTCATATGCTACACTATCCCCCATAAGGAGGTGAAACGCTATGTCCAAATACACCACGGGCGAGCTGGCCAGGCTGTGCGGCGTCACCGTGCGGACGGTGCAGTACTACGACACCCGCGGCATCCTGACCCCCACGGAGCTGTCCGAGGGCGGGCGGCGGCTGTACACCGACGGCGATCTGCGGCAGCTGCGGATTATCTGCTTTCTGCGGGACATGGGCCTGCCCATCGACGCCATCGCCCAGCTGCTGGCGGAGGAGGAACCGGCGCGGGTCATCGAGCTGCTGCTGGAACAGCAGGAGCAGGCGCTGCGCCAGGAGCTGGCACAAAGCCAGTCCCGTCTGGAAAAGCTGTCGGAGCTGCGCCGCCAGGTGCGGCAGCAGGCGCAGTTTTCCGTGGAATCCATCGGTGACATAGCGTATCTGATGGAGCGACGCGCACAACTGAAACGGGTGCATACCACCCTGCTGCTGGCGGGCATCCCCATGTCGCTGCTGGAGGTGACCAGTATCGTGCTGTGGATCGTCACCGGCATCTGGTGGCCCCTTGTGATATACCTGCTGCTGGCGGTGCCCTTTGGCATTCTGATCAGCCGGTACTACTTCCGGCGGGTGGCCTATCTGTGCCCCCAGTGCCACACGGTGTTCCGTCCGGCGCTGAAGGAGGCGTTCTTTGCCCGCCATACCCCCTCGGCCCGAAAGCTGACCTGCACCTGCTGCGGCTACCACGGTTTCTGCGTGGAGACGCTGGGAGGTGACAGGGTATGAAGCGGTTCCTGACCAAGTACCGCGCGCCCCTGCGCTTTACGCTGGCGCTGCTGCCCCTTGCCGCGGCGGCGGGCTATCTGGTGATCCGCTATCAGATCGACCTGTATGACGAGGGGACGCTGGCCGCCATGCTGGTTCAGCTGGGCAGCACGGCGGTGCTGTTGGTTGTGGGCACGGTGCAGACGGTGGTATACGCCGCCCTGTGCGGCTTTTTTGGATACATTCTGGCGGAAAAGCTGGGGCTGATGCGTTCCCTGCGGCTGGAAAAGGGGCCGCTGCTGCGGACGCTGGTGGTGTCGATCCCGCTGGGACTGCTGTTCACTCTGGACTATTGGACGTTCGGTGCGTGGCTACCTGGTACGGCGGTGCAGACCAGTGCGGCGGCGGGGCTGACGGTGTGGGGCTGGGCCTCCGCTATCCTGTACGGCGGCGTGATGGAGGAGCTGTTCATGCGGCTGTTCCTCATGAGCCTGCTGGCCTTTCTGGGGTGGAAGCTGTTTTTCCGATCCAGGGAGACGGCACCGGAGGGCGTCATCGCGGCGGCCAATGTGCTGGCGGCGCTGCTGTTCGCGGCGGGGCATCTGCCTGCCACAGTGGGCGTATTCGGCACGCTGACGCCGCTGATTCTGATGCGGTGCTTCCTGCTGAACGGCGGGTTCGGCCTGGTGTTCGGGCGGCTGTACCGGAAGTACGGTATCCAGTACGCCATGCTCAGCCACGCGGTGCTGCACATTGTCAGCAAGACCGTCTGGCCGCTTTTTACATAAAAGGGAAAGGAAGAGATCAATGGCCGACATTACGCTGTACGCCGCGCCCATGGAGGGCCTGACCTCCTGGCTGTGGCGGCGGACCCATCGGGAGATCTTCGGCGGTGTGGATAAGTATTTTACCCCGTTCCTGTCCCCCAACGCCAATCGGTGCTTCCAGCGCAGAGAGCTGGACGAGATCCCCGGGGAGCCGGACACCGTGCCCCAGCTGCTGACCAACTGCAGCGACCACTTCCTGTGGGCGGCGGGGGAGCTGAAGGCCCGGGGCTATCAGGAGGTCAATTTCAACCTGGGCTGCCCCTCCGGCACAGTGACGGCCAAGCGCAAGGGCTCCGGTCTGCTGGCCTATCCGGAGGAGCTGGCGCGCTGCCTGGACGGCATCTTTGCCGGAGCGCCGGACATGCGGGTGTCCGTCAAGACCCGCATCGGCAAGAACGATCCGGCGGAGTGGGAGAGCCTGCTGGCGCTGTATGGCCGCTATCCCCTCTATGAGCTGATCGTCCACCCCCGCATCCAGAAGGAGTTTTACAAGGGCGCCGTCCATCGGGACGCCTTTGACCGCGCGCTGGCGGTGTACGCGGGGCGGCTGGTGTATAACGGCGACCTGTTCACGGCGGCGGACGTGACGGCCTTTCAGGCCCAGTATCCCCAGGTGGAGGCCGTAATGGTGGGCCGCGGCCTGATGGCCGATCCGGCGCTGGCGCGGCGGCTGCGGGGCGGCGCGCCTGCCTCCCGTCAGGAGCTGACGGCGTTTCACGCCGCGCTGCTGGAGGGCTACCGCCAGCGGCTGGACGGCCCTGTGCCGGTGCTGCACCGGATGCGGGAGCTGTGGAACTATCTGGTGGAGCGCTTTGACGGGACCGAGCGCCCCCTGAAGGCCATCCGCAAAGCCAGGGACCTGCCCGCCTACGAAACGGCGGCAGATGAGATCCTGCGAAACTGTCCGATGAAATAAAAAAAGAGACTGGTTTAGGAAACCAGTCTCTTTTCTATAAGCTTCGCAGAATTTGCGCCGCGCACGGTGCAGTCGGCCGCAGCCTTTTTGGCAGCAAAATCGAAGATTTTGCGCCAGTTGGTTTTACTCGTCGTCCAGCCGCCGCAGGCCCGCCACATCGGACACCGGCAGGGAGAAGCTGATGGCGCCCGCCGGTGTGGAGGGGCCCGCGTCCTTGTTGATGGCGTTCATGATGGCGGCCTTTTCCTTGCCGCTGGCTACGATATAGATCACGTCCTTTTCGTTGGCCAGAGTTACACCGAAGAATTTTTCGGTGCCGATGGCGCCGGTGCCCTTGGCGTGCAGCACCGTGCCGCCGCCGGCCCCCGCGCTGCGGGCCGCGTCCATCACCATGTCGGAGTGACCTTCATTCAGGATCACCACGATCAGTTCATAGTCAAAGTTCATCGTCGGTACACCTCCGCTGGCGGCCTTGCCGCCGTCTGTCAGATATGCCAGCGTCCGGCCGCTGCTGACGCTTTTCAGGGGTACGGCCAGCATCAGGCCGTTGCCGGGAATGTCGATAAACAGCTTGCGCTTGGCGGCGCGGAACAGCTGCTTCATGCTGTCGGTGCCCACCACCGCGCCGGTAACGGCCTTCTCCGTGCGGGACAGGCCGTACAGCGCCAGCTGCTGGGTGGTGGCGGTGCCGCGGCCCATCATGGTGGTCACCAGATTCAGTCCCGCGTCCCGATACAGGGCGGCCATATTCTCCGCCCGATCGCGGTCGGTAATGCTCATCAGATAGTACAGTTCCATGTCAGGCCACCTCCCACAGCTCGATAACGTCCTCGTCGGTAAGGTCCAGCGCCGCGTCCTGCGCCTTGTTGCGGCGGGTCTTGATGACGTAGATGGCGCCCATGACCTGCACCACGATCAGCGGCATCATAGCCACCAGCGCCACCAGACCGAAGGCGTCGGTCATGGTGTTGCCGCCCAGGGCCGTGGTGGCGCCCATGGCGAAGGGCAGCATGAACGTGGCCGTCAGCGGGCCGGAGGCCACGCCGCCGGAGTCGAAGGCGATGGCGGTAAAGATGGGGGGGACGAAGAAGCTCAGTCCCAGTGCGATGATGTACCCCGGCAGCACGAACCACAGAATGGAGATGCCGGTCAGGACCCGCACCATGGCAAGTCCCATGGCGGCGGCCACGGCGATGGACAGGCTCATGCCCATGGCCTTGGAGGAGATGGCGCCTGCGCTCAGCTCCTCCACCTGCTTGTTCAGCACGTGTACGGCAGGCTCGGCGTTGATGATGAACCAGCCCATCAATACGGCCAGGGGGATCAGCAGCAGGCCCAGGCCCTCGTCCACGATGACGCCGCCCAGCACATAGCCCAACGAGGAAAAGCCCACGTTGACGCCCGTTAAAAACAGCACCAGCCCCACATAGGTATAGCCCACGCCGATCAGGATCCGCAGCAGCGGCAGCTTGCGCAGGTGCAGGGAAAACACCTGGAACAGCAGGAAGAAAACGCAGATGGGCAGCAGGGCGATGGCCACCTCGCCCATCATGGCGGGCAGCTCCTCCAAATAGCTGTAGCCCACGGTCAGGGTGGTCTCAAAGCTGTTCACCACGGTCTCGCTGGCGGCAGCGGTATTCTCCGGATACAAAAAGCCCAGCAGCAGCACCGCCAGAATGGGGCCGATGGAACACAGGGCCACCAGACCGAAGCTGTCGGTCTTGGCGTTTTCGTCGCTTCGGATGGAGGCGACACCCACGCCCAGCGCCATGATGAAGGGCACCGTCATGGGGCCGGTGGTGACGCCGCCGGAGTCAAAGGCCACCGACAGAAAGTCCGGATCAGACAGGGCCGCCAGCACGAACACGATGGCATAGAACACCAGCAGCAGCGTCCGCAGAGAGATGCCCAGCAGGATGCGCAGCATGCAGATGGTCAAAAAGATGCCTACGCCCACGGAAACCGTCAGGATCAGCATGGTCTTGTCGATGCCCGGCACGTTCTGGGCCAGCACCTGCAGATCCGGCTCAGCGATGGTGATGACCAGACCCAGGATAAAGGCCAGCACCAGGATCAGCCACAGGCGGCGGGATTTGGTCATTTTCGCGCCCACTAAGTTGCCCATCTGGGTCATGGACAGCTCCGCGCCCAGAGTGAACAACCCCATGCCGAGGATCAGCATGACCGCGCCCACCAGAAAGGCCAGCATCAGCCCGCTGCCGATGGGGATGAAGAAAAAGCACAGCACCGCCACGATCAGCGTGATGGGCAGCACGGAATCCACCGCTTCCTTCAGTTTACTGTTGATGATTTTACGACTGGTCAAGATACCGCTCCTTTTTCATAAGTTTGATGGGAATGGCGCGCCGTTTTCCGGTGCGCCACAATATATCTCCAAGAATAGTATACCGTAAAACCCCACCGCTGGCAAGTTAAAACACTGACAAGGCGGGGAAATTCGGCAAAAATTTACAATTCAGAAAAACAGCCGCACGCACCACGCCGCCGCCCAGAAGCCCACAAAGTCCGCCGTCAGGGCCGCGGGCACGGTGTAGCGGATCCGCTTCACCCCCGCCGCGCCGAAATAGACGGCGATGGTGTAAAACGTGGTCTCCGTGCAGCCCAGCATCACCGCCGCCGTGCGGCCCACGGTGCTGTCGGGGCCATAGGCGGCCATCAGCTCACTTCCGGCCGCCAGGGCACCGCTGCCGCTCAAGGGACGGATCAGCAGCAGCGGCGCCGTCTCCGGCGGGATGCCCACCGCCGTCAATACCGGCGCGAGCACCGAGGTGAGGGTGTCCAGCGCTCCGGAGGCGCGAAACATGTATACCGCAGTCAGCAGCGCCACCAGATTGGGAAAGATCCGCAGCAGCACCCGCAGGCCCTCTGCCGCGCCGTCGGTCAGGGCGGCGAATACGTCCACCCGCCGTCCCACGCCCCATACGGCCACCGCCGCCAGCAGCAGCGGGATCACCAGTGCCGTCACGTCCATCAGCGCCTCCACAGGGCCTGAAGCCCCCGCGCCGCCAGCAGTCCCGCCGTCACTGACAGTAGGGAGGAAAGCCACACGGCCGGCAGGATGTCAAAGGGTGCGGCGCACCCGTGGGCGCCGCGCACGGCGGCCACGGTGGTAGGCAGCAGCTGAATGGAGGCGGTGTTCAGCACCACCAGACGGCACAGCTCGTCGCTGGCGGTGCCGTTCAGGCCCCGCGCCATCCGCGTGGCGGCCCGAATGCCCAGTGGCGTGGCGGCGTTGCCCAGTCCCAGCAGATTGGCCGACACATTGGCGCTCAGGGCGGCGGCGGTCTCCCTGTCCCGACAGGCTTCCGGCAGGATGCGACGCAGCACCGGCCGCAGCAGGCGGGCCAGCTTCGCGCTGAGCCCGCAGCGGTCCATCAGGGTCATTACGCCGCTCCACAGGCAGATGGCCCCCGCCATGGACACGCACAGCTCCGCCGCCGCGCCTGCCCCCGTCATGGCGGCGGCGGAGACCTCCGCCAGCCGTCCCGTGGCGCCGCCGAATACCAGCGCCAGCAGGAAAAAGCCTGCCAAAAAGTAAGACATCGCCACAAATCCTCACCTCAATGCACTATATGCACAGAGCACATGGCGGTATTTGTAATATTATTGGGGAAAATGTCGAGGTACAGTTGACAAAATGGAAAAATTGTGTCATGATAAATGAACAGAGGATTTTACATCGTCATGAAAAGCAGAGAGCAGAGGAGAGGTTTCTGTGAAATCAACCGGTATTGTGCGTAAAGTGGACGAATTGGGGCGCATCGTGCTCCCGATCGAGCTGCGCCGCACGCTGGATATTGCTGAGCGGGATCCGTTGGAGATCTATGTGGACGGCGCCAATGTCGTCCTGAAAAAATACCGCCCCAGCTGTATCTTTTGTGACAGCAGCAAGGATCTGGTGGAGTATAAAGATAAAAACATCTGTCCCAAATGCCTGAAAGAACTGAAAAGTGCACGGTAAAAAAACGCCCCCGCCATATGGCGGGGCGTTTTTTTGATCTGCTGTGGGCGGGCTCATGCCTTCAGCGCCGCGTCGTACAGGGCGTTGCGGCTCAGTCCGGTGTCGTCGGCCACAGAGCGGACGGCGTCCTTCAGCCGCTGTCCCTCCTCACGGCGGCGCAGCACCAGCGCCACGCCCTCCTCCAGCGTCATGGTAGGGGCGTCGGACTGCTCCCGTCCCGCCACTACCAGCACGTATTCGCCACGGGGCTCGTTGGCGGCGTAGTAGTCCGCCGCCTGGGCCAGCGTGGTGCGCATGGTCTCCTCGTGCAGCTTGGTCAGCTCACGGCACAGGGCAATCCTCCGCTCGCCGCCGAAGGCCTCCGCCATGTCCGCCAGCGTGGCCCGCAGCCGGTGGGGCGCCTCGTGGAACACCATGGTGCGCCCTTCGCCGGTCAGGGTCTGCAATTGCTCCCGCCGCTCCTTCTTGCCGGAGGGCAGAAAGCCCTCAAAGGTGAACCGCCCCGTGGGCAGGCCAGACACCGCCAGCGCGTACACGGCGGCGCAGCACCCGGGGATGGCCAGCACCGGCACGCCGTTTTCGGCGCACAGCCGCACCAGATCCTCCCCCGGGTCGCTGATGGCGGGCATGCCCGCGTCGGTGACCAGGGCGCAGCTCTCGCCCCCCAGCAGGCGCTCCAGGATGGCCTGTCCCGCGGCGGCGCGGTTGTGCTCGTGATAGCTCACCAGCGGCTTTTTCACGGCGAAGTGGTTCAAAAGCTTCACCGATACGCGGGTATCCTCGGCGGCGATGAAATCGGCGTTCTGCAGCGTCTCCACGGCCCGGGGGGAGAAGTCCCCCAGATTGCCGATGGGCGTTGCCACTAAATATAGGGTTCCGTACATGGCGGTGTTACTCCTTGTCTCTGAAATAGGCGCGGCGCACGTCCGGCGATTCGCCGCCGTCCGGCAGCCGCAGCAGCAAGGGCGGCTCCACGGCCAGCCCCGGCTTTCCGCCCCGACGGCACTCCAGCAGCACCAGCGACGGGGCGCTTTGCGCCGTGTGCTGCACCAGCCGCAGGCGCTTCGGCTCCAGCCCGTGGGCGGCGGCAGCGGTCATCAGCGCCGTCAGCTGCTCCGGCCGGTAGACCAGACACAGCCGCCCGCCCCATTGCAGCAGCCGCGCCGCCGCGGCAAAAATGTCGTCCAGAGCGGCGGTCAGCTGGGCCCGGGCCGTCCCACGGACCCCCTCCGCCACCGCACCGGCGCGGGGGTCGAAGTAGGGCGGGTTGGACACCGCCAGCTGAAAGGCGCCGGCAGGCAGCGCCTCCCGCTGCCGCAGATCGGCGCACAGCGCCGTCATGGGCACTCCGTTTTCCGCGGCGTTGCGGCGCAGCATCTCGCAGGCGTGTTCGTCCCGCTCGATACCGGTCACGGTCAGGGACGGCTCTCGTGCCAGCAGCAAAAGGCCCAAAAGCCCCGCTCCCGCCCCCAGGTCGCACACCCTCTGCCCCCGTCGGGGTAGGGCGAAGCCGCCCAGCAGAAACGAATCCGTGGAGGGCGGAAAGCACTGTTCATCGTAAAGATACCGCGGCCCGTTGGGCCACAGGCGTTCCGCGCGTTCCATGGACAGCCCTCCTTTTCTGGGGATAGTATAGCATACGTATGGCTTTCCGGCAAGACTTTGTAGGGGCCGACGTCCCCGACGGCCCGCTCATAAAAAAACGGCCGGACATTCCGTCCGGCCGTTTTTCATGTACGCATTTTATTCAGCGGGGCTGATAGCGCCGTTGGGGCAGGTATCCGCGCAGGAACCGCAATCCAGGCAAGCGCCAGCGTCGATCACGTACTGAGAATCGCCCTGGGAGATAGCGCCCACGGGGCAAGCGTCTGCGCAAGCGCCGCAGCTGACGCAAGCGGAACCGATCTGATAAGCCATTTTGAGTACCTCCATTAAGATTTGTCAACGCTATTGTATCATGAAAATAAAAAAATGCAAGACCTTTCTGCAAGGAAACAAGGCGAAAATTGTGGAAGACCGTGAAATTGACACCATGCGGGTAATGTGATACTATTTCATATAGAATGAAAAAGGAGGCCGTTCCATGGAATACACCTACGAATTTTTTGAAAAAAGCGCCCAATACGTCCGGGAAAAGCTGGATTTTCAGCCGGAGATTGGCATTATTCTGGGCTCGTCCCTGGGGCCCTTTGCCACCCAAGTGGAAAACCCCGTGGTGATCCCCTATGAGGATATCCCCAACTTCCTGCGCTCCACCGTGGCCACCCACGCGGGCAAGCTGATCTGCGGCACCGTGGCGGGCAAAAAGGTGGTGTGCATGTCCGGCCGCTTCCACTCCTACGAGGGGTACGATTTCCCCCAGCTGACGGCCCCCATCCGCCTGTTCAAGCTGCTGGGCTGCCGTGCCGTCATCCTGACCAACGCCGCCGGCGGCGTGAACCTCAGCTATCAGCCCGGGGATATCATGATCATCAGCGATCAGATCATGCTCTCCGGCTGCTCCCCCATGCGGGGCCCCAATATCCCCGAGTTCGGCCCCCGCTTTTTTGACGTGCAGAAGATGTACAGCCCCGCCCTGCGGGCCATCGCCCGCGACTGCGCCGACGGCAGCGGCCTGACCTTCCACGAGGGCTGCTATTTCTTCATGCAGGGTCCCCAGTTCGAGACGGCGGCGGAGATCCGCGCCATCCGCACCCTGGGCGGCGACGCCGTGGGCATGTCCACCGTTACCGAGGCCCTGACGGCGGCCCACTGCGGCCTGCCCTGCCTGGGCTTCTCCGTCATCACCAACATGGCGGCGGGTATCCTGGACCAGCCTCTCACCGATGAGGAGGTCAACGAGGTGGGCCATCTGGTGGCCGACAATTTCAGCGCCTATCTGAAAAAGGTGCTCTCAAGGATGTGAGAACATGACCACATTGCTGAAAAACGCCTGGGTCTACACGCCTCACGGCGTGATAGAAAACGGCTTCGTGGCCGTTGACGGCGCGTTCCTCACCCACGTGGGCGATGCCCGTCCGGAAGGGATCTTCGACTGTGAAAAGGACATGTCCGGCAAGCTGCTGCTGCCCGGACTGGTGAACGCCCATACCCACGCCGCCATGACGCTGCTGCGGGGCGTGGGCACCGATCTGCCCCTGCAAAAATGGCTGTTTGACAGCGTCTTTCCCGTGGAGGGCCGCATGACGGCATCGGACATCCGCGCCGGAACGGCCCTGGCCCTGCTGGAGATGCTTGCCTGCGGCACCACCAGCTTTTCCGACATGTATTTCTTCCCCGAGGAGGCGGCGGAGCTGACGGCGCAGTGCGGCATCAAGGCCAACCTCTGCTATCCCGTCCAGGCCTTCGATCCGGCGGAGCCCTATGAGAAGAACGAGAGCGCCCGTAAGCTGGCGGAATTCTACCACCGCAGGAACGGCGCGGCGGAGGGCCGCATCATCGTGGACGGCTGCCTTCACGCCGAGTATACCTGCAACAGCGACGTGGCGGCGGGCGCCGCCGCCTGGTGCCGCCAAAACGGCGCGCGTATGCATATCCACCTCAGCGAGACGAAAAGCGAGCACGACGGCTGTGTGGAAAAATACGGCAAGACCCCCGCGGCGTGGATGAACGATCTGGGCGTCTTCGACGTGCCCTGCGCCGCCGCCCACTGCGTGTGGGTGACGAAGGAGGATCAGGCGCTGCTGGAGCACAAGGGCGTCAGCGTCGTCCACAACCCCACCAGCAACATGAAACTGGGCAGCGGCTTCGCCCCCGTGCCGCAGCTGCTGGCCCGTGGCGTCAACGTGGCCCTGGGCACCGACGGCGCCGCCAGCAACAACAATCTGAACATGCTGGAGGAGCTGCACCTGGCGGCCATCCTCCACAACGGCTATCATCAGGACGCCGCCCTTCTGCCCGCCGCCCAGGCGCTGGACATGGCCACCGTCAACGGCGCGAAGCTGCAGGGTAGGGAGGACACCGGCGTCATCGAGACCGGCAGGCGGGCGGATCTGTTCGCCATCGACCTGAACGCCCCCCATCTGACGCCCCATCTGGACACGGCGGGCCTGGCGGTATACAGCGCCCAGGCCGCCGACGTGTGCCTGACCATGGTGGACGGCAAGGTGCTGTATGAAAACGGAGAATACCTGACGCTGGACAGGGAGCGGGTGCTGTACGAGGCCCGCGCCGCCGCAAAGCGGCTGTACGGCGCGGAATAAAGGAGAAACAGATATGGAACGAGCAGACAAGGGCCTTGCCTTTATGATGCAGTATGAAAACGTGGCCTGGTACGACAGCGGCGAGGTCCGCATTCTGGACCGCCGCGTCTATCCACGCCGGGTGGAGTTCGTCACCTGCCGCACCCACCAAGAGGTGGCCCAGGCGCTGACGGACATGGTGACCCAGTCCACCGGTCCCTTCACCGCCGCCGCCATGGGCATGGCCCTGGCGGCCTGGGAGTGTCGTGACCTGCCGGCAGAGCGGCAGGTGGCCTATCTGGAGCAGGCCATGGACACCATCTCCCACGCCCGCCCCACCACCGTGGGCCGCATGCAGCTCATCTGCGGCGGCTGTCTGGAGGCGGCAAAGGCCGCCATCGCGCAGGGCGTGCCCGACGTGGCTCTGGCTATTCGGGACTACACCGTGGCCACCAATAACCGCCGCTACAGCAGGGTGGGCCAGATGGCGAAGCATCTGGTGGATAAGTTCCCCGACAACGGCGCCGTTATGACCCAGTGCTTTGGCGAGACCATTGTTGCCATGATGCTGAAGGAGTGCCGGACGCGGGGCAAGACCATCCGCCTGTTCTGCCCCGAGACCCGCCCCTATTTCCAGGGCGCGCGGCTGACGGCCACCGTCTGCCATGACATGGGCTTTGACGTGACGGTCATCACCGACAACATGCCCGCCTACGTGATGCAGAAGGAACACGTGGACGTGTTCACCTGCGCCGCCGACGCCATCTGCTGCGACGGCTATATCGCCAACAAGGTGGGCACCTTCCAGATCTCCATCGCCGCCAACTATCTGGGCGTGCCGGTCTACGTCAGCGGCATCCCCGACAAGGGCCACCCCACCGTGGACACCGTTCACATTGAGATGCGGAATCCACAGGATACTCTGGAGGCCATGGGTGTCAAAACCGCCGCCGACGGGGTCAAGGGCTACTATCCCGCCTTTGACATCACCCCGCCCCAGCTCATTACCGGCATTGTCACCGATCTGGGGATCTACTCCCCCTATGACCTGCGGAAGTATCTGGCGGTCAGTCAACTGGGGCCCTACGAGATGGTCATATAAAACAAGGAAACGAGGCGAGATAATGGACTATTCCCACAAGGGGCTGCGGCAGGAAATGGTGGACGTGTGCCTGGAATCCCTGGGCGAAGGCCTGTTCACCGGCACCAGCGGCAATCTCAGCGTGGCGCTGGGGGACGGCACCATGCTCATTACCCCCACCTCCGTGCGCTATACGGTGATGCGTCCGGTGGATATCGTCCGCTGCGATCTAAACGGCAAGATCATCGAGGGCGATTTGCGGCCCTCCAGCGAATGGCGGATGCACGCCGCCGTCTATCGGGCCTATCCCGAATATAAGGCCCTGTTCCACACCCATTCCCCCTATGCCACCGCCTTTGCCGTGGTGCATAAGCCCATCCCGCCGGTGCTGATCGAGACCTGCATCTTTCTGGGCGGCGCCGTGGAATGTGCGGAATACGCCACCCCCGGCACCTTCGCCGTGGGGGAAAACGCCGTGCCCTGCCTGCGGGACGGCCACGGCGGCTGCCTGCTGAACAACCACGGCGTCCTGGCGGTGGGCAAGGACTTGAATGAGGCCCGCACCCGCGCCCAGTACATCGAGGACAGCGCGCGGATCTATCATTACGCCCTTCAAGCAGGGGAGCCGGTGGTGCTGGCGAAGCTGTAATGAGAGGTAAAAGCCGCCCCCTACAAAGCGCGACGACCCATATAAAAAGAGAATCCGTGCCTTATGGCACGGATTCTCTTTTCCAAACAATTATTTACTTACGCAATTCCCACCCACGTGGCCAAAATCCCCACCACCTCGCGGCAGGCGTAGCCCGCGCCCAGGAACCAGGGACTGAAGCATCCGGCGGACTGGGCGGTCAGCCCCGCCTGACGGGCAAATAATTGTCCCCGATACTGGTGGAAGTTGTCGCTGGCGATCACCACACGGTCGCTCAGACCGTTCTCACGGATGATCTCCGCCGCGAACAGCAGGTTTTCCCGCGTGTCAAAGGATCGCTCCTCGGCGTAGATCCGCTCCGGCGCGATGCCCATGGCCATCAGCGCCTGGGCGGCGCAGCCGCCCTCCGTCAGCGTCTCGCTGGTGCGGTCCAGCCCGCCGGTGGTGACGCACACCGCCTCCGGATGGGCGGCAAGATAGGCGTAAGCCGCGTCGATCCGCCCCTGCAGCATCATGCTGGGGCGGCCGTGATATACCTGACAGCCCAGCAGCACCACCGTCTCCGGCGCGTCGCCGCCTCGGGGACGATCCGCCGCTGCCGCACCCATCACGGCAAACACCGCGATCGCCACCGCCAGCACCAGCCCCACGCCGGAGAGCACCACCGTCTTCACCCAGCGGGGCAGCCGCCGGAAGAAGGCGGGAAAGAAGCAGTACGCCGCCGCCAGCAGCAGCAGCGCCGCCGGCCAGAACATGCCCACATGGCACACGCCGATGGCCAGCGGTATCAAAAAGTAGACTACGCCCAGCAGGGAGAGGGTGCCAAGGATGGGTAACAGCATAGATCAATTCTCCGCAATATGATTGGCGATGCGCTGCATGATCATATCCAGCGCCACTAAATTGTGACCGCCCTCCAGCACGATGATGTCCGCGTACTTGCGGGTGGGCTCCACAAACTGCTCATGCATGGGCTTCACCGTGGTCAGATACTGGGTCACCACCGATTCCAGGGACCGGCCCCGCTCCTCCACGTCCCGCAGGGCGCGGCGCAGGATGCGTACGTCCGCGTCCGTCTCCACAAAGATCTTGATGTCCAGCAGATCCCGCAGCGCCTTGTTCTGGAAGATCAGGATACCCTCCACGATCACCACCTTGGTGGGACGGATCTCCACCGTCTCGTCGGTGCGGTTGTGGATGGCGTAGTCGTACACGGGGCAGTGGATGGTCTCGCCCCGCTTCAGTGCCTTCAGATCCTCGATCATCAATTCGGTGTCAAAGGCGTCGGGATGGTCGTAGTTCTGGCGGCACCGCTCCTCAAAGGAGCAGTTCTGGCGCTTGTAGTAGTTGTCGTGATGCACCACGCTGATGTCGTCGCCGAAGCGCTGGGCCAGATGCTCCGTCAGGGTGGTCTTGCCGCTGCCGGTGCCGCCGGCCACACCAATAAAAATCGTACTCATGGGGAAAGCCTCCCTTGTATTATTCCCCTATATTATAGAAACTCAACCACGGAAAAGCAAGAAAAGATGTAAAAAAATGATGAATTTCCATGTTTTTCAGTTGACGCGGCAGCCGCTTTTGGGGTATGATAGCAAAGTATTATCAAGAGTATGTCCTTTGGAGGGAAGAAACAGCATGAGTCTCATTAAATGTAATAAGTGCGGAGAAGTGTTCTCCGACAGCTATAAAACGTGTCCTTTCTGCGCGGAAGATGAGGAATACTACAACGGTAAAGTGAAAAAGCGCGGCCACCGCCAGCTGGAGAAAAAGAAAAAAGCCCCCAGCATCGTGGGTCCCGTTCTGGTGCTGGTGCTGGTGCTGGTGCTGCTGGCCGGCGTGCTGGTGTGGGCCTTTGCCGGCGACACCGTGCGCGGCTGGTTCGGCGGCGAAAAGCCCGCGGACAACGACCCCGGCACCATCCAGCAGACCCCCGTTGATTCCCAGGGGGACGCGGCGGACACCCAGCCGGTGGTCAAGGCCCTGACGCTGGATCACATGTCCCTGCTCCTGGCCCCTGGCGAGAGTCAGAAGCTGACCGCCTCCGGCGGCAGCGGTGACAGCTATCAGTGGATCACCAGCGATTCCGACGTGCTGAAGGTGGCCGGCGACGGCACCATCTCCGCCCAGGCCGAGGGCAGCGCCGTCATCACCGTCACCTGCGGTGAAGAGAGCGTGGCCTGCGCCGTCACCGTCCAGAAGAAGGCGGACACCAACACGAATACCAACACGAATACCAACACGAATACCAACACCAACACAAATACGAACACCAATACCAATACAAATACCAACAAGCCCAATACCAACACGAATACAAACACCAATACCAACAACGGCAACACCAACACCAGTTCTTCCCTGAAGAACCTGAAGATCAAGACCATGTACGGCACCTATCTGGATAAGAACCCCGACGGCCAGTTCGATATGACCATCAACAAGGGCGATCCCGATTGCGAGCTGACCCTGGAGGGCGTCACCGGCACCGCCAAGTGGAAGAGCTCCGACACCAATGTGGTAAAGGTCACCGAGACCGGCACGCTGCAGCGCGTCGGCTCCGGCACCGCCACCGTCACCATCACCCTGGGCAGCTCCACGGCCGAGATCCTGGTGCGCGTTAACTGAGAAAACACGATACCCGAAAAGCAGCGGCATCGCCGCTGCTTTTCCGTTTGCCCGCCTTGTCAAACGCCCCGCCCTGTGCTATAATCGAAACTGGAAAATTGTCTGCAGAAAGGAACGCCCATGACCACGCAGGATTATCGTACCCGCAGCCCGCTGCGGATCTTCTTGAGCTATTTCAGGCCGCATCGGAAGCTGTTCGCGCTGGATATCAGCTGCGCCATCCTCATCGCCATGGTGGACCTGGCCTTTCCGCTGGTCAGCCGCGCGGCGCTGTATCAGTGGCTGCCGGAGAAGAACTACCGTGTGTTCTTCCTCGTCATGGCCATCGTGGCGCTGGCCTTTGTGCTGCGGGCGGTACTCTATTATATTGTCACCTACTGGGGCCACACCTTCGGCATACGGGTGGAGGCGGATATCCGGCGGGACCTGTTCCACCATATGCAGATGCTGGGCTTTGATTTCTATGACCGCAACCGCACGGGGCAGCTGATGAGCCGCCTGACCACCGACCTGTTCGAGCTGACGGAGCTGGCCCACCACGGGCCGGAGGATCTGACCATCTCCCTCATCACCATCGTGGGTGCGCTGGCGGTGATGTTCACCATCGAATGGCGCATGGCCCTGATCGTCATGGCCATCATTCCCGTATTTCTGGTGGTGCTGATGCTGCTGCGGGGCGGCATGAGCCGTGCCTCCGTGGCCGCCAAGCAGAAGACCGGCGCCATCAACGCCGAGATCGAATCCGGCCTCAGCGGCATCCGCACCGTCAAGGCCTTCGGCAACGAGACCATCCAGCAGCAGCGGTTCGACTGTGCCAACGAGACCTTCAAAACCGCCAAGCGGGGCTTTCATAAGGAGATGGGCCGCTTCAACGCCACCATGGAGCTGTTCGTCACGCTGCTGAACGTGGCGGTCATCGCCGGCGGCGGCTGGCTGATGATGGGCGGCCGTATGGACTACGTGGATCTCATCACCTTCAGCCTGTATATCACCACCTTCATCACCCCCGTCCGCAAGCTGGCCAACTTTGCCGAGCTGTTTTCCAACGGCTTTGCGGGCCTTCACCGCTTTATCGAGCTGATGGGCACCGACCCCACCATTGCCGACGCCCCTGACGCCGCGGCCATGTCCCATATCCGCGGCGCGGTGGACGTGGACAACGTCAGCTTTACCTACGACGGCGCCGAGGAGGTGCTCCATGATGTGACCCTTCACTTGGCGGTGGGGGAGACGGTGGCGGTGGTGGGCCCCTCCGGCGGCGGAAAATCCACCCTGTGCCAGCTGATCCCCCGCTTTTACGACGTGACCGCCGGACGCATCGCCGTTGACGGCGTGGACGTGCGCCATATCCGGCTGGACGACCTGCGCCGGGCCATCGGCGTGGTGCAGCAGGACGTGTTTCTCTTCGCCGGTACCGTGCGGGAGAATATCCGCTACGGCCGCCCCGACGCCTCCGATGCGGAGGTGGAGGCCGCCGCCCGCCGCGCCGAGATCTACGACGACGTCCTGGCCATGCCCCAAGGCTTCGATACCTACGTGGGCGAGCGGGGCGTGCTGCTCTCCGGCGGACAGAAGCAGCGCATCGCCATCGCCCGGGTATTTTTGAAGGACCCGCCCATCCTGATCCTGGACGAAGCCACCTCCGCTCTGGACAGCGTCACCGAGGCGCGGATCCAGCACGCCTTCGACCAGCTCTCCCGCGGCCGCACCACCCTGATCATCGCCCACCGCCTCAGCACCATCCGCAGCGCCGACCGCATCCTGGTGGTGCAGGAGGGCCGCATCGCCGAGCAGGGCAGTCACGAGGAATTGTTAGCAAAGCAGGGCGCCTACGCCCGCTTGTATCATACGCAGAATTTGGGGGAATGGAACCATGAAACAAGAGAGAATTGACCGTATCAACGAACTGGCCCGCAAAGCCAAAGCCGACGGCCTGACCGTCGAGGAGGAGGCCGAGCGGGAGGCCCTGCGGCTGGAGTATAAGGAGGCCGTCCTGAGCAGCCTGCGCAGCCACCTGGACAACACATGGATCGTGGACGAAAAGGGCAACAAGCGGAAGCTGAAGCCCAGGGGGGAGAAATAATGGAATATCATTACGATTATCGCAACGGCGAAAACGGCAGCCGCCCCCAGCCCCCCGCACCCAATAAGCCCAACGGCCAGCAGGACAACGACTTCGGTGCCTGGGTGCTCATCGGCGTCATGTTCCTGGTGGCGTGGCCGGTGGGCTTGATCCTGCTGATCAAAAAGCTCACCGACAACCCGCAGAAGCTCAAAAAAGCCGCCTCTGACACGGCGGCCCGCGTCCGCGCCGCCGGTGCCCAGCAAAAGCCCCAGCAAACGGCCCAAAGCGCCCAGACGGCGGAGAAAAAGCCCAGCGCCGTCAAAAACATCACCAAAACGCCCCAGCCCTCCGCCGGAGGCGCCCGCACCCTGAAGATCATCGGCATCGTGCTGGCGGCCCTGGGCGGCGCGGCGCTGCTGAACGTGGCGGCCAACGACCTGGGCTACGCCATCCAAAACAGCGAATGGTGGTACTTCCTGCGGCAGCTGTTCTACCCCGCGGGCTTGCTGGCCGGCGGACTGTCGCTGCTGATCGGCGGCGGCGTCATGAACCGCCGGATGCGCCGCTACGCCAAGTATCTGGCCTGCGCCGGAGAGCGGGACGCCATCCCCCTGGCTCACCTGATGAAAGCCGCCGACGTGGGCGAGAGCAAGGCCGAGCGGGATCTGGAGGCCATGATCGAAAAGGGCATGTGGGGCCCCACCGCCTATCTGGATCGGGGCAACGACATGCTGTTCCGCTCCCAGGACGCCGCCAACGCCTACTTCGCCGCCAGGCGCGCCGCCGCCCCCGTCAACGTCATGGCTCAGCCCCAGGCGGAGGGCTATGAGGGCATGCTGCAGGCTATCCGCCGCGCCAACCAGCGCATCGACGATCCGGTCCTCAGCGGCAAGATCGACCGCCTGGAGGTTGTCACCGGCCAGATCTTCAAGGTCATTCAGGAGCAGCCCGCCAAAAAGGATAAGGCCGGCACTTTCCTGAACTACTACCTGCCCACTACCCAGAAGTTGCTGGACAGCTATGCCGATTTTGAGGAGGCGGGCGTCAGCGGCCAGAATCTCAGCCAGGCCAAGAGCCGTATTGAGGAAACCATGGATAACATCATCGCCGGCTTCGAGCACCAGCTGGACGACCTGTATCGGGATGCCGCCATGGATATCGACAGCGATATCCGCGTCATGGAGACCATGCTCAAGCGGGATACCTCCACCGTGGCCGACGACTTCGGCCTCGACGGCGGCACCGCCGTCCAGATGCCCGACACCGAGATCGAGTAAACCAGCACACCCCCACCCCGCCCCACGGTGCGCCAAGGCCCCCTTGTGTAAAGGGGGCTGTCGAGTGCAAGCGAGACTGGGGGATTGACCGTAAAAAGGTGCAGTGGTTACTTGCTGGATGCTGTGGCGACAGAGGATAAATCGTTGTACGCGGCGGCCTGAGGGCAGGCCGCCCTACAAAAAAATGGTTACCGCATTACTTTGCACGGCGGGGTGCCCTCACCCCGCCGTGCGATGAACGCACGCATTTCCGTCATATAGAGCGCACCAAAGCCCTCCCTTGTGTAAAGGCACCCCAGTGCTCACACTGGGGCGTGCACAGCTGAGGTGGCGCGAAGCGCCGGAGGGGTTGCCGCAAGATGACGCGGTGAAAATTTCATAGGGGAGGGGTTCTGCCCCTCCCGCTCGATTTACGATAACATTTCCAATAACCGGCGGGCGGGGCAGAACCCTGCCCCCCATTTTTGTGCAATTCCCCCAACACTCCCCACCCAACCTTTGTCATACCCGACGAAATACACGAAAAACGGCGGAAAAACATTGCGCTTTTTCTACAAAGTGCTAAACTGTACTTGTATGCCCGAGAAAACCTATATAGGTTTTGCTGTTTTTTTCTAACAAAAGAAAAAAACAGCAAAACATTGTATCAAAAGAGTGCATACAAATCATAAAAGAAACGGGGAGTATACCAACATGTCAAACAAAAAAGCAACAAAGCGCGCCCTGCTGACCAGCATACTGGCCATCTGCCTATGTCTCGTCATGCTCATCGGCTCCACCTTCGCCTGGTTCACCAGCACGGCAAGCACCGGCGTCAACACCATCACAGCAGGTAATCTGCATGTGGCGATCAGAAACACTGCAGACACCGATGATTTTACCACGCTGGATTGGGTCAAGGCCGCAAACGCACTGGAAGGTGAAAAGGTTCTTTGGGAGCCTGGCTGCACCTATACGCTGACCCCCTTTGTGGTCAAGAACACCGGCAGTCTGGCGCTGAAGTACAAGCTGGTCATCACCGGCCTGGACGGCGATTCGGAACTGCTGGATGTCATCAAGTTCAGCGTGACCGGCATTGACGGCATTGCCGATCTGGATAAGTTTGAAGGACATTTGTCCGCTGGCGCAAAATCCGAGGCGATCACCGTTTCCGCTCACATGGACGAAGCTGCCGGCAACGACTACATGGGCAAAACGCTGACCGGCGTTGAGATCAAGGTCTACGCCACCCAGTACACTGAGGAATACGACAGCAAGGATAACCGGTATGATAACGCTGCTGAGTATCCGGATCCGGAGATCTCTACCACTGTTACCGTCTACACAGCGGAAGAACTGAAAGCAGCGTTGACGACTCTTACGGATGCTGGTTCTGGCAACAACACGGTTATCATCAATGAAAATATTACTTTGGCGGAAGGCGAGACTTGGGAGCCCGTTAAAGTGGATGGTTATAATGGTGCGGGTGTCATTACTGTTGAGGGCAATGGCCATACGATTTCCGGCTTGAATAACACTCTGTTTGCGGGCGGTTTTGCCGGAAAGTCTGGCATTGTGGTTAACAACTTGACTTTGAAAAATATGACGATCAACGATACGACCAGCGACTTGGGTGTCGGAGCTTTTGTTTCCTCCATTGATTCCATGGAGAAGATTGAATTGAACAACTGCCATCTGATTGATTCTACAATTACCAGCACTGGCGGTGCACGAGTAGGCGGCTTTATTGGCTGGGTGGCGGGCTATGATGTTCCCGGAAATGGGCCGGTAGATACATATGTTACCATTAGGAACTGTTCGGTGAAAAACTGCCAGATCACAGCCAAGGGCTCTGTCGGTGCGGTAATCGGTCACGCAGGAGGCAACCCTGCAACATATCAGACGATTGAAAACTGCACGATCGAAGGCTGCCAATTGAACTCTACCGATGAAGGCGGCTGGCGTGTCGGTGTTGTTGTGGGTACGGCAAATGTGGGCGAGTTGACGATCAATTCCATTACAGAAAAGGGCAATACCATTTCTCAAACCGACAAAACCGTACCGGAGGGTCAGAGCAAGCTTTATGGCCGCTTTGTCCCCAGTGAAACCGGCAAACTGACGATTGATGGAAAGGAAATCAAAGCATAACGGTTTTTCTAAAAAAACGCTCCCCCAGGGAGCGTTTTTTCTATCCCGTCACTTGTTCACAAATAATTCAACTCTCCCCCTATTGACATTCCGAATCGGTGGTGGTACACTGATTTAGCACTCAGGGATAACGAGTGCTAAACGGAGAAAACGCTATGGAACTGACCGCCCGGAAAAAACAAATATTGAAGATCCTGGTGGAGAGCTATATCGACACCGCCGAGCCCCTGGGCTCCAAGGCCATCGCCGAGCGTATGCCCGAAAAGGTCAGCTCCGCCACCGTCCGCAACGAACTGGCGGAACTGGGCGACATGGGCTATCTGGAGCAGCCCCACACCAGCGCCGGACGCATTCCGTCCCCCCTGGGCTACCGCCTGTACGTCAACGAGCTGATGGAGCGCAAGCCCCTCTCCGACGAGGAGGCCCAGCGCATCAACGACACGCTGCAGCAGGGGCTCAAGGGCACCGATCAGGTCATCGCCAAAACCGGCCAGATGGTGTCCAGCTTCGTGGATTACCCCACCTACGCCGTGGCGGACCACACCGCCGAGGCCACCGTCCGCCGGTTCGAGCTCATCGCCGTGGACGATACCTCCGTCATCGCGGTGGTAATGCTGTCCGACAGCCGCGTGAAAAGCCGTCTGACCCAGCTGACCCTCCCCCTAACCGCCGAGACCCTGCCCCAGATCAGCCACCTGCTGAACACCCATTTCACCGGCATCACCGCCGATGAGATGAACGCCCATTTGATGAACCTGTCCGATCAGGTCAGCGGCCAGTGGTTCCTCCTGCTGAACCAGGTGGTGGACTACGCCGCCGAGCTGCTGAAAGAGACCCGGCAGCATCAGGTGTTCACCAACGGCGCCAGCCAGCTGCTGAAATTCCCCGAGTTTCGGGACATCGACAAGGCTCACGACCTGATGCACTTCATGGTGGACAGCAAAGAGCAGCTGCCCGTCCCCACCGGCGGCAGCGGCATGCAGATCCTCATCGGGCCGGAAAACGTCAACGACGCCCTGAAGGAGAGCAGCGTGGTGGTGGCCAGCTATGACATCGGCGACGGCATGCGGGGCCTTGTGGGCGTGGTAGGTCCCACCCGTATGGATTACGCCGCCGTGGCCGCCCGCCTCAGCTACTTTGCCGAGAGCCTGACCCGCATGTTCGGCAAGCACCAACTTCCCCCAAAGGAGAATGATACGCCATGAGCGATAAGAAGAAAAAAGACATCCCCGCCCAGGAGCCGGAAAAAGAATCCGCCGCCCCCGTGACGGAGGAGACCGAGACCACGGAAACCCCCGCCGAAGAGACCGCGCCCGAGACCTTCACCGTCACGAAAGAGCAGATGGAGAAGATGGAGGGCCTTGCCAAGCTGGTGGCGGACGTGAACGACAAATACCTGCGTCTGGCCGCGGAGTACGACAACTACCGCAAGCGCACCGCCAAGGAGAAGGAGAGCGTCTACAGCGACGCCAAGGCCGACACCATCAAGCCCCTGCTGGCGGTGTACGACAATCTGGAGCGGGGCGTCGCCCAGTATGACGAGGCCGACGCCCACCGCCAGGGACTGGAGTTGATCCTGCGCCAGTTCACCGAAGCGTTGACCAAGCTGGGCGTCACCGAGATCGAGGCCCTGAACCAGCCCTTCGATCCGGAAAAGCACAACGCCGTCATGCACGTGGAGGATGAGACCGCCGGAGAAAACACGGTGGTGGAGGTCTTCCAAAAGGGCTTTGCCCTGGGCGATAAGGTGCTGCGCTTCGCCATGGTGAAGGTAGCCAATTGAAAGGAGCGCCATCATGAACGGAAAAAAGCTGTACCGCAACACAGAAAACAAGATGCTGGCAGGCGTCTGCAGCGGCATCGCGGACTATTTCAATATCGACCCCACGCTGGTGCGTCTGGGCTGGGTGCTGTTCAGCCTGCTGGGCGGCAGCGGCCTGCTGGCCTATCTCATCGCCGCCATCATCATCCCCGAGCGTACCTGTTGAATCAGAAAAAAATAAATTGATATAGAGTATTTCAGGAGGCAATCATTATGTCTAAAGTTATCGGTATCGACCTTGGCACCACCAATTCCTGCGTCGCCGTCATGGAAGGCGGCGAGGCTGTCGTCATCCCCAACGCGGAAGGCAACCGCACCACCCCCTCCGTGGTGGCATTTTCCAAGACTGGCGAGCGTATGGTAGGCCAGGTGGCAAAGCGCCAGGCCATCACCAACCCCGACCGCACCATCTCCTCCATCAAGCGTGAGATGGGCACCGACCACCGCGTCACCATCGACGGCAAGAGCTATACCCCCCAGGAGATCAGCGCCATGATCCTGCAGAAGCTGAAGGCGGACGCCGAGGCCTATCTGGGCCAGACCGTCACCGAGGCCGTCATCACCGTCCCCGCCTACTTCACCGACTCCCAGCGTCAGGCCACCAAGGACGCCGGCAAGATCGCCGGCCTGGACGTAAAGCGTATCATCAACGAGCCCACCGCCGCGGCCCTGGCCTACGGCGTGGATAAGGAGCAGGCCCAGAAGATCATGGTCTACGACCTGGGCGGCGGTACCTTCGATGTCTCCATCCTGGAGATCGACGACGGCGTCATCGAGGTCCTGGCCACCGCCGGCAACAACCGCCTGGGCGGCGACGACTTCGACCAGTGCGTCATGAAGTATCTGGTCAGCGAGTTCAAGCGCACCGACGGCATCGACCTGAGCGGCGATAAGGTGGCCATGCAGCGTCTGAAGGAGGCCGCCGAAAAGGCCAAGATCGAGCTGTCCGGCGTCACCAGCAGCAATATCAACCTGCCCTATATCACCGCCGACGCCACCGGCCCCAAGCATCTGGACGTCACCCTGACCCGCGCCAAGTTCAACGAGCTCACCGGCCATCTGGTGGACGCCACCATGGGCCCCGTCCGTCAGGCCATGTCCGACGCCGGTCTGAAGCCCTCCGATCTGGCCAAGGTGCTGATGGTGGGCGGCTCCAGCCGTATCCCCGCCGTCGTCGAGGCCGTGAAGAACTTCACCGGCTCCGAGCCCTTCAAGGGCATCAACCCCGATGAATGCGTGGCCATGGGCGCCGCCTTGCAGGCCGGCGTGCTGACCGGCGATGTCAAGGGTTTGCTGCTGCTGGACGTCACCCCCCTGTCCCTGGGCATCGAGACCATGGGCGGCGTATGCACTCGCCTGATCGAGCGCAACACCACCATCCCCGTCAAGAAGAGCCAGATCTTCTCCACCGCCGCCGACAACCAGACCTCCGTGGAGGTCAACGTGCTCCAGGGCGAGCGTGAAATGGCCGCCGCCAACAAGAGCCTGGGCCGCTTCCATCTGGACGGCATCGCTCCGGCCCGCCGCGGCGTGCCTCAGATCGAGGTCACCTTTGATATCGACGCCAACGGCATCGTCAACGTCTCCGCCAAGGATCTGGGCACCGGCAACGCCCAGCACATCACCATCACCTCCTCCTCCAACATGTCCAAGGAGGACATCGAAAAGGCCGTCAAGGAGGCCGAGCAGTATGCCGCCGAGGACGCCAAGATCAAGGAGAAGGTGGAAGTCCGCAACCAGGCCGACCAGATGGTCTATCAGGCCGAAAAGACCCTGTCCGAAGTGGGCGACAAGGTGCCCGAAAGTGAGAAGGAGCCCATCAAGGCCGGTGTGGAAAAGCTGAAGGAGACCCTGAAGGGTGAGGATACCGACGCCATCAAGGCCGCCACCGAGGAGCTGACCCAGCTGTTCTATAAGATGAGCGAGAAGCTCTATCAGCAGCAGGCCCCCCAGGGTGATCCCAACATGGGCGGCCAGCAGCCCGGCGGCGACCCCAACGGCGGTCAGCAGTACTACGACGCCGACTATAAGGTTGTGGATGACGACGATCAGAACAAGTAAGTGATGTATCCCACAAGAGGGGCAGGGGTTCCTGTCCCTTCTTGTGGCGTTTAGGAAAAGCGTGTCTCTTGCACCAATACTGCGTTGCCGCGGCTTGCCTTGGCGCAAGATCCATCGCTTTTCATCGTTGGAGCATCCGCCGCAGGGTGACTCCGGCACAGGAAAACTGGCAATAGGAGACATATCACATGGCTCAGGAAAAACGCGATTATTACGAAGTCCTCGGCGTCAGCAAGGGCGCAAGCGAGGACGAGATCAAAAAAGCATATAAAAAGCTGGCCCGCAAATACCACCCCGATATGAACCCCGGCGACAAAGAAGCCGAGGAAAAGTTCAAGGAGGTCAACGAGGCCAACGAGGTGCTGTCCGATCCCGATAAGAAGGCCCGATACGACCAGTTTGGCTTTGCGGGCGTGGATCCCAGCTACGGCGCCGGTGCCGGCGGTCCCGGCTGGGGCGACGGCGCGGCGGGCTTCGACTTCGGCGATCTGGGCGACATTTTCGGCAGCTTCTTCGGCGGCGGCTTCGGCGGCGCGCAGCGCCGCAACCCCAATGCCCCCCAGCGGGGCGAGAGCATCCGCGCCAGCGTCTCCGTCACCTTTACCGAAGCCGCCTTCGGCTGTGAAAAGGAGATCACCGTGGAGCGCAGCGAGCAGTGCCCTACCTGCAAGGGCAACGGCTGCGCCCAGGGCACCACGCCGGAGGTCTGCTCCGTATGCCACGGCACCGGCAGCGTCCAGACCCGCCGCCAGACCCCCATGGGCGTGTTCGCCTCCACCTCCCCCTGTACCAAGTGCGGCGGCACCGGCCGCATCATCCACCAGCCCTGCCCCGACTGTCACGGCCAGGGCCGCGTCCGCAAGCGCCGCGCCATCAAGGTCAACATCCCCGCCGGTATCGACGACGGCCAGACCATCTCCCTGCGGGGCCAGGGCCACGCCGGTAAAAACGGCGGCCCCAACGGAGACCTGCTGATTACCATCATGGTGCAGCCCCACGAGATCTTCCGCCGTGAAGGCACCTCCGTTTTCTGCGAGGCCCCCATCACCTATGCCCAGGCCGTCCTGGGCGGCACCCTGGAGATCCCCACCATCGACGGCAAGGTGAAGTACGATATCCCCGAGGGCACCCAGACCGGCAGCGTCTTCCGCCTGCGGGGCAAGGGTATCCCCGCCCTCAACGGCCGCGGCCGCGGCGACCAGTACGTCACCGTCAATATCGAGACCCCGAAAAATCTGAACAAGGAGCAAAAGGAAGCCCTGAAAAAGTTCAGCGACCTGCTGGGCGAGAGCAACTACGAAAAGCGTAAGAGCTTCTTTGGAAAGAAACGCTGATGTACCTGGCTGATTATCATGTACACTCCTCCTGCTCACCGGACGGCCATGTGACCATGGCGGACATGGCGGCGGAGGGCATCCGCCGGGGCCTGAACGAGATCTGCTTTACCGACCACGTGGATACCATCCAGTGGGGCACCACCCACCTGCGGACAGACACCTTCGACTGGGCGGCGGTGGAAAAGCAGTACGCCGACGCCGCGGCCCGATACGGCGACCGCATCCGCCTGAAGCTGGGGGCCGAGTTGGGGGAGGCCTATCTGGGCTTCGACTGCGCCGAAAAGCAGATGGCCGGCGCGCCGCCGCTGGATTTCGTCATCGGCTCCGTCCATATGACCCGCGATGAAACCGGCTGGTTCGACCTTTTCTACATCGACGGCGACCGTGACGACGCCTATTACCACGCCGTCATCGACGCCTATCTGGAGGAGGAGTTGAAGCTGGCCCAGTGGGGCCGCTTCAGCGTGCTGGGCCACCTGACCCTGCCGGTGCGCTGCATCAACGAGATGCGCCACAAAAACCTCTCTTTCCGTCCCCATATGGCGCAGGTGGAGGAGATCCTCCGCACCGCCATCACCAAAGGTGTCGGCATCGAGTGCAATACCAATCGGGGCAACACCCCTCTGCCCGACGCGGAGATATTGAAGCTCTACCGCTCTCTGGGCGGCGAGATCATCACCCTCGGCTCCGACGCCCATACCGCGCAGCACCTGGGCTGCGCCGTCCAGGCGCGGCAGGAGCTGCTGCGCAGCTGCGGCTTCCGCTATTTCACCACCTTTGACCGGATGAAGCCCTCATTTCAGGCGCTTTAACAGGGAAATACACCATCAAGAGACGACCATCAGGAGGAAACATCATGAAAATTGCCATCGGCTGCGATCACGGCGGCTACCTGCTGAAGCAGGACATCCTTATCTGGCTGGAGGAGCACGATTACGAGTTTGAGGACTTCGGCTGCTACAACACCGAAAGCGTGGACTACCCCGTTTACGGCGAAAAGGTGGCCCGCGCCGTAGCCAGCGGCGCATGTGACAAGGGCATCGTCATCTGCACCACTGGCATCGGCATCTCCATGTCCGCCAACAAGGTGAAGGGCGTCCGCTGCGCCCTGTGCGGCGACAGCTACAGCGCCGAGATGACCCGCCGCCATAACGACGCCAACGTGCTGGCCATGGGCGCCGGCATCATCGGCCCCAACCTGGCCAAAAAGATCACCGAGGTCTTCCTGACCACCGAGTTCGAGGGCGGCCGCCACGCCCGCCGTGTGGGCCTGCTGGATAACATCCAGCCATGAGTATGACCAAGGGCTATCACAACTACCGCGGCCGCAGCCGCCGCCAGAAGCGGCTGCTGGCGGTGGTGCTGGTGCTGGTGATCCTGGCGGCACTGGCCTTTTTGGTGATCCAGAACTATATCGTCTATGACGATCAGGGCCACGCCCGGGTGGAGTTGCCTTTTGCCAAAAAGGAGCCCGCGCCCGATCCGGAGACGCCGCCGGTGACAGGGGAGGACGTGAATATCGATTATATCGACAACGGCTACGCCCCCGTCCTCCAGCCCCTCCAGGCGCGGCTGCTGCCCTCCGCCGTGCTGCGCCAGGACCCCCAGGCGACCCTGGCCGCCTTCAACGAAGAGGCCTTCGCCATCACCGTCAAGCGCAATAACGGCGCCATCACCTACGACACCGCAATGGAGCTCCCCGCAGAGGTGGAGGCCGAGCGGGAGAACTCTCTGGAGAATCTGCAGGCCCTGCTGGCGTCGGACCGCTATGCCGTCGCCCGCATGTCCGTGTTCTGCGACAGCTATTTCGTCCGCGCCTATCCCGACGCGGCCCTCCACTGGGAGGGCGGCGACTTCTGGTACGACGCCGACGCCATGGCCTGGCTGGACCCCAGCCATCCCCAGACGCTGGTGTATACCACTCAGCTGTGTCAGGAGTACGCCGCTCTGGGCTTTGACGAGATCCTGCTGGACTACTTCAGCTATCCCACCACCGGCGAGCTGAGCGCCATCGGCGGCCTGACGGATACCGATCGGGTGCAGGTGCTGACGGACTTTGTCAAAAGCCTGCGGGCCAACCTGCCGGAAAACGTGAAGCTCAGCATCGTCCTGCGCAGCGCCGTGTCGGAGGAGTTCGGCCTGTCCGCAGACCTGCTGGCGAAGAATTTTGACCGCATCTATCTGGAACAGGGCGCCGATGCCGACGCTCTGCGCCAGTCCCTGCCCGCCCGCTTCGACTTCACCTCCCGCCTGGTGCCCCTCGTCACCGAAGCACCGTCAGAGGGCAGCTATCTCATTCAGTAAGCAATACAGCAAAAAAGGACACCCCATCGGGGGTGTCCTTTTTTGCTGTATCAACTTACTTCACGCAGATGGTCTCGATCTCCACCAGCGCGCCCTTGGGCAACGCGCCCACCTCCACGGCGGAGCGGGCGGGATACTGTCCCTCGGTGAAGAACTCGGCATACACCGCGTTCATGGCGGCGAAATCGCCCATGTTCTGCAAAAATACGGTGGTCTTCACCACGTTGTCCATGGTCAGACCGGCTTCGGTCAGGATGGCCTTGATGTTGGTCAGCACCTGACGGGTCTGCTCGGTAATGCCACCGGGAACGAACTCACCGGTGGCGGGATCAAAGGGCACCTGGCCGGAGGTCACAACAAAGGTGCCGCAGTCGATGGCCTGGGAATAGGGGCCGATGGCGGCGGGCGCGTTGGTGGTGGAAATGATCTTCTTCATGGGAACATCCTCCTCGTTGATTGTGTACTTCCATGGTACACCAAAGGGCCGGAAATGTCAACGAGTAACCAATCGTCCCCGCCCGCCGTATACTGATGCAGGGAGAGACCTCTCTCCCCAAGGTTTCGTATCAAAAAAGGGAGGCGCGTATGAACCAAATCATTTCCGTGCGCTCCGCCACCCTGACGTATCAGGCCCGCAACGGCGAGGTGGAGGCCCTGGGCGGCGTGACCTTCTCCGTGGCGGAGGGGGAATTCGTCAGCATCGTGGGGCCCTCCGGCTGCGGAAAATCCACGCTGCTGGGCGTGCTGGCGGGGCTGGAGACGCTGGACGGCGGCACGGTGGAGCTGTACGGCCGGCCGGTGGCCGGCACCGATGGCCGCATGGGCTTCATGCCCCAGCGCGACCAGCTGTTTGAATGGCGCTCCATACGGGATAACGTGATGCTGGGCCTGCAGATCCGCCGCGACCGTGACCCTCAGCACCGTCAACGGGTGGAGACACTGCTGACACGCTACGACCTGTCGGAATTCGCCGTCAAGCGGCCCGACCAGCTCTCCGGCGGTATGCGCCAGCGCTGCGCCCTGATCCGCACCCTGGCCACAGGGCCGGATATCCTGCTGCTGGATGAACCCTTCTCCGCCCTGGACTATCAGACCCGTCTGGCGGTGTCCGGCGACATCTGGCGCATCATCCGCTCCGAGGGCAAGACCGCCCTTCTGGTGACCCACGATATCTCCGAGGCCGTCAGCATGTCGGATCGGGTGATCGTGCTTTCCCGCCGCCCCGCCACCGTCAAGGCTGTCTTTGACATGGGGGAGCTGCGGTCCCTGGATCCCCTGAAGCGGCGGGAAAATCCCGCCTTCGCCCGCTATTTCGACGCCATATGGAAGGAGCTGGAGCTGCGTGAATGAATCGCCCCTGTCGCCCAAGCGTGCCCGGTATCTGCGGCAGCTGCGGCGGCAGAACCGGCGGGTACGCCTGTGGCAGATCGCCCTTCTCGTGGGCTTTTTCGCCTTTTGGGAGCTCAGCTGCCGCCTGGGACTCAGCGACGGCTTTCTCGTCAGCAGTCCCAGCCGCATCGCCGCCACATTTCTGAACCTGTGCCGCTCAGGGGATGTGCTGATCCACGTGGGCGTCTCCTGCTGGGAGACCGCCGTGGGCTTCCTGCTGGGCACCGCCGCCGGAACGGTGGTGGCGGTGGCCATGTGGTGGTGGCCCACCCTCAGCCGCGTGCTGGATCCGTACCTGGTGGTGCTCAACGCCCTGCCCAAAACGGCGCTGGGCCCCATCTTCATCGTGTGGATGGGCGCCGGAACCGGCGCCATCATCGTCATGACCCTGGCCATCTCGCTGATCGTCACCATTCTCAATATGTACGAGGGCTTCCGTGCCACGGATGTCCAGAAAACACGGCTGATGGCCGCCATGGGCGCCAGCCGCTGGCAGCTGCTGTGGATGCTGGTGTTTCCCGCCAACTACGCCACGCTGCTCAACACCCTGAAGGTCAACGTGGGCCTCTCCTGGGTGGGTGTCATCATGGGTGAGTTTCTTGTCTCACGCTCCGGCCTCGGCTACCTGATCGTCTACGGCTCCCAGGTGTTCAACATGGATCTGGTCATGACCAGCGTGTTGTTGCTGCTGGTGGCCGCGGTGGTCATGTACCGGCTGGTGCTGTGGGTGGAAAAATTATTGTATCATGTATGGGGGTTAAAAGCATGAAAAAACACATCGCGGCCGCCCTGGCCGCCCTGATGCTGCTGCCGCTGCTGTGCGGCTGCGGCGCGTCGGATCCCGCGAAGAAGCCGCTGACCACCGTCCGCCTGAACGAAGTGACCCATTCCGTGTTCTACGCGCCCCAGTATGTGGCGCTGGAGCTGGGCTTTTTCCAGGAGGAGGGCCTTGCCATCGAGCTGACCAACGGCGGCGGCGCCGACAAGGTCATGACCGCCGTAGTCTCCGGCCAGAGCGACATCGGCCTTGCCGGACCCGAAAGCTGCGTCTACATTTACAATCAGGGCAAGGACGACTATCCCGTGGTCTTCGGCCAGCTGACGGCCTGCGACGGCGCGTTCCTCATGGGCCGCGAGGACACGGCCTTCGACTGGGAGGACCTGCGGGGCAAGACCATCATCGGCGGCCGCAAGGGCGGCGTGCCGGAAATGACGCTGGAATACGTCCTGCGCCAGCACGGCCTGGAGCCCCAGGTGGACGTGATCGTGGACACCAGCGTCCAGTTCAACATGATGGCCGGCGCCTTCACCGGCGGCCAGGGGGACTACGTTACCCTCTTCGAACCCGCCGCCACCCAGGTGGTCAACGCGGGCCAGGGCCACATCCTCTGCTCCATCGGGGCCGAGAGCGGCGCCATCCCCTATACCGCCTATTTCGCATCCCAGAGCTACACGGCCCAGCATGACGACGTCATCGCCGCCTTCTGCCGCGCCATCGCCCGCGCCCTGGATTGGGTGGATACCCATACCGACCGCGAGGTGGCCCAGGCCATCATCGCCCAGTTCCCCGATACGGAGCTGGATACCCTCACCGCCGTCACTGCCCGCCACCGCCAGATCGGCGCCTGGAATACGCCCCTGACCATGGAAAAGGAGGCCCTGGAGCGCCTGGAGACCGTCATGACCCAGGCCGGTGAGCTGACACAGGATCAATGGGTAGACTTCGATAAACTGGTAGATAACCACTGGGCCGAAAACGCCCGATAAACGCAAAAAGTGCGGTAAAATCCGCAGGGGAGGGGCTCTGCCCCTCCCTCGTGATTTACAATGGATTTATCCTGAACAGGGGGCGAGACAGAGCCCCGCTTCTGCGTATAACTTCGCTCCCCTCCGTAGGGCGGGGTGCCCTCACCCCGCTGCGCGACGAATGCAACGGGCGCGGCAAAAATTCGTAGGGGCGGGGTTCTACCCCACCTGCCGTTTACCGCGCGGCACCCGCCACACTTCCGTAGGGGCGGACGACCTGCGCGGTGAAGCGCAGCGGAACGAGTACCCTTGGGATATTCACCCTGACGGTGAACGCACACATTTCCGTCATATAGAGCACCCCAAAGCCTCCCCTGTGTAATGGGAGGTGTCGCCGCAGGCGACGGAGGGGTTGTCACAAGATGGTGCGGTGGTAAGCTGATGGATGCTACGGCAGCATAGCTGCCGAGATCGGCACTAAAAACATGCCACCGGCATGTTTTTTTAACGTGCCGACAATCCCCCAGTCTCGCTGCCGCTCGACAGCCCCCTTTGCACAAGGGGGCCTTTTTTGAAGGTGCGGTGGATAATTGATGGATGCTGTGGCGACAGAGGATAAATCGTTGTACGCGGCGGCCTGAGGGCAGGCCACCCTACAAACAAATGGTTACCGCATTACTTCGTAGGGCGGGGTGCCCTCACCCCGCCGCCCAGTGAACGCAACCACTTCCAACATACGAAATAAAAGCCTCCCCTGTGTAAGGGGAGGTGGCGCGAAGCGCCGGAGGGGTTGTCGTGAGACGGTACGGTCGGGCCGACAGAGTCGTCGGCCCCTACGGAAGGGTGCGGTGGAAGTGCGTAGGGGCGGGGTCCTACCCCGCCCACCCCAAAAACCAACAGCAAAAAAGCGCCCCATCGGGGCGCTTTTTTGCTGTGATAAAGTTATTTCCGCTTGCGTGCCATCCAAGCGCCGCCGCTCAAGCTCAGCAGCGCCGTCACCGCGTACAGAGCCACGCCCATGTCGCCGGTCTTGGCGGAGGTCACGTTCTTGCCATCGTCGGCGGGAGCCGTAGTGCTGCCCGTGTTGGCGGGATAGCGGCGGTTCACGTGCTGGCTGCCGTTGTTGCTATTGTTGCCGTTATTCCCGTTGTTGTTGTCCGCCAGCTTGGGGATCACCAGCTGAGCCGGATCGGTGACCTCCTTGCTGCCGCTCTGATCCAGGAAGGTCTTGCCGCACAGCAGGCACTGCCAATACTCCTTCATTCCCTCGGCAGTCTTGGTGGCCGCCTTGCCGGGGAAGTGCTTCATGGTGTGGTTGCCGCCGTCAGTGCCGCAGAGGGTCTCACCGCTGCCCACCTTGGCGACCTCGCCCTGAATGTCCATCGTGCCGTTGTTGGTCAGCGTCATCTCGTCCGGCACAGTCAGCTTCGTGCCCTCCGGCACCACCAGCGTCATGCCCTCCGCGATCTCCGCATCCTCCAGCAGCTTCGCCTCGCCAATGACCTTGCCGTCCTTGCCGTTGAACAGCACACTGTTGGTGATGGAAGTGCTGCTGCCGCCCAACGCATATTCGTTAGAGGCCACAAGCCAGCAGCCATCAACAGTTGTCCCCCCCATGCCATAAATGCCATAGCGGTTGCTGGGGCAGGTGACGTTTACGATGCTGTTGGAAATTTCAATTTTTTTATCTTCGTTAGAACCGCTGGTAAAGATAGCAGTATCTGCATTGCTGATCGCATCCACGGTGCTGTTTTTAATAACGACGTCACCATCGCCATACAGCGCGGGCCAATACCCCTCGGCCTTCACATACGCGCCGTTCGTGATCTCGATACCGCCGCCAGCATAAATGCCGTTGCTTCCAATACCTGTGGCAATGATCTTGCCGCCATTAACAGACACCTTGCCGCTGGTGCGCAGCCCTACATTGTAGCCGGTTGCTTCGATAGTGCCTTTATCCTCGATGCTAATATTACCCTGGGACATGATACCACAACCGGCATATCCACTCGTGCTGTCACGTCCCTCGGCTTTCAGATAGCCATTGCCCTTTACGGTGATACTGGCGGAGCCAAACGTCTCCAAGCCATTAACGGAATATGCGGGAACCGCTGTGCCAGGTTGCAGGCAGCGAAGTTTGGCGTGATCTTCAATGGTCAGGGAGCAACATCCTGCACAGCCGGACTCACCTACCTGAAGAGGAGCGTAGTTTCCGTTGCCGGTGTAAGTAACATCAGCAGAACCCGTCAGCACGCATGTGCCGTGCCAGGTGTCGGAATTCCGACTGACATTCACATTGATTGTGGTATCCGTGATCGTTAATACATTAGGTACGGCCTTCGATTCTGTAATGCCAAGAGAAGAAGCATTCAGCGTACCACTGCCAAAGATAGTCAAATTCACCGCGTTCAGTCTGGCGACCGTATTGGTCGTACCCGCGGCAACTTCAACAGACAGCGTCATGCCATCCGGATCGCTGTAAGCACCAATGGCACCGGTAGTAACACCGTTCAGACACAGATAGAACTCTTTTTTGTTGTCGAGATCATGACTGCCCCAAAAACGAATGTCCTTGGTAGTGGAGCCGGTTAATTTGTAGAGTTTGCCGGGCTTACGAATCTTGATCATGCTGCTGTTGATCTCATAATCCTCATTCGTGACATCCGCGCCGCTAACATCCACCTCAACGACCGGCATCTCCGCCCCGCTCTGCACCACCGGAGCCGCCACCGGCGTCCCCTCCGTGCCGTTCAGGGCCACAAAGCCGTCGCCTGCCGCCTCCGGCTCCATGGCCAGCGCCGTCACCGGCAGCAGGCTCAGCATCATGCACAGCGCCATCAGCAAAGCTGCCATCATCTTTCTCATAGACGTTCCTCCTCCGTATGATAAATATCCGCACCGCCGCAAATTTTTCCTCCGGAAAAATTTTTTGTCCCATGGGACAAAAGGCCTTCATTCCTATGCGGTTGTACATACCATATTTTACTATACCCCCGCCCAAAAGGCAAGCCCTTTTCCGCCGCCCCTGTCCGTTTGCCTTCTGCCAGCATTTTCCACCGCCCCGCCGTCGCACCGGCGGTAAGTCTCCCCAAATATAGTGTCCGCACGACAAAATTCCCCAATTTTTTGTGTTTTTTTCGCATTTGCCATAGACAAGCCTGCCCGCGGATGGTATACTGCATTATGACTAAGATTCTGTAAATCGGTGGAAAGGCATTGTGCCCGCCCTCCCTTTGCATTGCCGCTATTCTGACGGAGAGTGAGGAAAAACCGCTATGAAGCTATTGAAAAAGGGAACCGCCCTGCTGCTCAGCTTTGCCATCGTGCTGGGCCTGGTGGGCAGCGGCTTTCTCATCCACACCATCGCGGAGACCGCCCACCAGTGGAACCGCGCCGATTACGACGACCTGAGCCGCTATTACGAGGTGGGCGACGCCTCCGACGGCCCCGGCTACGTCTCCTCCGTGGACGGTGACCCCGGCGGCAAGTCCTATGGTATGTACATGTTTGCCAGTGCCTCCAACACGCCCTACAAGTTCGCCCAGTGGTGCGTCAACAGCGACAACCCCTGGTACAACCAGTTCGGCAGCGATCTGGTGGAGGCGTATACCTATCCCATCTCCGGCTACGGCACCAACTTCGACAACGTCTGGCGCTGGGTCTATGAGGAATACCGCGGCACCTTCGCCCAGGCCCAGTTCGACTATACCCAGGCCACCTTTTATACCCCCCTGGTGGACGCGGTCGAGCGCAATACCGCCGGCTTTGATATCGAAAACTACTCCGTGGCCCTGAAGAACGTGTTCTGGAGCCGTGCCGTCCAGCACGGCGTGGACGGCGCCTACTCCCTGATCCAGCGGGCTTTCGCCGCCCTGGGCGGCTTTGCCAACCAGCCGGAGAGCGAGATCATCCAGGCCATCTATAACGAATCCGGCCGCCTGGTCAGCGCCGCCGAGCTGCGCGCCGAAAACGGCAAGACCGGCGAGACCATGTCCGGCACCACCGCCGACAAATACGGCACCACCGGCAAGATCCTGCGCTATTACTACGGCTGCTCCGGCGATGTGCAGATGGGCGTCTACACCCGCCTGCGCGTCCGCGAGCCCGCCGACGCCCTGGTGATGCTGATGAACAACCGCACCGCCCACCAGGCCGACGGCAGCTACCGCATCCTCCTCAGCGGCGACCAGCGCATGAGCCTGTCCGCCGATGACCGCGGCAATGTGGATGTCCACAGCGCCGCCTCCGCCCGCACCTTCACCCTGACGTATTTTGAAGGCGGCTTCTATACCCTGTCCGCCGTGGTCAACAATAAGACCCTGCGCCTGTCCGCGGGCCGCAGCGGCGTCTCCATGGAGACCCCCAGCACCTCCGACTCCCAGAAGTGGGAGCTGGTGGGCAGCGCCTCCGGCAGCGGCCAGCTGTTGAAAAATGTGGCCACCGGTACATATCTCAGCTATCAGGAGAGTAGTCTGGTCATGGTCAGCGGCACCGACGGCGTCGTCGCCGCCTGGCAGCCCGTCCCCGTGGCCGACAGCAGCGCCGACTTCTCCCTGCAGGGCGTCATCTACCCCGGCGAGAATAACACGCTGGCCTACGGCGCGTCCTCCTTCCCCGTGCGCGGTGTGGTGGCCTGCTCTGTCCCCATCGACAGGATCAGCATTTCCGTCACCACCCGCGCGGGCCGGACCACCATCAGCGCCTCCGCCCGCCCCAACGACACCGCCTATGACCTGATGAATCTGGACGATTCCGTGGCCTACAGCAACCTGAGCGAAGGCAGCTATACCTTCACCCTGACCGCCGAGGCCGGTGGCAAGAGCTTCACCTTAGTGGAATCCAGCTTCACCGTGGGCAGAAGCAGCGGTCCCATCCGCACGGAGGATACCTACACCGTCACCTTCGACGCCAACGGCGGCACCCTCCAGGGCAGCGCCACCAAGACCGTCTCCCTGGACGATATCGTCTATGGCAAGCTGCCCTCCGCCAGAAAGAACGGCTACTCCTTCATCGGCTGGTTCACCGATCCTGTGGGCGGCGAGCAGATCATGTCCGGTAACAAGGTCATTGCCGCCGACCTGACCCTGTACGCCCACTATGCCGATACCTATACCTATACCTTCCTGGATGCCGACGGCGATACCTACATGGTGGGCACCGTGGCCGAGGGCGAGCTGATCCCCGCCCCCCGCACCGCCCCCGCCAAAGCGCCTGACGGCAAAAACGCCTACCGCTTCAGCCACTGGGACGGCTATACCGAGGGCAAGACCGTCATGGAGAGCAAGAACATGACCTTCAGCCCCGTCTACACCGCCATCCCCCTGGGCCAGACCACCGACGGCGACTACTGGCCCGGCCTGACCCCCGGCGCCACCGCCTCCCAGCTGGGCCGCAACGTCACCGTCTATGACGGCGACCTGGTGGTCTCCGACGATACGCCGCTGGCCACCGGCATGACGGCTCAGGTCGGCGGACAGACCTACATCCTGGTGGTCAAGGGCGATCTGAACGGCGACGGAAAGATCACCATCATCGACCTGGTGTCGCTGCAGTCCCACCTGGTGGGCAAGACCAGCCTCACCGGTGCCTATAAGGAAGCCGCCGACCTGAACGACGACGGCGCCATCTCCATTACCGACGTCGTCAAGGCCGCCCGCGTCATTGTCGGCAAGGACACTGTGAGTTGATAGGAGGAACCCGTCATGAAACACAAAACCTCTTTCCTGGCAAAGCTCCTGCTGACGCTGGCCCTGGTGGTGCTGGCCCTGCTGCCCCAGCGGGCCGAGGCGGCCAGCGCCGCCCTCAGCGGCAGCAGCGCCGTCCAGGCTGGCAGCACCGTCAAGCTGACCCTCAACGTCTCCGGCAGCAACATCATGGGCGTCGAGGCCACCCTCAGCTACGACAGCTCCGTCCTGGAGCTGACCAACTACGACCAGGTCATCAGCGGCTGGACCATGGACAGCAGCAACATGAAGTTCGTGCTGTACGGCGTCAATAACCCCATTAACTCCAGCACCGGCGTCCTGTCCGTTACCTTCCGCGTCAAAAGCAGCGCCGCCAGCGGCGCTGCCCTGACCGCCAGCTTCACCAACATCGTCGTGACCGACGGCACCAAGGAGGAATCCCTCTCCAACGCCGCCTGGAACGGCAAGGTGGACGCCCCCCTCAGCAGCAACTGCGACCTGGCGTCCCTCAGCTGCGCCGACGCCTCTCTCAGCCCCGCCTTCGCCAAGGGTACTACCTATTACAGCGTCACCGTCCCCTACTCGGTGGAGTCCCTGAACCTCAGCTATAAGGCGGCGGACGGCGCGGCCAAGGTCAGTGTCAACGGCAACAAGCTGGTGGTGGGCAGCAATACCGTCACCGTCACCTGCACCGCCGCCACCGGCGCCACCAAGACCTATACCATCACCGCCACCCGTGAGCAGGACCCCAACTACAAGCCCAGCACCGACGCCATGCTCAAGGAGCTGACGCTGGACGTGGGCAGTCTCAGCCCCACCTTCTCCGGCGCGGTGACGGATTACGTGGCCTATGTCCCCTATGAGACCCGCAGCGCCACCCTCTCCGGCGTGGCAAAGGATGAAAAAGCCCTGAAGGTCACCGAGGCCACCATGCAACTCAGCCAGGAGGGTGACAACGTCATGACCGTCACCTGCACGGCGGAGGACGGCGCCACCACCCAGACCTATACCGTCCATGTGTACCGCATGCCCAAGTACGAGGGCATCATCCCCACCATGGAGATCATCGACCCCAACATCCCGCCTGAGCCCCCCACCTATTCCGTCCCCATGACGGTGACCCTGCCCCTGGTGGGCGAGATGGCCACCACCACCGCCCTGATCATCGGCGCGGCGCTGCTGGTGGTGATCCTGCTGCTGGTGGGCTTCCTGCTGGGCCGTATCGGCCACGGCGGCGACGACTATGACGATGACGACGATACGCCGCCCCAGCCGCCCCGCCCGCCCCGCGCGGATCGGAATGTGCCCCGTCAGCCCCAGCAGCCCCAGCATCACAACGCCAAAACCGCGCCGCCCCAGCGCCCCGTCCAGAAGGCGGCGTCCCAGCCCCCGCGGCCCCAGCCGCCGGTAAAGGCCGCCCCCGCCCTCCAGGGCGGCAAGGTGTCCGACGACACCCTCACCAGCCCCTTCGTGGAGGACCTGTCCGCCAAGATGCGGCAGGAGATGGCCCAGCGTCAGGCCGCCGCCCAGGAGGCCCAGCGCCAGAGCGCCGAGCCTCCCGCTGCCCCCGACAGCGGCAAAAAAGTGGACGAAATGTCCCTGGACGAGCTGTTGAACGACATCCACAATATGTAAAAAAAGATCCCCGACCACCGGTCGGGGATCTTTTTTGGTCAAATGCGCGTTACATCAGTTCCTCCGCCAGCGCCTTCAGCTGCGCCGGCGTCTCCGCCGTCATGGCGGAGCGGATGGTGACGGTGCTGCCCAACGTCACGTTTTTGCAGCCCTCCAGCAGCTTCTTCATCTCCTTGGCCGCCATGGGTGCCCAGGAGCCGTTTTCGATGAAAGCCACCTGCCGGTTCTGATAGTTCCGCTCCGTCAGATGCTGGATAAACTCCCGCATGGCGGGGAACAGGAAGCCGTTATAGGTGGGCGCGGCCAGCACCAGCTTGCCGTAGCGGAAAGCATCCTCCACCGCCTCGGCCCAGTCGTCCCGCTGCACGCAGGTGACCGCCACCTTGGGGCAGCCCAGCGCCTTCAGCTGCTCTGCCAGCAGCTCCGCCGCCTTCTCCGTGTTGCCGTATACCGAGGCGTAGGCGATCATCACGCCCTCGCTCTCCACGTCGTAGCGGGACCAGATGTCATACAGCCGCAGGGCCTCCGCCAGCGCCTCCCCCGTCAGCACGGGGCCGTGCAGGGGACACACCGTCTGGATGTCCACCCCCGCTGCCTTTTTCAGCAGCGCCTGCACCTGTGCGCCGAACTTGCCCACGATGCCGAAGTAATACCGCCGCGCCTCGCAGGCCCAGCCCTCAGGATCCTCCACGTCCAGCGCGCCGAATTTGCCCAGCCCGTCGGCGGAAAACAGCACCTTGTCCGCGCTGTCATAGGTGACGATCACCTCCGGCCAGTGTACCATAGGCGCCGTCAGGAACGTCAGGGTGTGGCGGCCCAGCGCCAGCGTGTCGCCCTCGCCCACCACCACGCGGCGGTCGGCGTAGTCGCTGCCGTAAAACTGCTGCATCATCCGGAACGCCGCCTGGGACGCCACCACCACGGCGGCGGGATAGGCCTCCATAAAGGGCGCGATGCTGCCGCTGTGATCTGGCTCCATGTGCTGCACCACCAGATAGTCCGGCGTCCGGCCCTCCAGCGCCGCCGCCAGATTGGCCAGCCATTCCCCACTGAAATGCCCGTCCACCGTGTCCATCACGGCGATCTTCTCGTCCAGGATCACATAGGAGTTGTAGGCCATGCCCAGGGGCACGTCATACTGCCCCTCAAACAGCGTCACCTGATGGTCGTTCACGCCGATATAGCGGATGTCGTTGCTGATAAACATTGAAAAACCTCCTTTTCGATAAGGGAAAAGGAGCCCGACAGCCAATGCCGTCGGGCGTCCTTGAAAAATACGGGGTAACTTACGCCTCGGTGGGACGGGGACGGCGATACTCCTGGGCCTTCTCTTCGCCCCGCAGCACCCGCAGCGCGCCCTGGGCCAGCGCCAGCAGCTCGTCCTCGCCGGGGTACACGGTGATGGGCGCGATCCAGTCCACCATCTCGCTGATGGCGTCCACGGTCTCCTTGCCGTAGGCAATGCCGCCGGTCAGGATGATCTGATCCACCTTGCCCTTCATGACAACAGCCATCGCGCCCACTTCCTTGGCGATCTGATAGTGGAAGGCCTCCACCACACCGGCGATCTTCTTGTCGTGTGCGGCCTCCGCCAGCAGATAGCGCATGTCGTTGGAGCCGGTGTAGGCCACCAGACCGCCGCGGCCGGACAGCATGCGGTTCAGCTCCGCCTCGGTATACTTGCCGCTGCAGCACAGCTTTACCAGCTGGCCGGTGGGCAGAGAGCCGGAACGCTCGGGGGAGAAGGGGCCGTCGCCGTCCAGAGCGTTCTGGGTGTCGATGACGCTGCCGTGGCAGTGGGCGCCGATGGAGACGCCGCCGCCCAGATGGCACACGATCAGGTTCAGATCTTCGTAGTTCTTACCCTGCTCCTTGGCATAGCGCTTGGCAACGGCCTTCTGGTTCAGGGCGTGGAAAATGCTGACGCGCTGGAACAGGGGATGACCGGCATAGCGGGCCACGTCGGCCAGCTCGTCCACCACCACGGGGTCAACGATGTAGGAGGGGATACCCAGGGAATCGCCGATCTCGCGGGCGATGATGCCGCCCAGGTTGGAGGCATGCTGGCCCTGCACGCCGATGGTGCAGTCGTTCACCAGATTGTCGTTGACGGCGTAGGTGCCGCCGCGGATGGGACGCAGCAGACCGCCGCGGCCGGAAACGGCGCTCAGGGTGTTGATGTCAAAATTCTCCTCCCGCAGCGCCTTCAGCACCAGCTGGCAGCGCCAGTCCTTCTGGGCGGGGATGGAGTTGAACTGTGCGATATCCTCGGCGCTGTGACGCAGGGTCTTGTCAAACAGCAGCGTCTCGTCCTCATAGACGCCGATCTTGGTGGAAGTGGAACCGGGGTTGATAACAAGGATCTTGAAAGACATTTTTTGTTCCTCCTGTGTGTATGGTAATTCGCCACCATAAAAAATTTCCAACCCATATTATACAAGAGATTTTCGCCCCTGTAAAGCGTGATTTTATACAGAAAACCGCCCCAACGGTTGACAAACTCGATATTTTGCGGTATGATACCGAAAAATGCGACCAAAGGCAGTGAATGAGAGAGTAACCGGCCCCTCCCGCCACAAGAGAGTCCGAACAGGTGAAAGCGGACGCGGCGAGCACCGGCGAACATGGCTCAGGAGCCGTCCGGCCGAGGGGCACGTCCCGTCAGGCCGGAACGGGAGGCGCCCGTTACCGCGCGGGGGTGTGGCTGCACCCCATAAGGCCCCGTCCGCAAGGGCGGCGCGAAGCAAGGTGGTACCGCGATGTGTTCAAGTCGCCCTTGACATGATGTCAGGGGCGTTTTATTTTTGCATACCCTCTGAAAAAAGCAGGAAAAATAATGTAAGCCGCCCTTCCATTTGGGGCGGCGGAAAAGGAGAGATATCCCCATGGAAAAGAAGACGTTTTATATCACCACCCCCATCTACTACCCCTCTGACAAGCTCCACATCGGCCACAGCTACTGCACCGTGGCCACCGACGCCATCGCCCGCTATAAGCGCCTGCAGGGCTACGACGTCATGTTCCTCACCGGCACCGACGAGCACGGCCAGAAGATCGAGACCAAGGCCCAGGAGGCCGGCATGACCCCCCAGGCCTTCGTGGACCGCATCGTGGACGGCCCTCGCGGCGTCCGCGACCTGTGGAAGCTGATGAACATCTCCAACGACCGCTTCATCCGCACCACCGACGACTACCACTGCGAAGCCGTCCAGAAGATCTTTAAGAAGATGTACGACAACGGCGACATCTACAAGGGCGCCTACAAGGGCAAATACTGCACCCCCTGCGAGTCCTTCTGGACCGAGAGCCAGCTGGTGGACGGCAAATGCCCCGACTGCGGCCGCGAGGTCCACGACGCCGAGGAGGAAGCCTATTTCTTCCGCCTGAGCAAGTACGCCGACCGCGTGCAGCATCTGCTGGAGGACACCGACTTCCTGCAGCCCCGCATCCGCGTCAACGAGATGGTGAATAACTTCATCAAGCCCGGCCTGGAGGACCTGTGCGTCAGCCGCACCAGCTTCTCCTGGGGCATCCCCGTGGACTTCGACCCCGGCCACGTGGTCTACGTGTGGGTGGACGCCCTGTTCAACTACTGCACCGCCATGGGCCTGTATAACGACAAGTATCACGATTTCGACAAGTACTGGCCCGCCGATTACCACATCGTGGGCAAGGAGATCGTCCGGTTCCACTCCATCATCTGGCCCGCCATGCTGATGAGCATGGGCCTGCCCCTGCCCAAGCATGTCTACGGCCACGGCTGGCTGGTGATCGACGGCGGCAAGATGTCCAAATCCAAGGGCAATGTCGTCGATCCCTACGCCCTGTCCGAGATGTTCGGCGTGGACGCTCTGCGCTTCTTCCTGCTGCGCACCTTCCCCTTCGGCTCCGACGGCAACTTCTCCAACGAGCTGCTGATCTCCACCATCAATACCGATCTGGCCAATAAGCTGGGCAACCTGGTCAGCCGCACCACCGGCATGGTGGAGAAGTATTTCGGCGGCAAGCTGCCCGCCGACCGCGAGGACGCCCCCGAGGACTGCGACCTGAAAAAGACCGTCTGCGCCCTCCGCGACCGCTACGAGGCCGAGATGGACAAGCTCCAGCTCCAGAACGGTCTGGACGAGGTCTTCAAGGTCATCGACCGCGCCAACAAGTATATCGACGAGACCGCTCCCTGGGTGCTGGGCAAGGACGAGAGCAAGCGCGCCCGCCTTGCCACCGTCCTCTATAACCTGCTGGAGACCATCCGCGTCTGTACCACCCTGCTGACCCCCGTGATGCCGGAGAGCTGCGACAAGATCTTCGAGAAGATCGGCGCCTCCGCCGCGGATCACACCTGGGACAAGGCCAACGTCTGGGGCGCCCTGTCCGCCGAGGCGCAGGTGGCCAAGGGCGAGAACCTGTTCCCCCGCGTGGACACCGAAAAGGCCCTGGCGGAGCTGGAAGCCATGCAGGAGGCCCAGAAAAAGGCCGCCCTGCCCGCCATCGAGCTGGAGCCCTATGTGCAGCAGGAGGTGGACTTCGACACCTTCCTGAAGTCCGATTTCCGCGCCGTGAAGATCAAGAACTGCGAGGCCGTCAAGAAGTCCGACAAGCTGCTGAAGTTTACCCTGGACGACGGCTCCGGCACCGACCGCATCATCGTATCCGGCATCCATCATTACTACGAGCCGGAGCAGCTCATCGGCAAGACCGTCATGGCCATCCTGAACCTGCCGCCCCGGAAGATGATGGGCATCCCCAGCAACGGCATGCTGATCTCCGCCGTCCACAAGGAGAAGGGCGAGGAGAAGGTAAACCTGATGATCATCGACGACAGCGTACCCGCCGGCGCCAAGCTCTGCTGAAATAGAGGACGATCAATAGAACTTTGTAGGGGCTGACCCGTTGTCGGGCGGGCGGACAGAGTCGTCCGCCCCTACAACAAAAAACAGTACCCAACTTCGTCAAAGCCTAAACTAATATGGACAATCACGCTCCTTTGGGGTAAAATGACCCTCAAAGGAGCGTGATTTCATTATGTTGACCCTATACGTAAAATACACCGCCAAGCCCGGCTGCCGCGAAAACTACGTCCGCACCATCGTGTCCGAGGGCATCCTCACCGCCATCCGCGCCGAGGCGGGCTGCATCCGCTATGACTACTACTTCTCCGCCCAGGAGGAGAACGTGGTGCTGCTCATCGAGCAGTGGGAGACCGAGGAGCACCAGCGCATCCATATGCAGCAGCCCCATATGGCCCGCCTGCGTGAGCTGAAGGCGCAGTATATCGACGCCACCGCCATGGGAAAGGCAGAGCTGCTATGACGCTGTTCGACACCCACGCCCACTATGACGACGAGGCCTTCGACGCCGACCGCGACGCAGTGCTTGCTGCCTTTGACGGTCTGGTGATCGACCCCGGCTGCACGCTGGATTCCTCCCGTGCCGCCATCGCGCTGGCGGCGCGCCACCCCCATGTCTACGCCGCCGTGGGCATCCACCCCGAAAACTGCGGCGATTTCATTCCAGAGCATATCGACGTCCTCCGCCAGCTGGCCCAACAGCCCAAGGTGGTGGCCATCGGCGAGATCGGCCTGGACTACTACTGGCCGGAAAACCCGCCCCACGATTTCCAGCAGCAGGTGCTCCGCGCCCAGCTGTCCTTGGCGCAGGAGCTGGACCTGCCCGTCATCTTCCACGACCGCGACGCCCACGGCGACTCCCTGTCCATCGTTAAGGCGTATCCCGCCCTTCGCGGCGTCTTCCATTGCTACTCCGGCAGTGTGGAAATGGCGGAGGAGCTGCTGGCCCTGGGCTGGTATCTGGGCTTTGACGGTCCCGTCACCTATAAAAACGCCCGCAAGGCGGTGGCCGTGGCGGAAATGGCCCCCCTGGACCGCATCCTCATCGAAACAGACTCCCCCTACATGTCCCCCGTCCCCCTGCGTGGCAAACGCAACGACTCCCGCAACGTATTCCACATCGCCGAAAAGCTCGCCGAAATCAAAGGCACCACCACCGAAGAAATGGCCCAACTGACCCTGAAAAACGGAAAACGCCTATTTGGCATCAAATAAGAGAGAAAAGTAAAGAGTGAAGAGCGAAAAGAAGTAGTGTGCCGCTCCGCGGCACATATAAAGAACATGCCGCCTTCGGCGGCATTGCAGCTCTTCTCTTTTCACTCTTCTCTGCAAAAAAAGAGAGCCGTAAAACGGCTCTCTTCTTTTGCAATCACCGTATCTGCCCATCCCCCCGTACAATGTACTTGTACGTGCTCAGCTCGTCCAGCCCCATGGGGCCGCGGGCGTGGAGCTTCTGGGTGGAGATACCCATCTCGCAGCCGAGGCCAAACTCGCCCCCGTCGGTAAAACGGGTGGACACGTTCACATACACCGCCGCACTGTCGGTCTCGTTGACGAACCGCTCCGCGTTTTCCGCGTTCTCTGTCACGATGCACTCGCTGTGCCCCGTGGAGTGGGCCAGAATGTGGGCGATAGCCTCGTCCACGCTGTCCACCACCTTGACCGCCAGAATATAGTCCAGAAACTCCGTGTCAAAGTCCCGCTCCCCCGCAGGCGTGCCGGAAATAATGGCCGCCGCGCGGCTGTCCAGCCGCAGCTCCACGGGAACCTGCCCCATCGCGGCACGGTCGTCCACCACCGCTTGTTTCAGCATGGGCAGGAACCGCTCCGCCACGGCGCTGTGCACCAGCAGCACCTCCTCCGCGTTGCACACGGAGGGACGGCTGGTCTTGGCGTTCACCACGATCCGCAGCGCCATCTCCAGGTCGGCGGACGCGTCCACATACACATGGCAGATGCCGGTGCCCGTCTCGATGCAGGGCACCGTGGCGTTCTCCACGCAGGAGCGGATCAGCCCCGCGCCGCCCCGGGGGATCAGCAGGTCCACCAGCCCCTTGGCGGTCATGATGTCCGCGGCGCTCTGGCGGCTGATGTCCTCGGTGATGTTCAGGATGTCGGCATCACCGCCCGCGGCGGTGATGCCCTCCTTCAGCGCCTTTACAATGGCGTGGGCGGAGCGATAGGCCTCCTTGCCGCACCGCAGCATGCACACGTTGCCGCTCTTCAGCGCCAGCGCCGCCGCGTCGGAGGTGACGTTGGGCCTGCTCTCATAGATGATGGACACCAGCCCCAGAGGCACCTGCTTTTTATAGATGGTCATGCCGTTGGGCCGGTGTACCTCCGACAAGATGCGCCCCGTGTGATCCGGCAGCGCCGCGATGGCCCGCACGCCCTCCGCCATACCGGCCAGCCGCTTCTCATCCAGATAGAGCCGGTCCAGCATCACGTCGGAGATATGCCCCCGCGCCGCGTCCATGTCCGCGCGGTTTTCCACTAAAATCAGGGCGCGGTTCCGCTCCAGACTGTCGGCCATGGCCAGCAGCATGGTGTTTTTCGTCTCGGCGGAGGCGTTGCAGATGCTCTTCCACGCTGCTTTTGTTTTTTTCAGAATGTCAATGGTGGTCATGTCACTTCTCCTCCTTTGCCAGAAAGCGGGTGCCCACCGGCGCGCCCGCCACGATGTCGTATAGAAGCTCCGGCCGCTGGCCGTTGGCGATGACCATTTCGCAGCCTGCCGCCGTGGCCACCTGGGCGGCGTGCAGCTTCGTTGCCATGCCGCCGGTGCCCAGGGCCGAGCCGCTGCCGCCCCCCAGAGAAAGGATGTGGTCGTCGATGGCCGCCACAATGCTGATGAGCTTCGCGTCCGGATTCTTGTGGGGATCGCTGTCATACAGGCCGTCAATATCGCTCAGCAAAATCAGCAGATCCGCCCCCACCGCCGCCGCCACAATGGCGGACAGGGTGTCGTTCTCGCCGATGGTGTTCTCCACGCCGATCTCGTCGGTGGCCACGGCGTCGTTCTCGTTGATGACCGGCAGCGCCCCCAGCTCCAGCAGCCGGAAGATGGTGTTGCGCATGTTGCGGCTGCGATGCTCGTTTTTCACGTCCTCGCCGGTCAGCAGCACCTGGGCCACGGTGTGGCTGTATTCGTTGAACAGCTTGTCATAGGTGTACATCAATTCGCACTGGCCCACGGCGGCGGCCGCCTGCTTGGTGGGCATATCCTTGGGCCGCCCCGGCAGGTTCAGCTTGCCCACGCCCATGCCGATGGCGCCGGAGGACACTAAAATGATCTCGTGTCCCGCGTTTTTCAGGTCGCTGAGGACTTTGCACAGCTTCTCCATCCGCTGGATATTCAGCCGCCCTGTGGCGTGGGCCAGGGTGGAGGTGCCGACTTTTACGGTGATACGCATGCTATCCCTCCTCTTTGGGATCGTATTTTCCCCTATTATAGCGCGTCGGGGCTGGATTTGCACGTATTTTTTTCGCTAAAACAAAAAGCGGCACACCGCCAGGGCCAGTAGGGCGGAAACCACGGCCTGAAGCGCCTTTGCCAGCAGATACCGCCCCAGGGACAGGCCGGTGCCCTCCAGCACCGCCGCCGTCTGGCAGTGGACGGACAGGCCGCCCCAGCCCAGCAGGGCGGCGGCGGCACAAAAGGAGACGGCGTCGTTTTTCAGGGCGGAGATGCCCACCGTCAGCTCCAATATCCCGAAGAGCGGCGGGGGAACAACGGGCCAAAGCTGCCGGAAAAGGGTGGTCAGCGCCAGGAAAAAGATGACGAATCCACAGATGTTCACCATCGTAAGGGCGGTATTTCGCAGAATTGACACAAAAACCGCGGGGGAAAAAGGTACATTAACGGGGGTTATTGGTACATAAACGGGCGTTATTGCCCCCTTATTGCCCCCGCTTCCCGTTTCACCGAATCCTCTTAGCAGCAGACCGCCTGCCAGCAGGGCGGACAGGACATGGATCCCGTACAGGACCCAGCCGATCTTTTGATTTCCAAATATTCCCACACCCGCGATGGACAGGATGAAGGCGGGGCCCGCGTTGTTGCAGAAGGTCAGCAGTCCCTCCGCCCGGGGGCGGGAGATGGTCCCTGCCCGATACAGCTCCGCCGCCGTCCGCGCCCCCATGGGATAGCCCCCCGCGGCGCCCAGCAGGAACACGGCGGCCCCCACCGGAAGATACAGCCGCCGCAAAAAATCAAACAGGCCGCAGGCCACGGCCAGCGACACCGCCGCCAGGAAGGGAAACAGCGACGGGATCACCGATGTGCCGCACAGCAGCAGCCCCTGGCGCACCGCCTGACCCACCGCGGCGTTGTGCCGCAGCAACAGCGCCATCAGCGCCAGCAGCGCCGCCGACACGGCGGCCTGTTTGATGGTTCTTACCACTTTCCTCACCTCGCAACAGCTTATGCGGCGGCGGTGTGGGACATACCGGACAGGCAAGTTTTCCCGCGGCGGCGCATAGACATCCACAGAGGTGAGGACGATGGGAGAGAGCCTGCGGAAACGGCTGGCACAAAAGGGGCTGGAGGCCGCCGACCGGCTGGATCTGCCGCCGGTGCTGGCGCCGGACATCCCGCGGATGGAGCTGCTGGGGAACCACGCCTTTTACATGGATCGCCACAGGGGCGTGCTGGGGTATACCACGGAGGCGGTGGACATCAACGGCGGGTCGGTGGTGGTGCGTATCACGGGGCGGGGGCTGCAATTGCAGGCCATGACGGAGCAGGAGCTGCGGATCGACGGGGTCATTGAAAAAATCGAGCTGGTGGAGTGACGATGTACGCAAAGGTATGGAATTATCTGCGGGGCAGCGTGCTGCTGCAATGTGAAAGTCCGGCGCCGGAACGGGTGCTGAACCTGTGCGGGGTATACGGCATCCCCTTTTGGGGGGTGACGTGGCAGACGGCGGAGCGCTTTACCCTGTACACCACCCGACAGGGGGCGGCGGCGCTGGAGGAGGCCGCGGCGGAGTGCGGCGCGGTGCTGACGCGGCTGGAGGAGCGGGGTGCGGCGGAGGCGGCGCGGCGGCTGCGGCGACGGTACGTGCTGTGGGGCGCGGCGGCGCTGATGGTGGTGCTGTTCTGGTACGGCAGCACCTTTATCTGGGACTTTCAGGTGACGGGCAACGAGACGGTGCCCACGGAGAAGATCCTGCGGGCGCTGGAGCAGAACGGCGTGACCATCGGCACGCGGTCGCTGAGCTTCGATCAGGAGGAGCTGCGCAACCATGTGCTGCTGGAGTTGCGGGACATCTCGTGGCTGTCGGTGAACATCAAGGGATGCACCGCCCATGTGCAGGTGGTGGAGCGAAAGCGGCCGCCGGAGATTGCCGACAGCGGCGAGCTGTCCAACGTGGTGGCGGCGCGGGACGGACTGGTGGAGCGCGTGGAGGCGCTGGACGGCCAGGCGCTGGTGATGGCGGGCTCCACGGTGACAAAGGGACAGCTGCTGATCTCCGGCGTGGCGGATTCCCGCTCCGGCGGGGTGCGGTTCATGTCGGGCAGGGGGCGGGTATATGCCCGAACGTGGTATGAGCTGTCGGTGCAGGTGCCCCTTTGCGTGGAGGAGAAGTACCAGACGGCCCGCAGCGTGAAGCGCGCGGCGCTGGATCTGGGAAAACAGCGGATAAATTTATACGGAAGGGGTAGCATGTTGGGGGCGGGTTGTGATAAAATAGTGACGTATCGACCACTGACCCTGCCCTTTGGCCTGCGGCTGCCGGTGACGCTGGCGGTGGAGCAGGTCACGCGGTGGGACACCCGAACGGTGGAGCGCACCGCCGCCCAGGCCAAGGCCGAGGGCGAGGCCCAGCTGCTGGCCCAATTGGACACGATGCTGACCGAGGGCGGCACGGTGACCGGCACCCGCTTTTCCACGGCGCGGCAGGGGGAATACCTGCTGGTGACGTTGGCGGCGGAGTGTCGCGAGGAGATCGGGGTGTCTGTGGGGGTGGAGGCGGAGTAGTCGGGTGTTTTGCCACCGTAGTATCCAGCAAGTTTTCACCGCACCCGAAAAAAGGCCCCCTTGTGCAAAGGGGGCTGTCAGCCGTAAGGCTGACTGGGGGATTGTCGGCACGTAAAGAAAACATGCCAGTGGCATGTTTTTCGTGCCGATCTCGGCAGCTATGCCGCCGTAGCATCCATCAGCTTACCACCGCACCATCTTGGGTCAATCCCTCCGGCGCTTCGCGCCACCTCAGCTGTGCACGCCCCAGTGTGAGCACTGGGGTGCCTTTACACAAGGGAGGCTTTGGTGCGCCGCGTGGCGGAAGTGCTCGCGTTCACCGCACGGCGGGGTGAGGGCACCCCGCCCTACGAAGAGGTACGCCGTACTTGCTGCGCGCACCGGTGCGGGGCGTCGGGGACGCCGCCCCCTACGAACAGGTACGGAAAAATTGCGTAGGGGCCGATATCCCCGACGAACAGATACGGAAGAATTGTGTAGGGGCCGGCGTCCCCGACGGCCCGACCGTTAGATGCAAGGACTTCCTCTCCGCACCAGTTAGCGGCGCTGGAGCAGGTGCGGAATACTCCAAATACAATTTTCCTTTCAGAAAGAAGGCTATTATATGGAACAACGGATCAGTATTGAACGGATGGAGGAGGCCATCAATTTGTTTGGCTCCTTTGATGAGAATATCCGGCTTTTGGAGACGGAATTTCAGGTGCAGGTGGTGAATCGCGGCGGCGAGATCGTGATCTCCGGCGAGCCGGAGAACGTGATGCTGGCGGAAAAGGCGGTGCAGGCGCTGCTGACCCTCAGCGCAAAGGGGGAGGCCATCAACCAGCAGCACGTGCGGTATGTGATCGGTCTGTGCCGCAGCGGGCAGTCCGAGCGGATCAGCGAGCTGACCCAGGATGTGATCTGCATCACCAGCAAGGGGCGGCCGGTGAAGCCCAAGACCATCGGCCAGAAGCAGTATGTGGATTCCGTGCTGCACAACACCGTTACCATCGGCGTGGGGCCGGCGGGCACCGGCAAGACGTATCTGGCGGTGGCGGCGGCAGTGGCGGCTTTTCGGGACAAGCAGGTGAACCGCATCGTGCTGACCCGTCCCGCTGTGGAGGCGGGCGAGCGGCTGGGCTTTCTGCCGGGGGATCTGCAGTCCAAGGTGGACCCCTATCTGCGGCCGTTGTATGACGCTCTGTTCGACATGCTGGGGGCGGAGACGTACCAGAAGTATCTGGAGCGGGGCAACATTGAGGTGGCGCCCCTGGCCTACATGCGGGGCCGGACGCTGGACGACAGCTTTATCATTCTGGACGAGGCGCAGAACACCAGCCGCGAGCAGATGAAGATGTTTCTGACCCGCATGGGCTTTGGCTCCAAGGTGGTCATCACCGGCGACATCACCCAGATCGACCTGCCCAATGACAAGGTCAGCGGGCTGAAGGAGGCCATGAAGGTACTGCGGGACGTGGAAGGCGTGGGCATCTGCCAGCTGACCCAAGAGGACGTGGTGCGCCATGTGATGGTGCAGCGGATCATCGAGGCCTACGCCCGCTATGAGGACAGGAGGAAAAAGTGATGGCAAAGCGGCATTACATTCCTATCACCGCCGACGTGCCGGGGGTGGGAGACGGGAAGAAGGCGTTTATCCGGCGGGTCATCCGCACGGCGCTGGCCATGCAGGGGGTGGACTTCCCCTGCGAGATCGATGTGCTGATGACCAGCGACGCGGGCATCCATCAGATCAATCGGGACATGCGGCAGGTGGACAGGCCTACCGACGTGCTGAGCTTTCCGGAATTCGAGCTGACGGCAGGAGAGCTGCCCGACGTGGAGGACGCGGACCCCGGCACGGGACTGGTGCCGTTGGGGGACATGGTGATCTCCGTGGAGCGGGTGGCGGCGCAGGCCAGAGAATACGGGCACTCTAACCGGCGGGAGCTGGCGTATCTGGTGGTACACTCGGTGCTGCATCTGCTGGGGTACGACCATCTGGACGAGGGCGTCATGAAGGCGCAGATGCGGGAGAGAGAAGAGGTTATTATGGGGGAGTTGGGGTTGGAGAGGGAATAAGCCTCCCTCTGAGAGGGAGGTGGCACGGCGCAAGCCGTGACGGAGGGAGAGAATGAGAGATTATGACAGAGAGAATATCTCCCGAGCAAGAGAATTGCGAAAAAATATGACGCCATGGGAGAGAAAGCTCTGGTATGAATTTTTACGATCATACCCCGTTCGCTTTCAGTGGCAAAAAGCCATTGGTCATTACATTGTTGATTTTTTCTGTGCTAAAGCCGGTATTGCGTTGGAATTGGACGGTGGTGGACATTATACACCGGAGCAAGCCCAGAAAGACGAGCTTCGTACACGCATATTAGCGCGATCCGGTGTGCAGGTTGTTCGTATTTGCAATATGGATATCGACCAACATTTCAGAGAAGTCTGCGAAATGATCGATGAATTGGTTTATAATTCTCTCCCCCAGTCAGCTTCGCTGACAGCCCCCTCCCAGAGGGGGCCAATAGAGATAGCAACCACGAAAGAATAGCAACAATAAAAAACGCTCAAACAAAAGAAAGTTGAGGATCACCTTATGAACATTACGAAGACTGCGATGATCACTGTGTGCGGGCGGCCCAATGTGGGGAAGTCCAGCCTGACCAATGCACTGGTGGGCGAGAAGATCGCCATTGTGTCCAAAAAGCCCCAGACGACGCGGAACCGGATCTACGGCGTGGTGAATCGGGGGGACACGCAGTTTGTGCTGCTGGACACGCCGGGGCTGCACAAGCCCCGCAGCCGTCTGGGCGACTACATGGTAAAAGTGGTGCGGGAGAGCCTGAGCGCCGTGGAGTGCGCGCTGCTGCTGGTGGAGCCCATCGCCCATGTGGGGGAGCCGGAGAAGCTGCTGCTGCGGCGTATCCAGGAGGAGCAGCTGCCAGTGGTGCTGTGCATCAACAAGGTAGACACGGTGGAGAAAAAGGACGATCTGCTGGCGGTAATCGCCGCGTACAACGAGGTATATGACGGCTTTGACGCCATTATCCCCATTTCGGCGCGGACGGGCGACGGGCTGGAGGAGCTGCTGGATCAATTGCAGCAGTACGCCCAGGAGGGGCCGCAGCTGTTCCCCGACGGCATGACTACCGATCAGCCGGACGCACAGGTGTGCGCCGAGATCGTGCGGGAGAAGATGCTGCAGTGTCTGGACAAGGAGATCCCCCACGGCACGGCGGTGGAGGTGACGCGGTTTTCGGAGCGGGACAGCGGGATCATTGATCTGGATGTGACCATCTACTGCGAGAAGAGCAGCCACAAGGGCATCATTATCGGCAAGCACGGGGACATGATGAAGCGCATCAGCACCCTGGCGCGGCAGGATATCGAAAAATTCATGGGCACGAAGGTGTACATGGAGGCCTGGGTGAAGGTGAAGGAGAATTGGAGAGACAACGTCAATTTCATCCGAGCCCAGGGGTACAACGAGGAGTAAATTACCAGACATGAAGCCGCGGCATTTCTGTCATGCTATGCATGAGGTGAATGCTGTGGACTACTGGACGCTATTTTGGGACACGGGCGCGCCGGAGGCTTATCTGATGGCCAAGGCCGCGCCGCCGGAGGACGGGACGTGGACAACGGAACATTCGTGACGACGGGTCTCATCCTGCGGGAGACGGAGACGAAGGAGTCGGACAAGATACTGACGGTGCTGACGCCGGAGCTGGGGCGCATCAGCGTCATCGCCAAGGGGGCGCGGAGCCGGCGCAGCAAGTACACCGCCGCGTGCCAGCTGCTGGCCTATGACGAGATGACGCTGCGGCGGAAGGGCGAGTGGTACTATCTGGCGGAGGCCGGTACCATCGAGCTGTTTGACGGCGTGCGGCGGGACATTGAGAAGCTGGCGCTGGCGGCGTATTTCGCCGAGCTGACGGAGGCGGTATGCCAGGACGCCATGGCGGTGGCGGACATATTGCCGCTGCTGCTGAACGCGCTGTTCGCCCTGGGGGCGCTGGGCAAGCCCAACCGGCTGGTAAAGGCGGCCTTTGTATGGCGGCTGCTGGCGGAGGCGGGCTTTGCGCCGCTGGTGGACGGCTGCGCCGTATGCGGGCGGGAGACGCCGGAGGCGCCCATGCTGGACGTGACCCAGGGCGTGCTGCGGTGCGGCGGATGCCGCGCGGGCGGCAGCGGGCTGAGTCTGCCGCTGACGACGGCGGCGGTGCAGGCACTGCGGTATGTTTTATACTGCCCGCCGAAGAAGCTGTATGGCTTTTCGCTGGACAAGGCGGGACTGGTGATGCTGGATCGGGCGGCGGAGGCGTTCTGCGCGGTGCAGCTGGAGCGGGGATTCCGGACGCTGGATTATTATAAGGCGTTGATGCCGATGGAGGAGTAAGGGGTGTTTCGCGCTTTCGAGCGCGACCTACTTTTGGCCGCAGCGGCAAAAGTAGGCAAAAACGCTGCTTAAACCTGCGGTTTAAGAATCCGCCCGCGCTGTTTTGCGTTGTAAATTTGCAGCCGTTTACCACGCGGTCGCGGAAGATGTTTGATTTCGCAGCGTATGACGCATCGACTCCCTTCCTGCGCCGCTGCCGCTCATGCGGTGCAACAGCAGAAAACGAATCGTTGTACGCGGCGGCCTGAGGGCAGGCCGCCCTACGACCGACCACCGTTAGAATTCCGTAGGGCGGGGTGACATCACCCCACCGAACAAAGATGACGTTTACCAACAAAAGAGGTATTGACCAGGGATAAGAGCTATGAGTGAATTATTTGAGAAATCCATACGGACGCTGGAGCTGCCGGCGGTGTTGGAGATGCTGTCGGCCAGGGCGGTCAGCGAGGCGGCGCGGGAGAAGAGCCGCCGCATCGCGCCCGCTGTGGAGCGGCAGGAGGTGCTGCGGCTGCTGGACGAGACGGACGCCGCCAAGGAGCGGCTGGGGCTGTACGGCTCCCCCAGTTTTTCCGGTGTGAAGGACGTGTCGGAGCCGCTGGCGAGGGCCGATCGGGGCGGCATGCTGAACACCCGTGAGCTATTGAACATCGCGGGGCTGCTGACGGCGGCGCGGCGGGTGGCGGAATACGACGCCGAGCGCAAGGGCGAGGCCACGGCCATCGACCGGTTTTTCAGCGCCCTGCACACCAACCGGTATCTGGAGGACCGCATCCACGGGGCCATTTTAGACGAGGAGACCATCGCCGACACCGCCAGCGCCGAGCTGACGGACATCCGGCGAAAGATGCGGATCGCCGCCAGCAAGGGGCGGCAAATTTTGCAGAAGATTATTTCCTCCCCCTCCTACGCCAAGGTATTGCAGGAGGCGCTGATTACCCAGCGGGACGGGCGGTTCGTGGTGCCGGTGAAGGCGGAGTGCAAGGGCAGTCTGCCGGGGCTGGTGCATGACATCTCCTCCTCCGGCGCCACGCTGTTTGTGGAGCCCATGGGCGTGGTGCAGGCCAACAACGAGCTGAAGGAGCTGGAGGCGCGGGAGGAAAAGGAGATCGAGCGTATTCTGCGGGAGCTGAGCGCCCAGTGCGCCGACGCCATGGAGTACATCCTGCTGGACTATGACATGCTGGTACATCTGGACATGATCTTTGCCCGGGCCCAGCTGAGCTACAGCATGAACGCCAGCCGCCCCGAGGTGGTGCGCAAGGGCGCGATCTCGCTGAAGCGGGCGCGGCATCCCCTGCTGGATCAGGCCAAGGCCGTGCCGGTGACGGTGGAGCTGGGGGGCGACTATGACACGCTGGTGATCACCGGCCCCAACACCGGCGGCAAGACGGTGACGCTGAAAACCCTGGGCCTTCTGTGCCTGATGGCCCAGTGCGGGCTGCACATTCCCGCCGACAGCGGATCCACGGTGCGGGTATTTGACCGCATTCTGGCGGATGTGGGGGACGAGCAGTCTATTGAGCAGAGCTTGTCCACCTTCTCCGCCCACATGTCCAACACGGTGGAGATCCTGCGGCAAGCGGACGAGGACAGCCTGATTTTGTTTGACGAGCTGGGGGCGGGCACCGACCCTGTGGAGGGTGCGGCGCTGGCCATTGCCATCATTCAGCACGCCCGAAGCAAGGGGGCGATGATCGCCGCCACCACCCACTACGCGGAGCTGAAGACCTTCGCCATGACCACGGCGGGGGTAGAGAACGCCAGCTGCGAGTTTGACGTGCAGACTTTGCGGCCCACGTATCGGCTGCTGGTGGGCATTCCGGGGAAGTCCAACGCTTTTGCCATCTCGCGGCGGCTGGGGCTGGACGAGAGCGTTATCGCCGACGCCAAGGCCCAGATGGACAGCGAGTCCCTCCGGTTTGAGGACGTGCTGGCCCAGCTGGAGGAGAAGCGGCAGCGGCTGGAAAAGGCCCAGACGGAGGCCAACCGGCTGTGGCAGCAGCGGGAGGAGGACGCCCGCAAGGCCCGTGTGTTCCGCGAGCAGATGGAGAAGGCCAAGGAGAACGCCCGGGCCAAGGGCGAGGCCGAGGCCAGGCGCATCGTGCGGGAGGCCCAGCAGAAAACGGAGGAAATTTTTGCCCAGCTGGAGGAGCTGCGGAAGCAGCAGGCGCGGGCGGCCAACTTCCAGCAGGTGAACGACGCCAAGGCCGCCATCCGCCACGATCTGAAGGAGGCGGAGGCGGTGCTGCACAGCCGCGACGAGGAGCCGGAGGCTCCCGCGCCCAGCCGTCCCATCGCCGCGGGCGATCTGGTGGAGCTGGCGGGGGTGAAGACCGCCGCCACGGTGCTGAACGTGAACGGGGACGGCTCTATGCTGCTGCAGGCCGGAAAAATGAAGATGACCGTGAAGGCGGGGCAGGTGCGGCTGCTGGAGTCCGCCGAGGAGATCGAGAAGCGGAAGAAGCAGGCGGCGGCCGCGACGCGGAAGAATGTGTCGCCCCAGATCCAATTGGCGGCCAGGGCCGCGTCCGAGCTGGACATCCGAGGGATGGAGACGCTGGAGGCGGAGAGCGTGGTGGAGAACTACATCGACGCCGCCGTCATGGCGAAGCTGGGTACCGTGACCATCATCCACGGCAAGGGCACCGGCGCGCTGCGCAAGGCGGTGCACGAAATGCTGAAGCGGAACCGCGCGGTGAAGTCCTTCCGGCTGGGCCGGTATGGCGAGGGCGAGGCCGGTGTGACGGTGGTGGAACTGAAATAAGGAAAATTTTGTCGAATGTGACAGTTTACACACACTTTTTTCCCAGGCTGGCTGCGATATTTTGTGGGAATGGCTATTGCAATATTGCTTCGATTCGATATAATAGTAATAGTGTGAGTATCGGCGTTTGGGCCGAGATTCTGACGTGAAGGAGAACGGACAATGTATACGAAGGAAGTTACCGTGAACAACGAGGTCGGCCTGCACGCCAGACCCGCTACCTTTTTTATCCAGAAGGCCAATGAGTTCAAGAGCGGCATCTGGGTGGAGAAGGAGGAGCGCCGCGTGAACGCCAAGAGCCTGCTGGGCGTGCTGAGCCTGGGCATCGTGAAGGGCACCACCATCACCCTGATCGCCGACGGCAGCGACGAGACCGAGGCTGTGGAGGCCCTGAGCGAGCTGGTGGAGCATCAGCTGGGCGAGTAACCTTTGACATGCAGAAAAATACGCCTGACCGGAGGGTCAGGCGTATTTTTTTGCGGGGAGGGCTCACTGCTCCGCGGTCTCGACATAGAGATCCTCGCAGCGCTGCTGGCCGGCGGTCAGGAGGGCTTTGGCCAGGGCGACCTTTTCCGCGGGGGCGCTGTCGGAATTCAGGACGGTGAGGGCGCGCTCCGCTGCGTCAAACAATTGCAGGTACATTTTTCGATAATCTGCCATTTTCTCCGCCTCCTTTGGCATATCCTTATTTTAGTAAAGTTGTTTACTAAAATCAATAGTAAATATCTTTACTGGATAAAATGTTGCATGACAAGGGGGCATGCAGCATGGATTATCAGAGAAGATTGCGTGATCTGCGGGAGGATCACGATAAGACGCAGCAGGAGATCGCCGAGGTATTGGGGACGTCTCAGACCATGTATGCCCGCTATGAGCGGGGCGCCAACGAGCTGCCGCTGCGGCATTTGATCAAGCTGGCGGAGTATTATCAGGTGACGGCGGATTATTTGCTGGGGATATCGGATGAGCCTTCGCGGCGTTGAGGAAATATGCCAGTAGCGTGTTTTTAGTGCCGATCTCGGCGGCTGTGCCGCCGTAGCATGCAGCAAGTAACCACCGCACCTTCTTGCGACAACCCCTCCGTCGCTTCGCGCCACCTCCCTTTACACAAGGAAGGCTTTGGGGCGTGCCGTATGACGAAAATGCGTGCGTTCATCGCACGGCGGGGTGAGGGCACCCCGCCCTACGGAGGGGTACGCCGTATTTGCTGCGTTCACCGATTGGGCGGATACCCCAAGGGTACTCATTCCGCTGCGCTTCACCGCGCTCGTCGTCCGCCCCTACGGGAGTTTGGTGGGTGTCGTGTGGTAAACGGTGGGAGGGGCAGAGCCCCTCCCCTACGGATTTTTATCGTACCCTCTGCGTTCAACAGTACGGGGCGTCGAGGACGCCGCCCCCTACGTACAGACCAAAGAACCTGTCTGTTCACCGGTGCGGCAGGGTGGGGGGCACCCCGCCCTACGGAGATGAAAAAGAGAGCCGCGAGGCTCTCTTTCTTAGTCGCTGTCCAGTTTGAGGACGGCCATGAAGGCTTCGGTGGGCACCTGTACCGTACCGAGGTTGCGCATTTTTTTCTTGCCCTCTTTCTGCTTTTCCAGCAGCTTCTTTTTGCGGGTGATGTCGCCGCCGTAGCATTTGGCCAGGACGTCTTTGCGCATGGCCTTTACCGTTTCGCGGGCGATGATGCGGCCGCCGATGGCGGCCTGGATGGGCACCTCGAAGAGCTGGCGGGGGATATTCTCCTTCAGCTTTTCGCACAGGCGGCGGGCGCGGGCATAGGCCTTATCGCGATGGGCGATGAAGCTGAGGGCATCCACGCCGTCGCCGTTGAGCAGCAGGTCCACCTTTACCAGATCGCTGGTGCGGTAGCCGGAGAGCTCGTAGTCCAGAGAGGCGTAGCCCTTGGTATTGGCCTTGAGGGTATCGAAGAAGTCGTAGATGATCTCGTTGAGGGGCATCTGGTAGTGGAGCTCCACCAGATGGGTATCCAGATACTGCATATCCTTGAACTCGCCGCGGCGCTCCTGGCACATGGGCATGATGTTGCCCACGTAGTCCTGGGGGGTGATGATGGAGACCTTGACATAGGGCTCCTCGGCATGCTCGATGCTGCCGGGGTCGGGGTAGTTGTGGGGGTTATCCACCTTCAGCATGGTGCCGTCGGACTTATAGACGTGGTAGATGACGCTGGGAAGGGTGGTGACCAGGTCCAGATTGAACTCACGCTCCAGACGCTCCTGAATGATCTCCATATGGAGCATGCCCAAAAAGCCGCAGCGGAAGCCGAAGCCCAGGGCCACGGAGGATTCCGGCTCGAAGGTCAGGGAGGCGTCGTTGAGCTGGAGCTTTTCCAGGGCGTCGCGGAGGTCGGGGTATTTGCTGCCGTCCTCGGTATAGATGCCGCAGTAGACCATGGACTGGGCGGGGCGGTAGCCAGGCAGGGGCTCGGCGGCGGGGGCGGCGGCGTCGGTGATGGTATCGCCCACGCGGGTATCCTTGACGTTTTTGATGCTGGCGGTGAAGTAGCCTACCTCACCGGCCTGCAGGCAGTCGGTGGGTTCGTTGCCCAGGGGCTTGAGGTAGCCGCACTCCAGAATGGTGTAATCCGCGCCGGAGGCCATCAGGTGGATGGTCTGGCCCTTGCGGATGGTGCCCTCCATGATGCGGAAGAGGACCACCACGCCCACGTAGGGGTCGTACTGACTGTCGAACACCAGGGCCCGCAGGGGGGCCTTGGGGTCGCCCTTGGGGGCGGGGACGTTATTGACCACGTCCTCCAGCACGGCGTCGATATTGACGCCCAGCTTGGCGGAGATCTCGGGGGCGTCCAGAGCGGGCAGGCCGATGATGTCCTCCACCTCCTGCTTGGCCTTCAGGGGGTCGGCGGCGGGCAGGTCGATCTTGTTGAAGACGGGGAGGATCTCCAGATCGTGATCCATGGCCAGGTAGGTGTTGGCCAGGGTCTGGGCCTCCACGCCCTGGGTGGCGTCCACCACCAGCAGGGCGCCCTCGCAGGCGGCCAGGGAGCGGCTGACCTCGTAGTTGAAGTCCACGTGGCCGGGGGTGTCGATGAGGTTCAGGGCGTAGGTCTCGCCGTCCTGGGCCTTGTAGAAGATCTGGACGGCGCGGGATTTGATGGTGATGCCACGCTCACGCTCCAGGTCCATGTTGTCCAGCAGCTGGTTTTCCATCTCACGCTCCGGCACGGCGTTGCATTTTTCCAGCAGCCGGTCCGCCAGCGTGGATTTACCGTGGTCGATGTGGGCGATGATGGAGAAATTGCGGATGTGGGATTGGTCAAACATAAATGTAACCTCCTTCGGGGTAAATCCACGCTGTTCGCGCGGAGCGCGTTCAAGCGTTTTGCGAAGCAAAACCTTGCCGCAGGCGGAATTCACTTCCGCCGAGGATGTTCAATAAAATAGGGGCCCCCGATTTGCCGTCAGGCAAATTGGGGAACGGATTTACCGTGGTCGATGTGGGCGATGATGGAGAAATTGCGGATGTGGGATTGGTCAAACATATCGTAAAGCCTCCTTGAGGAAGTGTCAGGATAAGCCTCCCTCTGTGAGGGAGGTGTCATGACCGCAGGTCATGACGGAGGGAGAGAATAAAAATCTCAAATTCTCTCCCCCAGTCACCTTCGGTGACAGCCCCCTCTCAGAGGGGGCCTTTGAAGTGCCTTTATTGCCGTCCCGCCAGCTCGTCTACGTTGTGGAGCACCTGGGCGGTGCTTTGGCCCAGGCCGGGGGCGGCGGTCAGGTCGCCGGAGGTCAGCTCCGGCAGCTTTTCCGCGGCGGAGAGAGCCCGCAGGTAGGCGGCGCGGCTGCGCAGCATGACGGCGTCGATGACACCGGCGTCAAAGTCCACCGGCGGAGTGGCAAAGAGATCCTCGTTGCCGCCGCCGCGGCGGTAGAAATGCCGCAGGAGGGTATACAGGGCGGTGCTGAGGTAGTCGCCGGCGGCGGTAATGGCGCCGCGGTCGCCGCACTTGCCCAGCAGGTCGAACAGCACGCCGGTGGTATTGACCACCAGCTTTTTTTGCAGCGTGGCAAGGATACTGCCCTTCAGGGTGCCCTTTTCATCGCTGGCGTCGTACAGCTCCGCCGCGTCGATGATGCTGCCGTCGCGGCTGGTGGTGCGGCCCAGCAGGAAATCCGCCGAGACGTGGTAATAATCGCAGACCTTTGTGACAAAGGCCAGGCCGGGCTCGCGGATGCCGTTTTCGTAGTGGCTTAAAAGCGCCTGGGAGATGCCCAGCGCGGCGGCGGCCTTCCGCTGGGAAATGCCCTTCTCCTGCCGCAGCAGGGACAGCGTGCGGGAAAAATCAGTTGCCATTGTTTCTCACCCTGTTTCGTTTCTTTCTGAATACAGCTTGTAAATTATACACGGTGTTATACGGTTTGTAAAGAGGGGAGGCGGAAAAAACTCCCGCGCGATGCGCGGGAGTGGGGGGAGAATGGCTCAATGGCTCCTCTGTGTCAGGAGAGGCTTTGGATGCGGCGTTTTATCGCATTTCCTTATTTATTCTTTTTGTCAAACACCGAGATGCCCAGCGAGCAGAGGATGCCTGCGGCGGCAAGGCCGATGATGAGGAAGAAGGTGGCGTTATAGGAGCCGCTGGCGTCAAACAGGGCGCCGGAGATGGTGCTGCCGAAGCTGGCGAAGATCAGGTTGCTGTTGATGAGGGGGAAGTTCACCGGATAGTGGGCAGGGCCGAAATAGGCGCGGCAGAAGGCGGAGTTGGTGGGGGTGACGCCGGAATAGGCCAAGCCGCCCAGCACGAAGCCGATGATGACCACCACGATATTGTGGGTGGTCAGGGCCAGGATCAGCACGGCGGAGGTGATGATGAAGAGGATATTCACCAGCTGCATGGACACCTTGCGGCCATACTTATCGTACATGCCGCCGAAGAGCACGCGGCCCACGGCGTTGCAGATGGAGATGAGGCCCACGATGGTGGCGACAGAGGAGGCGGTCTGGTCGGCGCTGGCCTCCCACACCACGCCGCTGGCCTGGGAGATCAGGGCGAGGCCCGCCGCGCTGACAGCGATGGCCCAGACGTAATACAGCCAGAAGGAGGTTTTTTTCACCATCTCCAGGGGCTTGTGGTCACGGCCGGCGGGCTTGACGGCGGCTTTGCCGCCCTTGGGGGCGGGGGCTGCGAAGTCCGCGCCGGGGGCCACGAAGAAGAAGGAGCAGATGACCAGCACCACGAAAATGATGACGCCCAGCACCACGAAGCTGACGCGCCAGCCGCCGATCCAGTCGGGCGTCCAGGCCTGATAGAGCTTGCCGATGATGAAGCTGCCGCCGCCGAAGCCCATCAGCAGTACGCCGGAGATGAGGCCCGGGCGGTCGGGGAACCAGCGGACCATGGTGCTCATGACGGCGTTATAGCAGAGGCCGGAGCTGATGCCGCACAGGAGGCCGAAGCCGATGTACAGCATGGCCGGAGACTGGGTGCGGCTGGCCAGGAAGAAGCCCAGCAAAAACAGCACCGCGCCGATGCGGACGGACATTTTGGCGCTGAGCTTGCCGCTTAAAATACCGCACAGCAGCGAGCCGATGCAGAACAGGATCATGACGATGGTGAAGGTCATGCTGAGCTGCGCCTTGGTCCAGCTGGTAAACTCGGCGGCGATGGGGGTGCTGAGGACGCTCCAGGCGTAGACGAGGCCGGCGAACAGCAGCACGATCACGCCCACGATGGCGTAGACCCAACGGTTCAGTTGTTTCATGGGGAAGCCCTCCATTATGTTATTTCTGTGATCATTTCACGCTCTCACCTTCAGTTTACCAAATGATTCAATGAAATACAAGAGCCGCGCGGAGAAACATCCACGCGGCTCTGTTTCGTATCGAGAAAAATTATCGGGCATCCTTGCCGATTTTCAGGCCAGCCTCAAAGGCCTGCTTGTTGAGGGGCAGCAGCTTGGGCTTTTTGCCCAGCTTGTGCTCAATGGTCTGCCACACCACGTCTTCCGGCACCACCTGGGTATAGCCCACGTAAGCGCCCAGCATGATGATGTTCAGCACCTTGGCGTTGCCCATTTCGAGCGCCATTTCGGTGACGGGGACTTTGACCACCTTTACATCGTCGCGGGTGATCTCGCTGGTGACGATGGAGCTGTTGATGAACAGGGTTCCGCCGGACACCAGCTTATAGAGGAACTTGTTGAGACTGGGATCATTCATGACGATCAGGTCGTCCATGCTGTCGCCTAACGGTGCGCCGATGTCGTCATCGGAGATGACTACATAGCAGTTAGCGGTACCACCGCGCTGCTCCGCGCCGTAGGAGGGGAAGAAAGTGACGTTCTTATCCGTGCTGTCGCAGGTGGCTTCCGCCAGGAACTTACCCAGCGTCATGACGCCCTGTCCGCCGAAGCCGGCTACCATCAGATTCCGTTCCATATTCACGCCTCCTCCCTGCTCTTATCCCGAATGACGCCCAGGGGGAATTCCTTCAGCATATTCTGCTCCAGGAAGTCCAGGGACTCCAGGGGGTCAAGGCCCCAGTTGGTGGGGCAGCTGGTGACGATCTCCACCATGGAGAAGCCCTTGCCGTCCAGCTGGTTCTGGAATGCCTTCTTGATGGCCGCTTTCGTCTTGGCCACGTTGGCGGGGGTGTTGCAGCTGGTGCGCTCCAGATAGTAGGGGGCGGTGAGCTGATTGAGGATCTCGCACATGTGCATGGGGTAGCCGTGCTCCTTGGGGTCGCGGCCCTTGGGGGCGGTGGTGGCCTTCATGCCCACCAGTGTGGTGGGGGCCATCTGGCCGCCGGTCATGCCGTAGATGCCGTTGTTGACGAAGATGACGGAGAAATTCTCACCGCGGTTGGCGGCGGACATGGTTTCGGCAAGACCGATGGAGGCCAGATCGCCGTCGCCCTGATAGGTGAACACCAGGGAGTCGGGATTGCTGCGCTTGGCGCCGGTGGCTACCGCGCAGGCGCGGCCATGGGCCGCCAGAAAGTAGTCGTAGGTGATGTAATCCATATGCAGGCCGCAGCAGCCCACGCCCACGGCGCAGGCGGCCTTGTCCAGCAGGTCCATCTCCTCCAGCACCTCGCCGATGAGCTTGATGATGGTGGAGTGCATGCAGCCGGGGCAGAAGCCGGACACCATGTCGGCTCGGATGCCTTTCGTTCTCGCGTAGACTTTTTCCATATTCCGGCGCCTCCTTTCAGCGTTCCAGCAGCGCCTTGGCTGCCTGAATGACCTCGTCGCGGCCCATGATCTCGCCGCCTGCGTGGAGGCAGGTGTGGATGGGGCAGCGATCCATGACCGCCAGCTTGACGTCGTGGATCATCTGGGCGGGGATGGACATCTCCACGTCCAGAATGGCCTTGACCCGATGGAAGTCCAGACCGGCGTAGGTATCGTAGGGGAAGGGGTTGAGGGTCTTGGGGCGGATGAAACCCACCTTATAGCCCTGGCTGCGCAGCAGCTTCACCGCGCTGCGGGCGATACGGCCGCAGATGCCGTAGCCGGTCAGCACCAGCTCCGCGTCCTCCAGGAACAGGGTCTCCACCTGCACGTCCTTCTTCCAGCTGTCGTAGAGGGCTTCCATCTCCCGACAGGCCTGCTCCTGATCCTTGGTGGACCAGCGGCCTGCCGCCACCACGCCGCGGGGTTCCTTGGCGGAGTCGTGGCCCACGGCGGAGGTGGGACGCAGGGCGTCCTTCAATGCTTTTACTTCCTCGGCGGAGCGCATTTCCGGCAGCTCCACCGGTTCCATAATGGTGCCCATGACGCCGTCGGTGAGGATGAGGACGGGGTTATGGTCCCGTTGGGCATAGTCAAAAGCGGCGTAGGTCATGTCCACCGCCTCCTGCACCGTGGCGGGAGAGAACACCATCATCCGGAAGCCGCCGTTGCCGCTGGCCTTGGTGGCCTGCGTGTAGTCCTGCTGGGCGGGCTGAATGGTACCGATGGCAGGGCCGCCCCGCTGCACGTTGACGTACACCATGGGCAGCCGTGCGCTGGCGCAGAAGCTGATGCCCTCGCTCATGAGGCTGATGCCGCAGGAGCTGGAGCTGGTCATGGCCCGTGTGCCGGTACCGGCGGAGCCGTAGACCATGTTGATGGAGGCCACCTCGCTCTCGCCCTGGACAAACGTGCCGCCTACCTCCGGCATGCGGCGGGCCAGATATTCGGGGATCTCGTTCTGGGGGGTAATGGGATAGCCGGCGAAGAACCGGCAGCCGCTGCGCACCGCCGCCTCGGCAATGGCCTCGGTGCCCTTCATGAATACTCTTGCCATGTTCTTCCCTCCTTATTTGTAGACTTCGATGGCGGCGTCGGGACACATACGGCCGCAGATGGCGCAGCCGATGCAGTTCTCCGGATGGGCCGCCGTGACGTAGGGGTAGCCCTTGGAGTTCACGTCATGTCCCACGGCCAGCACGCCCTTGGGACAGAATTTCACGCAGTAGCCGCAGCTTTTGCAGCTCTCCGCGCGGATGGTGACTTGCGGCATAGTGTTTCCTCCTTACTCTAATCAAGCTCCGCGTCCGGAACGGATATATGGGATGTGATGGGGATGAGGGGCAGGGGCGTCTCCCCTTTTGCCTGCGCATACAGCGGGGCGGGCACGGCGGCGGCCTCTACGGTGACGTAGGGACGCAGCGTTTCCAGCCCCTGCCGGATACCGTCCAGATACTCCGCCAGTGTGGTATCCTGTCCCAGATTGGGGTTCAGCAGGAAGCGGGGCAGCTTCAGGCGGGAGGCGCGGAGAATGGCGGAGAGGGTGCCGTCGATATGCTCGGTGGTGGCCGACCAGGGGCGGTAGGGGTTTACCACGAACCAGACGTCGGCGGTTTTCAGCAGGTGGGCATAGCCGCCGATGAGCTTCGCGCCGGTGTCGTTGCCGCCTACGTCTAAGATGACGGTCTTGCCCTCGTCCAGCAGCAGGGGGATCAGGCCGCCCGTCTGGGTGGGGGCGTCGGCGGTCTGCTGCTGGAAGCGGACGGTGACACCTGCCGCTTCCAGCAGGCTTTCCGCGTCGCGGGAGCGCATCAGGGGTTTGGTCTGGTCCAGGTCGAAGAAGTGGACTTCCCGTCCCTGCGATGCCAGCTCCAGCGCCAGGTGGACGGCCAGCTCGGACTTTCCGCAGCCGGCTTCGCCGAGAAAGACGGTATTCGGCTGCCGATGCAGCGTCTCCCATGCCATGGTATTCACCTCAGTGTGTAAAAATTATCTATGAGTATAAAATTTTTCTACTGATTGGAGTGTAACACGGCTTGCAATTCTTGTCAACCGCGTGTAGAATTTAGATAAAATCTTATCCGGAAAGGGGGACAGCGCCATGGAACGGGAGAAACTTTTGATCAAATTCTGTGATTTTCTGACCCACGTGATGGGGCCGGAGACGGAGGTGGTGCTGCACGACAGGGACGGGGTCATCATCTGGATCGCCCAGGGACACATCACCGGACGGGCGGTGGGGCAGCAGGATCTGCTGCCCGCTATGGAGCTGGTGGCGCGGCAGCGGGCCATGGAGGGCTTTGACTACACCACGGGGTACAAGAGCTTCAGCCGGAGGGGCACGCCGCTGCGCTCGTCCTCGCTGTTCTTTCGGGACGAGGCGGGGAAGCTGGATTATGTGCTGTGCGTGAATCAGGACATCAGCGCCTATGTGGACCTGCAGGGGGTGCTGGACGCCTTTATCGGCGACCGTCCCGCGGCGGCGCAGGTGCAGCCGGATCGGGACAGCCTGGACGATGTGGTGATGAAGATGATCCTGGGGGAGATCTCCCGCATGAAGCCCGCCGACATCGACAGCAAGGAGGACAAGCTGCGGCTGATCCGGCGGCTGAATGACAAGGGTATTTTCGGGGCACGGGGCGCGGTGGGCACCGTATGCCAGCTGCTGCACATCGCCCAGCCCACGCTGTATAAGTATTTGCAGGAGATAAAGGAGGAATGAGGGGGCGAGGCCGCGGCGTTGTGAAGGCGCGGGGGCGTGTCTGGCGGCTTCAAAAAAAGAGTGTCGGATCAACAGGGTTGATCCGACACTCTTTTTTTGAAGTAGTTCAGCGGGGGGAGGGGACGGTCATATTTCGCCCCAGATCATTTTCAGCTCGTATTCCCGACGGGCGAAATAGTCGCGCGTGATGTTCAGGTGGGTGATCATGGCGTTGCGGGCACCGAAGTCGTCGCCGCGGCAGATGGCGTCACGAATGGATTCATGCTCGAACGCGGCGCGGGCGCGGAAGGCGTCGCCGGATTCGGCCACGGTGATGCTGACGGCGGAGACGATGGTGGGCATCAGGTTCTGGAGGACGCAGTTTCCGGAACACTCGGCAATGTAGCAGTGGAAGCGGGCGTCGGCCTCGGCGTAGTCCTCGTTGGCGGTCAGCACTTTTTGTGTCAGGTCGTCACACAGGGCGCGCAGGTGGGTCTTTTGCTCTTCGGTGATGATCTTGGCGGCGCGGGCGGCCAGCTCCGGCTCGATCATCAGGCGGAATTCCACCAGGTCAATGGCCAGCTTGGGGCCCTTTTTAATAAAGGTAAGGCCCAGAGGGTCCTGGGGGACGCCCACATGCTGGTTGGAGACGTAGGTGCCGGAGCCCTGGCGGACGGTGAGGATGTTCCGCGTGGTCAGGCATTTTACGGCTTCGCGCAGCGTGCCGCGACCTACGTTCAGGATGGAGCAGAGGGTCTGTTCGTTGGGCAGCCGGTCGCCCGGCTGGAGGGACTGATCGCGGATGTAGGCGATCAAGTGGTTGCATGCCGCGTCGATTCGGGGCTGAGAAGATTGTACAGACATAAGGTTCCCTTCTTGCATATTGTGATCCATGCGATATTGAGATGTTGGATAAGAATGAGTGGCAAAGTCATTCGATGTATTGCGGGGAAACGAGTAGACGAAATAAAGAAATACGAATCGGACAAGTTCGCTATACCGGAAAAACATGGAGAGTGAAACAAACTAAATTATACATAATTCTCCAAAAAAATACAATAGGAAATTGGAAAATTTTTTCTGTGGGAAGGGAAATGGCTGTTTTATCTAAAAATATGACAGGGAAATTGGTCAGAGATACAAAAAACTTGTCAGAAAAATAACAATTATTGCCGAACAGGGAAAACATGGGTATAATGGAATAAAACATATGATGAATTAGTAATGTCATATGATGATTTTATCTTTCTGCGGTGTTCTGCTGCGCCATGTGAAGTGAGAGCGGTATGGGCAGCAGGGGAAAAGTCTATGAGAAAAGGAGCGGTAGAAAATGAAAGTGGTAATTTGCGATCATGTCTTTCCGACGATCGAGCAGGAGAAGATCGCACTGGCCAATGTCCCTGAGCTGACATTGGTGGACGCCAACTGCACCAGCAAGGAGGAGGTCATGGCGGCATGCGCGGACGCCGACGCCGTTTTGAACCAGTACAACTATCTGACGGAGGAAGTGATCGATTCCTTCAAGAAGTGCAAGGTCATTGCCACATACGGCATTGGTCTGGATAAGATCGATGTGGAGGCGGCTTCGAAGCGGGGCATCTATGTGTGCATCAGTCCGGACTACAACAAGTCGGAGGTGGCTGACCACATTGTGGCCATGACCATGGCGCTGAGCCGCCGGCTGATGACCTTCAATGCCCGTATGCGCCGCGGGGAGTATGTGATCCCCTATGAGACCATGCATCCCCACCGGCCCGCCACGCAGAAGATGGGCTTTGTGGGATTTGGAAAGATCGCCCGGCAGGCGGCGGAGAAGATCCACGCGGCCTTCGGTATGGAGATTATCTGCTATGACCCGTTCCTGGATGAGAAGCAGATCAGGGAGGCAGGCGGCAAAAAGGTGAATCTGGACACGCTGATGGCAGAATCCGATTATATTTCCATCAACGTCTCCCTGCTGCCCACTACGCGGGATCTGATCGGCGATCGGGAGCTGCGGCTGATGAAGCCGGAGGCGTTTTTGATTAACTGCTCGCGGGGCGGGATCGTCAACGAGGACGCACTGGTGGCGGCGCTGAAGGAAAAGCGTATCGCCGGTGCGGGCCTGGACACCTTTGTTCACGAGCCGCTGCCGGCGGACAGCCCGTTCTGCCAGTTTGAGAATGTCATTATGACGCCGCACGCGGCCTGGTACACGCTGGAGGCCATGAGCGATGTGCAGCGGGTGGCGGCGGAGCAGGTGTCCCTTGTTCTGAGAGGAGAAACGCCCACAAGATGCGTTAATCTGGAAGCAGTTCAAAATTACCACAAGTGAAAGGAATGAAGAGAATGAGTGAAAAGATCATGCGGACTATGGACGGCAATGAGGCCTGCGCGACCGTAGCGTATCAGTTTACAGAGGTTGCGGGTATCTATCCCATTACGCCCTCTTCACCTATGGCGGAGATGACGGATGAGTGGGCCGCCGTCGGCAGAAAGAACATGTTTGGCCAGCCGGTGTCTCTGGTGGAGATGCAGTCTGAGGCGGGCGCCATCGGCGCGGTGCACGGCGCACTGGAATCCGGCGCGCTGGCGACGACCTTTACCTCGTCCCAGGGCCTGATGCTGATGATCCCGTGCCTGCACATTATTGCCGGACACCGGCACCCGGGCGTGCTGCATGTGGCGGCCCGCAGCGTGGGCACCCACGCCAACTCGATCTTTGGCGACCATCAGGACGTGATGGACTGCCGCGCCACGGGCGTGGGCATGTTCAGCACCGGCAGCGTGCAGGAGGTCATGGATCTGGCTGCGGTGGCACATCTGGCCGCCATCAAGACCGACATTCCCTTTATCCACTTCTTTGACGGCTTCCGCACCTCTCATGAGATCCAGAAGATCGAGATGATCGATCTGGACGCGGTGACGAAGCTGGTGGACAAGGACGCGCTGGAGGCGTGGAGAGCCATTGCCATGAATCCGGACCATCCGGTGATCCGCACCACCGTACAGGGCCCCGACGTGTATTTCCAGAACGCGGAGGCGAACAACCCCCAGTACGACGCGCTGCCGGAGGTAGTGGAGGGCTATATGCAGGAGATCAACAAGATCACCGGCAGAGATTATCACCTGTTCAACTACTACGGTGCGCCTGACGCGGAGCGGGTGATCGTGGCCATCGGCTCGGTCAGCGAGGCCGCCCGCGAGGTGGTGGACTATCTGACCGCCAAGGGGGAAAAGGTGGGTTATTTGCAGATCCACCTGTACCGTCCCTTTGCCACGGAGTATTTCCTGCGGGCGCTGCCCAAGACCGTGAAGCGCATTTCCGTGCTGGACCGCTCCCGCGAGCCGGGCAGCATCGGCGAGCCGGTGTATCTGGATGTGGTGGCGGCGTTCAGCCGCTGCCAGGAGCGTCCGGAGATCTATGGCGGACGCTACGGCCTGAGCTCCAAGGACGTGGATCCGGCGCAGATCAAGGCGGTGTTCGACAACATGAAGCTGGAGACGCCCAAGCCCCGCTTTACCATCGGCATCGTGGACGATGTGACGCATTTGTCGCTGGATTCCAGCACGCCGCTGAAGACGGAGCCGGCTGACACCATCTCCTGCAAGTTCTGGGGTCTGGGCGGCGACGGCACGGTGGGCGCCAACAAGAACTCCGCCAAGATCGTAGGCGACCATACGGACATGTATACGCAGGCGTACTTTGAGTACGACACAAAGAAGTCCTTTGGTATCACAAAATCCCATCTGCGGTTCAGCAAATCTCCCATCCGCGCCACGTATCTGGTGAAGAGCGCTGATTTTATTGCTTGCCATAATCAGTCTTATCTGGGAAAATATGACATGATCCACGAGCTGAAGAAGGGCGGCACCTTCCTGCTGAACACGGAGTGGTCGGTGGAGCAGCTGGATGAGATGCTGCCGGCAAAGGTGAAGCGCTATCTGGCGGAAAATGAGATCCATTTCTACATCGTGGACGCAAACAAGATCGCGGAGGAGCTGGGTCTGGGCAACAAGTCCAGCATGATCCTGCAGGCGGCGTTCTTCAAGCTGGCGAAGGTGATCCCTGTGGAGGACGCGGTGGCTTACATGAAGAAGGCGGCGGAGAAGTCCTTTGCCCGCAAGGGTGAAAAGGTGGTGGCCATGAATCTGGCCGCCGTGGACGCCGGTATCAACAGCCCTGTTCTGGTGCAGGTGCCTGCGGCATGGAAGGATGCCGTGGAGGAACAGCACGATCTGGAGAAGCTGCCGGAAGAGGTGCGCAACATCATCATGCCCATTACGGCGCAGCGGGGCGATGATCTGCCGGTCAGCACCTTCGTGGGTCACGAGGGCGGCACCTTCAAGATGGGCAACACCGTGTTTGAAAAGCGCGGCATCGCCACGCAGATCCCTGTGTGGGACGCGACGAAGTGCCTGCAGTGCAACCAGTGCTCCTATGTATGTCCCCATGCGGTGATCCGGCCGTTCCTGCTGGATGAGGAGGAGGCGGCGAAGGCGCCTGAGGGATTCCAGACGGCGGCGCTGAAGGGCTCCAAGGCACCGTATCGCTACAGCCTGCAGATCAGCTCGATGGACTGCACGGGCTGCGGCAGCTGCGTAGCCTGCTGCCCCGCCAAGGAGAAGGCCATCACCATGACGCCGGCTACCGGCCTGCTGGAAAAGACCGAGAATTGGGAGTATGCGCTGACCCTTTCCGACAAGGGCGACCAGTTTGACCCCAAGACGGTGAAGGGCAGCCAGTTCCGTCTGCCGCTGCTGGAGTTCTCCGGCGCATGTGCAGGGTGCGGACAGACCCCCTATGCAAAGCTGATCACGCAGCTTTACGGCGACAAGGCCTATTGGGTCAACGCCATCGGCTGCTCCATGGCGTGGAGCGCGGCAATGCCCTCTTTCCCCTACACGACGAACAAGGAGGGGAAGGGCCCCAGCTACGTTTGCTCGCTGTTTGAAAATCAGGCGGAGTGCGGTCTGGGCATGGCCATCGGCGTACACCAGCGCCGCAATGAGGTCCGCCTTCAGGCTCAGGAGCTGCTGACACTGGTTGGTTCCGGTGCGCTGGCCGATGCGCTGAACGAGTGGCTGGCCCACTTTGATGAGCTGTACGGCTGCGACGTGCCCAGCAAGAAGATGGAGCAGGCGCTGGAAGCGGCGAACCTGGAGGGCCGCGCCGGAGAGCTGGCCGCCGAAATGCTGCTGCACAAGGATCAGTTTACCAAGAAGAGCATTTGGATGTTCGGCGGCGACGGATGGGCGTATGACATCGGCTTCGGCGGACTGGATCACGTGATCGCCTCCGGCGAGGATGTGAACATCTTTATCGTGGATACCCAGGTGTACTCCAACACCGGTGGACAGGCCTCCAAGGCGACGCCGCTGGGTGCTTCCGCCAAATTCCAGACGGCGGGCAAGCGCACGCGCCGCAAGGATCTGGGCCGCCAGATGATGACCTACGGCGACGTTTACGTGGCACAGGTGGCCATGGGCGCCAATCCCAACCAGCTGATCAAGGCGGTGACCGAGGCGGTGGCCTATCCCGGCCCCTCCATCATCATTGCCTACACGCCGTGCATTTCCCATGGTATCCGCGCGGGCATGTCCTGCGTGCAGGAGGAGATGAAGAAGGCGGTGGAGGTCGGCTTCTGGCCGCTGTACCGCTACAATCCGCTGAACGAGGGGCATCCGCTGACCATTGATTCCAAGGCACCCAACGGCGACTATCGGGCATTCCTGCGTGGGGAGTCCCGCTTTGCTTCGCTGGAGGCCCGTTTCCCAGAGATCGCCCACAAGCTGTTTGAGCAGGCGGAGAAGGACGTGACCACGCAGTATAATGAGATTTTGAGACTGGCGAAGTGCCTGAACACCGACGAGTGAACGGCATGCAGCGGGTTTCGAAATAAATAAAAATGGAGGAAACATACATGAAAACAAAGCAAATCCTGAGCCTGATCCTGGCGCTCATCCTGGCCCTGTCTCTTGTGGCCTGCGGTGGCACGAACGACACCCCTGACTCCGGCGACAGCACTGATCCCAACGCCGCCAGCGGACTGACCGAAAAGATCGAGCTGTCCTTTGCCCATTCCCAGCAGGCCAGCGCCCCCACAGGCATGGCTATGCAGGCCTTTGCCGACAAGGTGAAAGAGGATTCCAACGGCATGATTGAGATCACCGTGTACCCCGCTTCTCAGCTGGGCGGTGAGCGCGACGAGCTGGAAGGCCTGTCCATGGGAACGGTTGACATGGCGTATATTTCCGCCGGCGTCATCGAGAACTATGCCCCCGCTGCCGGTATTTTCAACCTGCCCTTCGTGTTCGACAGCTATGACCACGCCCAGAAGGTTCTGGACAACGAGGAGCTGAACGGCGTTCTGGCCAACGACCTGGCCAACCACAACATCAAGCTGCTGACCTTCCTGGTGCAAGGCAACCGCTATCTGTATTCCAATAAGGAAGCCAACATGGACGATCTGTCCACCCTGAGCGGCCTGAAGATCCGCGTGCCCGAGGCTCCCATGGCTACCGGCATCTGGACCTCCCTGAAGGCGAATCCCACGGCTGTGCCCTGGAGCGAAGTGTACACCGCCATGTCCACCAAGATCGTGGAGGCCTTTGAGGTCCATGTCCACGCGGTCCTGATGGAGAACCTGCAGGAGACCTTTAAGTATTGCTATCTGACCAACCATCAGACCTCCGTTTCCGGCGTGATGATCTCCAGCAACACCTGGAACAACCTGCCGGAAGAGGCACAGAAGATCATCAGCGACAACATTTCCTATCTGATCGAGCAGAACAACAACAACGTTATTTCCGTGGAGGAGAGCCAGATCCAGGAGCTGCGTGACGCCGGTATCACCGTTACCGATGTGACCGCCGCCCAGAAGGAGACCATGAAGGAGGCTTGCGCCGACCTGCAGAACAACTGGCTGAAGGATACCGAGAACGCTCAGAAGCTGTACGACATCGTGCAGAGCCTGCGCTGAGCGGATCGATCCGATGAAGTGACCGCCCTTACCCCCGGGCGGCCCGTGAGTGATCCTGCTGGGGCGGGTTTCGGCCCGCCCCAGCCATCTAACACAGGAGGAGCGAGTAAATGACAAAGATTTGCGATGTTTTACGCAAGGTGACGAAGGCGTTGATCGTGATTTTGTTCGCGGCCGTTGTGATCGTTACCTTTGCGGGTGTGATTGCCAGATATATTCTGAATAACTCCATTATCTGGTCGGAAGAGTTTTCCCGCTATGTATTTAACTGGGTGATTATGCTGGCCTGCGGATTGGCTGTGGGCAGCAATTCTCATATGTATATCGATGTGATCTACCGTGTGATCCCCAAGCGTGCCCACAAGGCGTATCAGACCGTTGTGGATGCGCTGGTGCTTGCATTCTTCGTGTTCATGATCGTCTACAGCGTCAAGCTGGTCATTGCAGCCGGTGCGCAGGTGTCGGCGGCGATGCGGATTCCCATGCGCGTGGTGTACTGCGGTATGCCCCTGGGCTTTACGCTGATGCTGATCTTCGGCATTGAGCGTCTGGTGAACGACATCAAGGGCAAGACCGACGACGTACTGGACAAGTATGACGTTGATGTGGAAAAAATCAGAGAAGAGGAGGGGCCGCTGCTGTGAATATCATTGCTGTTATCCTGATTTGTTTCTTTGTATTGGTTTTGTTAGGCTTCCCCATTGCCTTCAGTATGGGTATTTCGGGCGCGATCACCATTGTGACGGTGGCGCAGAATATCCCCCTGATGGTGATCCCCCAGCGTGTATTTGCCGCCATGGACGCAACGGCCCTGATGGCAATACCTTTCTTTATCCTGGCCGGTGAGCTGATGAACGGCGGCGGTATTACCCGCAGCATCATTCGCTTTTCCAACAGCTTGATCGGCCACATCCGCGGCGGTCTGGCGCACGTGAACGTGCTGGCCAGCATGATGTTTGCCGGCCTTTCCGGCTCCGCCGCCGCGGATGCCTCCTCTATCGGCGCAATGTTGATCCCCGCCATGGAGGAGGATGGCTATACGCCGGAATTCAGCGTGGCGGTTACGGCGGCCTCCGCCTGTATCGGGCCGATCATCCCGCCCAGCATCTGCGCGATCGTGTACGCCTCTATGTCCGGACTGTCTGTGTCGGCGCTGTTTATGGGCGGCGTGATCCCCGGCATTCTCATTGGTTTGGTGCAGATGGCGCTGATCGTGTGGTATGCCAAGCGGGACAACTTCCGCAAGGGTGAATGGCGCGGCTTTGGCTATGTGGGCAAGACGTTTGTGGAGGCGCTGCCTGCGCTGATCATGCCCCTGATCATTCTGGGCGGCATCCTCAGCGGTATTTTCTCCGCCACCGAGGCGGGCGTTGTGGCCTGCGTCTACGGCACCATCGTGGGCTTTGCCAAGCGGAATCTGACCCTTAAGAGCCTGCCCACCGTGTTCATCAACGCCGCTACTGTTGCGGCCACCACGATGATCGTGATCGGCTTTGCACAGGTGCTCAGCTGGATGCTGACCCGCGGCCAGTTTGCCAATATCCTGCTTAACGCGGTGCTGGGCTTTACGGACAACAAGCAGATCGTCTTTATTCTGCTGCTGATCGGCCTGTTTATTCTGGGCTTCTTCATTGATACTACCGCGCTGCTGATCCTGGCTGTGCCGGTGGTGGCGCCTATCATTGCCAGCATCGGTATTGATCCGGTACACTTTGCCAACCTGGGCATCATCATGTGCATCATGGGCGCCTGCACGCCTCCCGTGGGTGTGCTGCTGTTCATCTGCTGCGGTATCGCCAAGATCCCTGTGATGAAGGGCGCCAAGGCGCTGGCGCCGTTCTTGACGGCTATGGTGATCCTGATCATCATTCTGTCCTTTATCCCCGGGGCTGTTACGTGGCTGCCCAGTTTGATCAAGAGCTGAGAGGCAGACGGCAAGGAGGAACGGCATGGAGTTCAAGAATGTAAACAGAAGCGAGAAGGAGCGGTATGTCTGGCCGCAGTTTGACGCATTGCAGCTGGCCATCGGCTGGGATGAGGCGGACATACAGCGCAAGCAGATACTGGTGGAGGATGTGTTCGGCGACAGCCATCCCGGCAGCGCACACCTTGACCGGCTGGCGCAGCAGGCGATGATCGGGGTGTATCAGTCCGGCGGAAAGCCGGGGCATTTCCACACGACGGACATCTGCGACGGCTGCGCCCAGGGCCATGACGGCATGAACTATATCCTGGCCTCCCGCGAGGCCATCGCGGATATGGTGGAACTGCACGGACGCTTTGTGTCATGGGATGGACTGGTACTGCTGTCCTCCTGCGACAAGTCGATCCCCGCCCATCTGAAGGCGGCGGCCCGTCTGGATCTGCCCACGGTGTTTGTGCCGGGCGGCAGCATGCGGCCGGCCCGGAATATGACTTCCTGCTGCGAGGCGGGGGATATCTCCCTGCGCCAGAAGCGGGGTGAGGGGATCACCGAGCAGGAGATCCGCGATTTCAAGCTGACGGGCTGCCCGTCTGTGGGCTCCTGTCAGATCTACGGCACGGCCAGCACCATGCAGAGCATGACGGAGGCGCTGGGCGTGGCGCTGCCGGGCAGCGCGTTGGCACCGGCCACCATGCGGGATATCGAGAGCTATGCCCGTCAGGCGGGACACGCGGTGATGGAGCTGGTCAGGCGCGGGATCACGTTCCGCTCTATCGTGAACGAGCGGGCGCTGCGCAACGCCATTGTGGTGCACTGCGCGGTGGGCGGTTCCACCAACGCGATGATCCATCTGCCGGATCTGGCTCATGAGCTGGGCATTGAGCTGCCGGTGGAGCTGTTTGACGAGATCAACCACAAGGTGCCGCACATTGCCAACATCCTGCCCAGCGGCAGGTGGCCCACCGAGACGTTCTGGTTTGCCGGCGGGATACCGATGATCCAGCAGATGGTGCGGGAGCACCTGGATCTGGACGTGATGACCATTACGGGAAAGACGCTGGGCGACAATCTGGAGGATATGCTGCGGGACAATTTCTTTGACCGCAATCTGGGCTATCTGCATAACTACGGCCTTGAGCGGCGGGATGTGATGGTGCCGGTGGAGGAGATCCATGAGACGGGCTCTGTGGCGGTGCTGAAGGGAAACATCGCGCCGGAGGGCGCGGTGGTCAAATACGCGGCCATCGCACCGGAGATGCGCAGCCACACCGGCCCCGCGCGGGTCTTCAACAGCGAGGAGGACTGCTTTTACGCTGTGGTGGAGCGGCGGGTGCAGCCGGGGGACATCCTGATCATCCGCTATGAGGGGCCGCGAGGCTCCGGTATGCCGGAGATGCTGATGACCACGGAGGCCATCGTCTGCGACAAGGGACTGAACGGAACGGTGTCCCTTGTTACGGATGGGCGTTTTTCCGGCGCTACGCGGGGCCCCGCGATCGGCCACGTTTCGCCGGAGGCCGCAGTGGGCGGCCCGCTGGCGTATGTGATGGACGGCGACCTGATCCGCTTTGATGTGAAGGCGCGCAGTCTGGACGTGGTCGGCTTCGACGGTGTGGAAAAGACGCCGGAGGAGGTGGCGGCGGTGTTTGCGCAGCGCAAGGCAACGATGCCCTTGAAGGAAAAGGAACAACGTACCGGCATCTACAAACGGTACACGGACGGCGCCCGCTCTGCCATGAAGGGCGCGGGCTTATAAAAAACAGCGGAACCACAGCGCACGGTACGGCACTGTGGTTCCGCATAACAATAGGAGAAGCTGGAGGCGTATTATGGCTACACATGATTGGAAAGCGATCACGGATCGTATGGTGAAGTATCTGCGGATCAAGCAAACGCCGGTGGGCGTCAAGTATTTTGAATCGGAGGAGGAGCTGAGAGCGGTTCCGAAGGTGCGGATTCCGACGCGCCATATCTCCCCCTGTACGACCATTTCGCAGGCGGTGCAGCTGAACTGGACGGTGGCCTGCCTGGCGCAGACGGTACACATCAACTACTGCCGCGGCATCCACGGCATGTTTGCGCGGGACGAGAAATGGCACTCCGCCAAGATATTTGACAAGGTATACTATGACCGGCTGGAGGATTCGCAGGCGCACCACGAGGCGCTGGCCTGTCTGCCCGCCAAGTATGTGGGGTTGGTGGCCTCGCCGCTGGTATCCGGCCGGTTGGAGGAGCCGGACGCCTGCATTATTTACGCCGACTCGGCACAGACGTTTATGCTGCTGGCGGGATGGCAGTATTACGGATATGAAAAACTGACATTTACCTTTGTGGGGGAATCCACCTGCTCTGACAGCTGGGTGAGCACCATCCTGACCGGAAAGCCGAAGGTGTCGATCCCCAGCTTTGCGGACAGAAAGTTCGGCGGCTTGAAGGATGACGAGCTGGTGATCTCCATGAAGGCAGAGGATCTGGAGCGGGCGGTGAACGGAGTGGAGCAGCTGTTTAAGAACGGTCTGCGCTATCCCATCGCGCCCTATTCCCTGACGACGGATATGATCGACGGACTGCCGAAGAGCTATTTGGAATATTAAAGAGGGCAGTGCAATGACGATAAACCGTATTTTCGGAAAGCCGCTGACGCGCTTTGTGCTGGAGATCAACGACCATATCGCGGTGATCAACATGGCGCATCAGCCTATCAATGTGATCGACGAAGCATTTGAAGAGGAATTGGTGCAGGTATGCCGTTACATCAATCAGGAGGACGACGCCTGGGTGACGGTGCTGATCTCCGCCTGCAAGACCTTTACGGCCGGTGTGGACATCCATCTGTTCAAACGAAGTATTGAGGAGCGCACCGTCAGTGATACACAGGAGAAGTATTATAACAGCGCCCTTGCCCTGTATGAGCTGCGGACGCCGGTGATCTGCGCGGTGCACGGATACTGCCTGGGCGGCGGCCTTTGCTATATGGCGGGGGCGGATCTTGCCATCGCGGCGGAGGGCACCAAGCTGGGACTGCCGGAGGTGAACATCTGCGTGACGGGCGGCAGCGGGCATCTTGCACGGCTCCTGCCGGCGCATATCATGCGTGAAATGGCCTATACGGGACGGTTTGTCCCTGTGGAGGAGCTGATGCAGTATGGTGTGGTCAACCGCATCGTACCCCAGGAGCGTCTGCGGGAGGAGGCCATGGCGATGGCCCGCGAGCTGACGGCAAAGGGACCCTATATTTTAGAGTATTTTAAGGCCTGTATGGACCGGCAGGAGGATCTCCAGATGAAACGGAAAAACGATCTGGAGATCATTCACACGCGCTATATGGCGCAGCATCCGGATTTTGCCGAGGCATTTCAGGCGTTTTTGGAAAAGCGCCCGCCTGTGTTTCAGGGGCGCGAAAAATAAAGAATCGGAGGAACATCCTTTATGATGACCGCGAAAGAGTACATCGACTCCCTGCGTAAGCTGAACACCCGTGTCTACATGTTTGGCGAGAAGATCGACAACTGGGTGGATCACCCCATGATCCGTCCCTCCATCAACTGCGTGGCCATGACCTACGCCCT
>CAKTMO010000001.1 GCA_934573935.1 uncultured Oscillospiraceae bacterium | reverse complement strand
GGCTCTCCCCAGGCCCAGCGCATCATGATCGCCCGTCAGGGGAATATCCAGGAGAAGAAAAAGCTGGCAAAGAACATCGCCGGTATCCAGAAATGACCCCAGGCAAACCTCCTCTGTACGCCTGTGGACGTACCCCTGCCGCACGCATTCCTCTGCGCGTGCGGCGGGGATTTTATATTGTCCCATTTGCAAATTTTTCACAAACTATCCCCCCACCCCGCTTGTGCGTGCCGTGCCCAGCCGCTGTACTGTCAGTAAGAAAACCATCTGACGGAGGGATCCCCATGGCTCAGCTGCTTCATTCCATCGGACAATACTGGACGCGCCGCGCCCCGTCCTATACGGACGTCATCAAAAAGAATCTGGCCGACGGCTGGGATCAGGTGTGGGCCGATGAGCTGATCTCCCACTTCCCCGACGGGGGCGAGCGGCCCCTGCGGGTGCTGGATATCGGCACCGGCCCGGGCTTCTACGCCATCATTCTGGCCCGCCGCGGCTACGATGTCACCGCCGTGGACTATTCCGAGGGAATGCTGCGGGAGGCAAAGCGCAACGCGGGCGAGCTGGCGGACAGCATCCGCTTTGCCCGCATGGACGCCCAGCACCTCCGGTTTGCCGACGGCAGCTTTGACGCCATCGTCACCCGCAATCTCACCTGGAACCTGCCCGATCCGGCGGGCGCTTACCGCGAGTGGATGCGGGTGCTGCGCCCCAGCGGCGCTCTGGTGAATTTTGACGCCAACTGGTACGCCTACCTCTTCAACGAGGACAAGCAGCAGGAATACCGCCGTGACCGCGCCAACACCCGCCTTGCGGGCGTGGAGGATCACGAGGCCTACGCCGAAGCCGATATGATGGAGGGCATCTCCCGTCTGCTGCCCATGGGCCGTCTGCGCCGCCCCCAGTGGGATGTGGACGCCCTGACCGCCCTGGGCTTCTCCGCCGTCCATGCCGATACCTCCGTGGGCAAGCGCCTGTGGAACCCCGAGGAAAAGATCAACTACGCCTCCACCCCCGGCTTTATGGTCTGGGCCACGAAATAAGAGGGCAGACGCCATGAAACAACAACGCCTTATCGCCCTCCTCCTGGCAGCGCTGCTGCTGTTGAGCCTGTCCGCCTGCGGCGGCTCCGCAGCCACCTCCGGCGGCGGAGAGAAGATCCTCCGCCTTGCCGTCAGCTTCGCCTACCCCAGCCTGGACGCCCACAAGGAGTATTACGGCTGGTACACCTCCAACTACGGCCTCACCGAAACGCTCTTCCGCATAGGCGACGACAGTTCCGTCCAGCCCCTGCTGGCGGAGAAGGGCGAAAACAGTGACGACGGCCTCACCTGGACGATCACCCTGAAGGACGGCGTGCATTTCTCCAATGGCAGCGCCCTCACAGCGGAAATGGCGCTGCGCAATCTGCAGCGCGCCGCCCAGGTCAACAGCCGCTTCGCCTATCTGGCGGAGTACGCCATGACCGCCGCGGATGAGAAGACTCTGACCATCACCACGCCGGACATCTGCCCCACCCTCCTGAACGAGCTGGCAAGTCCCGAGCTGGCGATCCTGGATCTGGACGCCTCCACCGATATCGACGTTGCCCCTGTAGCCACCGGCCCCTTCGTCATCAAGTCCTTCCAGCCGGAGGGCACCGTAGAGGTCGTCCGCAACGAAACCTATTGGGGCGGCCAGGTAAAGCTGGACGGCGCCGTCTTCTATTACATGCAGGAGGACGAGCCCAAGCTGATGGCTATGCAGAACGGCGAGATCGACGCTTATACCAGCGTCACCGCCGCGGCCCGCCAGATCTTCCTGTCCGATCCCGATACCTACCGGTTGACGGAGATCCCCGCCACCCGCCTGCAATTCTATATCCTCAATGAAGCCACCATGAGCGACGCCGTCCGCGCCGCCGTGAACCTGACAGTGGACGCTCCGGCCATCGCCCAATACCTGGGCGGCACCGTCTCGCCCGCCGTCGGCCCCTTCTCCTCCGCCACCGCCTACGGCAAGGTGACCAAGCCCGCGCCCGACGTGGAAAAGGCCCGCGCCCTGCTGGAGCAGGACGGCTATACCCTGAACAGCGACGGCCTCTATGAAAAGAACGGCCGGCCCCTGACCCTGACGGTGGCCTATTACGCCGCCCGCTCCCTGGACAGCATCGCCCTGCTGATGCAGCAGCAGCTGAAGGCAGCAGGCATTGCCGTCACCTTCAACTGTCAGGAGGATCCCGACGCCACCTATATCGCCAACCGCGATTTCGATATCGCCCTGTACTGCATGATCGCCGACAAGAACGGCGACCCCTACTACTTCATCGACAGTACCCTCCGCGACGGCGGCTATTTTGCCGTGGGCGGCTTTGACAGCGCGGAATGTCAGCAGCTGATCCGTCAGCTCCGCTATGAGACGGACGAGACGGCCCGCGCCGACCTGGCCAACCGCATCGTGCAGCTGGCCATCGACGACAACGCCTTCGGCTATGTGGGCCTGTTCAACAAAACCACCGTGATGCGCAAGGGCGTCTGCAATATCTCCGAAAACAGCCCCTTCGACTTCTACTATATCAACGCCGCCACGGATATCGCGGCGTAACGATTCCACAAGCGATACAGGGTGGACGCCGCCTCTCCGGCGTCCACCCTGCGCTTGCACAACAGGGGAGAGCCTATGAAAAAAACCATCGGCAGGCGGCTGGTCCATCTGGTCGTGATCCTGCTGGGCGTCAGCTTCCTGGCGTTCCTTCTCATGTATATATCCCCCGGCGACCCCGCCCAGAAGAAGCTGACGGCCCAGGGCGTCGCCGTCTCCCAACAGGTGCTGGACGCCGCCCGTCAGGAGATGGGTCTGGACAGGCCCTTCCTCGTCCAGTATGGCGACTGGCTGCTCTCCACCCTGCGGGGCGATCTGGGCAGCTCTTACAAGGACGGCCTGCCGGTGTCCGGCAAGCTGACCGCCGCCATGGGCCGCACCTTCGCGCTGTCGCTGACCAGTCTGGCGCTGTCCCTGCTGATCTCCCTGCCGCTGGCGGTGTGGACGGCGGTGAAAAAAGGCGGCGTTCTGGATCATGTGGTGCGCTTTTTCAGCTTTTTGGGCAATTCGCTGCCCAATTTTCTGCTGTCCGTGCTGCTGATGTACGTCTTCTGCATCCGCCTGAAGCTGCTGCCGGTCATCGCCGACGGCAGCGTCAGGGGCCTGCTGCTGCCCTGCCTTGCGCTGTCCATCCCTCTGTGCAGCCGCTTCACCCGTCAGTTCCGCGCCGAGCTGCTGGAGCAGCTGGGGCGGGAATACGTGCTGGCCGCCCGCACGCGGGGCGTCAAATGGCGCTATCTGCTGCCGCGGGACGTGCTGCGCAACGCCGCCCCCGCCATCGTCACCATCGTGGCCCTGTCCGTGGGCGCCCTGCTGGGCGGCAGCGTGGTCATTGAAACGATCTTCAGCTGGCCCGGCCTCGGCAAGCTGGCCATGGACGCCATCACCGCCCGGGACTATCCGGTGATCCAGGGCTTCGTCCTCTTCTCCTCCGTCGTGTACGTGCTGGTGAATCTGGCGGCGGATTTTCTCTGCCGCGCCGTGGATCCCCGTGTCGGAGAGGAGGTGCGGCCATGACCCGAAAACGCGGAAAGCTGTATGTTTTGCTGTCTCTGGTGCTGGCGCTGGCCCTTTTCAGCCTTGCCGCCCCCTATCTCACCCCCAACGACCCCGCCGCCACGCATGCCGATCACTTGAACGAGGGGCCCAGCGCCGCCTTCCCTCTGGGTACCGACCGCTATGGCCGCTGCGTCTGCTCCCGCGTCATGGCGGGCGCCCGCACCTCCGTCTTTTCCGCCGTTGCGCTGGTGGCCGTCACCTTCGCGGCGGGTACGCTGCTGGGGATGCTGGCGGGCTATTACGGCGGCGTGCTCGACACGCTGGTGATGCGCCTTGCTGATATCATGCTCTCCTTTCCCCAAATGGTGCTGGCCATCGCCGTGGCCGGTATTCTGGGCGGCGGCATCGGCAACGCCATGCTGGCCATGGGCGTCACCGCCTGGCCCCTGTATGCCCGCCTGGCCCGTGCCCAGACGCTGTCGCTGAAGACCGCCCCCTACGTTAGCGCCGCCCGCCTCAGCGGCTGCGGCCACGTGAAGCTCCTGTTCCAATACCTGCTGCCCAACATGATCGGCACCCTCTCTGTCAGCGCCGCCTCCCAGCTGGGGGCCATGCTGGTGGGCGTCGCCGGTCTGTCCTTCCTGGGCATCGGCGTCCAGGAGCCCTACGCCGAGTGGGGCAGCATGATGAACCAGTCCCGCGCCTACCTCCAGCTGAACCCCTGGCCGGTGCTGGCCCCCACCGCCGCCACTGTGGTGACGGTCATGCTCTTCCACCTTCTGGGCGACTGCGTGCGGGACTGCGCCGCAGTGGAGGAACAACGATGACACAACATCCCCCCGTCCTGACCGTCACCGGCCTGAGCGCCGGTTATCCGTCCCATCCCGTGCTTCAAAACGTCTCCTTCACCCTCCGCGCCGGAGAGATCCTCTGCGTGGTGGGGGAGAGCGGCTGCGGCAAAAGCACCCTGCTCAAAGCCCTTATGGGCGTGGACCCCGCCGTGCGCCTTACCTCCGGCACGATCACGCTCTCCGGCCAGCCCCTGACCACCCTGCCCCGCAGGGAGCGGCAGTGCCTCTGCTGCGCCCAGATGGGCATGATCTTCCAAAATCCCGGCGCGTCCTTCGATCCCCTCCGCCCCTACGCCGCTCAATTCCGCGACACCCTGAAAAGCCACGGGAAATACCGCCCCGACCGCTTCACCGCCGACGCCTCCGCGGCCCTGGCGTCGCTGGGCCTGACCGACGCCCCCCGTATCCTGTCCAGCCGCCCCTACCAGCTCAGCGGCGGCATGAACCAGCGTGCCGCCATCGCCCTGTCCCTGCTGCTGGGCCAGCGGGTGCTGCTGGCGGACGAACCCACCAGCGCCCTGGATGCCCCCATGCGCCTGCAAGCGGCGCGGCAGCTGAAAAGCCTGAGCCGGCAAAACGGCGTCGCCCAGCTGGTGGTGACCCACGATCTGGCCCTGGCCCGCTTCCTGTCCGACCGGATCGCTGTGCTGCACGACGGCCGCGTCGTGGAGCAGGGCGAAACCGAAGCCGTGTTCCGCGCCCCCCGCCATGCCTATACCCAGACCCTGCTCCGCGCCATGCCCCGCCTGAACGGAGAAGGAGGTGCCGCCCTATGACGCTTCTGCAAGTCCATGACCTGACCAGACGCTACGGCTCCCTGCGGGCGGTGGACGGCGTCTCCTTCACCCTGGAGGCCGGAGAGATCCTGGGCGTCGTAGGGGAGAGCGGCTGTGGCAAGACCACCCTGCTGCGCCTCATCAGCGGCCTGGAGGCCGCCGACAGCGGCCGGATCCTCCTGCACGGCGAGCCGTTGACCACCAGACGGACAAAGGCCGACTACCGCGCCATACAGATGATCTTTCAGGACGCCGCCGGTTCCTTCCATCCTCGCCGCCGCATAGGGGACTCCCTGCGGGACAGCATCCACAGCCTGCTGGGGCGGGGCGCCCCCGCCGACATTCCGGCGCTGTGCGCCATGGTAGGCCTGCCGCCGGAGCTGGCCCAGCGGTATCCGCGGGATCTCAGCGGCGGCCAGTGCCAGCGCTTCGCCATCGCCCGCGCCATGGCCGTCTCACCGCAGCTCCTGCTGTGTGACGAGATCACCAGCGCGCTGGACGTGGTCTCCCAGGCGCGGATCCTGGAACTGCTCCGGACGCTCTGCCGCCAGAACCACATGGCCGCCGTGTTCGTCTCCCACGATCTGGCGGTGGTGGCCGGCCTGTGCAGCCGCCTTCTGGTGATGCAGGAGGGCCGCGTCGTGGAGCAGGGCGAGACCGCCGCCCTCCTTCGCGCCCCCAAAGAAACAGCAACGCAGCAGCTGCTGGCCTCCGTCATGACGTGGTAAGCAGCGCAAACAAAGAGGTGTTTTCTATGCAGCCAATGGAACAACGTGTACAGGCCTACTGGACGAAGCGGGCCCGCGATTTCAGCACCGTCCGCCGCAACGAGCTTCATAACAGCGCCCTGGGACAGCGCTGGCTGGCGGAGCTGTGCCCCTATCTTCCCAAGGACGGTTCCCTGGACATCCTCGACGTGGGTACCGGCACCGGCTATTTCGCCATCCTCCTCTCCGCCGCGGGCCACCGCCTTACCGGCATCGACCTGACCCCCGCCATGATCGCCGAGGCGGAGACCACTGCCGCCGCCATGGGCGTTTCGGCGCGGTTCGCCGTCATGGACGCCATGCATACCACCTTCCCCGACGCCTCTTTTGACGTGATCGTCACCCGCAACCTCACCTGGACGCTGCCGGATACCCCCCAGGCCTATCGCGAGTGGCGGCGTCTGCTGCGCCCCAACGGCGTGCTGCTGAATTTTGACGCCAATTACGGCGACAACGTCCGCCACCACCGCCAGCAGGACTCCTACGTCCCCGCCACTGAGGTGTACGGCCACTGCGGCATCACGCCGGAGCTGGAACAGGAAAACGCTGCCATCACCCTGGCCATGCCCATCAGCCGCCAGACCCGCCCCCAGTGGGATATGGAGCTGCTGCCCCGCTGCGGCTTCGCCCGCTGCCGGTATGACAGGGACGCGGGCCGCCGCGTGCTGGGCGATCTGGATCTGGCGGACGCCCCTCTGTTCTTCATTGCGGCATATGCGGAATAATGCGGAATAAAAAACGACCCCCGACAGCTCTTTTCCGGAGCCGTCGGGGGTCGTTCCATGTTCAGTTGTTGTCACCGCGGGCGGTGCCCCGCAGCAGCTCCTCCGGCGACACGCCGTACAGCTTGGCCAGCGCCAGCAGATTGGCGGTGCTGGGGTCCGCCGCGCCGGTCTCCCATTTGCTGACGGCCTGACGGCTGACGCCCACAGCCTCCGCCACGAATTCCTGGGTCATGCGGCACCGCTCGCGGTGCCCCTTCAGCGCCTTGGCCAGCGATTCCACCGCCGCCCGATTTTCCTGCCGCACCTCGCCGCTGCGCAGATACTTCCGCAGCGCACGGATCAGCAGATACACCAGATACACGATGGTTGCCGCCACGGCTAAAGTCAGCAGGCTCATCACCAGCGTCGCGGTGATACTCATCTGCATAACGCCCACACCCCCGTCACCTGCAGCGTCATCGCCGCCGCGCCCAGAGCCGTCAGGCCCAGATAGATCGTCATCATTGTGTTTCGCTCCTTTGCGTTTAATGGCCCTATTCTACCGGAAAACTCCCGTTGCCGCCACCAACCACCGCGCAACCTCCGGTTGCGGCGGAATTTTTCGCGCTTCCGAGCGCGACCTACTTTTGAACTGTTGCGGTGCCCAAAATTTCGGCGGCTTAAATGCCGCTGCGAAATTTTGGGCACCGCAACAGGATCACCCCGCCCTACAACCGAATGCCGATAGAACTTCGTAGGGCGCGATGCCCACATCGCGCCGCCGTACAACGCTTTGTGTTCTGCCGTTGAGAACGTGAGCGGCAGCGGCGCAAGAAGAAAGTCGATGCGTCACACACAACGAAAACAACCATTTCCCGCAAACGCGTGGTATAAGGTCACAATCCAGCAAAATGAACGGCGTGGGCGGATTCTTAAACCGCAGGTTTAAGCGGCTCTTTTGGACACTTTTGGAGCCGAGGCCAAAAGTGTCCCGTGCCCGCAGGCACGGAACACTCAGCTTCAAAAATTACAGCTTCGTCACCATGGGAATGATCATGGGACTTCTCTTGGTGTGCTTATACAGATAGCTGCTGACGGCGGACTTCACCGTGCGGCATACCTCGCCGTCGTCCTTGCGCCGCCGCGCAGCCATGCCGTCCACAGCCTTGGTGGCCACCTTCCGCATCTCCTGCAGCAGCTCCTCGGATTCCTTCACATACACAAAGCCGCGGGTCACGATCTCCGGCTCGCACAGCAGCTGGTGGTCGTGGCTGGACATGGGCAGTACCACCACCACCATGCCGTCTTCCGCCAGGATCTTCCGGTCGTTCAGCACCACGGCGCCCACTTCGCCCACACCGCCGCCGTCCACAAATACCTCGCCGGCGGGCACGGAGGTCTCGCACTTCATGTGCTTGGTGGTCAGCTCGATCACGCTGCCGTTGTCGGCCACGCAGATGTTGTTGGGGTGCATTCCCATGCTCTCCGCCACCCGCTTGTGGATCTGCAGCATCCGCTGCTCGCCGTGCAGGGGGATAAAGAAACGGGGCTTCGTCAGTGCGTGGATGATCTTCAGCTCCTCCTGGCAGGCGTGGCCGGACACATGCAGCATGTCCGCCTTGTCATATACCACGTCCGCCCCCTTGCGGAACAGCTCGTTGATGACCCGTCCCACCGTCACCTCGTTGCCCGGAATGGCGCTGGCGGAGATGATGACCTTGTCGCCGGGGCCGATGTCCACCTGCTTGTGGGTGGAAAAGGCCATGCGGTACAGGGCGCTCATCTCCTCGCCCTGGCTGCCGGTGGTGACGATCACCTGCTGGTTCAGGGGCAGGCCCTTGATCTTGTGGATGTCCATCAGCGTGTTTTTGGGCACCTTCATATAGCCCAGCTCCGTGGACACCTTCATGATGTTCTCCATGCTCCGTCCCGTAACGGCCACCTTCCGCCCGCAGGCGGCGGCGGCGTCCAGCACCTGCTGGATGCGGTGTACGTTGCTGGCAAAGGTGGTGACGATGATCCGCTTGTCGCAGCCGGTGAACTGCCGCACAAACGTCTTGCCAACCGCCTTTTCGCTCATGGTATAGCCCGGGCGCTCCACATTGGTGGAGTCCGCCAGCAGCGCCAGCACGCCCTCGCGGCCCAGCTGGCCGAAGCGGGCCAGGTCGATGACCTCGCCGTCAATGGGCGTGGAGTCGATCTTGAAGTCACCGGTGTGCACCACCGTGCCCATGCGGGTGTGGATGGCAAAGGCCACCGAGTCGGCGATGGAGTGGTTCACGTGGATGAATTCCACCTGGAACTTGCCCGCCCGAATGGTCTGTCCCGCCTCCACGGTGATGAGCTTGGTGGACTGCAGCAGTCCGTGCTCCTGCAGCTTCAGCTTGATCAGCCCCGCCGTCAGACGGGTGCAGTAGATGGGCATGTTGATCTGCTTGAGCACATAGGGGATGGCGCCGATGTGATCCTCGTGTCCGTGGGTGATGAACAGACCCCGAAGGCGGTTGTGGTTCTTCACCAGATAGCTCACGTCGGGGATGACGCAGTCGATGCCGTACATATCATCGCCGGGGAACGCCATGCCGCAGTCCACCACGATGATCTCGCCGCCGTATTCATAGGCGGTCATGTTTTTGCCGATCTCGTTGAGACCGCCAAGAGGGATGATCTTGAATTTTTCAGCCATAATTACTCCTTTTTTCACGGTAAAAATCGGTACATAACACGGCTTAATGGGGGCGAAAAAGGTACATAAAAGGGCGTAATAAGCCCCTGAAAAAGCGCCCGTGAAATGCGCGCAGCAAAACAAAGGCGGCCCGATGTCCCGCCGGCCCTGCATCGCCGGGAGAGCATCAAGGCGTTCGCCCCGAAAGACCGTGTGTTGAATTGTGCTATATAAGACCGCCGCAGCGGCCTTTATATCACCGCAGGGCGGCAGCGCCCTGCGAAACAACCAAAAAAAGCGCAGAAAATTCTACGTTGTATACAAATTATAGCACATTCCTTCCGGTTTGTACACCCCCAACTTTTCGCCGCCTTTCGCCGCGGTTCGCCGCGGGGTGAAAAATTGCTTTTTCCTGTTGTGATGCGCGGAAAGCTGTGCTATAATAAACAATGATTGTAAATTGGAGTGGTATTCCCATCTGAAACGAGGTGTCACCCTTGAGTAAAAAGCTCATCCGCGGCTTCCGCACCAACATCATGCTGTACGGCGTGTGCCTGCTGGCCTTTGTGGTGGCCACCATACCCTTTTCGCCGCTGTTGGCGGTGGGCGAGGCGCTGGTGTCCGTGCTGGTGCTGTATGTGGGCGTGCGGCGCAACCGCATGGCCCAGCACAGCGTGCGGCAGTATCTGGACCGCGTCAGCGGCGGGCTGGACACCGCCCGCTCCAGCAACATGCTGTATACCCCGCTGCCCATGCTGGTGTTCGATCCGGAGAGCGGCGAGATCCTGTGGGGCAACGACCGTTTTATCGCCCTGACCGACCTGAAGGATAAGCTGTTTGAGGTGTCGGTCAGCAACGCGGTGCCGGGCTTTGACGCCCACTGGCTGCGGGAGGGCAAGCGGGAGGCGCCGGAGCAGGTGGTGTGGAACCACCGCACCTATCGGGTGTTCGGCGCGCTGAGCCATACGGACGAGCTGAAGGGCGACCACAATATGCTGGCCACCACCTACTGGCTGGACATCACGGAGTCCGAGCAGATGCGCCAGACGCTGGAGATGACCCGCCCAGCCGTGGCGATCCTGATGGTCGATAACTACGAGGATCTGATGAAGGCCTGCCCCGAGAGCAAGCGCTCGGCCCTGGTGGCGGAGATCGAGGAGAAGCTCAACGACTGGTGCGCCGACAGCGGCGGGCTGCTGCTGGGCTATGACCGCGACCGGTATCTGTTCGTCATGGAGGAAAAGGATTTCGCCGTGTATGCCGAGAAGAAGTTCGACGTGCTGGACACCGTCCGCACGGTGGAGAGCGGCGGCGTCAACGCCACGCTGTCCGTCGGCGTGGGACGGGACGGCGACAGCTTTGAGAGCCTGTTCAAAAACGCCGATCTGGCGCTGGAAATGGCCCTAAGCCGCGGCGGCGACCAGGCGGTAGTGAAGGACCGGAACAATTTCGAGTTTTACGGCGGCCGCTCCAAGACCACGGAGAAGCGCACCAAGGTGAAATCCCGCGTGATGGCCAACGCCCTGCGGGAGCTGATCCAGGACGCCCGCAACGTCTACGTCATGGGCCACAAGTACGCCGACATGGACTCCCTGGGCGCGGCGGCGGGCATCTGCTGCATCAGCCGCAAGCTGGGCAAGAAGGCCCAGATCGTCATCGACACCGAGAACAACGCCGCCCATCCCGTGCTGCGGGCGCTGCAGCAGCAGGCGGAGTACGCCGGTGTGATCGTCAACGGCGACACGGCCTTTCTCCACGCCCAGCCGGACACCCTGCTGGTGGTGGTGGACACCAACCGCCCCGACAGCGTGGAGTCCGAGCCCCTGCTGGAGAGCTGCACCCGCGTGGCGGTCATCGACCACCACCGCCGCGGCAGCAGCTATATCGACAAGATGACCCTGAACTATCACGAGCCCTACGCCAGCTCCGCCAGTGAGCTGGTCACCGAGCTGATGCAGTATCTGATCGAGCCCTCTGACATGCTGAAGAGCGAGGCGGAGGCCCTGCTGGCGGGTATCGTGCTGGACACCAAGAACTTTACCAACCGCACCGGCGGCCGTACCTTTGAGGCGGCGGCCTATCTGCGCCGCTGCGGCGCCGACACCCAGGACGTGCAGCGCATGTTCCAGAGCGATCTGGACGCCATGGTGACCCGCTACGCCATTATGCGGCAGGCGGAGATCTACCACGGCGACATCGCCATCGTGGCTGCCGACGAGGCCTATGACCGCGTCACTGCCGCCAAGGCGGCGGATGAGCTGCTGACCATCCGCGGCATCCGCGCCTCCTTCGTCATGTACCGCAAGGACGACGGCGTGTACATGTCCGCCCGCTCGCTGGGCGAGGTGAACGTGCAGGTGATCCTGGAGGCCCTGGGCGGCGGCGGCAACTCCACCACCGCAGGCGGCCAGGCCAAGGGCATCACCGTGGCCGAAGCCAAGGAGAAGCTGCTGGCGGCCATTGATAAGTATTTCGAGGATTGACGAGAATTCTCAAGGCCCCCTCTGAGAGGGGGCTGTCACCGGAGGTGACTGGGGGAGAGAATTTAAGCGTTTTGTTCTCTCCCTCCGGCGCTTCGCGCCACCTCAGCTGTGTACGCCCCAGTGTGCGCACTGGGGTGCCTCACAGAGGGAGGCTTTGGGGTGCGGTCGTATACCGAAAGACCATTCTACGACATAAACCAACCAATCTGACATAGGAGGACATACAACATGAAAGTGATTTTAACCCAGGACGTGCGGGGCAAGGGCAAGAAGGGCCAGATGATCGAGGCCGCCGAGGGCTATGCCCGCAACTATCTGATCCCCCGCGGCGTGGCGGTGCCCGCCACCCCTGACGCGGTGAACACCATGAAGCTGCGTGACAAGGCCAAGGCCAAGGCCGACGCCGAGGCCAAGGCCGCTGCCGAGGCCATTGCCGAGAAGCTGCAGGGCTGCCAGGTGAAGATCGCCGCCAAGGGCGGTACCGAAGGCAAGCTGTTTGGCGCCGTCACCAGCGCCGCCATCGCCGACGCGCTGAAGGAGCAGTACGGCATGGACGTGGACAGCAAGAAGCTGGTCATCGACGAGCCCATCAAGTCCTTCGGCAGCCACCAGGTAAAGGCCAAGCTGGGCTTTGAGATCAGCGGCATCGTCAACGTGCTGGTGATCGAGGAGAAGTAAAGACCGGCAAGGACACAGCAGAAGAAAGGCCCCCTTGTGCAAAGGGGGCTGTCAGCCGCAAGGCTGACTGGGGGATTGTCGAATCATCTGACAACCCCTCTGGCATGACCTTCGGTCATGCCACCTCCCCTTACACAGGGGAGGCATTTGAGATGCGGCAATACCCCCATAAAAGGCAGGTGTGACAATGGCAACGGACGAATTACTGACCAGGGCGATGCCCCATTCCGCGGAGGCGGAGCAGGCGGTGCTGGGCTCTATGCTGATCGACGGCGACTGCGTCAAGGATGTGATGGACCAGCTGCAGGCGGGCGACTTCTATCTGCGGCAGAATCGGGAGATCTTTGAGACCATTGCCCACATGTTCGTCTATTCCCAGCCGGTGGACGGCGTGACCGTGGCCAACGAGATGGAGAAAAGCGGCCATTATAACGAGGGCACCCGCCCTTATCTGCTGCAATTGATGGAGGTGACGCCTACCTCCGCCAACGTGGGCGAGTATGTGAAGATCGTGCGGGACAAGGCGCTGGCGCGTCAGGTGGCCTATGCCGCCTCCAACATCACCGCCATGGTGCAGAAGGGCGGCGCTTCCGCCGCCGACATGCTGGAGGCGGCGGAGCAGAAGGTCTACGCCATTCGGCGGGGCCGCAGCGCCCAGACCATGGTGCCCGTCAGCCAGGTGCTGCAGGACGTGATGACGCGGCTGGAGGAGCTATCCCACAACGAGACGGGACTGGCGGGGCTCTCCACCGGCTTTTCCGCCGTGGACAGCAAGATCAACGGCTTGAACAAGTCCGACCTGCTGCTGCTGGCGGCCCGCCCCGGTATGGGCAAGACCAGTATGGCGCTGAACGTGGCGCTGTCGGCGGCGAAGAATTCCGGCAAGACGGTGGCCATCTTCTCGCTGGAAATGTCCCGCGAGCAGCTGGTGACCCGCCTGATCGCCGCCGAGGGGCTGGTGGAGAACACCCGCCTGACCACCGGCAACCTGCGGGAGAGCGACTGGCAGCGGATCGCTGAGGCGGCCTCCAGCCTGAGCCGCATGGATATCCGCATCGACGACAACCCCCTGCTGACGGCGGCAGATATGAACGCCAAGTGCCGCCGGCTGGACAATCTGGGGCTGGTGGTCATCGACTATCTGCAATTGATGACCAGCTCCGGCGGCAAGGGCTATGCCGGAGAGAACCGCCAGCAGGCGGTGTCGGACATCAGCCGTATGCTGAAGATCATGGCCAAGGAGCTGCAGGTGCCGGTGCTGTGCCTCAGCCAGCTGAGCCGTGCCAACGAAAAGCGCGACAACAAGCGGCCCATGCTGTCCGACCTGCGTGAATCCGGCGCCATTGAGCAGGACGCCGACATCGTCATGTTTCTGTATCGTGACGACTATTATAATGAGGACTCGGAAAAGCGGAACATCGCCGAGTGCATCGTGGCCAAGAACCGCCACGGCGAGACCGGCAAGGTGGATCTGCGCTGGATGCCGGAGTACACGGCCTTCGGCACACTGGAAAACCGCTACGGCGATGGAGAGTGAGCCATGGATCTGTTACCCTGGATGGAGCGGTGGGGGATGCTGCCGCCCCAAGGCGGCGTGCTGCTGTGCGCCGTGTCCGGCGGGCGGGACTCCGTGTGCCTGCTGCACTATCTGGCTGCCGTTGCGCCAGAGCGGGGCTTTACGGTGGCGGCGGGCCATCTGAACCACCGGATGCGGCCGGAGGCCCAGCGGGACGAGGATTTCGTCCGCGGGCTGTGCCGCGATTTAGGGGTGGCCTTCTACACCGAGGCGGCGCCGGTCTATGAGACGGCGGCGCGCTGGGGCCTTGGGGTGGAGGAGACGGGCCGCAGGCTGCGGTATGACTTTCTCCTGCGCACGGCGGAGAAGATCGGGGCGGAACGGATCGCCACCGCCCACCACGCCCAGGATCAGGCGGAGACCGTGCTGCTGAACCTGCTGCGGGGCACAGGGCCGGAGGGCCTGGGGGGCATCCCGCCGGTGCGGGGAAGGATCGTGCGGCCCCTGCTGCAAACCGGCCGCGGCGAGATCGAGGACTATCTGCGGCAGCACGGGCTGTCCTATGTAGAGGATAGCACCAACGAGGACACCCACTATGCCCGCAACCGGCTGCGGCGGGAGCTGTGGCCCCAGCTGGAGACCATCAATCCCGCGCTGACAAAAGCCATCGGCCGCACGGCGGAGATCCTGCGGCGGGAAAATGACTATCTGGACGCGCTGGCGGCGGAGCGCCTGCCGCCGGAGGGCGCGGCAGTGGAGACGGCAGCGCTGCTGGCGGCGCCGGAGGCTTTGCGGCCCCGCATGGTGCGGCTGCTGCTGGACCGGATGCCCACGGGAAAGAAGGATGTGGGCGCGGTGCACATCGAGGCGGTGCTGACGCTGGCGGCAGGCGGCGGCGGAACGCTGGATCTTCCGGCGGGGCTGCGGGCCGTGTGCCGGAAGGGCCGGCTGCGGCTGACCGTCAGGGAGGAAGCGCCGCCGGAGAAGATACTGGTCCAGGGACGGAACGTCTGGGGACAGTATGAGATCACCCTGCGGGGCGGACGGGAGCAGTCTGTCACCGTTCGGGTCTGGAGGGGGAGCGACCGCATCGGCGCGGAGCGGGGCAGCCGCAGCGTCAAGCGGCTGCTGGCCGACGCGGGCATTGCCGCCGAGGAGCGCCGCGGCGCGCCTGTCGTGTGTGTGGACGGCGTGCCACGGGCGGTATACGGTATACAGGAGAGATCATCGCCGCACAGCGGCGAACCCATAGAGATCATCATCAACAAACGAGAAAACCATAAGGAGGATACTGGGAATGGGTAAGAGCAACATGGAGCAGGATATCTTGAAGGTATTGCTGTCGGAGGAGCAGCTGCACGCGCGGGTGCAGGAGATGGGCGACGAGCTGTATGATCGGTTCCACGACAAGAACCCCGTGTTTGTGGGCGTATTGAAAGGCTGCTTCATCTTCATGGCGGATCTGGTGCGTGCCGCTCAGATCAAGAGCGAGATCGAGTTCATCGGCGTATCCTCGTACAACAACGGCACCAAGAGCTCCGGCGTGGTGCAGATCACCCGCGATCTGCAAAAGGACATCACCGGCCGCCACATCATCGTGGTGGAGGATATTCTGGACTCCGGCAACACGCTGTATTTCCTGAAGAACTATCTGAACACCAAGGGCGCGGCGTCCATCACCATCGTGACGCTGCTGGATAAGCCCGCTCGTCGGGAAAAGCCCATCGTGGCCGATCTGGCAGGCTTTGAGGTGCCCGACGAGTTCGTGGTGGGCTACGGCCTGGACTATGCCCAGCAGTACCGCAACTATCCCTGCATCGGCGTACTGAAGCCGGAGGTATACAGCAAGTAAAGCAGCTGGCATGAAATCTGACGATTTCATTGCCAAAGGGGATCGCGGCCGACTGCGCGCAACGGCAGTGCGGTGCAAATCCATCTGGATGCTACGGCGGCATAGCCGCCGAGATCGGCACTAAAAATATGCCACCGGCATATTTTCTTAACGTGCCGACGTCAGAAAAATGATTTGACTATTTCGCGCCTGCGGGCGCGAACTCTGCGAGGCTTTTTGACAAATGTCATGAATGGCCGATTTCCCACCGAGAGGCGGACAGAACAGGAGGGCAAGGCCCTATGAACAACGAGGGAAAGCGGGTAGAGCGGCAGGAGCCTGCCGGTCAGCCCCAGAAGAAAGAACCGATGACGCTGAAGCGGTTTTGGAAGGAATGGCGCGAGGTCATTCTGATCCTGCTGGCGGTGTTCATCACATTCAAATTCATTTTACAGCTGGCCTGGGTGCCCAGCGGCTCCATGGAGACCACGCTGCCCACCAGATCGCTGCTGGTGGGCTGGCGGCTGTCCTATCTGGTGGCCGATCCGGAGCCGGAGCGGGGCGACATCGTCACCTTCTGGAACGAGGAGCTGGGCAAGGTGCTGGTCAAGCGGGTCATCGGCCTGCCGGGCGACACCGTCACCTTCCAGAACGGCAACGTGTATATCAACGGCGAGGAGTTGGATGAGAGCTATCTGCCGGCTCAGGGCATTACCGAGTGCGACAAGACCTTTACCGTGCCGGAGGGCTGTTTCTTCCCCCTGGGGGATAACCGCACCGGCTCCTTTGACGCCAGAGGGTGGGATGAGCCCTATATCGCCATCTCCCAGATCCAGGCCAGACCCTTTGTGGTGGTCAGCATCGGCGGCGATCAAAGCTGGCAGGGCATCCGCATCGTGAAGCAGGGAGGGAAAGCATGAATCGCAAGATAAGTTTCCGGCCGCTGGTCTTCCTGATCCTGTGTTTGCTGGTGGTGATGTATCTGGCCCGCACTATGAGCCGCCAGGGCGATATCAGCTACAGCGACATGCGCCAGCTGTTCGTGGAGGAGAAGGTGCAGTCCTTTGTCATCAGCGACACGCGCCTGACGGCCACGCTGAAGGATCAGACCACCGCCACCTGCCGCCTGCATGATGTGCAGCTGTTCTTTGACGACCTGAACGACCTGGTGGTGGAGCAGTACGAAAAGGGGATCATCACCCAGTACGATTACCCCGCGGCGCCGGGCACCAACTGGCTGCAGGTGCTGCTGCCCTATGTGCTGGCCATCATGGCGTTCATCCTGCTGATGAACGTGATGACCCGCATGAACGGCGGCGCAGGCGGCGTCAACGACAAAATGGCCCATTTCGGCGAGGCCCGCGTGGGCAGTATTCCCGAGGGGGACAAAAAGGTCACCTTTCAGGATGTGGCGGGCGCCGACGAGGAAAAAGAGGAATTGCAGGAGATCGTGGAATTCCTGCGGGATCCGGAGAAGTATCTGGCGCTGGGGGCCCACATCCCCAAGGGCGTGCTGCTGGTAGGCCCCCCGGGCACCGGCAAAACGCTGCTGGCCAAGGCGGTGGCTGGTGAGGCGGGGGTGAAGTTCCTGTCTATCTCCGGCTCCGACTTTGTGGAGATGTATGTAGGCGTGGGCGCCAGCCGTGTCCGCGACCTGTTTGTGCAGGCCAAGAAGGACGCGCCCGCCATTGTGTTCATCGACGAGATCGACGCTGTGGGCCGCCAGCGCGGCAGCGGTCTGGGCGGCGGCCATGACGAGCGCGAGCAGACTCTGAACCAGCTGCTGGTGGAGATGGACGGCTTCGGCTCCAACGAGGGCGTTGTGGTGCTGGCCGCCACCAACCGTGTGGACATTCTCGATCCGGCGCTGCTGCGGCCCGGCCGGTTCGACCGCCAGGTCTATGTGGGCCTGCCGGATATCAAGGGGCGTGAGCAGATCCTGAAGATCCACGCCCGCAACAAGCCACTGGCGGAGGATGTGGATCTGGGCCAGGTGGCCAAGGGCACCCCAGGCTTCACCGGCGCGGATCTGGAGAACCTGCTGAACGAGGCGGCACTGCTGACAGGCCGTCAGGATAAGCACGCCATCGACAAGGCCTGTATCGACGAGGCCGTTATCAAGGTCATCGCCGGTCCGGAAAAGCACAGCCGCGTCATTCCCGCCCAGGAGCGGAAGCTGACCGCCTATCACGAGGCGGGCCACGCGGTGGTGATGCGTTCGCTGCCCCAGCACGATCCGGTGCATCAGATCACCATCGTGCCCCGCGGCCAGGCTGGCGGCATGACCATTTCGCTGCCGGACGAGGACCGCTCCTATCTCAGTCGGGAGTATATGATCCAGCAGATCGTGTCGCTGCTGGGCGGCCGCGCCGCCGAGCAGCTGATGCTGGGGGATATCTCCACCGGCGCGTCCAACGATATTCAGCGGGCCACCGCCCTGGCGCGGCGGATGGTGGGCACCTACGGTATGTCGGAAAAGCTGGGCACCGTGGCCTTTGACGCGGGCTCGGACGAGGTGTTTATCGGCAAGTCCATGGGTCACACCCGCCCCTATTCCGAAAAGACCGCTGCCGAGATGGACAGCGAGATCCGCGCCATCATCGACGAGGCCTACCGGAAGGCCCAGGAGATCCTGAAGACCTATCAGAAGGAGCTGACGGAGATTGCCGAGTACCTGCTGGCCAACGAGACCATGACCGGCGACGTGTTTGAGAGCTTTTTCCGCAAAGTTTCGCCGGACGCACAATAAGACCCGTCAAAAACAGGACGCCTGCACTGCCGTGCAGGCGTCCTTTTGTGCAAAACGAGGGGAAAAACGAAACTTTTTCGGAGCACCGCCAGGGCGGTTTGTGCAAAATCACGAAAAGACTGTCTCCCAAAGGGGGACACCCTGCAAAGGAGCTCTTTTGACAGACGGCAGGAAGGAACGGGATTTTCATAAAATAGAAATAAATTATATTATTACGAAATAAATGCTATCTTTATCGAAAAACGGACGGATTTTTTGCATTTTCCTGTGGGATAGAGGTGTAAATAATCCGCCAAGGGCGAAAAAATCGTTTTTCGCGTGTGCGCCGGTGAGGATTGAGTGTCCTTGCAAAACGGACACGCGCCGGTGGATAGATGACTTTTGCAAGTTGGCGGCGGACAAACGGCCGCGCAATTTCAGAGCATGTCACAATTGTTTTTCCGAAATGATTCTATTAAAATAAGACTGTTCTACCGGAAGGAACATTCCGGTAAGAGAGATTTTTAGGAGGAAACACCATGAAAAAGTTGATTGCAATGCTGCTGGCTCTGGTCATGGCACTGTCTCTGGTCGCCTGCGGCGGCGGTGACAGCAATACCAACGGCGGCGACGCCACCGGCGACAAGGTCGTTAAGATCGGTATTTTTGAGCCCACTTCCGGCCAGAATGCCGGCGGCGGCAAGAAGGAGATCCTGGGCATTGAGTATGCCTACTCCCTGAAGCCCACTGTTACCATCAATGGCGAAGAGTATGCCGTGCAGCTGGTCTATGCGGATAACGCTTCCGACTCTGCCAAGGCTCCCACCGCAGCCCAGACCCTGATCTCCCAGGGCGTGTCCGTGGTGATCGGTACTTACGGCTCCGGTTGCGCCATCGCTGCCGGCCCCCTGTTCCAGGATGCCAAGATCCCCGCTATCGGCACTTCCTGCACCAACCCCCAGGTCACCCTGGGCAATGACTACTACTTCCGTGTTGGTTACATCGATCCCTTCCAGGGCGCTGTGATGGCCAACTTCGCCTTCAATCAGAAGAACAGCAGCAACTGCGCGCTGATCATTGAGTCCGGCGACGACTACTCCGCTGGTTTCGGTAACTACTTCCAGCAGGAGATGGAGCGTCTGGGCGGCAAGGCTACCGTTCTGGAGTTCCAGAAGGGCGAGACTGACTTCTCCACCATCATGGCTTCCGTCAAGTCCGAAGGTTACGACGGCATCTTCGCTCCCGTTTCCATCGAGACCGCTGCGATGATCATCAGCCAGGCCCGCGATGCCGGCATCACCTGCCCCATCATGGCTGGCGATACTTGGGATGATATCTCCATCGCCCAGCGTACCGGCGACAAGGCCACCGAGATTTACTTCTCCGCTTTCTTCGATGCTGCCGACTCCACCAACGAGGCCGGTAAGGCCTTCGTGGAAGGCTTCACCAAGTGGGTCGGCGAGGATGCCGCCCGCCTGGAGAACAACGGCGGTGTGGACAATGTGATCTCCAGCGTCACCCCCTGCGGCTATGACGCTTACATGGCTGCCGTGGGCGCCATCGAGGCTGCGCAGTCCACCGAGGGCGCTGCTATCCGCGACGCTCTGGCCGCGCTGGAGATCCCCGGCCTGATCACCGGCGATCTGAAGTTCGACGAGAACGGCGACGCCATCAAGAACTATGCCGTTATCAAGACTATCGAGAACGGCGAGATCGTGTACTTCAGCACCTTCAACGGCCTGGAGTAAGCGAGGACCGGCAGGTTTCAAACCCGCTATAGCGTAGAGCAACGAACATTGTGAGGGGAGCGCTGCTCCCCTCACAATGCAACTTTCTTGACTCTTGCGTTTTTGGATGCCGGGGGCAGCCCCCAGCTTCCGAAAGCGCAAGATTCAGACTAAGGAGGAAGCAAACTTATGCATGACGCAGCGTATTATATCCAACTGCTGCTCTCCGGCGTGACGGTGGGCAGTCTGTATGCGCTGATCGCCATTGGTTACACCATGGTGTATGGCATACTGCGTCTTATTAACTTCGCCCACGGCGATATCTTCATGATGGCGGGCTTCTTTATGGTGTATATGTCCGCCTCCATGCCCCTGGCGGTGTCCATTCCGCTGGTGCTGATCCTGACGACCCTTTTGGGCGTGGGCATCGAAAAGGCAGCCTACAGTCCCCTGCGTACCGCGCCCCGTATGTCGGTGATGATCTCCGCCATCGGCGTCAGTTATCTGCTGCAGAACCTGGCGACTTATCTCACCGGCGGTATCGCCCGCGCCTATCCCGACATCCCCTTCCTGACCAAAGTGATGCAGGTGGGCAGCTTGAGCGTTAAGCGTATTACCATCATTACCCCGCTGCTGACCATCGTGCTGGTGGCCATTCTGGTGGTACTGATCCAGAAGACCAAGATCGGCATGGCCATGCGCGCCGTGTCCCGTGATTTCGAGACCTCTCAGCTGATGGGCATCAAGATCAATTCCGTGATCTCCATGACCTTCGCCATCGGCTCTTTCCTGGCTGGTGTGGCCTCGATCCTGTACTTCGCCAACTATGGACAGGTCAGCCCCATGATCGGCGCCATGCCCGGCCTGAAGGCCTTCGTGGCGGCGGTGTTCGGCGGCATCGGTTCCATCCCCGGCGCGGTGATCGGCGCATTCATCATCGGTATCTGCGAGTCCTTTATCAAGGCCAATGAGAATATTGCGGTGTTCAGTAACGCATTCACCTTTGCGCTGCTGATCATCATTCTGCTGTGCAAGCCCAACGGCCTGTTCGGCGAAAAACTGACGGAGAAGGTGTGAGATATGAAGAACAATAAGAAAAGAAATCTGTTGCTGTCTTTGATCCTCGCCGCCGTCTGCATCGTTTTTCTGCTGTATGTGGATAAGTTCCAGCACTATTCCATGCTGGCGTCGGTGCTGAAAAAGGGCGCCATTTACTCTCTGGTGGCGGTGTCCCTGAACCTGCTGAACGGCTTTACCGGCCTGTTCTCTCTGGGTCAGGCGGGCTTTATGATGATCGGTGCGTATACCTACGCCATCCTGACCATCCCTGTAGAGGCCCGCGCCTCCGTGTACCAGTACTTTGACGGCGGTATCATCCAGTTCTGCCTGCCCATGGTGGTGGGCCTGATCCTGGCGGGCATCGTGCCTATGATCTTCGCCTGGCTCATCGGTCTGCCGGTCCTGAAGCTGAAAAGCGACTACCTGGCCATCGCCACCCTGGGCTTTGCCGAGATCATGCGCGCCATCATCCAGTGGAAGCAGGTGGGCCCCCTGACCAACGCCTCCAACCTGCTGCGGCAGTTCGCAAATTTTGACAGCGTGCTGTTCCCCTTCATCGTTTCCGGCATCTGCATCGGCATCATCGTGCTGATCATCAACTCCACCTATGGCCGCGCCTTCAAGGCCATCCGCGACGATGAGATCGCTGCCGAGGCCATGGGTATCAACCTGGCCAAGCACAAGATGCAGGCCTTCCTCATCAGCTCCTTCTTCGCCGGTGTGGGCGGCGCGCTGCTGGCCATGTTCCAGTCAAGTATCCAGGCCAATACCTTTACCTCCACCATGACCTATGAGATCCTGCTGATCGTGGTCATCGGCGGTATCGGCTCCATCACTGGTTCCATCCTGGGCTCGTTCCTGTACATCGCCTGCTCCGAGTGGTGGCTGCGCTTCCTGGATGACCCCATGCCCTATCTGGGCGTGAACATCCCCTTCATGCGGGGCGGCTTCCGTATGCTGGTGTTCTCCGTCATCATCATGATCGTGGTGCTGTTCTTCCGCAAGGGCATCATGGGCGACAGAGAGTTTTCGTGGGATGCCATTATCAACTTCTTTGGAAAGCTCTTCAAGAAAAAGGATAAGCCCGCAAAGGAGGTGGCGTCCAAATGAGCGAAGTGAAAAACGTGCTGAAGGTGGAAAACGCCACCATGCAGTTCGGCGGCGTGGTGGCCGTCGATAACCTGAATCTGGACGTGAACGAGGGTGAGATCGTGGCCCTGATCGGCCCCAACGGCGCCGGCAAGACCACCGCCTTCAACGTCATCACCGGTGTGTACGCGCCCACCAACGGCCGCGTGACCTTCAACGGTGAGTGTATTGTCCGCAACCACCCTACCGGCAAGATGAAGAAAACCTATAAGGGCGAGCATCCCACCATGTACACCGCCCACTTCGCCCCAGAGGAAGCTCTGGAGGGCGATGCGCTGAAGGAGTGGAAGCAGGCACAGAAGGAAAGAGATGAATTCGCATTCTCCGACCACATTCTGGCCCCCACGCCCGATAAGATCACCGCACGGGGCATGGCCCGTACCTTCCAGAATATCCGCCTGTGGAAGACCCAGACGGTGTTCACCAATGTGCTGATCGCCAAGCATATGCGCCGCACCAGCAACCTGTTCACCGCCGCCTTCCACCTGAACGGCAAGGAGGAGGCCAAGCAGCGCGAGGAAGTGCTGGAGCTGCTGAAGATCGTGGGTCTGGAGGACGTGAAGGACGAGCTGGCCACCAGCCTGCCCTACGGCAAGCAGCGCCGCTTGGAGATCGCCCGCGCCCTGGCCACCGAGCCTCAGCTGCTGCTGCTGGATGAGCCCGCCGCCGGTATGAACCCCCAGGAGACCCTGGAGCTGGCCCAGTTCATCCGCGAGATCCGCAATAACTTCCACAAGACGATCCTGCTGATCGAGCACCACATGGATCTGGTCATGGGCATTGCCGACCGCATCTACGTGCTGGACTTCGGCAAGCTGATCGCGCAGGGTACGCCTGACGAGATCCAAAATAATGAGCGCGTCATCGACGCATACTTGGGGGTGGCAGACGATGCTGAAGATTGAGAACTTACATGTGTCCTACGGCGGCATCAAGGCCCTGCGGGGTGTCAGCCTGGAGGTGCCCGACGGCAAGATCGTCACCCTGATCGGCGCCAATGGCGCCGGTAAGTCCACCACCCTGCGCACCATCTCCGGTCTGGTAAAGGCCGACAGCGGCTCCATTACCTATGACGGTCAGGAGCTGCTGGGCAAGCCCATCAACAAGATCCTGGAGGCGGGCATCGCCCAGTCGCCTGAAGGCCGCCGCGTGTTCGCCAATCTGACGGTGCTGGAAAACCTGAAGGCCGGCGCGTATCTGCGCAAGGATAAGGACGGCATCGAAAAGGATATCAAGTGGGTCTATGATCTGTTCCCCCGTCTGGAGGAGCGCCATTGGCAGCTGGCCGGCACCCTGTCCGGCGGCGAGCAGCAGATGCTGGCTGTGGGCCGCGCCCTGATGAGCCGCCCCAAGCTGCTGATGCTGGATGAGCCGTCCCTGGGCCTGGCGCCGCTGGTGGTGCAAGGTATCTTCGATATCATCCGCACCGTGAACGAGCAGGGCGTCACCGTGCTGCTGATCGAGCAGAACGCCAACATGGCCCTGAAGATCGCGGACTACGCCTACGTGTTGGAGACCGGCAACATCACCAAATCCGGCACCGGCGCCGAACTGCTGGCCGACGAGTCCATCAAGGAAGCGTATTTGGGCAAAAAGAAAAACTGAGCAAAAAAGAAATCGGCCGGAAAGGCCGGTTTCTTTTTCTATGTAAGTGGGGCGCTTACTGCGCGCTGACTTGCCGTTCCAGTTGGTGCAGGAGATTGCCGTGATGGTCTACACGGCGCGTCAGCTCGATCAGATGGGGCGAGGAGAGCTGACCGGTAGCAGCCATAATTTTTCGCCCTTGCAATCGGTATCGGCGAATCTGGTTGGTATGAAATGCGATTCGCAACAGGGAAACAGTACGGGTGAAATAACTCATGATCGGCTCCTATCTCCGCCTAAGCGGCAAAATGAAAACGTTTACCTTTTTGGTGACACGATTGTAGCACAGCAAATCTGTCGAATGATGTCATTTTATGAGAAGGAGACGAAAAAAGTATATATTTTGCAAAAATATGCGGTTTTATGTGTGATTCTCGCGTCTTAACGCGAAAAGGCGCCAAAGAGCTGTTAAGAAAAGGAGAAAGGCGACTTTTCTTTTTCCCTCAGCTGTGATATACTAAACCAACTTCGACACAAGAGGGAAGAGGTGAAACGGATGGTTTGGGCCGTGGTGGCCGCCGCCAGTCTGGCGGCGGGGATCATTCAGACTGTAACGGGCTTTGGCTCGGTGGTGTTTTTGATGATGGTGCTGCCGTTTTATTTCGATATGATCGACGCGCCGGCGCTGGCCATTGTGACCAATCAGCTGTTTTGCATGGCGCTGTGCTGGAAATACCGGCGGCATATCCGGTGGCGGCTGGCGCTGCCGCCCACTATCGCCTTTGGCGCCGCCAATCTGCTGACGCTGCCCTTTGTCGGCGGGCTGGATCTGCACGTGCTGGTGCTGGTGTTCGGCGTGTTTTTGATCTTGCTGGCGGTGTTCTTTCTGGTGGTGGCGCGGCGGGTGCAGTTGACCCCAAAGCCTGCGGCGGGCGTTGTCTGCGGCGCGCTGTGCGGCGTCAGCGCGGGGCTGTTTGCCATCGGCGGGCCGCCCATGGCCCTGTATTTCGTGGCGGCAGCGGAGGATCACAGGGAATACCTGGCCTGCATGCAGCTGCTGTTTGCCGTCACCGGTGTGACGGGCATCGTGGGACGGCTGCAGAGCGGGCTGCTGCGGGCGGAGATCCTGCCCTATGCCGCGGTGGGCAGCGTGTGTATCCTGCTGGGCGCCGTCGTGGGCGGCAGGCTGGCGGAAAAGCTGAACGCCGACCGGATGCGTACGCTGGTCTATATCTTTGTGGGCGTGTCCGGCGTGATCCTGCTGGCCCAGCAGCTCTGGTAAAAACAATACAAGAGGTAATATAATGCAGATTTTATACGCATTGGAGTCGATTCGTACGCCGTGGCTGGATGCCGTGATGGCGGCCGTCACCCATCTGGGGGAGGAGACGGTGTTCATGGTGGCGGCGCTGCTGGTGTTCTGGTGTGTCAGCAAGCGCCAGGGCTATTATCTGTTGGCAGTGGGCTTTGCGGGAACGGTGCTGAACCAGTTTTTGAAGCTGCTGTTCCGCATCCCCCGCCCCTGGGTGCTGGACAGCGATTTTACCATCGTGGAGAGCGCCCGGGCCCAGGCCACCGGCTATTCCTTCCCCAGCGGGCATACTCAGAACGCCATCGGTACCTTTGGCGGCGTCGCGCGGTTTACCGCGCGCAAGTGGGTGCGCGTGACCGCCATCGTGATCGCGGTGCTGGTGCCGCTGTCCCGCATGTACCTGGGTGTCCACACGCCGCTGGATGTGGGGGTGGCCGCCGTCATCGCCGTGGTGCTGGTGTTTGCCCTGTACCCCGTGATGGCCCGCAGCGAGAGCGAGCCGCGGGTCATGGCGGCGGTGCTGGCGGTGATGCTGGCGCTGGCGGCGGGATATCTGCTGTTCGTGTCGGTATATCCCTTCCCCGCCGATGTGGACGCGGCGAATCTAGCCAGCGGCGTGGAAAATGCCTGGAAGCTGCTGGGCGCCACGGCGGGCATGCTGGCGGGCTGGTGGCTGGATGTGAAATATATCCGTTTTGATACCCGCGGCGCCTGGTATGTGCAGGCGGTGAAGCTGGCGGGCGGGCTGGCGCTGATCCTGGCCCTTCGGGCCGGACTGAAGGCGCCGCTGGCGACGCTGCTGGGCGCAGGCGCAGGCGGCGCGGTGCGCTACGCCGTGGTGGTGCTGTTTGCCGCGGCGGTGTGGCCGCTGGCCTTCGCGCCGCTGCGCCGCGTGCTGGAAAAGGGGAAAGCCTGACGAAAAAAACAGGTATAGCGTGCCGGCCTTCCGGCGCATACTATACTTTGCGAAAGATTTGTAAATTATTTTGCGGAAGGAACAAATAGCACTTCAAATTCGTCTATGAATATGCTATGATATTGTCGAAACCGTGCGAAACGGTGGGCGAAACAACCGTGTGCCCCGCCTGGGCGGGAAGAAGAAAGGGATATTGGATGAAGAAGATAGTTGCTGCACTGCTGGCGGCTGTGATGCTGCTGGCGCTGGCCGCCTGCGGCGGCGGAGAAGCCAAGACCGTGGATGTACAGAAGCTGGCTGACGACCTGAAAAACGGCGTGCCCTTCAGCATGGAAATGATCGCGGACGCGGTGGAGGATCTGAATTATAAGCTGGACCCGCCGGAGGGCACCACCATCGCAGGCTATATAGCGGACGGCAATGCCGCCGACATGATCGTGGTGGGCCAGTGCACCAGCGAGGAGGACGCCAAGACCCTGTATGCCAACGTGCAGACCTATGTGGACGACCTGAAGCGTGAGGCCAATCTCTACCAGCCGGAGGAGGAGGCCCGCATCGACGGCGCGCTGCTGCGCCAGACCGGCACGGTGGTGGTGCTGTGCATCAGCGATGACACCGCCGCCGCCACCGCCATCGTGGAGGGATATCTGAAATGAGCCACTACAGAGGACGCCGCCGCAGGGGGGCATCCCCCCTGGTGCTGCTGATCGCGCTGGTGGTGGCCATCGCCGCCGTGGTGCTGATCGTCATCAATTTGGGCAAGGAGAAAAAGCCCGCCAACGACGTGCCCGATCCCCCCACTACATCCGGTGACGCTGCCGACCCCAACGGCGGCAGCGGGGAAGACCCCGACGCAGGGGAGGACGGCAATACGCCCGACACCCCCGCTCCCACATATCAGAGGATCGAGCTGAAGGGCGACCAGCAGCAGTATGACGCGGTATATCGGGTGGGTGACACCGGCTATGAGATGTACACCTACGTGGACAGCACCGCCAAGAAATACGCCGACAATGTGAACGCCGTGGCGGACGCCCTGGCGGGCAAGGCCACCGTATATATGCTGCCTGTGCCCCTCAGCTCCGGCGTCAGCCTGCCGGATGAGCTGTACGGCATGGATATCTTTGCCGACCAGAAGGCCGCCGAGGAGAAGATCATCGGCTATATGAACGGCAGCGTAAAGTCCGTGGCTCTGTACGACGCGCTGCTGGCTCACCGGACGGAGTATATCTATTTCCGCACCGACCACCACTGGACGGCCACCGGCGCCTACTACGCCTATGAGCAGTTCTGCCAGGCCAAGGGCATCGCCCCCAAGCCGCTGGCGGGCTATACCACCGACACCTATGACGGGTTCCTGGGAACCTTCTATCGGGACTCCAACGAGAATGCCGCCATGGGCGCCAACCCCGACAAGGTGGTGGCCTATCACCCCCTCAGCACCGAGGCGACGCTGGATTACACCGACCGGAACGGCCAGACCCTGCGGGGCAAAATCATCTACGACGAGTCCGACGCCCCCGCCAGCTTCAAATACGGCACGTTCATCACCGGCGACAACCCCTATTCCGTCATCAATAACCCCGATGTGACGGACGGCTCCAGCTGCGTGGTGATCAAGGAATCCTTCGGCAACGCCTTTGTGCCGTTCCTGACGGATCACTATCAGACCATCTATGTCATCGACTACCGCTACTGGAGCGGCAGCCTCAGCCAGTTTGTGAAGGACAACAGCGTGCAGGACGTGATATTCGTCAACAACCTGTCCGCCATCCGCTCCACGGCGCTGGTGGGATATCTGCACGGGATCGTGTGATAAACGGAAGCGCCCCTTGTAATGTGAGTAGGGGAGGGGCTCTGCCCCTCCCACCCGATCAACGATGCGATTCCGCTATGCGGCGGGCGGGGTAGAACCCCGCCCCTACGCACTGGATTCTGAAGGTACTATCTTGCGTCGGTGGGCCGACAGAGTCGCCGGCCCCTACATCCGCATCTTACACAAGGGGCTTTGGACGATCTGCGTAATGCGCGGCGGCCTGAGGGCAGGCCGCCCTACGCACTGGCCATCGATAGAATTCCGTAGGGCGGGGTGCCTTCACCCCGCCGCACGAAAAAGGGTATTATCCCGTTCACACAACCTATCATCCCCGGTGGGACAGAGCGCTGCTCTGTCCCACTTTCCGGCAGTGACGCCGTAAACAACACGTAAATTTCCAAAGGAGAACGACCCATGGTATTCAGCAGCACTGTATTTTTACTGATCTTCCTGCCGGTGGTGACGGGGGTTTATTTCCTGTGCCCCCGCAAGGCACGCAATACCGTGCTGCTGCTTTTCAGCCTGGTGTTCTATGGCTGGGGCGAGCCGAAGTATATCCTCATCATGCTGTTCTCCACGGTGTTTGATTACACCAACGCCCGCCTGATCGGCCATTTTCAGGACACCGGACGGCACAAGGCCGCCAAGACCGTGCTGATCGTGGACGTGGTGGGCAATCTGGCCATCCTGGGCTTCTTCAAGTATACGGATTTCGCCATCGACAACCTGAACAGTCTGCTGAGCGCCGGCATCCCCGCCCTGGGGCTGGCGCTGCCCATCGGCATCAGCTTCTATACCTTCCAGACCATGTCCTACACCATCGACGTGTACCGCGGCATCGTAAAGCCCCAGAAGAACATCCTGAACGTGGGCGCTTATGTGACCCTGTTTCCCCAGCTGATCGCCGGTCCCATCGTCCAGTATAAAACGGTGGAGCATGAGCTGATGTACCGCCGCGAGAGCGTGTTCGAGGCCAGCCGCGGCATGCAGCGGTTTGTGGTGGGCCTTGCCAAAAAGGTGCTCATCGCCAATCAGGTGGGAGCCCTGTGGGAGCAGATCAGCGCCATGTCCGCCCCCACCGCCATGACGGCCTGGCTGGGCGCCATCGCCTTCACGTTCCAGATCTACTTTGATTTTTCCGGATACTCCGATATGGCTATCGGCCTGGGGCATCTGTTTGGCTTCCATTTTCTGGAGAACTTTGAGCACCCCTATGAATCCCGCACCGTTACCGAATTCTGGCGGCGCTGGCACATCAGTCTGAGCACCTGGTTTCGGGAGTACGTGTATATCCCCCTGGGCGGCAACCGCCGCGGCAAGGGGCGGCAGATCCTGAATCTGGCCATCGTCTGGTTCCTGACGGGCCTGTGGCATGGCGCCAGCTGGAACTTTGTGCTGTGGGGATTGTACTACGCGGTGCTGCTGATTTTAGAGAAGCTGTTTTTGCTGCGGTGGCTGGACAGGGCCCCCAAATGGGTGGGGCATGTGTACACCATCTTTGCCTTTATCATGGGCTGGGTGCTGTTCGCCATCACCGATTTCGGCCAGCTGGGGCAGTATGTGTCCGCCATGTTTACGGCGCACTTTGCCGACGGTACGACCCTGTATCTGCTGCGCTCCAACGCCGTGCTGCTGCTGGCCACCGCCATCGGCTGCACCACCGGCCCCCTGCGGCTGTGGAAACGGATGGAGGGCAAGCTGTCCGACACCGCCGCCGTGACGGTGCGGACGGCTGGCGTGGTATTGCTGCTGCTGTTGTCCATCGCCTTTCTGGTGGGCGGCAGCTATAACCCGTTTTTGTATTTCCGCTTCTAAGGAGAAGGTATCATGAGTGATCCCAAGAAAGGCGGCGCGCGCCTGATGAAACAGGGGCATGAGCGCCGCGAGCTGGCCCCGCTGCTGGCCATCTTCGGTATATTGATCGCCCTGGCCCTGGCCTCGCTGCTGACGCCGGATCGGGCGTTTTCCCCCAACGAGAACCGCTATCTGCAGCTGACACCGGAGCTGACCTGGGCGACCCTGCTGGACGGCACCTTCACCCAGAAGGCGGAGGACTATATGGCCGACCAGATGGTGCTGCGGGACACGTGGATGGAGACGGCATCGCTGGTGCAGCGCGCGGCGCTGCGGCTGGAGATCAACGACACCTGGCTGGGCCGTGACGGCCGCTATTTTGCCAAGGTGACGCCGGACACCTTCGACACGGCCCAGTATGAAAAGAATCTGGCCCAGGTGAAGGCGTTTTTTGACGCCAATCCGGACAAGGATTGCCGCATCATGATGGTGCCCACCCCCGCCTATCTGCTGCGGGATGACCTGCCCGCCAACGCGCCGCTGTTCGACGCGGCGGGGTGCTTCGACACGCTGCTGAACACCATGGGCGGCACGGCCATCGACCTGCGGCCCGCCCTGATGGCGGACGCGGCGGATATGTACTACCGCACCGACCACCACTGGACCTCCCAGGGCGCATTGACCGCCTACGGCGTCTGGTGCAGCGCCACGGGACATGTCCCGCAGGACTGGCAGCTGGAAACGGCCAGCACCTGCTTCCGCGGCACGCTGTACTCCGCGGTGCTGCTGCCGGACAGCCCCTATGACACGGTGTCCATCGCCTCTGACGCCGCCATCCGCTCCATGGACTGCGACGGCGAAGTGACGGACAGCCTGTACAGTCTGGCGGCGCTGGAGGAAAAGGACCACTACAAGATCTTCATGGGCGGCAACTACGCCAAGGTGGTCATCGACACCGGTTCGGACACGGGAAGATCCCTGCTGGTGGTAAAGGACAGCTTTGCCAACAGCTTCCTGCCGTTTCTGGTAAGGGATTACGACACCATCACCGTGCTGGATCTGCGGTACTATCGGGAGGGCGTGCAGCCCCTGGCCGATCAGGTGGACGACGTGCTGGTGCTGTATGAGCTGACCAACTTTGCCGCGGACAAGAATTTGTATAAGCTGAGCAAGTCATAACGTAAAAAACTCTCCCTTCGGGGAGAGTTTTTTACGTTTCCTTCAAAAAATCTGCCAAAAATTTGTGAAAAACGTACCGGCCCTCTTTGTTGAAGGTGACGGAAAAACACGGTATAATCAAAGAAACGAGAAAACATGTATCGCAAGGAGAAACCGCCATGGAACGCATCAGCAAGGAAAACTACTATCTGAACATCGCCCAGACGGTGCTGGAACGGGCCACCTGCCTGCGCCGCGTGTTCGGCGCCATTATCGTGAAGAACGACGAGATCATCTCCACCGGCTATAACGGCGCGCCCCGCGGCCGCTGCAACTGCGTGGATATGGGCTTCTGCACCCGCGAGGCCATGCAGGTGCCCCGGGGCGAGCGGTACGAGCTGTGCCGCAGCGTCCATGCCGAGGCCAACGCCATCATCTCCGCCGCCCGGCGGGATATGGTGGGCGGCACCCTGTATCTGGTGGGCCGCAACGCCCAGACCGGCGAGCTGCTTCACGACGCCACCTCCTGCGCCATGTGCCGCCGTCTTGTCATCAACGCGGGACTTTCCAAGGTGGTCATCCGCAACACGGAGACGGAGTATTCCGTAGTAGACGTCCAGGACTGGGTGGATCTGGAGGACGACGTACCGGATCTGCGGTGAGAAAAAAGTTTATAGGCCCCCTCTGAGAGGGGGCTGTCACCGAAGGTGACTGGGGGAGAGAATAAAAGGCTTACATTCTCTCCCTCCGTCATGACCTACGGTCATGACACCTCCCTCACAGAGGGAGGCAAAAATATCCCCCTACAATAGAATATGTTATTCCCCCCCCCGCATCCCCCTTTTATCCCATCTATCCGGCCAACGGCCTGATTATAGAAAAAAGAATACAAAGGAGAATGTCATGATGTTGAACGACAAAACGGTAGCCGCCTATACGGCTATCCTGCAGGAAGAGCTCCTGCTGGCAACAGGGTGTACAGAGCCCATCGCCGTCGCGTATTGTGCCGCTAAGCTGCGCGAGGTGCTGGGCGGAAGACCGGAAGAAGTGCTGGCCGAGGTCAGCGGCAATATCCTGAAGAACGTCAAGTCCGTGGTGGTACCCAATACCAACGGCCGCCGCGGCATCGGTGCCGCCATTGCGGTGGGCATCGTGGCCGGAGACGCGGACGCGGAGCTGCAGGTTATTGCCAACGTCACAGAGGAAGACGCAGCCGCCATCCAGGGCTATCTGGATGCCACACCCATCAAGGTCACCTGCCCCGAAACGCCCTGCCTGCTGGATATCTTCCTGCACGGCAAGCGGGCGGGACACACCGCCGCCGTGCGGGTGGCCAACAACCACACCAACATCATCTACATCGAAAAGGACGGGCAGATCCTGCTGGAAAAGCCCTTGACCGCCAACGCGGAGGACAATCTGCAGGATAAGAGCGTTCTCAACGTCAAAGACATTCTTACCTATGCCGAAACCGTACCCCTTTCCGCCATCCAGCCTGTGATCGGCCGCCAGATCGCCTGCAACACCGCCATCGCGGAGGAGGGCCTTCGCAACAGCTGGGGCGCCAATATCGGCTCCACGCTGCTGCAAAGCAGCGATAATATCGAGACCCAGGCCCGCGCCTGGGCCGCCGCCGGCTCCGACGCCCGCATGAACGGCTGCGAGATGCCGGTGGTCATCTGCTCCGGCTCCGGCAATCAGGGCATCACCGCTTCCGTCCCCGTGTGGCGCTACGGCAAGCTCATGGGGGCCGACGAGGAGAAGATCCTGCGGGCCGTATGCCTCAGCGACCTGATCACCATCCACCAGAAGACCGGCATCGGCCGCCTGAGCGCCTATTGCGGCGCGGTCAGCGCCGGTGTGGGCGCCGGCTGCGGCATCGCCTGGCTGCGGGGCGCGGACTACGAGGGCATCTGCCACACGCTGGAAAACGCGGTGGCCATGATCTCCGGCTGCATCTGCGACGGCGCCAAGGCCAGCTGCGCCAGCAAGATCGCCATGGGCGTGGAGTGCGGCATTCTGGGCTACAACATGTACCTGGGCGGCAATAACTTCCAGCCCGGCCACGGCATCATGGGCGTCGATGTGGAGGACACCATCCGCCACGTAGGTGTCCTGGCGGCCCAGGGCATGCGGGAGACGGACCGCGTGATCCTGAAGATCATGACCGAATAAAGGACAGCCCCCACAGGCGGCCCCCGCGGGCCGCCTGTTTTCTCCGCCTTTTCCACGGAAAACGCCGGAGAATCTTGACAAATCGCCTGTTTGCCGATACAATAAAATTTCGAGAACAACGCGCGCATGGCGCGGGAATTGAGGTTATATTTATGGCTAAGGATCAGAGAAACGTGGAAGCGATCACGCCCATGGAGGAGGATTTTGCGAAGTGGTACACCGACATCTGCCTGAAGGCGGAGTTAGTGGACTATGCCAGCGTCAAGGGCTTTTTGATCTTGCGCCCCTATGGCTACGCCATCTGGGAGAATATCCAGAAGTACATGGATAACGAGTTCAAAAAGACCGGCCACGTCAACGTGGCCATGCCCGTGCTGATCCCAGAGAGCCTGCTGAAGAAGGAGGGCGAGCTGGTGCAGGGCTTCGCCCCCGAGGTGGCCTGGATCACCCACGGCGGCAGCGAGAAGCTGGAGGAGCGTCTGGCCTTCCGCCCCACCTCCGAGACCATGTTCTGCGACCACTGGTCCCACGTGCTCCACAGCTGGCGTGAGCTGCCCATGCTGTACAACCAGTGGTGCAGCGTCATCCGCTGGGAAAAGACCACCCGTCCCTTCCTGCGCAGCCGCGAATTCTGGTGGCAGGAGGGCCACACCATCCACGAGACCGCCGAGGAGGCCATGGCCGAGACGGAGCAGCAGCTGAACTGCTATGCCGACGTGTGCAAGAACGCCCTGGCCATGCCCGTGGTGAAGGGCCGCAAGACCGATAAGGAGAAGTTTGCCGGCGCCGAGGCCACCTATACCATCGAGGCCATGATGAAGGATCACAAGTCCCTCCAGTCCGGCACCAGCCATTTCTTCGGCGACAAGTTCTCCCGCGCCTATGACGTGACCTTCACCGGCCGTGACAATACCCTGCAATACCCCTTCCAGACCAGCTGGGGCAGCTCGACCCGCCTGATCGGCGCGGTCATCATGACCCACAGCGACAATCACGGTCTGGTGCTGCCCCCCGTCATCGCCCCCACCCAGGTGGTGGTGATCCCCATTGCCCAGCATAAGCCCGGCGTGCTGGACGCCGCCGCGGCCCTGAAGGATCGCCTGACCGCCGCGGGCCTCCGCGTGACCATGGACGACAGCGACCAGTCTGCTGGCTGGAAGTTTGCCCAGTATGAGATGAAGGGCGTGCCCCTGCGTGTGGAGATCGGCCCCAAGGATATGGAGAAGCAGCAGTGCTGCGTGGCCCGCCGCGACACCGGCGAAAAGACCTTCGTGCCGCTGGAGGGCCTGGAGGACGCCGTCAAGGGTCTGCTGCAGGAGGTCCACGACAACCTGTACAACATGGCCGCGAAGAATCTGGAGGAAAACACCTTCGACATGACCGACTGGCAGGAAGTCAAGGCCATGGCCGACGGCAAGGGCGGCCTGGCCCGCACCAAATGGTGCGGCAGCCTGGAGTGCGAGCTGGCCATGAAGGAGAAGGCCGGCGTGTCCAGCCGCTGCATGCCGCTGGTGCAGTCCGGCACCACCGGCAAGTGCGTCATGTGCGGCAAACCCGCCACCACAGACATCTACTGGGGCGTGGCGTATTAAGCGATAATAAGAAAGAGCCGCTGCGAGAGCAGCGGCTTTTTTCGTGGTAAAGTCATGCTTCGTCCTGTGGGCGCGAGGGGAGAGTTTCGTGGCTCCGGCCACGAGGCACTTTTGCCCATGGCGGCAAAAGTGCCCAAAAACGCCACTTAACCCTGCGGTTTAAGAATCCGCCCGCGCTATACCTTTTACCCATATGATGCCTTATACAGCGCGTTCGCAGGACATGGTGGTTATTATCAGTACGTATGACGCATTGACTTCCTTCTTGCGCCGCTGCCGCTGATGCGGTGCGACGGTAGAGAGAAAAGCGTTGTACGGCGGCGCGATGCACCCCAAGAGTACTTGTTCCGCTTCGCTCCACTGCGTGGGCATCGCGCCCTATGAAATTCTATCGGCGGTCGGCCGTAGGGCGGGGTGCCCACACCCCGCCGCTCGACAGGCGCACAATGTCCTTCTCTGTACCATTCAGCGGCAGCGGCGCAGGAGCAGAGATGATCCTTTTGACGATGCGAAAAAGAAAAGCTTGCGTGAACGTGTGGTAAAAACTGACAAATTCGCACAACGTATAGCGCGCCCGGAGGTGAAGGAACCGGAGGTTCCTTCTGGCGTTTTTGCCTACTTTTGCCGCTATTGGCAAAAGTAGGTCGCGCCGGAGCGCGAAATATCTGTGCGGGCCGACAGAGTCGACAGAGTCGTCGGCCCCTACGCACTGTTTGCCATAACGCATGATAAAATAACAAAAAGGAGGGCTTTGCCCTCCTTTTCTTATTCGATAGAAATAATATAGAAATACACGCTCTGTCCGCCGGGGATGGCGGCTACCTCCGCGTCGGGGCAGCGCTGGGCGAACAGGGCCTCGGTCTTGGCGCCCTCGCCCTCGGACACATCCTCGCCGGTGTAGATGTTGATGTATTCCGCACCGGCCTCGGCGGCGTGCTGGCTCAGCTTCTCCAGCAGCTCGTCCATGCTGCGGCTGGTGCCGAACAGCTTGCCGTCCAGCAGGGCCAGATAGTCGCCCTCGTTGATGGCGAAGCCGTCAAAGTCGGAATTGCGGGCGGCATAGGTGATCTGGGCGGTGGACACCGTCTGGGCGGCGGCCACCATGGCCTGGGCAATGGTCTGGGGATCCGTTTCGTCGGGATCGAAGCTCATCATGGCGGTGATGCCCTGGGGCACGGTGGCGGTGGGGATGACGATGATCTGCTTCTCCGTCAGGCCCTCGCACTGCTGGGCGGCCATGATGATATTCTTGTTGTTGGGCAGGATGAACACCACCTCGCTGGGGGTGCGGTTGACCTCTTTGAGAATGGCCTCGGTGGAGGGGTTCATGGTCTGGCCGCCGGACACGATGGTGTCCACGCCCAGGGCGCGGAAGGTGTCCGCCAGTCCCTGCCCCGCGCACACAGCCACAAAGCCAAAGGGCTTCTCGGCAGGAGCCACGGCGTTCTCCTGTGCCTCCAGTTCCGCCTCCACGGCATCCAGATCGTCGGTGCTGTGGGCCTCGCGGCCTGCCGCCAGATCATCCCGCTGGGTGCGCATGTTCTCGATCTTGGCCAGCTCCAGCGTGCCGTACTTCTGGGCTTCCGTCAGGGCGTGGCCGGGGATGTCGGTGTGGACGTGAACCTTGAAGCACTCGTCGTCCTCGCCGATCACCAGGCTGTCGCCGATGCTGTCCAGATAGGCCCGCAGGGGCTCCAGGGACTTCTCGCCCATAGTCTTGCGGACGATAAACACGGTATCAAAGGTAAAGGTGATCTCATCTTCCAGGGCGGCGAAGTCGGCTTTTTCCTTGACCTCGGCCTCCTCGGCCACCTCGGGGATGGCCTCGCCCCGCAGGCAGCGCAGCATGCCGTCCAGAATGATCAGATAGCCCTTGCCGCCGGCGTCTACCACACCGGCCTTCTTCAGCACGGGGTTCATCTCCACCGTTTCGGCCAGCGTCACCTCGCCGGCGCGGATGGCCTCCTCCAGCACGAACTCCACGCAGTTGTTCTCCTGGGCGGCCTCGGCGGCCCGCTGAGCGGCCAGACGGGACACAGTCAGCACCGTGCCCTCGGCGGGCTTCATCACCGCGCCGTAGGCGGTGGCCACACCCTCCTGCATGGCGGCGGCCAGCGCCGCGCCGTCCGCCTCGGCCAGATCCTTAAAGGACTTGGACATGCCGCGGAACAGCAGGGACAGGATCACGCCGGAGTTGCCCCGTGCGCCCCGCAGCAGGCCCCGGGCCGTGATCTTGGCGGCCTCGTCGATGGTGGCGGGCTCGGCCTTTTTCAGCTCGGCGCAGGCGGTCTGGATGGTCAGATGCATGTTGGTGCCGGTGTCGCCGTCAGGCACGGGAAAAACGTTCAGGTCGTTGATGGCCTGCTTTTGTCCGGCAATGCAGGCCGCGCCGAACAGCACCATATCCTTGAAGGCGGCGCCGTTGATCTTATCTATCATCTTGCAGTGATCCTCCCTTAGCTTTTACTGACGGAGTCCACGCAGACGTTCACGTCCCGTACCTCCACACCGGTGTTGCAGGTGACCACATACTTGACCTCGCTCATAATGGCGCGGCAGACGGTGGCGATGTTGACCCCCGCGTCCACCATGATATGCAGCTCAATGGACACAGTGTTGTCGTCGTTATAGGTGACCTTTACGCCCTTGCTCATAGCCTCGGGGCGCAGCAGATGGACAAGGCCGTCCGTCATGGAGCGGTAGGCCATGCCCTTGACGCCGAAGCAGTTGGTGGCGGCGGCGCCGGTGATGGTGGTGAACACCGCGTTGGAGATAGTGATATCCCCGTGTTCACTGTTGATCTTTATCATAGCAGCCTTCCTTTCTTTCGGAGGTATCTGGCATTACGCATGCGCATAATAATCACATAATACCATGTATTATATACCATACAGATGCAAATAACAAGGCTTTTTTGACAGGAAAAGGGAAGAGCGGTATCCAAAGTCGGATACCGCTCTTCCTATGTGAAGGGGAGAGGGATGCTCAGCGCTTGGTATGGCGTTTTTTGCAGACCAGCATCACGCCGCCGCCCAGGGCGGTCAGCGCCGCTGCGGCATACAGCAGGATACCTGCGTCACCGGTCTTGGGGGATTCGGGCTTTTTGGTATCGTCCGGCTTGGGGGCGGGCGTCGGCGTGCGGCCGTGCATGTAATAGGAATTGGTGAATTCCAGCGCCTTGTCCCCCTGCCCGTAGGAGGCGTCGCTGCCGCTCTTACGGATGTCGGTGATCTGCAGCTGGTCGCTTACCAGCGCCACCGTCAGGGTGTAAACGGTCTTGTCGGAGGTCCAGCCGGAGGCGCTGACCTTCTCCTCGCTGACCGTCAGCTTCACGGGGCCGTTGGCCAGCTGCTCCGTGGTCAGGATGACCGGCAGCTTTCCGGCATAGCTGTTGACGCCGTTGGTCTTGATGGTGGCCGTCCCCACCACCTGGTTGTTCAGATAGGCCTTGAACACGAAGCCCGCCGCGTCGGGCGCGGTGCTGTTTTTCTCCTGAATGACGCTCTTGGTAAGGTTGATGTTCAGATAACGCTCATTGGCGCGAAAATCGTAGGTGCCGGTGAACGCCAGCGCCTTGGCGGCGTCATAGCTCTTGCCGTCTGCGGTGATGCTCCTGATCTGCAGCTGATCGTTCACCACCGCCACCGTCAGAGTGTAGGCAGCGCCGTCGTACTTCCAACCGGCGGCGCCGCTGTTGACCTCCTGGATCGTCAGCTGGGCGGAGGAGTTCTTCAGCTGGCTGGCGGTCAGGGCGATGGGCAGCTTGCCCTCATAACGGCCGGGGGCGGTGGTCTTCAGGGTCAGCGTGCCGACCTCCTTGTTGTCGCAGTAGGCCTTGAAGTCGAATGCCGCGTCGGCGGGTGCATCGCTGGTATCGGCCTTCACCACGTTTTTGACGACGTTCACATCCAGACTGTACTGCTTTTCATAGCTGTTGGTGAAGCGGGCAATGGCCGAGGGGTTTGCCTGGGTCAGCGCGATGCTCTGGGCCGCACCTGCGGTCAGGGCATAGCCGTCCACCTTGGCGGAGGAGAGCTCCTCGGTGACCGTATACGCGCCGAAGGGCAGATCCTTGACCTCAGCCTTGCCGGTGGTTTTGCCCTTTTTTACCATGACCTGGACCGTCTGGTCCGCCACGGCCGCGTCGGTGCTCTTGATGGTAAAGGCAAAGGTCCAGTCCCCCGCCGGCGTAACGCCCTCTATGGTTTTTTCGATAGTCAGGGTCCCCGTCTGCGGGGCGGTCTTCTGGGGATCTGCCGTGGGCAGCGCGTCACTGGCAAATGCGGTGGTAAACAGGGAGAGCGCCATAACCAGGCATAACAGTGCGCTGATGATTTTCTTTTTCAGGACAAAAACTCCTTTGTGTAGGATCCATATTCGCCGCACCGCTCCGCCGAAGGGGGGAGGGTGTGTGCGTGATCGATGGACAGAAGGAGTGTGAGGCCTCATTTCTCATTCCGTTCTGTCTCTAAGACGGCGACCAATGAGAAAAGGTTCCCAGTTTTGGAAAAGAAATCCGGAGGGCAAATGCCCTCCGGAGGATGCGGGGTCAAGACGGGATCAGTTGCCCTGACCGAAGTAGTAGTTATAGAAGTCGCGGAACATGTCGGGATAGTTCTGGCCGCCCTGCTGCTGGTCGTTCTGGCTGCCGTTCTGGGCGGTGTCCTCGCCGGTGGTCTGGGGCTGCTCGTCAAAGGTCAGCTCCAGCGTGATATACTGGCCGTTGCGGTACACCGTCAGGGTGACGGTGTCGCCCACCTTAAAGGTCTTCTTGGCGCGGGACAGGTCGGTCATAGAGGTGATGTCGGTGTCATTCAGCTTGGTGATCACGTCGCCCAGCTGCAGACCGGCCCGCTCACCGGCGCCGCCGCTCTCGGTGGAGTAGACGAACACGCCCTCAGTGATGCCGATGTTATACTGGGCCGCCATCTGCTCGGTCATGGTGCCTGCCTTGATGGCCAGATACGCCTTGCCGGTCACCTGGCCGTTTTCAATGATGTCGGTGATGATGGCCTGCACGTCGCTGATGGGGATGGCAAAGCCCAGACCCTCCACGCTGGTGTTGGAATAGCTGGAGTATTTGGCGGAGACGATGCCCACCACCTCGCCGTACAGATTCACCAGCGGGCCGCCGGAGTTGCCGGGGTTGATGGAGGCGTCCACCTGGATCATGTTGAAGGGGGTGCCGTCCACGTTGATGGCACGGTCACAGCAGGAGACGATACCCTGGCTCATGGAGAAAGTCAGCTCGCCCAGGGGGTTGCCGATGGCAAGGACCGTGTCGCCCACATTCACGTCGGCGCTGTTGCCCAGGGTAACGGGGGTCAGACCGGCGGCGTCGATCTTGATGACAGCCACATCGTAGTCGCTGTCGCCGCCGATGACGGTGGCGTCATAGGTTTCGCCGTTGTACAGGGTGACCTTTACAGAGGTGGCGTCCTTCACCACGTGGTAGTTGGTGACGATATAGCCATCCTGGCTGTAGATAAAGCCGCTGCCTGCGCTGGCGGTCTCCACGGTTTGGCCGAAGATGTTGGTGCCGCTGGCGGCGGTGGTGTTGATGGACACCACCGAGTTCACCGTGGAGGCATAGACCTCGGCGGGCTCCATCTTGGTCTGGCCGTCCACCTGCTTCACCGACACGGTGACAGGCTCGCGGCTGGACTGCTGGACGACGACATTCTGGCGGCTGGCGCTGCGGTACAGGGCCGCACCGCCGAAGCCGCAGCCGGTGCCGATGATGGCGCAGGCCAGCACGATGGCCACGATCTTTGCCGCCGTGGTCTGGAAGAAACCGGACTTCTTCGTGTGTCGGGGCTCCTCGGGGCTGGGGGCGGCGCCTGCGGGTTGATAGTCGTCGGCGGGTAGGTTGCTGTTGCGGTCGTAGTGATACTGGCCGTTGTGGAAACGATCAAATTCGTCGTTATACATAGGGATTCCTCCTTCTTTTTCGCGGCATTTTTATGGAACTGGCGCTTTATTTTCAAGCGGGGATGTGATATCATTCATCTTGGTGATTAGTTTATACAGTTTTCTTAATTCAACCTTTAAGAAAGCACCGGAATATTTGAACTTTTTGTAACAACGGAGAGGAGGCGCGCCATGCTGCGGCTGGAGGGCCTGAAGCTCCCCCTCGAGGCGGGAGCGGAACAATTGAAGGCGAAGGCCGCCGCCCTGCTGCGCTGCCGTGAGGGGGACATCACCGGTGTCCAGGTGCTGCGCCGTGCCATCGACGCGCGGGACGGCCTGCGGTTCGTCTACACCGCAGCCGTAACGGTGAAGGACGAGGCGCGGCTTTTGAAGCGCTGTCGGGACAGGCATGTGTTCCCCTATGTGCCGGAGGCCTATACGCTGCCGCCGTTTGTTTCCGCGGCGGATACGCCGCCGGTGGTGGTGGGCATGGGCCCCGCGGGCCTGTTCGGCGCGCTGGTGCTGGCCCGCTGCGGCGCAAAGCCCATCCTTCTGGAGCGGGGCCAGTGTGTAGAGCGCCGTCAGACGGCCGTGCAGCGCTTCTGGCAGAAGGGCCTGCTGGACACCGAGTCCAACGTCCAGTTTGGCGAGGGCGGCGCCGGCGCTTTTTCCGACGGCAAGCTGAACACCGGCACCAAGGATGTGCGCCACCGCTTTATTCTGGAGGAGCTGGTGCGCTGCGGCGCACCGGACAGCATCCTGTGGGACGCCAAGCCCCACGTGGGCACCGATATGCTGCACATCGCCCTGCAAAACCTGCGCAAAGAGCTGCTGGCCCTGGGGGCGGATATCCGCTTCGGCCACAGACTGGTGGGGATCACCACCGAGCAGGGCCGCCTGACGGCCCTGACGGTGCAGGGACAGCAGGGGCTCTATACGCTGCCCTGCCGCCAGGCCATGCTGGCCCTGGGTCACAGCGCGCGGGACACGGTGGAGATGCTGCATCACGCGGGCGTGGCCATGACCGCCAAGCCCTTTGCCGTGGGCGTGCGGATCGAGCACCGACAGGCGGATATGGACGCGGCCCAGTATAAGCAGTACGCGGGCCACCCCTGCCTGCCGCCGTCCACCTATAAATTATCCTGCCATCTGGACAACGGCCGCAGCGCCTTTTCCTTCTGCGTCTGCCCCGGCGGACAGGTGGTGGCCGCCGCCTCAGAGCAGGGCAGGGTGGTCACCAACGGCATGAGTGAATACGCCAGAGATAAGGAGAACATCAACGGCGCCCTGCTGATCAACGTGACGCCGGAGGATTACGGCGGCGACCGCGACCCCCTGGCGGGCATCCGCTTCCAGCGGCAGCTGGAGGAGGCGGCCTACGCCCTGGGCGGCGGAGACTACCGCGCCCCCTGTCAGCGGGTGGAGGACTTCCTGCTGAACCGGCCCACCGTGGCCCCGGGCAGCGTGCAGCCCAGTTATCGCCCCGGCGTCGCCTATACCGACCTGCACCGCTGTCTGCCCCCCTTTGTGGCGGACAGCATCGCCCAGGCCCTGCCTCTGCTGGAGCGGCGGATCCGCGGCTATGCCGCTCCCGACGCCCTGCTGACGGCGGTGGAGAGCCGTTCCTCCTCCCCCGTGCGGATCGGGCGGGACGAGACGTACCAAAGCAATATCCGCGCCCTGTACCCCTGCGGCGAGGGAGCCGGCTACGCCGGCGGCATCCTCTCCGCCGCGGCTGACGGCATGCGCTGCGCGGAAGAAATGATAAAGGAGTTGTGACCATGAAAAAGATCGCGGTAGTGGAAAAATTCTTCGAGCCCCATCATCAGCGGCAGATCGAAGCGGTGGCCGGAAAGTACGGCTATACGGTGGACTATTATCTGGACGGCGTGCTGCCCCATGAGCGGGCAGGGGAGTACGAGATCGTCTACGGCATGCCTGACCGGACGGATCTGAAGAGCATGACGGCGCTGAAATGGTTCTGTGCCAGCTTTGCCGGTGTGGACCGCTATGTGGACGAGACCCTGTATCCCCACGAGGGCGTGCTGCTGACCAACTCCGCCGGTGCCTACGGCGTTACCATTGCCGAGCATATCCTGATGGTCACCCTGATGCTGCTGCGGCAGATGCTGCCCACCCTGGGGGCGGTGGAACAGCGGGAATGGCTGCCGCCGCTGCCGGTGCGCTCCCTCTGCGGCGCGAATGTCACGGTGCTGGGCACCGGCGACATCGGCACCACCTTCGCCCAGCGGGCCAAGGCCATGGGCACAAAGTCCATCTGCGGCGTCCGCCGCACCATCAAGCCTGCCGACCCCGCCTTTGACCGGATCGTCACGCTGTCCGATCTGGACAGCGTGCTGCCCCAGACCGACATTCTGGTGATGGCCCTGCCCTCCACCGGCGAAACGGCGGGTGTGCTGGACCGGCAGCGCATCGCCCTGCTGCCGCGGCATGCCGTGGTGGTCAATGTGGGCCGCGGCACCGCCATCGACCAGGAGGCGCTGGCTGAGGCCCTGAACGACGGACGCATCGCCGGTGCGGCGCTGGACGTGTTCGTGCCGGAGCCGCTGCCGCGGGATCACTTCCTGTGGGAGACGAAGAACCTGCTCATCACCCCCCACGTGGCGGGCAACATGTCCCTGGGCTATACCCGCGACAAGGATGTGGACATGTTCTGTGAGGATCTGGAGAACTTTGCCGCCGGCCGCCCCCTGACGCATCTGGTGGATCGCAAGCGCGGGTATTGAGCCATTTGATAACGAATATTGCGAAAAGCAGCCGCAAAAGCGCGGCTGCTTTTCTGTATATTCCTTGATTTGCGATTGCCGTTATAAGATAAACAGATAACCAGACATCGGGATTGTGAACTACCATCTGTTTTGGATAATGTGTTACATTTTTAAAGAAGAGGTTTTATAAAAACGGCAATATTCAACAAAAAATTGATGCAGGAGGAGCAAATTATGATGAATCCCAATGTGGGCCTGGGTACCAAGGCCATTCACGCCGGCAACGTGAAGGACGCGCAGTACGGCGCGCTGACCACCCCCATCTATCAGACCTCCACCTTCGTGTTCGACAGCTGCGAACAGGGTGGCCGCCGCTTTGCCGGTCAGGAGGGCGGCTACATCTACACCCGCCTGGGCAACCCCACCGTCTCCGTGCTGGAGAATAAGGTGGCGGCGCTGGAGGGCGGCGAGGCCTGCGTGGCGGCTGCCTCCGGCATGGGCGCCATCTCCTCCGCCCTGTGGACCATCGCCGGCGCCGGCAAGCACATCGTGGCTGACGGTACCCTGTACGGCTGCACCTTCGCTCTGCTGAACCACGGCATGAGCCGCTACGGCGTCGAGGTCAGCTTTGTGGATACCTCCGACCTGGCCGCCGTAAAGGCCGCCCTGAAGGAGAACACCTGCGCCGTCTATCTGGAGACCCCCGCCAACCCCAACCTGAAGATCGCCGATATCGCCGCCGTGGCGGAGATCGCCCATACCTATAACCCCACCATCAAGGTGGTGTGCGACAACACCTTCGCCTCCCCCGCCCTGCAGAACCCCCTGGCCCTGGGCGCCGACGTGGTGGTACACTCCGCCACCAAGTACCTCAACGGCCATGGCGACGTGATCGCGGGCTTCGTGGTGGGCAAGGCCGACTTCATCGGCGAGGTCCGCATGTTCGGCCTGAAGGACATGACCGGCGCGGTCATGGATCCCTTCGCCGCCTATCTGATCCTCCGCGGCCTGAAGACCCTGGAGATCCGTATGGAGCGCCACTGCGCCAACGCCAAGGCCATCGCCGAGTTCCTGGATCAGCACCCCGCCGTGGAAAAGGTCTACTACCCCGGCCTGAAGGACCACGTGGGCCACGACATCGCCGCCCGCCAGATGAAGGACTTCGGCGGTATGCTGAGCTTCGAGGTCAAGGGCGGCCGCGCCGCCGGCACCAAGCTGGTCAACGCCCTGCAGCTCATCACCGTGGCTGTCTCCCTGGGCGACGCCGAAACGCTGATCGAGCATCCCGCCTCCATGACCCACTCCACCTATACCGAGGAGGAGCTGGCTGCCTCCGGCATCCCCGGCGGACTGATCCGCCTGTCCGCCGGTCTGGAAAATGCCGAGGATCTGATCGCCGATCTGAAGCAGGCCCTGGCCCAGCTGTAAAAAAGGATATAAAAAATGAGGGCCGATGGCCCTCATTTTTTGCTGTCAGGGAACAAATATACGGCTGCAGGGGCGGACGACTCTGTCCGCCCCTGCAAAGTGATGCTGTACCCTATACGTATGTATACCGCCGGAGGGCTTATCCCTCCAACTCTTTTAATATCTGCTGCAAAATGTCCACAAACTCCTTGCCCGATTCGCTCAGGGGCACGGAGCGCAGCTTGATGTAGCCCAGGCGCATGTCGTGCTGCCCCGTCAGGGGCACCGTCACCAGCCGGTCGTCGCCGAAGCCCTCTGGCAGCACGCCGCTTCCGGTGGATACGCAGTTGGTGTGGGCGATAACGCTGTAGATGGTGGCACGGTCGGACACATAGACCACCTGGTTAAAGTCGGCGGCGGTGCCCACCACCACCTCCTCGGCGTAGTTCAGGTTGGTGTCGCTCTGGGTAAAGGCGGCGTAGGGGTATTGATGCAGCTGCTCCAGCGTCACCGACGCCTCGCCGGACAGGGGATGGCCCCGCCGCATAAACACATGGGGCCGCAGCCGCGCCAGCTGGTGGAACTCCAGATTCCGCCCCTCTAAAATGCGGCGGATGAAGTGTTCCGTCATGTCGGAGACGAAGATCACGCCCAGATCGCTCTGCTGCTGGGCCACCTGCTCGATGACGGCGGCCATCTCCACCTCCTTGAAGCTGACCTCGATGCGGGGCTCCTCCCGCAGATGCAGAAACTCCACAAACGCCTTGGCGCAGAAGGGATAGCGCTGGGCGGCGATGGACAGGGTAACGCGGTTCTCCGCCTTGCGCTCGCTGTAATAGCGGGTGATCTTGCGGCTGCGCTCCACAATGGGGATGATCTGGTTCAGCAGCTCCCGCCCGTCCTCCGTCAGCGCCACGCCGCGGTTGGAGCGGTGGAACACCGTGATCCCCAGCTCCTTCTCCACCTCGGCAATGGCGCTGGACAGGGCGGACTGGGACACGAACAGATTCTGCGCCGCCCGATTGATGGAGCCGCACCGGTCGATCTCCAGAATGTAATTCATCTGCAAAAGCGTCACGGGCAACACCTCCTCTTACCACCAGCATACAGGAAACCGCCGGAAAACGCAAGAAAAATGACCGCCCTTGGGCGGTCATTTTGTCATGCAAAGTTACTCCTGAGGCTCAGAAGGGGTCTCAGGCGCAGCGGGAGCCTCGGCGGCCTCTTCCGCCTTGGGGGACATTTCCGCACCGCACTCGGGGCAGAAGGGGGAGGTGGCGGCGGTGCCGCACACAGGACAGGTCTTCAGCTTGGCGCCCTTTTCGATGGTGATCTCGATCTCCGTGCGGGGCTTTTCGGCCAGAATGGCCTCCATCTCCTCCACCTTGGCCTTGCTGGCCTCGATGGCGGCCACAACGTCCTTCACGGCGTCGGGGATCTCGCCCTCGTACTCAGAGGCGAACCACTGGCCGATGGCGCGGTAGTTCTTATCCATCTCCCGCTGCTCGCTCTTGATGGCCATGGTCAGCTGGGCGGTCTCCTTCATGTCTCTGGCCTTGTTAGCGGCGGCGCTGGCCACATCCTTGGCCTTGTCGGCGGCAATATTGGCATACTGCTTTGCTTTTTCTGCAACATTTTCAAAGAATGACATACAAATATCTCCTCTCGATCAAATATTAGGGCCTCATTAAGCCTGATTATAGCCACTGCCCCGCCATTTTGCAAGTGTTTCAGGGCGAAATTCATCAATTGTTAATCAAATACCCAACAAAAGCCTCGCAGAGTTCGCCGCCCGCAGGCGGCGAAAAATTTTAATCATTTTTTCCGCGGCGTGTACGTGGAAAAAATTCTTCTCGGCCGCAAGTGTGTCCGAAGGACGCGCGTACCCCAAGGGCACTTGTTCCGCTTTGCTCCACGGCGCAGTCGGCCGTGAGTCCCTTGGCAGAAAAATCGAAGATTTTTCGCCAGTCTTTCTCAGTGCTCGATCCAATCCGCGCTGCGCTGCACCGCCCGCTTCCACATGCGGTAGGCGTCGTCGCACTCCGCCTGCACCCGCTGGGGGGCAAAGATCCGGTCGCTGCGCCGCAGGGCGGACAGCTCGTCAAGACTCTGCCACATGCCGCAGCTCAGCCCCGCCAGCGCCGCCGCGCCAAAGGCGGTGGTCTCCACCATGGCGGGCCGGTCCACAGGGATCCGCAGCAGATCCGCCTGCATCTGCAGCAGGATATCGCTGACGCTGGCCCCGCCGTCAGCCCGCAGGCAGGTGATGTCGCAGCCCGCGTCCTGCCGCATGGCCAGCATCAGATCCGTCACCTGAAAGGCGATGGCCTCCAGCACTGCCCTGGCGATGTGGGCCCGCCCCGTGCCGCGGGTGACGCCCAGGATCGCGCCCCGTGCGTACATGTCCCAATAGGGTGCCCCCAGTCCCGTAAAGGCTGGCACCACGATGACACCGCCGCTGCTGTCCACGGATTCCGCCAGCCGGTCGCACTCCGGCGCGGAGTCGATCAGATGCAGCTCGTCCCGCAGCCACTGGATGGTGCTGCCGCCGTTGAACACGCTGCCCTCCAGCGCGTAGGTAACGGTGTCGTCCACGCTCCACGCCACAGAGGTCACAAGACCCGCCCGACTGCGCACCGGCTTGCCGCCCACGTTCATCAGCGTGAAGCAGCCGGTGCCGTAGGTGTTCTTGGCGTCCCCCGCGCGGAAACAGGTCTGGCCGAACAGCGCCGCCTGCTGGTCGCCCGCCGCGCCGCACACCGGCACGCCCGCCAGGGCCTCCAGCCCGGGAATGCCCGCCTTCACCGTGCCGTACCGCTGGGAGTTGCCCGCACAGCGGGGCAGCATGCACATGGGGATGCCCAGCATGCCGCACAGCTCCGCGTCCCAGTTGAGCCGGTGGATATCAAACAGCATGGTGCGGCTGGCGTTGGAATAGTCGGTGACATGCTCTCCCGTCAGCCGCCAGATGAGCCAGGTCTCCACCGTGCCGAACAGCAATTGCCCCTGCTCCGCCTTCTGCCGCGCCTCAGGCACGTTGTCCAGGATCCAGCGGATCTTGGTGGCGGAGAAATAAGCGTCGATCAGAAGTCCGGTGGTGGACTGGATCCGCTCGCTGAGTCCCCGCCGTTTCAGCTCCTCGCACAGCTCCGCCGTGCGGCGGCACTGCCACACGATGGCGTTGTATACCGGCATGCCGGTGGCCTTGTCCCAGATGATGGTGGTCTCCCGCTGATTGGTGACGCCGATACCGGCGATGGAACCGGCGGGCAGTTCCGCAATGGCGTCCGCCGCCGCCTGCACCTGGGTGCGCCAGATCTCCATGGGGTCGTGCTCCACCCAGCCGGCGCGGGGATAGTGCTGGGTAAAGGGATACTGCCCCCGTCCCACGATGCCGCCCTGACGGTCGAATACGATGGCGCGGGAGCTGGTGGTGCCCTGGTCCAGCGCCAGAATGTAGGATGCCATGACAAATCCCCCTTTTCAAGAGTTGTTTGCTGTGGTATGATGAGTATAATACTCATCATCAGTATATCACAGGAGGGACGGAATTGCCATGACAAATAAGACGGATTTCACGTTTCTTTCCAGCGATGGAAGGACGCGGCTTCACGGCATGATCTGGGTGCCGGAGGATGTGACGCCGGTGGCGGTGCTGCAGATCGTCCACGGCGTGGCGGAGCATATCGGCCGCTACGATGGCTTTGCCCGCTTCCTGAACGACCACGGCGTCATCGTGGCGGGTCACGATCATCTGGGTCACGGCGGATCTCTGCCGGAGGGCGGCACGCCCGTGTATTTCGGCGACGGCAATACCTGGAACACGCCGGTGGACGATGTCTACGTGCTGCACACGAAGCTGAAGGAGCGGTATCCCCAGCTGCCGCTGCTGCTGATGGGCCACTCCATGGGCTCCTTCCTCAGCCGCACCTATCTCATCCGCTATCCTGGCACGGTGAAGGCCGCCGTCCTCATGGGCACCGGCTGGCAGAGCCCCGCCGCCCTGGCGGGCGGTCTGGCGCTGGCGGGCACGCTGGCCCGCCGTGACGCGGCGTCCACCAACGCGGCCGTCACCGCCCTGGCCTTCGGCGCCTATAATAAGACCTTCAAGCCCAACCGCACCGAGTACGACTGGCTGTCGGCAGATGAGGAGAATGTGGACGAATATATCGCCGACCCTATGTGCGGCCACGACGCCACCGTGGGCCTGTTTCACGAGATGCTGTGGGGCATCCGCTTCAACCAGCGCCCCGCCAATCTGCACCGCATGGATATGACCACCCCCGTGCTGCTGATCTCCGGACAGGACGACCCCGTGGGCGGCATGGGCGCCGGTGTGCGCCGGACGTATCAGGAGTTCCGCCGCGCCGGTGTGGCGGACTGCACCCTGAAGCTGTACCCCGGCCTGCGCCATGAGCTGCTGAATGAGAAGGAACGCCGCGCCGCGGTGTATCAGGATATCTGGAACTGGATGGAGGCGAAGCTGAAATGACCCCCTGGGAAGAGTTGAGAGAGAACTGCCTGAACTGCCACGCCTGCCAGCTGCGGCAGACCTGCACCCAGGTGGTGTTCGGCGTGGGCGACCCCCATGCCGAGGTGCTGTTCATCGGCGAGGCCCCCGGCGCCAACGAGGATATTCAGGGCGAGCCCTTCGTGGGACGGGGCGGCAAGCTGCTGGACGATATGCTGGCCATGATCGGCCTGCACCGGAAGGATGTGTACATCACCAATTCCGTCAAGTGCCGCCCGCCGGAAAACCGCGACCCCCTGAATACGGAAAAGGACGCCTGCCGCGGCTACCTGCGGGAGCAGGTGCGGCTGATGCGCCCCAAGATCATCGTGTGCCTGGGCCGCATCAGCGCCATGGAGCTCATCAAGCCCGATTTCAAGATCAGCCAGGAGCACGGCCAGTTCTTTGACCGCAACGGCACGCTGATGATGGCCCTGTTTCACCCCGCCGCCCTGCTGCGGGATCCCCGCAGAAAGCCGGAGACCTTCGAGGATCTCAAGCGCCTCCAGGCCAAGATCGCCGAGATCTGCGAGCATACCCCCATCACCTTCGAATGATATCGCGGCGGCTCTTGACATTTTGCCGCCGGTGTGCTACCATGCTGCTTGATCGCTCGGAGGGCGAGTCGTTCAGAGAAACGACAGCCGGATAAGAGACAGACTGAGATGTCTGTTTCTTGTCCGGCTTTTTTGCGTACAAGGAGGAATGAAACATGGATTTTTGAACGGCAGGATCAGGCCCATTTACGTCAAATATCTGGCGGCAGCCTTCGGCGGCGCTGGCCGTCGTCGCGCCGGTGTGGAATATCATATACAGCCTGGGCCTCCTGGTGGGCATCGGCGGCAGCGTGATCTTCAGCGCCAGACGCGGCAGCGCAGGCCGTGACGGAAGTGAAAACCAGTATTTTACCGCGGCGGTGATCGGCGCGGTGGCCCTGTCCCTTCTGGCGTGGATAGGGATCATGTGGTTCGAACAGCCGGTCCTGACCTTCTTCGGCGCGGATGCGTCGCTGCTGACGCTGGCGCAGCGATATATGCGGCCCATCCGATATGTCTTCCCCCTGTTCCTCTTTAACCAGATGCTGGCGGCCTTTCTGCGGAATGACGGCGACCCAGGGCTTGCCACCCTCGGCGTGCTGTCCGGCGGTGTTTTCAACGTGTTCGGCGATTACTTCTTCGTGTTTACCTGCGACATGGGCATCTACGGCGCGGGGCTTGCCACCGCCATCGGCTCCGGCATTTCCTTTCTGGTGATGCTGACCCATTTCCTCCGCCGCAGGAATACGCTGCGCATGGTAAAACCGGAAAGACTGTTCAGAAAGCTTTGGGAGATCTCCGTCACCGGCTTCTCCACCTTTTTTATCGACGTGGCAATGGGCATCCTAACGGTGCTGTTCAACCGCCAGATCATACAGTACCTGGGTGCAAACGCACTGGCCATCTACGGCCCGATCATTCAGGTCAGCACCTTCGTCCAGTGCTGTGCCTACAGCGTGGGACAGGCGGCCCAGCCCATCATCTCCACCAACTTCGGCGCGGGAAAGGGAGGGCGCATCCGCGAAACGCTGCGTCTGGCCCTGTGGACGACGGCGTTCTTCGGCGTGTTCTGGACGGCCCTCAGCATAGCGTGTCCCAATGTCTATATCCGCATCTTCATGGCGCCCACGCCGGAGATACTGGATATGGCGCCCGCCATCATCCGCATCTACGCTCTGTCGTTCCTGCTGCTGCCCTTCAATATCTTCTCAACCTATTATTTCCAGGCCATTATGAAGCCCAAAGCGGCCTTCATCGTGTCCGTGGCGCGGGGCCTTGTCATCAGCGGTGTTTTGATCCTGGTCCTCCCCGCGCTGGTCAGCGCGGACGCCCTGTGGTTCGCCATGCCGGTCACGGAGCTGCTGACGGCGCTGTATACCGCCGCCGCCCTCCGGCGCTATACCCGTGGGCTGGCAGGATAACGGAAAAGGCGCGCGGGCCAACGCCCGCGCGCCTTTTTATGCAAATCGGAAAATCCCCGATCCCTGACCGGCTCACATAGCCGCCATGGCGGCGTTGACGCTCTCCTCGCAGCTGCGCATGGCCAGAATGGTCTTCTCCATCAGCTCCTCCAGTGTCCAGCCCAGACGCTCCGCGCCGGTGGTGATCACGTCGCGGGAGCAGCCGGCGGCGAATTTCTTGTCCTTGAACTTCTTCTTCAGGCTGCTGACCTCCATGTCCATCACACTTTTGCTGGGGCGCATGCGGGCAGCGGCGCCGATCAGACCCGTCAGCTCGTCGGCGGCAAACAGCACCTTCTCCATCTCGTGGGTGGGCTCCACATCGCACACCAGCCCGTAGCCGTGAGAGCATACGGCGTGGATCAGGTCGGCGTCGCAGCCCGCCTTTTCCAGCAGCTCAGGGGCCTTCAGGCAGTGCTGATCCGGCCACATCTCAAAGTCGATGTCGTGCAGCAGACCTGCCGTGGCCCAGAAATCCGCGTCCTCGCCGTAGCCCAGCTCGTTGGCGTACCAGCGCATCACGCCCTCCACCGTCAGCGCGTGCAGGATGTGAAACGGTTCGTGGTTGTACTCCTTCAATGCCGCCAGAGCGGCGTCCCGACGGATAACTTCCTTCATTGCGGCAATCTCCTTTGTGTATAGCGCGTCTCCGCGCCGGATTTGGATGCCCTATTGTATCACACGCCGCACCGCTATGCAAGAGCGTTTTCCAGCACCCGCAGCACCTCCTGCATGTGCCGCAGCTCCTCCCGCAGCAGCGTCTGATAGACGGGCGGAGCCGCCTCATTCCTGACGGCAGGGGCCGCGGTGCTGCCGCGGGCCTCCGGATAGGGATTCTCCTGCGGATTGACCCGCCGCCAAACCTGGTCGAATTTGCGATAGTCATACAGTTCGTTGTCCATGGGACACCTCCTTTCCTCAGATAAGAATGGTTGACGGGCCGCCGATAGAATGTCCGTAGGGGGCGGCGTCCTCGACGCCCCGTCGGCCTGATGGACAAGCTGCCCATGTATGACGGACGCCTCCCCGTGCCATACTATGCCATATGCGCCGCCTTCGCCACCCATTGACACGGTAGGTAAAACCGCCTATAATGGAGAAAAATGCGGAAAGGGCAGGTGGATCGGTATGATGATCTCAACAAAGGGGCGCTATGCGCTGCGGGTGATGGTGGATCTGGCGGAGCACCGGCAGGAGGGCTATATCCCCCTGCGGACGGTGGCCCAGCGCCAGGGCATCAGCCAGAAGTATCTGGAGAGCATCATGACCACCCTGTCCAAAGCGGGCTTTGTGGACGGCACCCACGGGCGGGGCGGCGGCTACCGCCTTGTCCAGCCGCCGGAGGCGTACCACATCGGCCCGCTGCTGCGGGCCATCGAGGGCCCGCTGGCCCCCGTGCAATGCGTGGAGGACGAGGCCGCCCCCTGCCGGATGGCGGACGCCTGCCGCACCCGCGCGCTGTGGCAGGGGTTGGATCAGGTGATACGGGAGTATCTGGACAACGCCACCCTGGCCCAGCTGATGATGGAGGAAAATGACGAAATCAATTGATTTTTGTTATATCCTCTGATATAATAGTTCAGGTTTGTCCCAAAACACTGCGGCGGACGAGGATTCCCGCCGGTTCCGTTTGAGGAGGAAGCTTCCATGCTGGAATTGCAACATATTTCCTATCGCGTCTCCACGCCGGAGGGCGAGCTGGACATCATCAAGGATGTCTCCATTACCATCCCTGACCACCGCCTGGTGGTGTTCACCGGCCCCAACGGCGGCGGCAAGACCACCCTGGCCAAGATCATCATGGGACTGGTGCAGCCCACCGGCGGCCGGATTCTGTATAACGGTGAGGATATCACCGGATTGTCTATCACCGAGCGGGCCAAAAAGGGCATCAGCTACGGCTTCCAGCAGCCGCCCCGCTTCAAGGGCATCACCGTCCACGACCTGCTGCTGCTGGCAGCGGGGGAGGAGAAGCTCAGCAAGGATCGCTGCTGCGCCTATCTCACCAAGGTGGGCCTGTGCGCCAACGACTATCTGGACCGCGAGGTGGACGTCTCCCTCTCCGGCGGCGAGGTGAAGCGTATCGAGATCGCCACCATCCTGGCCCGCCACAGCGACCTGATGATCTTCGACGAGCCGGAGGCAGGCATCGACCTGTGGAGCTTCGCCCGCCTTACCGAGACCTTCGAGCAGATCCATCAGGAGGGCAAGGCCACCATGATCATCATCTCCCATCAGGAGCGGATCATCCGCCTGGCCGACGAGATCGTGGTCATCGCCAACGGCCAGATCGCCCACCGCGGCAATACGGAGGAGGTATTCCCCCTGATCCTGGCTGACACCCTGGGCGGCTGCCCCGTTATCGAGAGAAAGGAGGCGTCCCTGTGATCACAGAGATCGACGCGAAGCTGTTGGAAAAGATCGCCGACCTGACCGGCAAGCCGGTGGGCGCCTTCAATATCCGCAAGGACTCCGGCTGCGAAGCCCGCCAGTCCACCGAGCATATCGACATCTCCCCCCGTACTGACGGCAAGTCCGGCATCGACGTGAAGTTCAAGCCCGGCACAAAAGGGGAGAAGTGCTATATCCCCGTCATCATCAGCAAAACCGGCGTCAGCGAGCTGGTGTTCAACGACTTCTACGTCCCCGACGACTGCGACGTGGAGATCGTGGCAGGCTGCGGTATCCACAACTCCGGCTGCAATGAGAGCCGCCACGACGGCCTCCATACCTTCCATATCGGCAAAAACAGCCGCGTGCACTACATCGAAAAGCACTACGGCGAGAAGGACGCCGGCCAGACCGGCGGCAATATCATGAACCCCAAGACCGTGGTTTACCTGGGCGAGAATTCCACCATGCAGATGGATACCATCCAGATCCGCGGCATCGACTCCACCAAGCGGGAGACCGATTTCTTCTGTGAGGCCGGCAGCGAGGTGGTGGTCACCGAGCGCCTGCTGACCCACGGCGACCAGATGGCCGAAAGCGATATGAACATCCACCTCAACGGCGACGACGCCCGCGGCCGCGTCATCTCCCGCTCCGTGGCCCAGGACCGCTCCCAGCAGGTGTTCCACCCCGTCATGGTGGGCAACGCCAAATGCTTCGGCCATGTCCAGTGCGACTCCATCATCATGGGGGAGGCCAAGATCCAGTCCATCCCCGCCATCACCGCCAACTCCACCGAGGCCCAGCTGATCCACGAGGCCGCCATCGGCAAGATTGCCGGCGACCAGCTCTTGAAGCTGGAGACCCTGGGCCTGACCGAAGAACAGGCCGAGGACACCATCCTGAAGGGTTTCCTGGCCTGACACAAGACCCGCATAGAGTGAGAAAGAGAAGAGAGCGCTCCCGCAGGAGCGCTCTTTTTGCGCAAAAAAGCGGTCTGCGCGAAACCCGCGCAGACCGCTCGGTTTATGGGGTCAGGAAGCGTCCGTTACGCTTTCTTGCCGCCTCTGAAGAAGGAGCCGATGATCTCGATGACCACGAACACGATCAGATAGTAGACCACGTTCATCCGGTGGGAGTAGATGGCGGCGAACACCATGAACAGGGAGCACAGGATGGCCAGAACGGGCAGCACATTACCCTGGAAACCGGTGATATCCTTGCGCTTCAGCAGAGCGATGTAGATGGGGATGTAGATGGCGTACAGGGTGATGATGGGCAGCTCGGAGGAGTCGAACTTGAAGGGACCGAAGCCCCCCATGATGGTGCCGCCGTAGAAGTACAGCAGCCACAGGGAGCTGACCAGCAGACCGAACACGGCGGAGTTGTTGGCCATGTTGGTGTTGGGATCCACGTTCTTGAACATCTTCAGCTTGGGGCTGTCGCTCTCAGTGGCCAGGTCGAACATGCCGCGGGTAACAGCCATGGTCAGGCCGTTGCAGGTGCCCCAGCAGGAGATGACCACGAACACGAAGATGGCAGCGCCGCCCACCTGACCAAAGATATTCTGGAAAGCGATCTTGGCGCCGGCCTCGCCGCCGGCCATCATGACCTCGGACTCCACAGCGCCGGCCAGACCCACGTAGTAGATCACGTACACGACGGCGACGATCAGAGTGCCGATCAGCAGGGCGCGGGGCATATTCTTCTTGGAATCCTTCAGCTCGGTGCCGATGGAGGTGGCGCAGATCCAGCCCTCAAAGGCGAAGGCCAGGGACACGATGGCGCCGAACAGGCCCTCGGTAAAGGGCATCTCGGTGACGACGTTGGAGAAATTGAACTCGGTCATGCCGTTGGCCAGGCCCACGATGGTGCCCACGACGGCCATCAGCAGCAGGGGGATCAGCTTGATAATGGTGGTGGCGATGGCGAACTTACCGGCCAACTTGGGGGCCAGGGCGTTCATGGTATAGGTGACGACCATGAAGACACCGGCCAGCATCATGGTGCGGCCGCCCACAACGGCGTCGTCCCAGCCCATCAGCACGCCGAAATAGCGGGCGGGCAGCCAGCTCAGCACGGACACCAGAGAGGGGTAATAGATCACGGCCATGAACCAACCCACATAATAGCTGTAGGTCTTGCCGCAGGAGGCGGCAGCATAGCCCACCAGACCCTCAACGCCCTCGTGGCTCTGGGCCACCGCGCCGAAGGTGCAGGCGCTGATGATCATGACGATACCCATGATGATAAACGCCAGAATACCGACAGACAGATTGCCGCCGGTCTTGGTCAGAACGGCTTCGGCCTTGAAGAACACGCCGGAACCGATGACGGTGCCCACCACCAACGCGATGGCTACGGGCAGAGTATACCGTTTTTCCATAGTAATTTCCTTTCTCACTTTCCAAAACATAGCGGATCAGTTTGTTTTCTTTTTAACGATCCACAGTTGTGAGTATACTATGACTTTGCGGCGGTTGCAAGCACTATTTTCGCCGGAGAGAGAGAATTTCACCGAATGATTTTGTCTATTTTCCACAGTTTGGCTGCGGGGAAAAACCGGTCAAAAATATCCTGAAAAGAAACTATTTTCGGCAAATAGGGAATACTTGTTAAAATCTTACCAAATTCGCCGGAGAAAAGTTTCGTAAAGAGAAAACAGGGAACACCCTTCCGCGAAGGGGCGTTCCCTGTAGTTATGCCGTCTGTTTTCGTCCGCTCTGCCAGTTTTCCAGCACCACGCACGCCACGATGATGACAGCGCCGGCGATCCCCACCGCCGTCAACCGCTCCCGCAGCAGCAGATAGGAGCAGACCGCCGTTAAAACCGGCTGGGTGCATTGCAGCAGCGAAACGGTGTAGGAGGACAGCCGCGTCAGCGCCGTGTTCTGCAGCACGTAGGAAAGACATGTACACAGCAGCGCCAGATAGGCCACCACCAGCCAGCCGGTAGTGGTGACATGGGGCAGCACCGCCGCGTCGTCGAACAGCAGCGCCGCCGCCAGACACAGCACGCCGGTGACCGTGGCCTGCGCCGCGGCCATAGAGACCGGATCGATCCCCGGCATGGCCCCCTCGGAAAACACCAGCGCCGCCGCCAGCGACAGGGCGCATACCAGCCCCAGCACCTCGCCGATGCCGAAGGTGAAGCTGCCGCTCTCGCTGCCGCAGCACAAAAGGTACAGCCCCGCGATCACCGCCAGCTGAATGGGAATGACCCCCTTGGGATAGGGCCGTTTCAGCACCAGCCGCGCCAGCGCCGGAGTGAACAGTACCGGCAGCGACATGAGAAAGCCTACGTTGGTGGCGGTGGTGTATTCCAGCGCCAGATTGCAGCTGGCATAGGCCGCCGCCATGGCAAGACTGCACGGCAGCCACGCCTTCAGCGGCGCGGCGCGCAGCGTCCGCACCGTGCGCCGCCCGAACAGCAGCAGCATCACCGCCGCCGCGCCGAAAAACCGGATGCCCAGACACCACAGCACCGTGATGCTCTCAAACCCGATCTTGGACAGGGGATTGCCGAAGCCGTACAGCACGCTCTGCAGCAGGATCAGCAGGGCATAGGGCAGCGTGCCGTTTCCTTTCTTACACATTGAAGCGGAAGTAGATCATGTCGCCGTCCTTCACCACGTAGTCCTTGCCCTCGCTGCGCAGCAGGCCCTTTTCCTTGGCGGCGGCCACGCTGCCGCCGCAGGCCATCATCTCGTCAAAGTTAATGGTCTCGGCGCGGATAAAGCCCCGTTCGATGTCGCTGTGGATCTTACCGGCGGCCTGGGGCGCCTTGGTGCCCTTGCGGATGGTCCACGCACGGCACTCGTCCTTGCCGTAGGTCAGGAAGGAGATCAGCCCCAGCAGGTCATAGCTGCACTGGATCAGCCGGTCCAGGCCGGACTTCTCGATCCCCAGATCCTCCAGGAACATGGCCCGCTCCTCGGGGTCGTCCAGCTCGGCGATGTCCTGCTCCAGCTTGGCGCAGATGGGCAGCACCTGGGCCCCCTCCTTGGCGGCCAGATCGCGGACAAGACCGAAGTATTTGTTGTCCTCATAGTGGGCGAAGCCCTCTTCGTCCATGTTGGCGGCGTAGATAATGGGCTTCAGGCTCAAAAGATCGGCCGTCTCGATAATGGCGCGGTCGTCGCCGCAGTCAAAGGTGCGGGCGGACTTTCCCGCGTCCAGATGCGCCGCCAGCGCCTTGAATACCTCCGCTTCATGCAGGAACTTCTTGTCGCCCTTGGCGGCCTTGGAGGCCTTCTCCACACGGCGGTTCACCATCTCCAGATCCGCCATGATCAGCTCCAGATCGATGGTCTCAATGTCCCCCAGGGGATCCACCGGCACGTTCTGGCTGGCGTCCGCCACCACATGCATGATGTTCTCGTCGTCAAAGCAGCGCACCACGTGGACGATGGCGTCGGTGCGGCGGATGTTCTCCAGAAACTTGTTGCCCAGACCCGCGCCCTGGGACGCGCCCTTCACCAGACCCGCAATGTCCACGAATTCGATGACGGCGGGGGTCTTCTTGTCCGGCTCGTACATCTCCGCCAGCTTGTCCAGCCGCGGATCCGGCACCGCCACCACGCCCACGTTGGGCTCGATGGTGCAGAAGGGATAGTTGGCGCTCTCCGCCCCCGCGTTGGTAATGGCGTTGAACAGCGTACTCTTTCCCACATTGGGCAGTCCCACGATACCTAGTTTCATCTCTTCATCTTCTCCTTTATTTTCCAGGAAGAAAGCTGCGGAATAATGGCCGCGTACCGCGCTTTCCGGAACTTTCTTCAATTATAAACGTTTCGGCGGGCGATCGGCTCACCCTTCCGCTCACCCGTTCGGATCAGGTGATATCCTGACCACATATTATATCAGATACCCGCCGCCGCCTCAAGTGCTTTGCGAAATTTCTCCGGAAAAGTGCAGATTCTCCGTCCGTCCCCGTTGCGCTTTTCGCCCGACTGTGGTATCATCGGGCGAAAGATGAAAAGGGAGGATGTACCCGTGACATACAAAACATACCTATTTGATATGGACGGCACGCTGCTGGACACCCTGGACGACCTCGCCGCCGCCGTCAACCACACCCTGACCCAGTACGGCTATCCCACCCGCGATCGGGAGACGGTGCGCCGCGCCCTGGGCAACGGCGCGGAGGACCTGATGGCCGCCATGCTGCCTCAGGGACGGGAGACGCCGCAGTTTTCCACCATCATGCGGGACTACCGCGCCTGGTATCGGGCCCATACCTGCGTCCTGACCCGCCCCTACGCCGGCGTGCCGGAGCTGCTGGAGCGCCTGCGCCGGGCAGGCTGTCAGGTAGCCATCGTCTCCAACAAGCCCCACGCCGCCGCCTGCGCCCTGGCGGAACAGTTCTTCCCCGGCGTCCCCACCTTCGGCGAAAGTCCGGAGACCCCCCGCAAGCCCGCCCCCGACATGGTGTTCCACGCCCTGACCGCCCTGGGCGCGGAACAGGACGCCGCCGTCTACGTGGGCGACAGCGAGGTGGACGTCCAGACCGCCCGTAATGCCGGTCTGCCCCTCATCGCCGTCAGCTGGGGCTTCCGCGGCCGCGAGGCCCTGGCCCGCTCTGGCGCACAGACCATCGTGGACACGGCGGAGGAGATCGGATAAAAAGGCGAAAAACACCCCGTTTCCCCGTTGACAAGGGGCAAAAACGGCGCTATAATACAGTAATCAAAAGCGATGACGGAGAAGAAGCTGTCCACCAACGGCCAAAGAGAGGGATGCCCCGGCTGAAAGCATCCCGCCCGCGGCACGGCCTGTACCACTCCCGAGCCGTCTGCGACGAGCAGGACGGGCGTCTCCCGTTACAGAGACCACGAGCGACGGCACACAGCCGTAAGCAGGGTGGAACCGTGGAGTAATGACTGTATTACCTCACCCCTGAACACATCAGGGGTGGGGATTTTTTTATCCCGCCCCAACAACAAGGAGGATCATCCCATGAGCGAAGAAAACATCTATACCTTTGAAAACGAGCAGTACCGCAAGACCTACTGGCACACCTGCTCCCACGTGCTGGCCCAGGCCGTCAAGCGCCTGCATCCCGAGGTGAAGCTGGCCATCGGCCCCAGCATCGACAACGGCTTCTATTACGATCTGGACGCACCCTTTGCCTTCACCCCCGGCGATCTGGAGGAGATCGAGGCCGAAATGCGGAAGATCTGCAAGGAAAAGCTGAAGCTGGAGCGCTTCGAGCTGCCCCGTGAGGAAGCCCTGAAGTTCATGGAGGAGAAGGAAGAGCCCTACAAGGTGGAGCTCATCAACGACCTGCCCGCCGACGCCCATATCTCCTTCTACCGCCAGGGTGAGTTCGTGGACCTGTGCGCCGGTCCCCACGTGGATTCCACCGGCCGCATCAAGGGCAACGGCATCAAGCTGACCGCCTGCAACGCCGCCTATTGGCGGGGCGACTCCAACCGCAAGCAGCTGCAGCGCATCTACGGCGTGGCCTTCCCCAACAAGGATGAGCTGGAGGCCTATCTGAAGCAGCGCGAGGACGCTCTGAAGCGCGACCACAACAAGCTGGGCCGCGAGCTGGAGTATTTCACCACCGTGGACTGCATCGGTCAGGGCCTGCCCATCCTGTTGCCCAAGGGCGCCCGCGTCATTCAGCTGCTGCAGCGCTGGGTGGAGGACACCGAGCAGGAGGCCGGTTATCTGCTGACCAAGACCCCGCTGATGGCCAAGCGGGAGCTGTATAAGATCTCCGGCCACTGGGATCACTATCTGGACGGCATGTTTATTCTGGGCGATCCCATGGACGAGACGAAGGAGTGCTTCGCCCTGCGTCCTATGACCTGCCCGTTCCAGTATCAGGTGTATCTGAACCGGGGCCGCAGCTACCGCGATCTGCCCATGCGTCTGGGCGAGACGTCCACCCTGTTCCGCAATGAGGACTCCGGTGAGATGCACGGCCTGATCCGCGTCCGCCAGTTCACCATCTCCGAGGGCCATCTTGTGCTGCGTCCCGACCAGCTGGAGGAGGAGTTCAAGCAGTGTCTGGATCTGGCCAAGTATTGTCTGGGCACCGTGGGCCTGCTGGATAAGTGCACGTTCCGTTTCTCCCAGTGGGATCCCGCCAACCCCAACAACAAGTATGAGGGCACCGCCGAGCAGTGGGAGCATGCCCAGTCCGCCATGGAGCGTATCCTGAAGGATCTGGACGTGGAGTACACCATCGGCATCGACGAGGCCGCTTTCTACGGTCCCAAGCTGGATATCCAGTACAAGAACGTGTATGGTAAAGAGGACACCCTTGTCACCATCCAGATCGATATGCTGTTGGCCGAGCGCTTCGGCATGTACTATATCGACGAGAACGGCAACAAGGCCCTGCCCTATATCATCCACCGCACCTCTCTGGGCTGCTACGAGCGTACGCTGGCCTATCTGATCGAGGAGTACGCCGGCGCCCTGCCCACCTGGATGATGCCCGAGCAGGTCCGGTTCCTGCCCATCACCGACCGCGCCGCCGATTACTGCGCCGACGCCGCCAAGGCGCTGCGCAAGCAGGGATTCCGCGTAGAGGTGGACAGCCGCAACGAGAAGGTGGGCAAGAAGATCCGCGAGGCCACCCTGGAAAAGATCCCCTTTATGCTGGTGGTGGGCGACCGCGATATGGAGAACGGCACCGTCTCCGTCCGTACCCGCAAGGGCGAGGACCTGGGCGCCATGACCCTGGACGCTTTCTCCGCCAAGCTCCATGAGATCGTGGACAGTAAGTCCCGTGACTGACGGCATAAAGATGAAATAAAATCGACCGTTTCCGTATAATCATACAGTGCGCCGTCCGGCTCTCCGCCGGACGGCGCACTGTTTTCCCCTCCTCCGGCCCGCGCCGGAGGAAAAATCCTGCCGCAAAATCCCGTTTCCGGCGGCGAAAAAACGAGAAAGTGTTCGTCTCAGGAAAAGCAGCGTTTGGAGGTAAAGCCAAAAAAGCAGACAAAAACCGCACAAACCCTGTCAATATTTGTGCAAAAACACAACAAAAACCGGAAAATGTACACCGCTGGCACACTGCTGTCGATAAAAAGCCTGTGGCGCGCGGCCTTCCTTGTATTGACAAAACGGAAACAAATCTGTTAAAATTACTATATCCCATAGCACCATTTTGCAAAAAAATGAAAAAACAGGAGGTAAGTATGAAGAAGTTTTTGAGCCTGCTGCTCGCTCTGGCCATGGCACTGACCCTGGTGGCCTGCGGCGGTGGCAACGACACCCCCAACAACACCGATGAGCCCGATAACACGGATGCTCCCGCCAACTACAAAATCGGTATCGTGACCGGTTCCGTCTCTCAGTCCGAGGACGACCGCCGCGGCGCCGAGGCCTTCCAGGCCGAGTACGGTGAGGATATGGTCACCCTGGCCATCTATCCCGACAACTTCACCGAAGAGCTGGAGACCACCATCCAGAACATCGTGAACCTGTCCTCTGATCCCGACATGAAGGCCATCATCGTGAACCAGGCTGTCCCTGGCACGACCGAGGCTTTCCGTAAGATCAAGGAATCCCGCCCCGACATCATCTGCATCGCCGGTGAGGCCCACGAGGACCTGCCCGAGATCGGCTCCGCTGCCGACCTGGTCTGCAACAACGACTTCGTCTCCCGCGGCTACCTGATCATCCGCACCGCTCACGAGCTGGGCTGCGACACCTTCGTGCACGTTTCCTTCCCCCGCCACCTGGCTTATGAGACCATGTCCCGCCGTCTGGCCATCATGAAGGCCGCTTGCGAGGAGTTCGGCATGAAGCTGGTGGAAGAGACCGCTCCCGACCCCACCTCTGACGTCGGCGTGTCCGGTGCCCAGGCCTACCTGCTGGAGAAGGTTCCCGAGTGGGTCGAGAAGTATGGCCAGAACGCCGCTTACTTCTGCACCAACGACGCTCATACCGATCCCCTGCTGAAGCAGCTGCTGGAGTACGGCGGTTACTTCATTGAGGCTGACCTGCCCTCTCCCCTGATGGGCTATCCCGGCGCTCTGGGTCTGGATCTGACCGAGGAAGCCGGCGATTTCGAGAAGATTCTGGCCAAGGTCGAGGCCGCTGTCTGTGAAAAGGGCGGCGCCGGCCGCTTCGGCACCTGGGCTTACTCCTATGGCTACACCCTGTCCGCCGGTCTGGCCCTGCATGCCAAGAACGTCATCGACGGCAAGAGCGAGCTGACTGATATGGACGACGTCTCCGCCGCCCTGCAGGTCTACTCTCCCAAGGCTGAGTGGAACGGCGCCGGCTACACCAACGCCACCACCGGTGTCAAGTCCGACAACATCTTCCTGATCTATCAGGATACCTACATCATGGGCGATCCTGGCAAGTTCATGGGCAACGCTGAAGTGGAGATCCCCGAAAAGTACTTCACCATCAGCTGACATAGCTTTGTAAAGCACAACGTATCGAACAGGGGGGAGGGATTCCTCCCCCCTGTTTACTTTTAGGTAGGGTATATTATGGAAAATAACAAGGCTCCCCTGTTGGAGATGCGCAACATCCAAAAGGACTTCTTCGGAAACCAGGTGTTGACGGACATCAACTTCACGCTGAAAGAGGGCGAGGTGCTGGGTCTCGTCGGTGAAAACGGCGCCGGCAAGAGTACCCTCATGAAGATCCTGTTCGGCATGGACGTGATCCGCGAGACCGGCGGTTACAAAGGCGACGTCCTCATCAACGGCGAAAAAGTGACCTTCAATACGCCGTTCGACGCACTGAAGGCCGGCATCGGCATGGTGCATCAGGAATTCTCTCTCATCCCTGGCTTCACCGCCACGGAAAACATTCTGCTCAACCGTGAGCCGAAAAAGAAAAACGTCATCTCAGAAGTGTTCGGCGAAAGAATGGACACTCTCGATTATAAGGAAATGGATGAGCGTGCCAAGCACGCCATCGAAAAAATGGGCGTGGAGATCGACGCCAAAATGGTCATCAGCAGCATGCCCGTGGGCCACAAGCAGTTTACCGAGATTGCCCGCGAGCTCAGCAAGGAAAACCTGAAGCTGCTGATCCTGGACGAGCCCACCGCCGTGCTGACGGAGAAGGAGGCCGACGCGCTGCTGGAGTCCATCCGCAACATGTCCGCCCAGGGCATCGCCATCATCTTCATCACCCACCGTCTCCATGAGATCCTTTCCGTCTGCGACAAGGTGGTCATCATGCGCGACGGCTACGTGGTCAAGGACACCCCCGCCAAGGAGACGGACGTGTCCGACATCACCAAATGGATGGTGGGCCGCAGCGTGGATAACACCCACGTGGCCCAGGATATCAAGATCGACCCCGACGCTAAAACCATCATGTCCATCCGCAAGCTGTGGGTGGATATGCCCGGCGAGATCGTCCGCAACGTCAACCTGGATATCAAGGAGGGCGAGATCCTGGGCATCGGCGGCCTGGCCGGCCAGGGCAAGCTGGGCATTCCCAACGGCATCATGGGTCTGTACGAGGCCGGCGGCACCGTGGAATTCGACGGCAAGCCCATCGCCCTCAACAGCCCCCGCAAATGTCTGGACGCCTCTCTGGCCTTCGTGTCGGAGGACCGCCGCGGCGTGGGCCTGCTGCTGGACGAATCTCTGGAGTGGAACGTGGCCTTCCCCGCCATGCAGATCCACGACAAGTTCCTGAAAAAGCGTCTGTTCTTCACCTGGCGTGATGAAAAGGCGATCCATGAAGTTACCCAGAAGTACATCGACGAACTGCAGATCAAGTGCACCAGCTCTCAGCAGAAGGCGAGAGAGCTGTCCGGCGGCAACCAGCAGAAGATCTGTCTTGCCAAGGCCTTCGCGCTGGAACCCCGCTTCCTGTTTGTCTCCGAACCCACCCGCGGCATCGACGTAGGCGCAAAGGCGCTGGTGCTGGAGGCTCTGAAGAAGTTCAACCGCGAAAGCGGCATCACCGTGGTGATGATCTCCTCCGAGCTGGAGGAGCTTCGTCAGGTCTGCGACCGGATCGCCATCGTCTCCGGCGGCAAGATCGCCGGTATCCTGCCGGCTGACCACAGCTCCGAGGAATTCGGTATGCTCATGGTCAGCCAGGTGAAGTAAGGAGGACAAGATGGGCAAAAATGTAACCACAAGTCTTGGCAACAAGACAAAATTCCGGCAGCTGATCGACAACTTCGGTCTGCCCCGCGTCATCATCACGGGCTTTTTGCTGCTGCTGTTCATCTCCGCCCCCATCGTGGGCGCGGATCTGGCGACCCAGATCACCAATACCATCAACCGCTTCAGCTGGAACGCCGTCCTGGTGCTGGCCATGGTTCCCATGATCCACTCCGGCTGCGGCCTGAACTTCGGTCTGCCCCTGGGCATCGTGTCCGGCCTGCTGGGCGCCACGCTGTCCATCGAGTTCGGTTTCACCGGCCCCATGAGCTTCGTGATGGCGATCCTGATCTCCACCCCCTTCGCGCTGCTGTTCGGCGGCGGCTACGGCTGGCTGCTGAACAAGATCAAGGGCGGCGAAATGATGATCGCCACCTATGTGGGCTTCTCCGCCGTGTCCTTCATGTGCATGATGTGGCTGCTGCTTCCGTACCACAGCCCCAACATGGTCTGGGGCTTCGCCGGCAAGGGCCTGCGTACCGTCATCTCCCTGGAGGGCTTCTATGACCAGCTGCTGGCCAACTTCCTGGCCATCGACCTCAACGGCATCGGCATCAATCTGGTGATCCCCACCGGCAGCCTGCTGGTGTTCGCCCTGCTGGCCCTGGCCATGTGGGCCTTCCTGCATACCAAGACCGGCACCGCCATGACCGCCGTGGGCTCCAACCCCGCCTTCGCCAAGGCCGCCGGCATCAATGTGGACAAGATGCGTCTCATCTCCGTCATCATGTCCACCTGGCTGGGCGCCGTCGGCATCCTGATGTACGAGCAGGGCTTCGGCTTCGTGCAGCTGTACATGGGCCCCTTCTGGATGGCCCTGCCCGCCGTGTCCGCCATCCTCATCGGCGGCGCGTCCGTGAATAAGGCGTCCATCCCCAACGTCATCATCGGTACGTTCTTGTTCCAGGGCATCGTCACCATGACGCCCACCGTCATGAACTCCGCGTTCCACATGGATATGTCCGAGGTCATCCGTATCATCGTCTCCAACGGCATGATCCTGTACGCACTGACCAGAAAGACGGAAGGAGGGCGCTGAACATGAATAACCTGATGAAAAAGAAAGTAAGCGTTCTCGACCTGATCCGCGGCAACTCCGTGCCGCTGATGTTCGTCCTGATCTGCGCCATCTTCATCCCCCTGTCCGGCTTCTCCGGCAGCTATCTGCTCAACGAGATCATGACCCGCCTGGGCCGTAACGCCTTCCTGATCCTCAGCCTGCTGATCCCCATCATGGCCGGTATGGGTCTGAACTTCGGTATGACCCTGGGCGCCATGGCGGGCCAGATCGGCCTGATCCTGGTGGCCGACTGGCAGATCTGGGGCATCCCCGGCCTGGTGTTGGCCGCCATCATCTCCATCCCCATCTCTGTGCTGCTGGGCTGGATGTGCGGCGTGCTGCTCAACCGCGCCAAGGGCCGCGAGATGATCACCAGCTACATCATCTCCTTCTTCGTCAACGGTGTCTATATGCTGGTGGTGCTGTATATGATGGGCCCCATCATCCCCATCGTCCACAACACCCTGAAGCTGCCCCGTGGCTACGGCATCCGCAACACCGTCAGCCTGCTGCCCATGCGCCAGTCCATTGACAATGCCCTGGCCATCTACGTGGGCGGCGTCAAGATCCCCGTGCTGACCCTGATCATCATCGCCCTGGCCTGCCTGTTCATCGTCTGGTTCCGCAAGACCAAGCTGGGTCAGGACATGCGCGCCGTGGGTCAGGATATGGAAGTGGCCCGTGACGCCGGTATCAATGTGGAGCGCACCCGCATCATCTCCATGGTGATCTCCACCGTGTTCGCCGGCTTCGGCATGATCATCTACCTGCAGAACCTGGGCAACTTCCCCACCTACAGCGCCCATACCAATGTGGGTATGTTCTGTATCGCGGCGCTGCTGGTGGGCGGCGCATCCGTGGAAAAGGCGTCCATCGGCAACGTGTTCCTGGGCGTGATCCTGTTCCACACCATGTTCATTGTGGCGCCCTCCGCCGGTACCAAGATCACCGGCGACTCCATGATCGGCGAGTATTTCCGCGTGTTCATCTCCTACGCCGTCATCACCATCGCCCTGGTCATGTACGAGACCAAGAAGCGCAAGTCCCAGAGCCTGATGGGCCAGATGCTGGCCCAGGCCCAGAAGGATGAGGAGGAGGGTAAGACGGAATGAAGACACGTAAATGGATCATCCGGATCGCCGCCGTTGTGGTGCTGATCGTCGTCGGCGTCATCATGAGCATCATCGGCCGCGGCCACACCATCTATCTGGACAACAAGACCCTGGAGTACGACGGCCAGACCTACAAGGCCCCCTATAAGGTGACCATCACCGTGGGCGACGAGGAGCTGACCAAGCTGTACGACAAGGAGCGCGGCTCCACCACCTGCCTGGGCCAGACCTTCACCGTCACCCTGACCATTATGGAAAAGAAGAACGGTGCCGAGGAGACCCAGACCTATAAGATCCCCGTCCCCAAGAACATGGACGGCGTCATCATCAACATCCCCGGCTATCTGGCCGGTCTGCCCCAGGAGGCCTACCTCACCGAGTTCGTACCGGTCGTGACCGAGGAACCCGTGGACGAGACCCCCGGCGGCGAGGACGACCTGATCCCCGGCAGCGATGGCGACAGCGCCATCCCCGATATGTGATCCGCTCCGATACAGCCCATGCCGCGGCATGGGCTGTATCCGCCTTTGTCATTTGATACCAATAGGGAGGTAATATCATGGCAGTTTTATCCGGCTTGAAGCCTGAAAAGGTATTTGACTATTTTGAAAAGCTCTGCTCCGTCCCTCACGGCAGCGGCAACACCAAGATCATCAGCGACATGTGCGTGGGCTTTGCCAAAGAGCTGGGCCTGCGGTATCGTCAGGAGCCCTGCAACAACGTCATCATCTGGAAGGATGCGGCCCCCGGCTACGAAAACGCCGCCCCCATCATTCTCCAGGGCCACATTGACATGGTCTGCGCCAAGACCGACGACTGCACCAAGGACATGACCCGCGAGGGTCTGGACCTCATGACCGACGGCGAGTGGATCTGGGCCGACAAGACCTCTCTGGGCGGCGATAACGGCATCGCCGTGGCCATGATTCTGGCCATCCTGGCGGACGATACCCTGCCCCATCCCCCCATCGAGGCGGTGTTCACCGTGGATGAAGAGGTGGGCATGGACGGCGCCTTCGCCCTGGACTGCTCCGACCTGAAGGGCAAGAAGCTCCTGAACCTGGACTCGGAGATCGAGGGCGTGTTCACCGTCTCCTGCGCCGGCGGCATGCGGGCCGACTGCCACCTGCCCGGCGTCATGGAGCCTGTCGCCGGTATGGCGGGCTATTCCGTCACGCTGGCAGGCCTGCAGGGCGGCCACTCCGGCGCGGATATCCACCTGGGCCGCGCCAGCGCCAACCAGCAGATGGGCCGCGTGCTCTACAGCGCCATGGAGCGCTTCCACGGCCTGCGTCTGGCAGCCGTCTCCGGCGGCCAGTTTGACAACGTCATCTGCTCCCGCTGCGACGCCGCCGTAGCCATCCCCGCCGGCAAGGAAGCGGCGTTTGAGGCCTTTATCGCCGAGTTCGACGCCATCCTGAAGAACGAATACACCGGCTGCGACGACGGCATCACCCTTACCTGCGCCAAGACCGACGTCACCTCCGCCATCAGCGAGGTCACCACCAACCTCATGCTCCACACCCTGCTGGCGCTGCCCCAGGGCGTGCAGGCCATGAGCGTGGACTTCCCCGGCCTGACCCAGACCTCCCTGAATCTGGGCGTCCTGAAGCTGGAGGCCGACGGCCTGCACATCACCTTCTCCATCCGCTCCAGCATCGCCTCCCAGAAGGAGATGCTGGCCCAGCGCGTCCACGCCATCGTGGAGTTCGCCGGCGGCACCGTCACCGAGCGGGGCAAGTACCCCGGCTGGCAGTACGAGCGCAACTCCGCCTTCCGCGATATGGTGCTGGAGGCCTATCACGACCTGACCGGCAAGGAGGGCGTGGTGGAAGCCACCCACGGCGGCCTGGAGTGCGGCCTCCTGATCGAGAAGATCCCCGGCCTGGACGCCATCTCCATGGGCCCCGAGCTCCATGACGTCCACTCCGTCCGCGAGCGTCTCAATGTCCCCTCCACCGAGCGGATGTACGACCTGCTCTGCGAAGCCCTCAAGCGCAGCAAGTAAACCCCGCGGCCCCACCGGCGGCAAAGCTGTAAAACCCACCGTTTTGCAGCTTTGCCGCCTTTTTGCTGCAAATTTTGCAGGAATCATGGCAAACGCAAAAAAGTTCACCAGAGGAAAAACGTGAATATGCGCCGCAAAAAGTGAATAAAACGCCGGAAAGCACCCTGCAAATCGGGGAATATGATGTATATGCCGAGGGGCTGCAAAAAAACCGTCAAGATAAAAATGAATTTTTTCATCTTTGGACTTGCAAAACGCTTGCGATAGGCGTATAATAGGCCTGTCGAGTAAATTTTGCCGCCTCCGGCGGCAGTAGAAAAGCGAGGAGAATACATATCATGAAAAAGTTTTTTGCATTGATTCTGGCGCTGGTCATGGCCCTCAGCCTGGTGGCCTGCGGCGGCGGCAACGGCGATAATGGCGGCGCTGATGCCAAGACCAAGCTGCGTTTCGTCACCGGCGGCGAGTCCGGCACCTATTACGCCTTCGGCTCCGTCATTGCCCAGCACGCCACCAACAACACCGGCGTCGATGTGGTGGGCCTGGTGGGCAACGGCTCCCAGTCCAACGTGCAGGAGTTGCAGGACGGCAACGCCGAACTGGCCTTCTGCCAGTCCGACGTCATGGCCTATGCCTACAACGGCACCAACATCTTTGAAGAGCACGGTAAGGTGGACTGCTTCTCCACCGTGGCCGCCCTGTATATGGAGCAGGTCCAGATCGTCACCGTCGATCCCACCATCAAGACCGTGGCCGACCTGGAAGGTAAGAAGGTCTCCGTGGGCGCCGCCGGTTCCGGCGTGTACTTCAACGCCAAGGATATCCTGACCGCTTACGGCCTGGGCGACGTCAACGAGAATGACGAGTTCACCCAGATCAACGCCACCTATCAGTCCTTTGGCGACAGCGCCAACGACCTGAAGGACGGCAAGATCGACGCCGCCTTCATCGTGGCCGGCGCTCCCACCACCGCTGTCACCGACCTGGCCACCACCAAGGACGTGCATCTGGTCAGCCTGGATGACGAGCATATCGCCAAGCTGCTGGAGACCTCCGACTACTACACCAAGACCGTCATCTCCAAGGATGTCTACGGTCTGGATGAGGATGTGACCACCGTGGCCGTGGCCGCCGTGATCCTGGCCCGCAACGACGTGTCCGAGGATGCCATCTATGCCCTGACCGCCGACATCTTTGACAATGCCGCCGGCCTGGTCAGCAGCCACGCCAAGTACGGCGAGCTGAGCCTGGAGTTCGGTTCCTCCATCACCTCCGTGCCCTATCATCCCGGCGCTGCCAAGTACTTCGCCGAGAAGGGCTTTACCGTCCAGTAAATCCTGAACGGCGCGTTAACGCAACAACCGCTTCTCGAGACTACGGCAGGCCCGTCCTGCCGTAGTTCTCGCTGTTCTTTGGCATAGCATCCCCAAAACCACACCAAGGAGATCCACTATGAAGTTATTCAAAAAACGGGTCGATGCGGCCCCTGCAGTTGATACCGCCGCCTCCGGCGAGGATATGGCTGCCGATCTGGACGCGGTGATGCGCAAATACGACCGCGAGTCCAACACCCGCATCTGGGAGGGCCCCCTCCGCTGGATCACCGGCGGCCTGATGGCGGCCTTCTCCCTGTACTGCATCGCCATGACTCTGTGGTCCACCGCCCTGCCGGAGACCCGCCTCAGCCTGTTCCTGGCCTGCATCGTCTTCATCGGCTTTTTGACCTACCCCATCAAAAAGGGCCACGTCAAGGTCAATTTCATGCCCTGGTACGATATCGTGCTGATGGTGGTGGGCACTGCCTGCTTCCTGTACTTCGCCTTCAATGCCATGGCCCTTATCAAGCTGGCCACCCGTATCGAGCCCATTCACGTGGTCATCGGCGCGGTGGGCATCCTGATCCTGCTGGAGCTGTGCCGCCGCTGCGTGGGTCTCCCCATTCTGTGTGTGGTGGGCGTCCTGCTGGTCTATACCTTCTATAACCAGCTTAGCTGGAATGCCGATTTCTATCAGGCCCTGAAGAACATTATCTACAAGCTGTTCTACACCACCAACGGCGTCATCGGTACCCCCGTCAACGTCTGCTATACCTACATTGTCCTGTTCATCATCTTCGGCGCGTTCCTGGAGCGCACCGGCATCGCCAACTTCTTCATCAGCTTCGCCAACCGCGTCGCCGGCTGGTCCAGCGGCGGCCCCGCCAAGGTGGCGGTTATCTCCTCCGCTCTGTGCGGCATGGTGTCCGGCTCCTCCGTGGGCAACACTGTTACCACCGGCTCCGTTACCATCCCCATGATGAAAAAGACCGGCTATAAGCCGGAGTTCGCCGGCGCCGTCGAGGCGGCCGCCTCCACCGGCGGCCAGATCATGCCCCCCATCATGGGCGCTGCCGCCTTCCTGATGGCGGAGTACATGGGCCTGCCCTATGCCACCGTGGCCGTCAAGGCCATCCTGCCCGCCGTGCTGTACTTCACCGGCATCTTCATCGCCGTCCATCTGGAGGCCAAGAAGCTGGGCCTGAAGGGCCTGTCCCGTGAAGAAATGCCCGCCTGGAAGGATCTGGGCCGCAAGTGCTACCTGCTGCTGCCCCTGATCCTGCTGGTGTGGCTGGTGTCCAGCGGCGCCAAGACCATGCAGTTCTCCGCCGCCGTCTCCATTCTGGCGGCCGTCATCGTGGGCTTCCTGAATAAAGACGAACGCCTGACCCCCAAGAAGATCTTTGAGGCGCTGGAGGCCGGTGCCCGCGGCGCCATCACCGTCGGTGTGGCCTGCGCCGTGGCCGGTATGATCGCCGGCTGCATCACCGTCACCGGTCTTGCCTCCATCCTCATCAACGGCATCGTTGGTCTGGCGGGCAACGCCACCATCATCGGCCTGGTGCTCACCATGATCTGCTGCATCATCCTGGGCATGGGCGTACCCACCACCGCCAACTACTGCATCATGGCCTCCACCTGCGCCCCCATCCTCATCAAAATGGGTATCCCTGTGGTGGCCGCCCACTTCTTCGTGTTCTACTTCGGCATCGTGGCGGATATCACGCCCCCTGTGGCCCTGGCTGCCTACGCCGGTTCCGCCATCGCCAAATCCGACCCCATGAAGACCGGTATCAACGCCACCAAGCTGGCCATCGCCGCCTTCATCGTCCCCTACATCTTCGCCTACTCTCCCGCCCTGCTGTTTGAGAATATCTCCGGCTGGTGGGAGGTGACCCAGATCTGCATCAGCGCCCTGCTGGGCATCTTCGGCATCGCCGCCGCCCTCAACGGCCACCTGTACAAAAAGATCCCCTGGTATTTCCGCCTCCTGCTGGTGGCGGGCGGCCTGGGCATGATGATCCCCGGCACCCTCACCGATGTGGTGGGTCTGGCGCTGGTGGCCCTCGTCGTGGTGGTCCAGTACTGGTCCGCCAAGCGCGTCAAAGTGACAATCGAGTGATCTCCCTTTCTGAGCAAAATGCCCGCCGTCCACGGACGGCGGGCATTTTGCCCTCTAATATGCTAAAGCGGTAGACGCCGTCTCTCAAAAAATGCCCCAAACCCATTGTGGAAAATGCCAAAGGCCAAAAAAGACGCACTGTCAGGAGAAATTTGAAGAAAAACAGATGAAACGGAGGAAAACAAAAGAAAACGGCGATTTTTATTCCTGTTTTCCGCCGAAACGTCATGAAAAAATATTCTTATGGCAGTATTAAGCACTGCTTATGTACCAAGAACAACACAATTCTGGCAAAAAATTGAAATGGTATTGCAAAAATCCTGAAAAACAGGGATTTTACGCCACGTTAAGCGAAAAAATGTTTTTGTGGAAAATGACGGAAAAATCACATAAATTTTATTTGCCGCTGAAAATTAGTCTGAAAATTTGACGGAAAAAGTGCCTTTTTATTATAATAAAAAACGGAACAAAAAAGAAAGTTTCCCCGAAAGGGGAAGAAAGAGGAAAACACATTATGGAAAAGTATCTGGTTCTGGCCACATTCGTGGGCTCAGTCCTGGCGCTGGTGTTCGCATTCATCACCGGCAAGCGGGTGCTGAGCTTTGACGAGGGCACCCCCCTGATGAGCAAGATCTCCCGCTCCATCCGCGAGGGCGCCAACGCCTATCTGAAGCGTCAATACACCGTTGTGGGCGTGTTCTTCGCCTGCATGATCGTGGTACTGTGCATCATGGCCGCCTGCGGCCTGCTGACCTGGTTCGTGCCCTTCGCGTTCCTGACCGGCGGCTTCTTCTCCGGCCTCAGCGGCTTTGTGGGCATGCGCATCGCCACCAAGGCCAACTGCCGCACCGCCAACGCCTGCCGCGACGGTCTGAACCGCGGCCTGCGGGTGGCCTTCTCCGCCGGCTCCGTCATGGGCTTCACCGTGGTGGGCCTGGGCCTACTGGATATCAGCGTCTGGTTCATGCTGCTGCGCTTCGTCTTCAAGCTGGACGCCAGCAATATCACCAGCGCCATGCTGACCTTCGGCATGGGCGCCAGCTCCATGGCCCTGTTCGCCCGCGTGGGCGGCGGCATCTTCACCAAGGCGGCCGACGTGGGCGCCGACCTGGTGGGTAAGGTGGAAGCCGGTATCCCCGAGGATGACCCCCGCAACCCCGCCGTCATCGCCGATAACGTGGGCGATAACGTAGGCGACGTGGCCGGCATGGGCGCCGACCTGTACGAGAGCTACGTGGGCTCCATCATCTCCGCCTCCGCCCTGGGCGTGGCCGCCTTCTCCGATCAGGCCTTCAAGGCCATGGCCATCCCCATGGTCATGGCGGCCGTGGGCATCATCTGCTCCATCGTGGGCTCCTTCTTCGTCAAAACCGAGGAGAACGCCGACCAGCGCACGCTGCTCAAGGCCCTCTCCCGCGGCACCAACCTCTCCGCCATCCTCATCGCCATCATCTCCTTCTTCCTGGTGTGGCAGCTGCTGGGCCTGGAGCACTGGGGCCTGTACGTGGCCATTCTGTCCGGCCTGGTGGCCGGCGTGCTGATCGGCAAAGCCACCGAGTATTACACCTCCGACACCTATAAGCCCACTCAGGAGCTCAGCAGCAAGAGCCAGACCGGCGCCGCCACCATCATTATCGGCGGCCTGGGCCTGGGTATGCTGTCCACCGCGCTGCCCATCGTCATCGTGGCCGTCTGCATCCTGCTGGCCTTCTTCCTGTCCGGCGGCGTCCAGAGCGCCGGTATGGGCCTGTACGGCATCTCCCTGGCCGCCGTGGGTATGCTGAGCACTCTGGGCATTACCCTGGCCACCGACGCCTACGGCCCCGTGGCCGATAACGCCGGCGGCATCGCCGAAATGGCCGGTCTGGAGCCGGAGGTCCGCCAGCGCACCGACGCGCTGGACTCCCTGGGCAACACCACCGCCGCCACCGGCAAGGGCTTCGCCATCGGCTCCGCAGCCCTGACCGCCCTGGCCCTCATGGCCTCCTACATCGAAAAGGTCAAGGAAGTGGGTGCTGCTGACGTCTCCTTCAACGACTTCTCCCTCATGAACCCCGTGGTGCTGGTGGGTCTGTTCATCGGCGCCTGCCTGCCCTTCGTCTTCGCCGCCCTGACCATGAACTCCGTGGGCCGCGCCGCCCAGAGCGTCGTCATCGAGGTACGCCGCCAGTTCAAGGAGATCGTGGGCCTCATGGACGGCAAGGCTGATCCCGACTACGCCCGCTGCGTGGACCTGTGCACCAAGGCCAGCCTGAAGGAAATGGTCCTGCCCACCGTCATCGCCGTGGTCACCCCCATCGTGGTGGGTATGATCCTGGGCTTCAAGGGCGTCGTGGGCCTGCTGGCCGGCGCCACCGTCACCGGCTTCCTGATGGCCATCTACATGGCCAACGCCGGCGGCGCCTGGGATAACGCCAAGAAGTATATCGAGGCCGGCAACTTCGGCGGCAAGGGCAGCGAGTGCCACAAAGCCGGCGTGGTGGGCGACACCGTGGGCGATCCCTTCAAGGATACCGCCGGTCCCGCCATCAACATCCTCATCAAGCTGCTGAGCATGGTCTCCATCGTCTTCGCCGGCCTGGTGGTCAACTTCTCCATCCTGTAAGGATCTGTCAATTGAAAATATCCTCCGGCCCCGCCGGAGGATATTTTTATCAAAAATTTCATGTTCTGTCTTGACTCTGCCACACTGTCAGGCCTTATCCTATATCCGAGCTCAAAAAACACCCCCATGGAGGTAACCCGCAATGTTGAAGATCGGAGAGTTTTCCAAGCTGTCCCGCGTCAGCGTCCGCATGCTGCGCCACTATGACGACATCGGCCTGCTGACCCCTGCCTATATCGACCGGTTCACCGACTACCGCTACTACAGCGAGTCCCAGCTGCCCGCCGTCTGCCGCATCACCGCCCTGAAGGACATGGGCTTTCGTCTGGCGGACATCTGCCGCATCCTGTCCTTCTACGACGACCATCAGCGGCTGGACGACTGCCTTGCTCAACAGCAGGCGCTGCTGCAGGCCCAGGCGGAGGACGTGGCCCGGAAGCTGCGCCTGCTGGACAGCGCACGGAAACGATTGAGAAAGGAAGATGCTATGGCATACAATGTTACCGTCAAGACCCTGCCCCAGCGCTACGCCGCCTGCGTCCGCATGACCATCCCCTGCTACGAAAAGGAGGGCATGGTGTGGGGCGTCCTCTGCGCCGAGACCGACCACCTGCACCTGATCCCCGACGACCCCTGCTATTGCAGCGTCACCTTCCTGGACGCCGAGTACAAGGAGCACGACGTGGAGGTAGAGGCCCAGAAGACCGTCAAAGGCCAGTATCCCGATACCCCCCACGTGAAGTTCCGTACCCTGCCCGCCGTCACCTACGCCGGCTGCACCTACCAGGGCGGCTATGAGCATATCGGCGAGGTCAACGCCGCCGTAGCCGCCTGGATCGAGGCCAACGGCTACCAGTACGCCGGTCCCATGTTCAATATCTACCACGTCTCCCCCCACGAGACCCAGAACCCCGACGAATTCGTCACCGAAGTCTGCTACCCCATCATCCGGAAATAATCATGAAACAGGAAGAGCCGCCTCAAGGGCGGCTCTTCCTGTCAGTTTGTCAAAAAACGGCCATATCGCACAATTTCAAAGCCTCCGTTGAACGGCGGGCGGGGTAGGACCCCGCCCCTGCGCACAACTTCGTTCTACCCCGCGTAGGGCGGGGTGCCCTCACCCCGCCACACGATGAACGCACGCACTTCACAGCCTCCCTTGTGTAAAGAGCGGCGGCGCGAAGCGCCGGAGGGATTGTCGTAAGAGAGTGCGGTGGATAACTGCTGGATCGCGGCGGCTGTGCCGCCGCGATCCTGTTTTTCAACGCTCTGAAAACCGTTCCCACCGCGGCTGCTCCCAGCCGCTGGTGTCAAAATTCTCCCGAATGGCCCGACATAGGATCTCCAGCTTCTGCTGAAGGGCAGGGGACTGCATCAGCGCGCCCGCCACATCCTCGCTGGCCATGATGTACTCCATCAGCCGTGCCCGATCCTCCTTGGCGTTGGTGCGGCTGTAGTAGTCCACGAAATAGACGTTCCGCATCTCCGTTTCCCCGAAGAACGTCCACCGCGACGGATCGGAATCTGCCTCCTGGGCGTCCTCGTTGTAACGGAAGCCCTCCGGATTGCAGCTGTCCCATTCCTCCCGATCAATGGCGTCCCAGTTGCGGGTCAGCAGCACCCCCTCGATGGCGTGCCAGATCTCGTGGCAGATGGTGCTCTCAAAGGCGTCGATGGTCACGTCGATATAGATGTTCTGCCAGCCGTAGGTCTCATAGGTCAGCCCGATGGCGTTGACGGCGTTTTCAATGTGGCCCACCGGAATGAACCGCACGCCGCCCTCACCCATGCTGTTGCGCATCTGGCGGAAAAAGCCCTCCGGATACAGCGCCAGCGTCCGGTCCAGCGCCTCCAGCATCCGTGCAATGGCCCGCGGCTCATCCTCCAGCCCCCACTGATCCGTGGTGGTCACCGTGGCATCCCACACCGCCTCGCAGGCCTCCTGCCCCTGGGCCGACAGCAGGATCGTCACGTCGTAGCGCTCCTCCAGCCGGTCGGCGTAGTCCCGCGCCTCCTGCAAGGTGGACGGCAGGGGCGCACCGTTCAGCTCACCCCAATATACCTCCATCAGCGCCGTGTCCACCGTCAGGGGCGACGGGATCTGCGCCGCGTCAGCCACCTGCTCGAAGGTCAGCTGGGCCGGATCGATGGCCACCAGCCGCAGCTGTCCGTCTCCATAGGCGCAGCCGACCATCACGTTCTCCGGCAGCCATACCGCGTCCCGCATCGCGCCGCCCACGCTGTCCTCCGGCAGCGGGCACGCGGATACGCCGTCCGCCAGCCGGTACAGCGTCACGCCGCCCGCCAGTCCCAGCAGATACGGCGAGCCGCTCACCGGCAGCAGCTCCGATTCCTCGCCGCCCAGCACCACGCTCTCCGCCCGATAGTAGGCCCCGTCATAGGGATACAGCACGTCGTACCCCATGGCCTCGTTGTTGAACCACAGAAGCTCCGTTCCCGCCCCGTTGGGATACGGGGCGTACCAGGGCGTCTGCAGCATGGTGTACGCGCCGGTGTCCACGTTCAGGATCGCCGTGCCGCTCTCCGTGCTGTAGGGGGACAGCCGGCAGTGCAGAAACAGCGTCTCGGAATCCGGCGCGATCCCCGCCACGTCCAGAAAGCGCATGTCGTCCTCCAGGGGCACCCGCTCCACCTGGCCGGTGGCCACCTCCGCGCGGCACAGCACATCGTCCTGAAGGAAGTAATAGCGGCTCCCGTCGTGGGAGAACACGCCGCCATACTGGTCGTTGGCATAGCGGCCCTGCTCCTCCAGATCGCTGTCCAGCAGTAGCCAGCCGCCCTCCTCCCAGCAGAACAGCGCCACGCCGCCGTCCGTGAACCGCTGCTCCTGCAGCTCCCAGCTGCCCTCCAGTTCACGATAGGCGGCCATCCTGTCGGCGGCCACATCCACCACCGCCAGATAGGTGGTGTTCTTCTCATAATCCACCCAGCCCGTCAGCACCTGCCCGTCCCCCAGGGGGATCATGGTGGGCAGCGCCGCGGGCGTAACGCACGTCAGCGGCTGGATAGGCTGCTTCAGCAGCGATTTTCCCCCGCCGCAGCCCGCCAGCGTCAGCAGCAGGCACACCGCCGCCAGCAGCGCCGCGCCTGTCATTCGAAAGCTCTTTCTTGTCATAAAAGGTTCTCCTGCATCAAAAAGGAATGCGCCGCACAGCCGTGCGGCGCATGCTATTATAGGAGCAAGCTCCCCTCTTGTCAAGTGATGGCCGCCGCCGCGGCCCCCAGAGCCTCCGCCTCCCGCAGTTCGTGGCAGGCCATCACCAGGGTCCGCGGCCCCACCGCCGCGTCGATGGCGGCCAGACAGCGCTCCCTGGCCGCCTCGTCCAGCCCCGTCAGCGCCTCGTCCAGCACCAATACGTCAAAGGGATGGGCCAGCGCCCGCGCCAGTGCCGCCCGCCGCCGCATACCGCCGCTCAGGGCTTCTGGCAGCGCGTCCTGACACTCGCCCAGACCCACCGCCGCCAGCCAGTGGCGGGCGGCCTCCCAGCCGCCGAACAGCGCCGCGTTTTCCAGCACCGTCTTCCACGGCAGCAGCCGGTCCTCCTGAAACACCGCCGCCAGCCGCGTGCCCTCCGGCAGCGTCACCGTCCCGCTCCAGGGCCGTTCCAGCCCCATCAGCAGCCGCAGCGCCGTGGTCTTTCCCTGTCCCGATGCCCCCGTCAGGCACACGCGTTCCCCCGACGGCACCTCCAGTGAAAACTCCCGCAGCACCGCCCGCTCCGGCACATAGCCAAAGGTCACATGGTCAAACCGGATCATGCCCCCGCTCCTTTCCCGTCAGGCGTACCGCGGCCCCCTGCAGCAGCCCGCTGCACGCCACGATCACCACCGTCAGCGCGAATACCTCGTCATAGCAGACGCTGGCCTTGCCGCTCCACAAAAGGTCGCCCAGCGACCCCTGCGTCCGGCAGATGACCTCCGCCGCGATGCCCGACTTCCAGGCAAAGCCCAGCCCCGTGGCCATGGCCGCGGCGGCGTAGGGCCGCACCTGAGGCAGCGTGATGTGCCGCAGCACCTCCCACCGCCCCATGCCGAACACACGGGCCATCTCCTCCAGCCCCCTGTCGGCGTGGTCAAGCCCCGCCGCCACATTGCTCCACACGATGGGCAGCACCGTCAGAAATACGATCACGCTGGGGATATACCTCCGGCTGACCCACAAAAACACCACAATGGTAAACACCGCCACCGGAATGGCGCGGATCACCCCCAGCAGCGGCTCCGCCAGCCACCGGAACACCCGCCACCGGTGTGCCGCGGCGGCACACAGCGTGCCCACCGCCGCCGCCAGCGCGAACCCCGCGCCGATCCGCAGCAGCGAAAGCCCCAGCGACCGCCAGAACCCCACCATGCCCGCCATCGCCGCCAGCGCCCGCACCGTCTCCACCGGCGTAGGCAGCGGCAGCAGCAGCGTCCGGTTGGCGGCCATAGCCGCCAACTGCCACACCAGCAGCCAGAAGAGCACCGCGCCGCCTTTTTTCAGTGCCTTACGCACCGTAATAGAACCCGTCGTCCGGCATGGCGCCGCCCACGCTCCTGGGATCGGCGTCAAACATCACCTGCAGATAGCCGCTCAGCCCCGCCTTCATCTCCGCGCCGGTGACAAACGTCAGCCCGCAGTAGGGCAGCGCCTTCTCCGCCAGCGCCGCCTTGGGGATCAGCCCGTACTGCTCACACAGTGCGGCGGTGCCCGCCGCGTCGGACTGCGCCTTCTCAATAGAGGCGGCATACTCCTGCAAAAACAGCGTCACCGCGTCGGGATGCTCCTGCAAAAAGGCGTTGCGCACAATGACGCAGCCCATCATCAGCGTGCTCTCGCCGCCGGATACCTTGTCCCACTCCTCCGTCATGTCAAACAGCGTCCGTGCGTTCTCGTTCTGCATCAGAATACTGGTAGCCACCGGCTGAGGCGCCAGGATTACGGCCTCCGGATCGGTCTGCCACACGGTCAGCAGCTCGCTGCCCTCGCCCACGAACCGCAGCGTCACGTCTCTGTCGGGGTCCAGCCCGTTGCCCCGCAGTACATACCGCAGGATATACTCCGGATTGGCCCCCTGCCCGGGGGCATAGATGGTCCTGCCCGCCAGATCGGCGATGGAGGCCACCTCCCCGCCGTTGCCCAGCAGCGACAGCACCCCCAGCGTGTTCACCGCCAGCACCGTTACGCCGCCGTCGGTCTTGTTGTACAGCGTGGCCGCCAGATTGGTGGCCACGGCGGCAATGTCCGCCTGACCGTTGGACAGGGCGGCCACCACCTCGTCATTGGCCCCGGGCATGGTGATGTGATAGGTGTTGGCCGTCTCGCCCGCGTCGGCGGTGGCCCACAGATTCATGGCCCCGATGCCGGTGGGGCCCGACAGCACGTACAGGTTCACCTCCGCCGGCGTCAGCTCATCGCTGTCGTCGGCCGCAGGCTCTTCTTTGGTGCCGCAGCCTGCCAGAGTAAACGCCAGCGCCACCGCCAGCAGCAGACTTACCACAGATTTGATGTGTTTCATTGGATTACCTCGATTCTTTTTCCGTCGCGGACGATCATGCCCGCCGCCGTCAATTCCTCCATGGCCCGATACAGACTGGTGCGCCCCATGGCCAGCATCGCCGCCAGCTTCGTCATGCTGATGCCCTCCGGCACCCGTCCCGCCCCGTCGCAGTTGGCCTGCAGCCAGCGGTACAGCCGCTGCGGCGCCCCCTCCTGGGTCAGAACGGCGATCTTCCCATTCAAAAACCGCACCCGACCGGAGAGAAACGTGATGTAGTTCACCACCATGGAGGGGTAGCGGGCGAACCACGCCTCCAGCAGCGCCTCCGGCAGCAGCACCACGCCGCAGGCCGTCACCGCGCGGATGCAGGACACATATCCGCCGCCGCCGAACAGCGCCGCCGCGCCGAAGGTGTCCCCCGGCCCGAAGGTGGCCAGCACCGTCTGTTCCCGCGGGGGAGCCACCGCCTCCGCGCGGCCCTCCAGCACGATGCCCAGTCCCCGCTCCGCCGTGTCCGGCCCGCAGATGACCGCGTCCCGCTCAAACCGCCGCACCGGCAGTGCCGCCGCTTCCTCCGGCAGCTTCTCCAACCCCTGAAACAGAAAATGCCGCGCCAACAGCGCCGATCGCTCCTCCATAGCCGACTCCTTCTTTGTTCCAAATGGAACAGTTTTATTCAGTATAGTCCGCCGCTCACCGGTTGTCAAGAGGGCGAAAATGTGGTATGCTGAAGAAAAACCACGAAGGGAGACCCCCGCATGCGATTGATCTCATGGAACGTCAACGGCCTGCGCGCCTGTCTGAGCAAGGGCTTTCTGGACTTCTGCGCCCTTGCCGACGCGGACGTGATCTGCCTGCAGGAGACGAAAATGCGTCCGGAGCAGGCGGATTTTGACCTGCCCGGCTACCACCGCTTCTGGAACAGCGCCGATAAGGCGGGCTATTCCGGCACCGCCGTCTTTACCCGCCGCCGGCCCCTGTCCGTCACCTACGATTTCGGCCCCGACGTCCACCGGCACGAGGGCCGCGTCATCACTGCCGAGTATGAGGACTTCTATCTCGTCTGCTGCTACACCCCCAATTCCAAGGATCAGCTGGCCCGCCTGGACTACCGCATGGAGTGGGAGGACGATATCCTTTCGTATCTTCAGGAGTTGGACGCCAAAAAACCGGTGGTCTACTGCGGCGACCTGAATGTGGCCCATCAGGAGATCGACCTGAAAAACCCCAAGACCAACCGTATGAACCCCGGCTTTTCCGACGAGGAGCGGGCCAAAATGACCCGCCTGCTCTCCAACGGCTTTGCCGATACCTTCCGTACATTGTATCCGGACCGCACCGGCGCTTACTCCTGGTGGAGCTACCGCTTCCACGCCCGCGAGAAGAACGCGGGCTGGCGCATCGACTATTTCATCGTCTCCCAGCGCCTGCTGCCCCGCGTAAAAAACGCCGACATCTGGCCCGAGATCACCGGCAGCGACCACTGCCCCGTGGTGCTGGAACTGACCGAACCATAAAAAAAGACCGCCAAGGCGGTCTTTTCCATTTGCCGGAAAGGTATACTGAGGTTTCGTAGGGGCGAGGTTCTACCCCGCCCACTCAATAACCGCAGCGGGTATGATAAAAATTCGTAGGGGAGGGGCTTTGCCCCTCCCGATCGATAACCGCCGCTCCATCGTAAGATCCTCCGTAGGGGCGGACGACCCTGTCCGCCCGATCGGTGAGCGCAGCAAATACGGTGTAACCCTCCGTAGGGCGGGGTGCCCTCACCCCGCCGCACGGTGAACGCCCCCAAAGCCTCCCTTGTGTAAAGGGAGGTGGCAGCTACGGCGGCATAGCCGCCGGGATCGCGGCTAAAAACATGCCACCGGCATGTTTTTTTACGCCGCGACGGAGGGATTGACCGATAACCGGCAATCCCCCAGTCAGCCTTACGGCTGACAGCCCCCTTTGCACAAGGGGGCCTTTTTTGCTGGTGCGGCGGGGCCGGTTATTGATGGTGCGGTGGAAACCAAGATGGATGCTACGGCGGCATAGCCGCCGAGATCGGCACTAAAAACATGCCACCGGCATGTTTTTTTAACGTGCCGACACCGGCATGTTTTTTTACGCCGTGACGGGCTGGTGATGGTGATACCCGTGCAGCACCAGACCCAGCAGGATCAGCGCCGCGCCGATCATCCCCTGGACGCCCATGCTCTCGTGCAGAAATACGGCGCTCAGCACCGCCGTGGACAGGGGGTTGACGGCGCACAGCTGTGCCGCCCGTTCCGCGGTGGTGTACCGCTGCGCCACCGGCTGAAACGTAAAGCCGAAGCAGGAGCACACCAGCGCCAGCGCCAATACCACGCCCCACTCGATGCTGTTCTGGGGCAGATGGGGCGCCGCGTCCACCAGCAGCGTCCCCGCCGTCGCAAACACGCCCAGAAATCCGATCTGGAACATCCCCAGCAGAATGGGGTCTCCCTCCTGGGAGAACTTGCCCGTCAGAATGATGCCCCCCGCGTACAGGCACGCCTCCACCAGACACAGCGCCTCCCCCGGCCCAAAGCCGGAGATGCCCTCCTTCAGCGTCAGAAATCCCACGCCTGCCAGCGTCACCGCCGCACAGACCAGCGCCATGTGTTCCGGCGCCTTCCGGTGCAGCGCCGCCTCAAACAGCGGCACGATCACAATGGCCGTGTTCACCAGAAACGACACCGAGGAGGCGCTGGTCATGGTCAGGGCGAAGGTCTCGCAGGTCATCACCGCGAAAAACACCGCCCCCAGGATCATGCCGTGCACCACGTCGGTTTTCGTCACCGTGCGCAGCTTCTTCCAGAAAATAACAGCCAATACCACAAAGGCCAGACAAAACCGCGCCGCCAGCAGGTTCAGGGGGCTCAGACTCTCCAGCCCCACCTTGGCAAACAGCAGCGACGTGCTTCTGGCGAAGATCACCGCCGCCAGCAGCCATTCCGCACTTTTTCTGCTCATGATCGGATCTCCCTCCCGTATCTTTCTCTATTCTCACACCCCCTGAAACGCGCCGCTGGGGCAAGGCGCGGCCTTGCCCCTTGACGGCTGGTTGGGGGAGAGAAAACATTTTTCGCGTCCTTTTGGTTGACTTCATCATACCACTGCGTTATACTTGTGTAAAGCGACACTAATTCACGGTTTGCGTGACAAAACTGCAAGTATACGTGGGGGATCAGGTGCGGATAACGGCCGTTTATGTACCAATAACGGCGGTTAATGTACCAATAAAAGCGGGTTATGAGGTGCGTATGGATACAGAAAAATGCGCGGCGCTGCTGTGCGCCTTAGAAGAGGGTACCCTGGCCCGTGCGGCGGACAAGCTGGGCTATACCCCCTCCGGTATCAGCCGCATGGTGGCGGCGCTGGAGGAGGAGCTGGGCTTTCCCCTGCTGCATCGGGGGCGGGGCGGCGTTGCCGCCACCGGCGAATGTGAGGCCCTGCTGCCCGCCCTGCGGCAGATGGTCTATCAGGCGGAAAGCTGCCGCCAGACGGCGGCGGCCCTGCGGGGCCTGGAGCGGGGCACCGTTACGGTGGGGGCCAACTACCGGTTTTATGCCCGCCAGCTGGCCCATCTGATGGCCCGCTTTCGGGAGGATCACCCGGGCATCCAGTTCCAGACCATTGAGGGCACCAGCACCACGCTGACCCAGGCGCTGCGGGAGCATCGGGCGGATCTGTGCGTCATCAGCCGGCGGGACGGCCCCCTGCAATGGCTGCCGCTGCGGCAGGATCAGATGATGGTGATGCTCTCGCCGGAGCATCCCTTGGCAAAGGAGCGGGCCGTGCCCATCCGGCGGCTGGAGACGGAGAGTTATATCGAGATCTTCCCAGGGCGGGAGACGGACAATTCCCGTATTCTGGAGCAGAACCACATCCGGCCCGCCAACCGCTTCGCCGGTGTGGAGGACGATTTTTCCGCCATGGCCATGGTGGAGGCGGGGCTGGGCATTGCGCTGGTCAACGATCTGATCGCCGGTATGCTGATGGGAAACGTGGTGTTCCGTCCTCTGGACCCGCCCCAGTATGTGGAGGTGGGCATCGCCACGCCGCCTGCCGAGCTGATGTCCCCCGCCGCACGGCAGTTTCTGACCTTTGTGCGGGCGAATCTGCGGGAATGAGGCCGCCGGCGGGAAAACCGATATTTATAGGAATCCCGTTTGACAGGGAAAACGAAGCTTGCTATACTGCACATAAATAAAGGAAAAAATACCATCCGAAAGCCCGAAACGGGCGGGAAGGGGGAACCAATATGACCCACAAGGCTATTTTCCGCCAGCGGTGGAGCGAGGCGTTCCGCGACGCAGCCTTCCGGCAGCGGCTCCACGATCCGGAGCAGGGGGAGCGCTGGGCCCGGGCGCAGTTTTTTGAGGCGTTTCTGCTGGTGCGGCAGCGGCTGGCCTGCGCCGCGGTGGTGGACGCCGCCGCGGCGGCCATGGCGGAGGGCCCTGCGCCGGAGGAGGGCTGGCAGGCGTATATCCTGAACGACGCCGTTGCCCGCCTGTACCCCCAGCACCGCCGCGAGGCCACGGAGGGGCAGGAGGATCTTGCCCTGTGCGCCCTGCGGGCGCTGCAGCTGCTGCTGGAGGAGGAGCGGCGGGCGCTGCCCTTTGACTGGCACATCGACTTTGCCTTCTGCACCGACGAGGAGGCGGCGGGCAGCGCCTTTTATCAGCGGTTTCTGCAGGTGTGGCGGCAGGACTTCGTGTATGAGCTGCTGCGGCTGAGCGGCGAGCTGACTCCCTTCAGCACGCTGCGGCACATCGCCATGGTGCATCATGTGGCCATGACCGCCGGACGGGCGCTGCGCCGCAGCGGCGCGGCGGTGGATCTGGCGCTGACCTCGGCCGCCGCCGCGGGACATGACATCGGCAAATTCGGCTGCATGCCGGGGGAGCGGGTGCCGTATCTGCACTACTACTACACCGATGAGTGGCTGACCCGCGCGGGGCTGCCCCAGGTGGCCCAGGTGGCGGGCAACCACTCCACGTGGGATCTGGAGCTGGCCAACCTGTCGGTGGAGTCCATGCTGCTGATCTACGCCGACTTCCGTTCGAAGCAGCGGCGGGAGGCGGACGGCCGCGAGACGGCGGCGCTGTATACGCTGAAAGACGCCTTTGACGTGATCCTCAGCAAGCTGGACAATGTGGACGAGGCCAAGAAGCGGCGGTATGAATACGTCTATCGCAAGCTGCGGGACTTTGAGGACTATCTGCGGGCCAACGGCGTGGACGTGACGCTGCGGGGCCGCGACACGGCGCCGCCGGCCCAGCGGGACGTGGCGCTGATGGGGCCGGAGGAGTACTATCGGGCCTTCTGCCTGATGGCGGTGGAGCACAATCTGGACATGATGCGCCGCCTGAGCCACGAGGGGTTGTTCTCCGACCTGCTGGAGCTGGCGAGAGGGGAGAAGGACTGGACCCGTGTGCGTACCTATCTGTGCGTGCTGGAGAACTATTTCACCTATCTGTCCGCCAACCAGAAGATCCAGACGGTGTACTTCCTCTATGAGCTGCTGCTGCATCCGGAGGGGGATATCCGGCGGCAGGCGGCGGCGCTGATGGGGCGGGTCATCGCCAAATTTAGTTTGCGCTATAAAAAGGAGCTGCCGGAATCGGCGCCCCAGGCGGCGGTGGAGCAGACCCAGTTCGCCTTGTGGGCCCAATATCTGAACCTGCTGTTTTATCCCGACCACAAACTGACGCCCCAGCAGATCAGCCACATCCGGTTTACGGCCAAGCTGGTGGTGTCCGCCACGCTGGAAAACTGCGCGCCCCAGGAGACGGAGCATTTTCTGGGGGTGCTGCTGGCCCACTATCAGACGCCGCAGGTGGAGGATCAGGGGGCGGCGCTGGCGCTGACGGACACGCTGAGCTATCTGCCCCTGAAGCGGCTGACGGGGGCCCAGGCCCAGCAGGTGGCCGACTTTGTGCTGGCCCAGAGCCGGAGCCGCGATCCGTCTTTGCAGGCGGCGGCTTTGCAGCTGTTTTTCCGCGCCAGCCAGACGCTGCCGCCGGAGCACCCCCTGCGGGCCGCCGTGGCGCGGCTGCGGCAGGAGGAACACCGCTTCGCCCTGCCGTCCCTGCGCTACCGCTACGCGCGGGTGTGCGGGATTCCGGCGGAGGAGGCGGTGGGAGCACTGAGCAATCAGGAGGTATCCGACATCCTGCTGGACAACCTGAAGACCGCCACGCCGTGGATGGTGAAGGTGGTCAATGTGGAGCTGTTATCCCGCTATGCCGCCTGCGGGCGGGGCAGCGCCATGCAGATCGCCGCCCATTTCGCCAACATCGTGCGGGTCAGCGAGGCGGTGGTGGTACGCCAGCGGGCGGGCCGCGCCCTGCTGGGCATCGCACCCCGTCTGACCGGCGAGCAGCGCAACGAGATCGCCGTGGAGCTGGCCAAGGCGCTGGAATCGGGACACTATGAATTTTCCAAATATATTCCCCAGTATCTGGGGGCCTTCATGCTGTGGCTGCCGCCGGCGGAGCTGGACGAGGTCATCGACTATCTGGCGGAGCTTCTGAGCCATTCGGCGGACAGCGTGGCGGCGTCGGCGCTGGACGTGGTAGGCTGCGTGCTGGAGAATTACCGCACCTATCCCCGCCGCTTTGCCGAGGAGGAGGCGGTGTGGGATCGCCGCCGCCGCCGTCTGGCGGGGCTGCTGCTGAAGGGCATGGCGTCCTATCGGCAGGGGGTGCGGCAGGAGGCTATGTACGTGCTGGGCGACACGCTGTTCTCGTCGCCCCGCTTCCCCGACGAGCGGCGCGCGTGGCTGTTTACCCTGTGCGCCCACAAGCTGCTGTTTTTGATCCGCGAGGAGCGCACGGGCGGGCTGAACGACCTGTACTGCTCGGCGGCCCTGTACCGGATGTATCAGTTTATCGTCCGGTACGAGACGGACAACGGGCCCTTCCGGTTCCGGCAGCGGCAGAAGGTGGCGTTTTTCCCGGGCACCTTCGACCCCTTTACTCTGTCCCACAAGGCGCTGGCCTGCACCATTCGGGACATGGGGTACGAGGTGTATCTGGCGGTGGACGAATTCTCCTGGTCGAAGAAGACCCAGCCCAGCCTGATCCGGCGAAAGATCGCCTCCATGTCGGTGGCGGACGAGTTCCATGTGCATCTGTTTCCCTATGAGCTGCCTGTCAATATCGCCAATCCAGACGATCTGCGGCAGCTGAAGGCGCTGTTCGCGCCGCGGGAGCTGTATCTGATCGTGGGTTCCGACGTGATCCACGGGGCGTCCTCCTACAAGGCGGCGCCCAGTCCCGATTCCGTTCACAGCATGAACCACATCGTGTTCCGCCGCGTCTCCGCCCTGCACGGGGAGGAGAAGGATATGGACGCGGATGTGGGCATGATCACCGGCAAGGTGGTGCAGCTGCAGCTGCCCTCTCAGCTGGAGGACATCAGCTCCACCCGTATTCGGGAGAATATCGACATGAATCGGGATATCTCCCATCTGATCGATCCGGTGGTGCAGGAGTATATCTATCAGCGGGGGCTTTATCTGCGGGAGCCCCAGTATAAGCCGCTACTGTCCCCGGGCACGCTGCGGTTTGAAGAGGAGGAAGCGGAGAATGCCCTGCTGGATACCCTGCGGGAGACGCTGGAGATGCCCGACGCGGCGGCGGCGGGCGTCCGGCGGCGGGGCGAGCGGATCATGACGCTGCGCAGCGGCGGCGCGCTGCTGGCGGCGGCGTCCTTTGACCAGCGGCGCACGCGGGAGCTGCTGGCGCTGCTGGGGGATCCCGTTCGGGTGAACCAGGTGCGGGATATGGCCTCCGGCAAGCTGCTGTGCATCACGGGGGTGTACGGCAGGGATGAGGAATCCATGCAGCTGCTGCTGACGCAGCTGTTTGCCCAGGCCATGGAGCAGGACTGCCTGTGGGCGCTGTTCGCGGCGCTGGACGCGCCGGCGAGTCCCATGGCGGAGGGTCTGCTGCGGCAGCAGGGGCTGCGGAGCGTGCAGGGCGGCGACGGCGCGCTGCTGCTGGCGGATATGAGCGCGCCGGTGGTGTTTCTGCAGAATGTGGAGACGGCCATCAAGCCGCCCTTCAGCGGCGATGAGGCGGTGCTGTCCGCTATCCGGCAGGCGCGGCGGCGGTTCAAGCTGGGGCTGGTGGCGCTGTACCCCGGGCGGCTGATCTTTACGATCTCCTCCCAGCTGGTGCTGCACCGGCTGGTGGAGAAGATCACCGCCCTGAACGGCGTGCCCATGACGCCCACGAAGCCGCGGGTGCTGGGGCCGTATATGTGCGTGCCCTTCGGCAAGCTGCTGCGGCGGGCGGCCATCCCCAACACGGTGACCAAGACCATCCACACCGACAAGGTGTTTGCCGCCGACCGGCGGACGCAGCATATCGAGGCATTCCCCGGCTATGCGCCGCTGGCGGATCAGATGCGGGTGGTGCACTCCTTCCGGCGGCCGGTGATCCTGGTGGACGACCAGCTGCACACGGGGCGGCGCATCGGCGTGCTGGACCCGCTGGCAAAGCAGCAGCAGGTGGAGATCAAGGAGGTGCTGGTGGGCATCCTGTCGGGACAGGGACGGGATCTGGCCCAGCAGCTGGGGCTTGCGGCGGACTATGTGTATTTTGTGCCCAATCTGCGGGCATGGTATGTGGAGTCCACCCTGTATCCCTTTATCGGGGGCGACACGGTGGAGCATGAGGAGCGCGAGGGGTACGCCGGATCGCAGCCGTCGGTGAATCTGATCCTGCCGTACGTCTATCCGGAGCATCTGCGGCGGTGCGGCGCGGATGCGGCGTATACCTTCTCCCGCACCTGCGTGGAGAACACGCTGTATATCATCGAGGCGCTGGAGACCGCCTACCGGCGGGTGTATGCCCGCAATCTGACGCTGCGGCGGCTCAGCGAGGCGGTGGTGCTGCCGCTGTGTCCGGACAAGGGGCCTATGCGCTACGATCCGGACGGCGCGGTGTCGGACTATCTGCGGGACGATCTGAAGACGCTACGGCGGCTGGAGGAGCTGTTCCGCTGAAGGAGGAAGCGAGATGTATTACTATCAGGAAAACGGACAGGTATTGGCGTCCTGCCAGCCGCTGCCGCTGACGGCGGCGGAGCGGGTGGGGGAGGAGCCGCCGGTGTTTCTGTTCCGCCGCGCCGCGGCGGGCGGGCGGGCCGCGTTTTCCGCCACGGCCCTGCGGCAGCTGACGGCGGCGGAGGAGAGCGTGGACTGGCTGGACAGCCGCCGCATCGCCGTGACCCAGGCGCCGCCCATCGAGGCGGCGGCGTGGCTGAACGGCGGTCTGCGGGCGGTGAACTTTGACCATCCCCGCTGGCGGGAGCTGGCGGCGTGGCGGCCCCAAAAGGGCAAAAAGCGGGTCCACATTCTGGCCATGGGCGACGTGGGCAGCACCATTGCCATGGGGCTGAAGCTGATGGGGGGCGACACCGTGTCCGCCATCGGCATCTGCGACATCAACGAGACGGCGGTGAAGCGCTGGGAGTTCGAGCTGAACCAGGTGGCGCTGCCCTGGCGGTACGACGCCATGCCCGCTGTGGAGATCGTGCCCCAGGAGAAGCTTTTCGGCTGCGACGCCTTTCTCTTTGTGGCGTCCAAGGGCATCCCCGCTGTGGGCAGCGGGGTGAAGGACGTGCGGATGGCGCAGTTCGAGGCCAACCGCGGTCTGGTGGAGCTGTACGCCCGCAAGGCGCGCGGCGCGGGATTCCGCGGGCTGTTCTGCGTGATCTCCGATCCGGTGGATCCGCTGGCCCGGGCGGCGCTGCTGGCCTCCAACCGGAACGAGGCGGGGGTATATGACGGCCTGGGCCTGCTGCCCCAGCAGGTGCAGGGGTACGGGCTGGGCGTGATGAACGCCCGGGCCGCCTATTACGCCAAACAGGATGAGCGGTTTGCCTCTTTTTTGACGGAGGGGCGGGCCTTCGGCCCCCACGGCAGCGGCCTTGTTATCGCCAACTCCGTAGAGCACTACGACGACGCCCTGTCCCGTGAGCTGACGGAGCTGGCGCTGACGGCCAATCTGAAGATGCGGGAGCTGGGGTTCAAGCCCTATGTGGCGCCGGCCCTGTCCTCGGCGGCCATCAGCGTGCTGCTGACGCTGCGGGGGGAGTGGCACTACGGCAGCGTGTGTCTGGGGGATATCTTCATGGGCGTGAAAAACCGCTATACCCCCACGGGACTGGAGACGGAGGATCTGCCTTTGCCGGACGCGCTGTTCCACCGGCTGGCGGAGACCCAGACCATCCTGCGGCAAATCGTGTGAAAGGGAGGCGTGACCATGGAACCGTTGATGGTCATCTGTCCGCAGATCGAGGAAAACGCCCGCCTGTCGGCGGTGCTGACACAGGCGCTGGCGGGGCGGCGCTATGAGAAGGTGGAGCGCCCCGACCGGCTGCGGCCCGTGACGGGGCGGCAGGTGCTGTTTGCCATTTCGCTGCTGCATGGCGGCGTGAATCTGGGGTGGTGCGCCATGCTGGCGGCCATCCGGCAGGACGGGCGGTTTTTTGAGGGCTGCCGCGGCGCGGTGCTGGTGGACGGCGACGGAGAGCTTTACACCAAATCTGCCGCCAGGGAGATCGTGTTTGCCGCCAATCAGGTGGGCTGCGCCTTTATGGGCGCACCGCTGGTGGAGGCCACGGGCTCGCTGGAGAATTTCCACATTCGGGCCATGCTGCGGCACACGGACTATCTGAGCGCCTATACGGCCTGCGCCTGCGAGCTGGTGGACCGCCTGCTGGCGGACACGCCGCCGGTAAGGGAGCATCCCCGTCTGATGGTGCTGCACGCCTCCAACCGCAAGACCTCCAACACCATCGCCCTGTGGGAGCGGATGGCACCCCGACTGGCGGGGCGGGCGGAGGCTCAGGTCATCAGCCTGCGCAACGGCACGGTGGCCGACTGCAACGGCTGCGAGTTCCGCACCTGCCTGCACTTCGGCGAGGAGGGGCGGTGCTTCTACGGCGGTGTCATCGTGGACGAGGTGTATCCCGCCATCAGTCAGGCCGACGGGGTGCTGTGGTTGTGTCCCAACTACAACGACGCGCTGGCGGCCAACCTGACGGCCTGCATCAACCGGCTGACGGCCCTGTTCCGCACCACGCCGTTTTACGACAAGGAGCTGTACGCCATCATCGTGTCCGGCTATTCCGGCGGCGACATCGTGGCCCAGCAGCTGATCTCGGCGCTGTGCATGAACAAGGCGTTCCGCCTGCCGCCCCGCTTCTGCATGCTGGAGACGGCCAACGACGCCGGTGCGGCGGTGAAGCTGCCGGGCATCGACGAGCGGCTGGCGGAGTTCGCGGACCACATGTTTCGATGATACAATAAGCCCTCCCGTGAAGGGAGGGCTTATTTTACGCCTCGTTGACGGCTTTTACGGCCTGGAGGAGTTTGGCCGATTCCTCGGCACGGGGGACGCGGAGGCGGACGCTGCTGCGGTCCAGAGGCTCAAATTCGCCGCCGGAGCAGGTGAGGACGCCCTGGGCCATCAGCAGCTCCTGCAGGTCAGCGCGGGGGTCACGGTGCTGCAGAAGGCAGATGGGAACGCGATCGTCGGTGACGGCCATGGCGAGGTTTTTGCCGCAGGCGTCCCGCAGGGCGCGCTTCATGGCGGCGAAATCCGCGCCGTGACTGTCGGCATAGGTGCGGTCACTGAGGGCGGCGGCGGAGAGCTCGCGGGACAGCTCGCTCATCATATAGGGGTTGGAGACCTTGCTGATGTAGCGGATCAGCTCCTGACAGGTGATGATATAGCCCGCCCGCAGGCCCGCCAGGCCGAAGCCCTTGGAGAAGGTGCGGACGATGATGATATTTTTATATTTCGGCCCCAGGGTCACCGCCGACTCCTCGCGGGGCAGGAAGTCGCCGTAGGCCTCGTCCACGATGGCGTAGACACCCAGCTCCTCGCACCGGTCCAGCACGCGGCTGATGTCGGAGAGGGACAGGGTCTGGCCGGTGGGGTTGTTGGGCCGGTCGATGTAGACCAGGCTGGTGTCGCCGCTGATGGCGTCCACCAGGTCGGAGACCTCCATGCGCCAGCCGTCCTCACGGCGGGCGGGAATGCCCACGTATCGCATGGCCATCATGCGGGAATACTCCACCATATCGGTGAAGGTGGGCAGGAAGCCCACCACCTCGGCCCCCTTCTTGGCCAGAATGTTGCACAGAAGGTACAGGGCCGAGACGCTGCCGTCGGTGAGGACGATGTTCTCCGGCTCGATGAAGGCGTAGTCCGCCCAGTAGTCCACGATGGCTTTTTGGGGCGCGTCGGAGTGGGGATAGTGATAGAACCGCTCCGGATCGAAGGCGGCGAAGGCGGCTTTTACCGCGTCGGGAAAGCCGTAGGGGTTCACACCCAGGGAGCAGTCCAGCGTGTCCGCCGCCGCGTGGGGCGTGTGGCCGGCATAGCTGCGCACCTGAGAGAGCAATTCGTTTCGGATCTTCATGGCGGGCGTCTCCTCTCGTTTTTTACCTACAATGTACCGCAGGAGGCGGGCGATTGTCAAGAAAAGGGCGGGGAAAATCTCCGGAAAAGGGTTTGTTAATAAGTAAACAACCCTTTTTTGCTTTTTTTCTTGCATTTCTTGTCGCATCGGTATAAAATATTGAAGAATATTCACACGGAAAGGTTTTGCTCATACATGACTCACCCTTACAAGACCCGTGAAGGCGGCGCAACAGTCACCGTGTTTGTCCCCTATGACTGCCAGAACAACTGCCCCTTCTGTATCAATAAGCAGGAATATGCCGACTGCAGCGGCTTTTCGCTGGAGAAGATCATCGACTCCATCCGCACGCTGGACGCCATCACGCCGCGGTGCGATTTCGTGTTTACCGGCGGCGAGCCGCTGGCGGATCTGGACGCGCTGCAGCGGATGCTGGACGCCATCCCCGCCACCCACAAGGTGTATATCAACACCACGTTTCCGGTGCAGGCACACACCACGCTGGACGAGATGGTGGCCTTTACGGAGCGCAACCGCGACAAGATCACCTGCATGAACATCTCCCGCCATCTGCAGAAGTATGTGGAGGAGAGTCCCGACGAGGTGCTGGGGCGCATCGCCTGCCCCACGCGGATCAACTGCGTGCTGTACAAGCGCTATCCCGCCGACAAGCTGCCCGCCTATGTGGAGCGGTTCCTGCCCTACGGCATCCCTGTGCAGTTCCGGTATGACTACACCGAGACCACGCCGGAGAACCTGTATGACGAGGAGCACGATCAGATTCTGCACGATCTGCGGCGGCTGTTTACCTATAAGGGGTTGGACGGCTGCCGGATGCGCAACGGCTTCCACTTTGCCTACAAGGGTCTGCATCTGACATACCACAAGACGCTGCCCTACTCCACCATTGTGGAGAAGGGGGAGGACGGGGTGACCTACGACATTCTGTACGACGTGCTGATCAAGCAGAACGGCGAGATTCACAGCGACTGGACGGGCGTGAAGATGGACGTGGACGCCTATCGTAAGGTGGTGTACGAGCCGTACGACCTGAAGGTGCTGAACGGGACCATCGACTTTTAAGCTGGCGCAAAATCTTGCGATTTTGCTGCCAAAAGGATTTGCGGCCGGCTGCGCCGTGGAGCAAAGCGGAACAAGTGCCCTTGGGGTACGCGCGTCCTTCGGACACACTGGCGGCCGAGAAGAATTTTTCTGACGCACATGTCGCCAGAAAAATGATCCAAATTGTTCGCCGCCTGCGGGCGGCGAATTCTGCGAAGCTTTTTAACAGATTAAAATGACCGGCTGGAGAGCCGGTCATTTTTTTACAGATCCTGTTTGAACAGGCCGTCCCGATTGCAGCAGGCGTATACGGCGCGGACGCCGCCGCGCTGGATGCGGGTCTGGGCGGGGCCCTCCGGATACAGGCGGATGAGCTGCAGGCGGTCATCGGACACGGCGGCCAGAAAGAGCAGGTGGTGCTGCCGCGTCATGGGGTGGTTCACGGTGACGAGGTATTCGTCCTCCACCGCTTCCACGGTGATGGCGTGGGAGCCCTCCGCCTCTTCCGCCTCCAGGGGCGGAAGGGTGACACCGTGGCAGCTGACGGCGGCCTGACCCATGCTGTGGAGCACGTTGCCGCACAGGGGGCAGACATAGAAGTGGCAGCGGCGCATGTTGGCGGACACATTGGTGTTGACCACCGTGCGGCCCGACAGCAGTTCGGCCACCGAGACGCGGAGCGCCGCCGCGATGGGCTCCAGCAGGGTGATGTCCGGATAGCCGCGGCCCGTCTCCCATTTGCTGACAGTCTTGTCGCTGACGCTGAGACGCTCCGCCAGCTGGGGCTGGGTGAGCTTTGCGGCTTCCCGCAGGGCCTTGATGGCGGCGCCGGTTACGTATTGATCCATAATAGTATCCTCCTTATGTCCGCCATTGTACCGCGGCGGCGGGCAAAAGGCTACCTACGTGGGGTAGAGAGGAGGTCAGACCCGTTCCTCGCCGGTGCGCTCCTGGGTGGGGGTCAGGGCCACGATGCGGTTGAAGTAGTGGTAGAAGGGGATCAGGGTCTGGAAGCCCGCGGTGATGTCGTCCGCCAGGGCGGGGGAGAAGATGCGGTCGTCCAGGGGGCCCTCCCAGCGGAGGGAGAGGGACTTTTTCTGATACCAGGGGCGCAGAAGGTCGGAGGTCTGGCCCTTGCTGCGGGCGTAGTCGGGGCCGTCCAGAGTGAAGACCGTTTGCCGGTTGAACTGCCGCACCAGTCTGGCCAATTCCTCGGGATGCTGGTCGATCTGCTTGCGGTAGGTCTCCATCAGGGCGGCGGAGGGGGACCAGAAGCCCAGGCCGAAGCTGTAGTAGTCCGGCCCCAGCTCGAACCAGAAAGTGGGGCGGCCCGTCCAGTCCTTGTCGCCGGTGCGGATGCACCACCACAGGTGATCCTTATAGGGCCCCCGGCCGTGGAGACGGCGGGCGTCCCGATAGATGCGGGAGACCTTCAGCAGCAGCGGCTCGTCGGGCAGGGCCGCGTGAAGGGCATCATAGACCTGCTCCCCCAGCTCCTTTGTGGGGGCCAGGAAGGTGTTGAGATAGTCCTCCTTGTGTTCCAGAAACCAGCCCCGCTCGTTATTGAAGCGGATGCCCCACATGAAATCCACTGTTTGCTGTGTAAAACCCTGAAATGCCATGGTATCGCTCCTTATGTTGTTTCTTTGTTCCATACCATCCGCTGACAAGGGACCTTGTCAACTGATGGTATTGTACCCAGTTTGGGGGAAAAATGCAAGGGGTCACAGCGCCGTGGGGAGGGGGACCACCGCCTCCGGATGGCCCAGAGAGACGGCGCGGTGCAGGTCCGCCGCCAGCGGCGGCACACTGCGGCGGAGATAGGCGGACAGGCCCTCGGGACAGGAGGCGCCGCGGAGGAAGACCTCCAGCGCCTGAGAGAGCAGAGCCTCCGTCTGCTGCCGCGAGGCACCGGTCAGCAGGGCGGTCAGGCGGGGGAGGTCGCACCGGAGGGCGGCCACCGGCTGCCGCGTCAGCACACAGCCAAGGGCCGCCGCCAGCACGGGGGCGTACAGGTTCAGGAGCAGCGGGGGATAGCCCTGGTCAAACCCCAGCAGCAGGGCGTGGACGGTCTCCGGCGCGAAATAGCGGAGAAAGCGGTTTTCGTGGGACAGGCCGCGGAGGTAGTCCTCGATAAATTCAATGCCGTCCTTCTGGGGCGGGCCGAAGAAGGGGGGATAGTCGGCGGTGATGTGAAGCTCCTGGGGAAAGAAGGCGGGGCGGTACAGGCGGAAAAAGCCATCGATGCCGTCCGACAGGGTGGCGCGGTAGAATTCGTTATAGGTGGGGAACAGGTTTTTCTTCAGCTGGCGGTGGGCGGCGCGGGCGGCCTGGAGCTTGCGGGTGATGCGGCGCTGTCCCGCCTCGTACAGTTCAGACAGGGGTTGGCGGGCCAGCAGCGCCGCCGCGTCCTCCGGCGTGGGGGCGTCCTTCAGCGCCAGTGAGACGGAATAGAGCACGCCCTCCAGCAGCTGCTGCGCCCGCTCGGCGGGGAGGGAGGTGCTCTGCCCGTGGCTCCAGGCGTCGCAGCGCGCCGCCAGCAGGGCGAGGCTCTCCCCCTGCAGGCGCAGCAGATCCGGCTGGGTCAGCAGCCCGCACCGCAGGGCCTCCGTCAGCAGGGTGGAAAAGAGATCCCGCTGATCCAGCGCCAGCGGGTCGATAAGGCTTTGGCGGGTCAGATCATGCATGGCGGCCGCCTCCTGCCCGCAGACGGCGGGCCATGTCCGGCAGGGCCGTGCCCGTCAGCAGCTCCAGGGAGCCGTGGCAGGGGCCGTCAAAGGATTGCTTCATATACCGCAGCAGGGCGTCGTCTCCCACCCGATCCTGGGTCTCGCTTTTGAAGTAGTAAAAGGCGTCGGCCAGCTGGTGGAGCGTCTCCTCGTAATTCTCCGGCGTCAGGTAGGGGGAGTCGCAGAAGGTGAGGATCATCCGCCGCAGGATGGTGCCGCCCAGCTCCACGCGGCCTGTCTTACGCAGGGCGGCGGAGCGGGTCTCCAGCAGGGCCCGGGCCTGTTGGGGCGTCAATTGCAGGCCGTAGGCGGCGGTATCGTCGTTGCAGGCCAGGATCTCGCGGGTCTGGGCGGCGGCGGTCAGCTCGCCGCCGGAGAGCAGCGTCAGGCGCAGATCAAAGGACATAGGGTGCCTCCTTCCGAAAAAAGCGCGCAGAGCAAGCCGCTCTGCGCCGTATCCATTTCTTCCTCTATATATTATACCACATTTTGCCGTTTTTCGCAAGCAATTGGGGCCAAGCCGGTATAAAATCCCCCGTCGGGGCGTACAATCTCCCTGAAAGCGTACAAGAAGGGGAGGGGTCTTACATGACAGACAGAAGATGGCGGAAATGGGAGCTGGCGGGACTGTTTCTGACGCTGATATTGGGAAATCTGCTGCATTTTGTATACGAATGGAGCGGGCAGAGTCCGGCGGCGGCACCCTTTGCCGCCGTGAATGAGTCCACGTGGGAGCATATGAAGCTGCTGGCGACGCCGTGGATCGTGTGGTCGCTGGTGGAGGCGGCGGTGCTGCGGAAGAGCCGCCGTCCGGTGCTGATGGCCCGCGCGCTGGGGCTGCTGGCAGGGCTGCTGCTGATCCCGCTGGTGTATTATACCTACACCGGCGCGCTGGGGACCGGCAGCATGGTGGCGGATGTGGTGCTGTTCCAGGCGGCGGTGCTGCTGGCGGCGCTGGTGTCCTGGCGGGTACAGGCGAAAGGGAGCCTGAGCGGCGTCGGCTGGAACGTGCTGGGACTGCTGGTGCTGCTGGGGGTATGGGCGCTGTTTGTCTGGTGGACGTACGATCCGCCCCAGCTGCCGGTGTTCATCGACCCCACCGACGGCACCCGTGGGCTGGCGGTGCTGCGGGTCATCGGGGTATAGGAGACAGGCGAAGAGACGGTTCCATGGAGCCGTCTCTTTTCCTTGCCAAAGGGCGGCGATTGGGGTATAATATAACATGAGGTTTCATTCTCTGAAGGGAGGTAACGGAATTGAAGCAAATCGTGCGCAAGTCCGCCATTCCGCTGTACGCGGCGGCGGCCACATGGCTGCTGTATGCGCTGCTGTTTCCCCTGTACCGGCTGCCCCACTATCTGCTGGCGGCAGGGGCCGCGGCGGTGGTGGGGATCGTGGCCCGCCTGCTGTGTCCCAACACGGTGGAGGAGGTGGAGGAGAAGCCCAGGCCCACCGGCAACGCCGCGCTGGACAAGATGCTGGACGACGGACAAAAGGCCATCGCCGAGATGAAGCGGCTGGACGACAGCATCGCCGATCCCGCCATCTCCGCCCAGATCGTCCGTTTGCAGGAGCTGAGCGGCAAGATCTTCGCCCAGGTGGCGCAGCATCCGGAGAAGCTGCCCCAGATCCGGAAGTTTATGAGCTATTACCTGCCCACCACGCTGAAGCTGCTGAATGCCTATGACCGGATGGGCCAGCAGGGGGTGGCGGGCGAGAATATCTCCTCCACCATGCACAGGGTGGAGGACATGATGGCCACGGTGGTCATCGCCTTTGAAAAGCAGCTGGACAACCTGTTCAGCGCCGAGGCGCTGGACCTGTCCACCGATATGGTGGTGCTGGAGAACATGATGGCCCGCGAGGGACTCAGTGACGATCCGCTGCACAAGGCCGTGCAGAGCGCTCCTGCCGGAGAGGACGGGGAGCAGGACGGCGGCATTACGCTGGAGCTGTAATACAAAAAGTATTTTAAGAACGAAAACATACAGAAAGGAATCAAAACCATGACGGACAACATGAATATGCCGGAGCTGACATTATCCCCCGATACCGCCGCTGCCGCGGAGATGCCCACCCTGACCCTGACGCCGGAGGCGCCTGCCACCCCCGCCGCGCCGGAGGCCAAGAAGGAAGTGGAGCCGGTGGTGCTGGACGACAGCATGCTCAACGAGCAGGAGCGCGCCGCCGTCAACGAATTCGCCAAGAAGATCGACGTGCGGGACACCAATCAGGTGCTGCAGTACGGCGCGGCGGCCCAAAAGAGCGTGGCTACCTTCTCGGAGAGCGCGCTGGCCAATGTGCGCAACAAGGACATGGGCGAGATCGGCGAGGATCTGAGCCGCCTGGTGGTGGAGCTGAAGGGCTTCGGCGCGGAGGAGGAGAAGAAGGGGCTGGCGGGTCTGTTCAAGAAGACCGGCAACCGCGTGGCCACCATGAAGGCGCAGTACAGCAAGGTGGAGGCCAACGTGGACAAGATCGCCCAGAATCTGGAGAGCCATCAGATCGCGCTGCTGAAGGACGTGGCCATGTTTGACCAGATGTATGAGCTGAACCTGAAGTATTACAAGGAACTGACCATGTACATCCTGGCGGGCAAGAAGCGGCTGGCGGACGTCCGCGCCGGTGAGCTGGAGGAGCTGCGCAAGAAGGCGGAGCAGACGGGGCTTGCCGAGGATGCACAGGCGTATAACGATCTGGTGGGCATGTGCGACCGGTTTGAGAAGAAGCTGCACGATCTGGAGCTGACCCGCATGGTGTCCATCCAGATGGGGCCCCAGACCCGACTGCTGCAGAACAACGACACACTGATGATCGAGAAGATCCAGTCCTCGCTGGTGAACACCATCCCCCTGTGGAAGAGCCAGATGGTGCTGGCGCTGGGCATGGAGCACAGCCGCCAGGCCACCGCCGCCCAGAACGCCGTGACGGAGATGACCAACGAGCTGCTGAAGAAGAACGCCGACACGCTGAAGATGGGCACCATCGCCACCGCCCGCGAGGCGGAGCGCAGCGTGGTGGACATCGAGACGCTGCAGCATACCAACGAGCAGCTGATCTCCACCCTGGACGAAGTGGCCCGCATCCAGAAGGAGGGCGCCGCCAAGCGCAAAGCGGCGGAAGCCGAGCTGGGCCGCATTGAGGGCGAGCTGAAGCAGAAGCTGATGGAGCTGAGAGGGTAACAGTGGAAAAAGAGCTGTCGGCCCAGCTCGGCTGGCGGCAAAGCCGCCACGCGCACCAGCGCGTCCAAGCGTTTTGCGCAGCAAAACCTTGCCGCAGGGCGGATCCATTCCGCCCGAGGATGTGAAATAAAAAACGGGGTCCCCGTTTTGCGCCTGCGCAAAATGGGGGATGCTGGGCCACATCGAGGGCGAACTGAAGCAGAAACTGATGGAGCTGCGGAGCTGAACAGCGTATCGAGACATTGTGTAGGGGCGGACGACCCTGTCCGCCCCTACACAATAGATATTTCGTAGGGGGCGGCGTCCTCGACGCCCCGTGCAGCAACCTCCTTTGGAAAGGAGCAATTTATGAAATTCTTCAACAACCGCGCGGTGGCGTGGGTGGTGCTGGTGCTGGCCGTTGCGGGCAGTATTTGCATTGGGCTGGCGCGGAAGGACAGCTTTCTGGCAAAGGAGCCGGTGGCGCTGCCGAAGGTCAGATACCAGCAGTGGATCTGCGACGAGGCGGGCGTACTGTCGGCGGAGACGGTGGAGGCCATCCGGAGCTACAACGCCGCGTGGGATCAGAAGTATTACGCCGTGGTGGCGGTGGCGGCAGTGGACAGCGTCAGGGGCTGGACGCCGGAGACGGCAGCAGAGCGCCTGGGCGCGGACTGGGGGCTGGGCGCCAACGACATGCTGCTGCTGATGGTGGAGGACGACGACTATTACGTGGCCTGCGGCGACAATGTGATGCAGGTGCTGGGCCGGTACGACACCATGCAGCAGAAGCTGAAGCAGGCCATTGAGAGCTCCTATTATAGCGGCGACTTTGACGGCGCGGCGGCGGCCTTTTTCCGGCAGGCGGATGTGTTTTATGCCCAGGCGGGTCTGGGCGGCTCCGGCGGCGGAAGCAATGGCGGCGACAGCTGGCCGGCACCGGCGAAAACACCCTCCGGCGGGGTATCGCTGGGGGGCGTGGTGGTGCTGATCATCGCCATTTTGGTGGTGTGGGCGCTGCTGGACCGTGTGCGGTATGACCGCTACCGGCGGCGGTACAGGGGCGGGCCTGCCATCGGGGTGATCCCCGCCGTGCCCTATTATCCCATCTTCTGGGGCCGCGCGCTGCGGCCCCGTGCGCCGCGCCCGCCCAGACCGGCCCATTACGGCGGCGGGCCCCGTCCACCCATGGGCGGCGGAGGCTACCGGCCGCCCCAGGGCGGCTATCGTCCGCCCCGCAGCACACCCCGCAGCAATGGCCGCAGCGGCGGCTTTGGCGGGGGAGGCTTCGGCGGAGGTTCCCGCGGCGGCAGCCGCGGTGGCGGCTTCGGCGGAGGCGGATTCGGCGGCGGAAGACGGTAAAAACGGATATACGGAAACCGCCCGCATACCGAGAGGTATGCGGGCGGTTTTTTGGGTATCGGCGTATCGTATGACGTAAATGGTTGGCACTCGCTGTGCGGCGGGGTGGGGGCACCCCGCCCTACGGGGGGTGGAACAAAGTTGTGCGTAGGGGCGGGGTTCTACCCCGCCCTGCAGACTTTTTTGTGGCTGGCTGGTTTTGGGTTACAGGGCGGCCAGGAGTTTGGCGCCTTTGCGCTTCAGCCAGAGGTACAGCGCGGCGGAGAGGGCCAGCGTCAGCACGGCGAACAGCGCCGCGTAGGCCACGAAGCCCAGTTTCCAGCCCAGGGCCAGATAGCCGCCGCACAGCAGGACCGGATACACAAAGCCAATCAGCAGCGCGATGGCCACGCAGCCGCTCTGCTTGATGGGGGTGATCTCGCTGGTCCAGGTCAGCACCGGCATTTTCAGCCCCAGCGTCAGGCACACCAGCGCGTAGAACAGCGTGTACAGCAGGGACGTCAGCACCAGCATCAGCAGCTCCAGCGGCGGCAGGGGGGCGATCACCGCCACGCACAGCACGCAGAAGGCCACGGGGATGCCCGTCAGCAGCACTTGCAGCATCAGCTTGGCCCACAGGGCCTGCCACGGTGTGATGGGCAGGGCTTGCAGCTGCCACAGGCCTTTGCCCTCCAGAGAGATGGAGGGGGCGGCGGCATTGTTCATGCTGGCCAGCAGGCAGATGGCGGCGGCCAGCAGCATGGGGACGCAGTCCTCCTGCTCCACAAAGAGAGCGTTGAGCATGGAGAGGAACACGCCGCCCTTGAAAAGCAGCGCCACGCCGCCGGCCACCAGCAGCAGTACGCCCAGACCGCAGTTGAGCATGTAGTTGGGGCTGGCGGTGAAATGGGCGAACTCCTTGCGCAGCAGGGCGGTGTCCGCACCGGCCTGCCTGACCGCCTTCTCCCGATACACCGCCTTGGCGGCAGCGCCGGAGGCGGTGGCGATGCTGACGAAGCTGCGGGCGATGAGATGCCACACCAGCGCCAGCAGGGCGATCACCACGGCGGAGACCACGGCGATGGCAACGCCGTCGCCGCAGGCCACGCGGCCGAACAGGTACAGGGGATAGGCCGCGTCACGGATCTTCGCGCCGTAGTCCGCGGCGTTGAGCAGCAGGTCGCTGATGAGGGACTGGGCGCGGAAATAGAAGAAATAGTACGCCGCGATGAACAGCAGCGACGCCGCCATGGTGACGAAGCTCTTATGCTTCAGCTTCAGGCTGATCTTTGCCACCACCCAGCCCAAGGCGCAGGACAGGGTCAGCACGAACAGGGAGATCAGCGCCATCAGCACCACGCCCCCCAGGATGACGCCCGCGGTGACGGGCACCGTGAACCAGTAGACGATGACGGCGGGCAGGATCACGATGATGGAATACATCAGGCCCATCAGGTACACGCCCAGCAGGCGGGAGGTCATGATGACCCGCACCGGAATGGGCAGGGACAGCAGCAGGTCGTTGTCCTTGGCCAGATACAGGCCGGAATAGGTGTTGAACACGCTGCCGAAGGCCCCCAGCAGGATGGCCAGCAGGCCCATGATGACGAAATACAGCCACGCCATATCCGCCGCCGCCAGCGGCGCGCACAGGGATACCGACAGGAAGGTGAACATGCCCCCCAGCAGGCCTACCATCAGCAGGACGAACAGCACGATATAGGCGATGGTGCCGCCGCGGGAGCGGGCTTTGTTTTTCTTGGCGTCGTAGAAGTAGCTGCGGAAGATCTCCAGCAGCTGCTTTTTTAATAGGGTCTTGACCATTTACGCATCCTCCTCCAGCTCCAGGAAGACCTCCTCGAGACTGTCGTCGCCCTTGACCTGCTCCATGGTGCCGGAGCGGATCAGCTTGCCGCCCTTGATGATGGCCACCTTGTCGCAGAGCTTTTCCGCCACCTCCAGCACGTGGGTGGAGAAGAAGATGGCGCCGCCCTGGTCGCAGATCTCGCGCATCATGCCCTTGAGCAGATGGGCGGCCTTGGGGTCCAGACCCACGAAGGGTTCGTCCATGATGATGAGGCGGGGCTGATGGATCCAGGCGGCGATGATGGCCAGCTTCTGCTTCATGCCGTGGGAATAGGCGGCGATGGGCTGGGCCAGGTCGTCGGTCAGCTCGAAGGCGTCGGCGTATTGGCGGATGCGCTGCTGCCGTTCCGCCGAGCTGACGCCGAAGACGTCGGCGATGAAGTTCAGGTATTTGATGCCGGTCATGAACTCGTACAGGTCGGGGTTGTCGGGGATATAGGCCAGCTGGCGCTTGCAGGCCAGGGGGTCGGTCTTGATGGACTTGCCGCCGATGGTGATCTCGCCCTGGTCGAATTGCAGGATGCCCACCACGGATCGCAGGGTGGTGGTCTTGCCTGCGCCGTTGTGGCCGATGAAGCCGTAGATCTCGCCGGGGGCGATGTGCAGGGTCAGGTCATCTACGGCCTTTTTTTCGCTGTAGCATTTGGTCAGGTGTTGGATGTCAAGCATAGGATTCTCCTCTCTAAAAACAAGCGGCGGGGGTGCTCTTTACGCTGATGATACCATATGACGCAGCGTGACGAGCAAGGATTTTTTGCCGCGGAAGCCGAAAAATCTTTCAGGGTGGGCGTATTATAGCAGGGGGCGGCGGGGGTGTCAAGGAAGATGTGTCAGCGGCGAAGAAAGTCCGCAAAAATTGACACAAAAGCATCCGCGGGGGCCGGAAAACGACCCCCGCGGATGCGGAAGAGGGAGAGAACTTATTGATGGTCCAGCGCCGCGGCCACGAAGCCGCGGAACAGGGGATGGGGCCGGTCGGGACGGCTCTTGAACTCGGGATGGAACTGAGCCCCCACGAACCAGGGGTGGTGGGGGAGCTCCACGATCTCCACCAGGCGGCCGTCGGGGGAGGTGCCGGTGGGGCGCAGACCGGCGGCGGTGAGCCGCTCGCGGAAGTCGTTGTTGAACTCGTAGCGGTGGCGGTGGCGCTCGCTGATCTCGCTTTGGCCGTAGAGGGTGCGGGCGCGGCTGCCGTCGGCCAGCACACAGGGGTACTGGCCCAGCCGCATGGTGCCGCCCTTGGCGGCCACGCCCACCTGATCCGGCATCAGGTCGATGACGGGGTGGGTGGTCTGGGGGGCCATCTCGGTGGAGTGGGCGTCGGCCCAGCCCAGGACGTGGCGGGCAAACTCGATGACGGCGATCTGCATGCCCAGGCAGATGCCCAGGTAGGGGACGTTGTGCTCCCGTGCGTACTGGGCGGCGGCGATCATGCCCTCGATGCCCCGGTCGCCGAAGCCGCCGGGGATCAGGATGCCGCTGCATCCGGCCAGCACCTGGGCCGCGTTTTCCGCCGTCACGGTTTCGGAGTCCACCCAGCGGATATGCACCACCGCGCCGCAGGCTGTCCCCGCGTGGAAGAGGGATTCCTCCACGCTGAGGTAGGCGTCGTGAAGCTGGACGTATTTGCCCACCAGGGCGATGGTGACCTGCTTTTTGGCGTTTTTGATATCGCTGACCATGGCGGCCCAGTGGGTCATGTCGGCGGCGGGGCGGTCCAGGCCCAGCTTGCGGCAGACGATCTCGTCCAGGCCCTCCTTCTGCAGCAGCAGCGGCACCTCGTACAGCGTGTCCGCCGTGGTATTCTGGATGACGCAGTCCTGCGACATGTTGCAGAACAGGGCGATCTTCCGGCGCATATCCTCGGGGATGGGCACGTCAGAGCGGCAGACCAGGATGTCCGGCTGGATGCCGATGCTCAGCAGCTCCTTGACGGAGTGCTGGGTGGGCTTGCTTTTCAGCTCGCCGCTGCCGGGGATCTGGACGATGAGGGGGACGTGGATGTAGACCACGTTTTCACGGCCCTTTTCCACCGCCACCTGGCGGATGGCCTCCAGGAAGGGCTGGCTTTCGATGTCGCCCACGGTGCCGCCGATCTCGCAGATGAGGACGTCCAGGTCCTCCTGCTCCATGGCGTAGATGTGGCTTTTGATCTCGTCGGTGACATGGGGGATGATCTGCACGGTGCCGCCCAGGAACGCGCCCTGACGCTCACGGTTCAGCAGATCCCAGTAGACCCGCCCCGAGGACACGGAGCAGCGGCCCGTCAGGCTCTCGTCCACGAAGCGCTCGTAGTGGCCCAGGTCCAGGTCGGTCTCGGCGCCGTCGTCGGTGACGAAGACCTCGCCGTGCTGATAGGGGCTCATGGTGCCGGGGTCCACGTTCAGATAGGGGTCGAATTTCTGGTTGCGCACACGCAGGCCCCGCTGCTTCAACAGCCGCCCCAGCGATGCCGCGCAGATGCCCTTTCCCAGTCCGGACACCACGCCGCCGGTGACAAATACATATTTCATACGCCGCTCGCCATCCCTTCCGCGCCGGACTTTTGGCAGGAAAAGGAACCGGCGCACATCAAAATATGGTACATTGTAGTCGTATGGTTTTCCGCCGTCAAGACGCAAATAGCCCAAAATATGGGGGCAAAAAGTGACGGATTTCACGCCATCCGCTGAAAATGAAAAAGTGGGGGAAAAGAGCTTGCATTCAGCGAGGCACAGTGCTAAAATATAAAATACGCCACTCTGTTTTTCAGGGTGGTTTTTTCGTACCTGTCCCGCGGCGGACACATGGGCGGATAGACGTTGTAGGGGCCGACGACTCTGTCGGCCCGCATGTCAAGCATGGCGGGTGCGGTATTCGTGCGAACGGGCGGGGTTCTACCCCGCCCGTTCGGTTTATGATGGCATTACCGTTAAACGTAGGGGCGGACAGAGTCGTCCGCCCCCTGCGAACCATGACCAGCAGCTGCCGCATTATCGGGCGACGCCCTGAGGGCAGGCCGCCCTACGCAGCAACCATCGATAGATCTTCGTAGGGCGGGGTGCCCTCACCCCGCCGCTCCGGCAAAGAAGATAACACCTCGGCTGCGTACCGTGGTACGCAGCCGAGGTGTTATGTAAGTCTGGTTTTATTTTTTGTTGTACGCCTCGATGCCCAGGCGGAGCAGATCCATGGCCCGCTCCAGGGCCTCCTGCTTTAGCACGTAGGCGATGCGGATCTCGTTCTTGCCCTTGCCGGGGGTGGCGTAGAAGGGCTCGCCGGGGGCGAACATGACGGTGTCGCCGTGGTCGTCGAACTCTTCCAGCAGGAACATCTGGAACTTGTCGGCGTCGTCCACCGGCAGGGCAGCCATCACGTAGAAGGCGCCGCGGGGACACTCGCACACCACGCCGGGGATCTCCTTGAGCTTGCGCATGACGGTGTCGCGGCGGCGCTTATACTCGTCGCGGACGGCGGCGAAGTACTCGGGGCCGACGGTGTACAGCGCGGCGGAGGCGATCTGATCCAGGGTGGGGACGGACAGACGGCACTGGGCGTACTTCATGGCCTGGGCCATCAGCTCCTTGTTGCGGGAGATCATGCAGCCGATGCGGGCGCCGCAGGCGGAGAAGCGCTTGGACACGGTGTCGATGACGATGACATTGTCGGCGGCGTCGGCAAACTGGCCCATGGACTGGAGGGGCTCACCGGCGTAGACGAACTCACGGTAGGCCTCGTCGCCGATGATGAACAGGTCGTGCTCCTTGGCGATGTCCACCATCATGCGCATCTCCTCGGGCGTCAGGACGGCGCCGGTGGGGTTGCCGGGGTTGGTGACCATGATGGCGCGGGTATGCTCGTTGATCTCCGCCTCCACCTTGGCACGGTCGGCGTAGTGATAGCCGTCGTGGGGAGAGGTGGGAATGGGGTGGATCTTGGCGCCGCAGGTATAGGCCATGGTGTAGTAGTTGGGATAGAAGGGCTCGGGGATCAGGATCTCGTCGCCATCGTCCAGGATGCAGTTCATGGTGATCTGCAGGGCTTCGCTGCCGCCGTTGGTGATGAGGATGTCGCCCTTTTCAAAGTGCATGCCCAGGTCATCGTAGTATTTCTGGATGGCGTCGATCAGTACGGGGATACCAGGAGACGGCGCGTACTCCAGTACGGGCAGGTCAAAGTGACGCACGGCCTCGAAGTAAGCCTTGGGGGTCTCGATATCCGGCTGGCCGATGTTCAGATGATAGATCTTCTTGCCTTTTGCTTCCGCTGCCACGGCATAAGGATGAAACTTACGCATGGGGGACAGGCCGCATTTCAGAACCTTGCTGGAAAACTTCATGATGATCCTCCTCTTATGATTTGACGGCAGGGACGGTCCGTCGCCTGCGCTTTGTACCAACATAGTAGCGTATTTCCCCCGAAACGTCAAGAAAAAATAAAAGAGGACGGCCATGACAAAATGGCCGTCCTCTTAATAGTAATACTGTCAGCGCTGTTGTGTGTGTAGGGGCCGACATCCTCGGCGGCCTGCCGGTTTAGAGAAATGCAGCCGGTATTCGTGTGGGCCGTCGAGGACGCCGACCCCTACGGACGCTGGGCGGAAGTGTTACGGCATAAACAAGGCCCCCTTGACACAAGGGGGCCTTGGATGGCGTTTTGTCAGGAAATCGAAGATTTCATGCAGTGTTTTCAGTTCATCTGCTTCCGGCGGCTCAGGTTCACGGTGCCGTCGGTCATGGAGTTGAGGGAATCCAGGCTCTTGCCGGTGCCCTCGGCCACGCAGGAGATGGCGTCCTCGGCTACGATGGTGTGGATGCCGGTGCGGGCGGTGATGAGCTTGTCAAAGCCGTCCACCAGGCTGCCGCCGCCAGTCATGACGATGCCGTTGTCGGAGATGTCGGCCACCAGCTCGGGCGGGGTGCGCTCCAGCACGCCGTGCACGGCCTCCAGCACCCGCTCCACGGGCTCTTCAAAGGCCTCCAGCATTTCAGTGGAGGTGATGGTCAGGGTCTTGGGCAGGCCGGTCAGCAGGCAGCGGCCCTTGACGTCGATGGAGGTCTCCTCCTCCTTGGGGAAGACGCAGCCGATGCGCATCTTCATCATTTCGGCGGTACGCTCGCCCACCAGGACGTTGTGCTTGCGGCGCATATACTTGACAATGGCTTCGTTAAACTGGTCGCCGGCCACCTTGATGGAGGCGGACTCCACCACGCCGCTGAGGGAGATGACGGCGATATCGGTGGTGCCGCCGCCGATATCCACCACCATGTGGCCGTCAGGCTGGGCAATGTCGATACCGGCGCCGATGGCGGCGGCCACAGGCTCCTCGATCAGATACACGCGGCGTGCGCCAGCCTGGATGCCTGCGTCCACCACGGCGCGCTCCTCCACCTCGGTAATACCGGAGGGGACGCAGATGATGACCCGCGGCTTGAACAGGTGGAAGCCGCCGTTGACCTTGTGGATGAACTCCTTCAGCATGCGCTCGGTCATGTCGTAGTCGGAGATCACGCCTTCCCGCAGGGGACGGATGGCCACGATGTTGCCGGGGGTACGGCCCAGCATGGCCTGGGCCTCGGCGCCCACCTTCAGCAGACGGCCGGAGTTTTTGTCGATGGCCACCACCGACGGCTCGTTGAGCACGACACCCTTACCCTTGATATATACCAAAACAGAAGCGGTACCCAGGTCGATACCGATATCCTTCGCCAAAGAACACATACGCTGCACCTCATCATTTCTTCATTTGTTATTTGTGCGGCAAAAGCCGAATTTTACCTAATTAAGTATTATACTGGCAGCATTTCGGATTTGCAAGAGAAACTTGCAAATGTTCACAGATTTGTTAAAAGCGTGACGCAGCAAGGACGGCATGAGACCATGCCGCCCTACGATTATGCCCCGAAACCGGTGTTTTTACTCCCGCACCATGGCAAGGGTCAGGCACATGACCTCCGCCGCGCCGGCGGCCTTCAGCACGCGGGCACATTCGCCGAGAGTGGCGCCGGTGGTGCAGATGTCGTCCACCAGCAGCAGGTGCTTGCCGGCAAACTGTTCGGGCCGGACGGCCTCGTACATGCCCAGCACGTTGGCGCGGCGCGCCGCCGGATCGTCGATGCCGGACTGGGGCGGGTTGTCCTGGATCTTCCGCAGCGTCTCTATAGGCGCCACGTGCCAGTCCACGCACATGCTGGCGGTCAGATACCGCGCCTGGTCGAAGCCGCGCTTTTTCAGCCGCTTTTTGCTGACGGGCACCCAGGTGATGGCGTCGAATTCGCCGCTGTAGACCTCCGCCGCCGTCTGGGCCATCATGCGGCCGAAGCAGTTCATGGCCCCCAGCTTTCCGTTGAATTTGAAATCCAGGATCGCCTGACGCACGGCGTCCTCATAGTACAGCGGCGCGGCGCAGCGGCCAAAGTCCGCCCCGTGGCGCAGGGTCTCGCAGCGGGGCAGGGTGTCGGCGCATGTTTCGCACAGCAGGTCCTTGCCCGTCACCGCCCCGCAGAAGGGACATCTGCGGGGAAAGAAAAAGTCCAGGATCCCGTCGGTGATCTTGCCCAGTTCGTCATTGAAGCCCATGTTCTGCCTCCTCTCGCAGTCTGCGGCGCAGGCCGCTGTAGCGGCGCTGCTGTTTGTCGTTGGCCGCCATCTGGCCGGGGACGATGTCGTCGCCCACCAGGATCAGCAGCTCCCGCGCGCGGGTGATGGCGGTGTACAGCACGCCGCGCACCATCAGCGCCGGCGCCACCGCCGTGGACGCCAGCACCACGGCGCGGTATTCGCTGCCCTGCGCCTTATGTACCGTCATGGCGTAGGCCATGTCCAGCTGATTCAGCAGATCGGCGGTGTAGACGCAGGTGCGGTCGTCAAATTGCAGGGTGATCAGCTCGCCGGAGGGGTCGATCTCGCGGATCACGCCCACGTCGCCGTTGAAAATGCCGGTGCCCGCGGTGCCGTCGGCCTTTTCCCACACCACGTCGTAGTTGTTGCGGGTCTGCATGATGCGGTCGCCCTCGCGGAACACCATGTCGCCCCAGGGCTTCTGGCGTTTGTCCGCCGCGGGGGGGTTCAGCGCCGCCTGCAGGGCGCGGTTCAGATTCACCGTGCCGCACACGCCCTTGCGGGTGGGGGAGAGCACCTGGATCTGGTCGGCGGGGATGCCCATATTGGCGGGCAGCCGGTCGCGGCACAGCTCCACCACCGTCTGCACCAGCCGGTCGGGGGCGCGGCGGCACAGGAAGAAAAAGTCGTTCTGGTTGTTTTTCAGCTCCGGCGGCTGTCCGTGGTTCACCGCGTGGGCGTTGCGGATGATGGCGCTTTGCTGGGCCTGGCGGAACACCACCGTCAGGGACACGGCGGGGATCACGCCGCTGCGGAGGAGATCCCCCAGCACGTTGCCCGCGCCCACGGAGGGCAGCTGGTCGGGATCGCCCACCATCACCAGACGGCAGCCCGGGCGCATGGCCCGCAGCAGCGAGGCCATCAGCTCCAGATCCACCATGCTCATCTCGTCCACGATGACGGCGTCCGCCTCCAGGGGTTCTTTTTCATTTTTGCGGAAGGTGACTTCGCCGGTCAGCTCGTTCCAGCTCATGCCCAGGGCGCGGTGGATGGTCTGGGCGTCCTTGCCGCACAGCTGGCTCATCCGCTGGGCGGCGCGGCCTGTGGGGGCCAGCAGCACCGTGTCCAGACCCATCCGTTCAAACAGCGTCACGATGCCCCGCACGGAGGTGGTCTTGCCGGTGCCGGGGCCGCCGGTCAGCAGCAGCACGCCCCGTTCCGCCGCCAGCGCCACCGCCCGCCGCTGCTCCGGCGCGTAGGCGATGCCCTGCCGCGTTTCGATGTCGTCGATGATTTTATCTACGTTCCTGCCGCAGTCCCACGTGTCGGCGCAGGCGGCGGCCAGCCGTCCGGCCACATAGACCTCCGCCTCGTACATCCGCCGTAGGTAGCAGCCCTGCACGTTGGCAATGGGGCCGCACACCACGGCATGGCGCTCCGACAGGTCGTCCAGGGCCTTTTCCGCCGTCTCCTCCGTCACGCCGATGAGCTCCATGGTGGCGGCGATCAGCTTGGGACGGGGCAGGAACACGTGGCCGTTGGACAGGTTGTGGTTCAGCTCGTACAGCACCGCCGCCTCCACGCGGCAGGGGGAATCCCCGTCAAAGCCCATGGACAGGGCGATCTCGTCGGCGTCGGAGAAATCCACGCCGCAGCGTTCGTCGGTGAGCAGATAGGGGTTGTCCTTCAGCTTTTCCAGCGTCTCGTCGCCATAGGCCCGCAGAAGGCCCATGGCCAGCGTTACCGGCAGGTCGTAGCGGCTGAGGAACTCCATCACCCGCCGCAGGCCCGTCAGGCTGCGGAGGGCGGCGGAGATCTCCATGGCCTTTTTGGAGGTGACGCCCTTGATGGCGGTCAGCTTTTCCGGCTCCTCTTCGATGATGCGCAGGGTGTCGGCGCCGAACCTGTCCACCAGGCGGGCGGCGGTGGAGGGCCCCACGCCCTTCAGCACGCCGGAGGCCAGATAGCACACGATGCTCTCCTCGTCCTGGGGCATGCGGCGCTCCACCAGTTCGGCGGTCAGCTGGGGGCCGTAGGTGGGGTGGTTGACCCACACGCCGGTGATGGTCATGCTCTCGCCGGCGGCGGCAAAGGGGATGCAGCCCACCACCGTCACCACCTCGCCCTGATCGGTCAGCAGGTGCAGCACCGTATAGCCGTTTTCCTCGTTCTGGAACACCACGGTGTCCACGGCGCCCTCAATGGTGACCCGTTCCCCCATGTTCCTCACCCCGTTTCATCAGTGTTGTGTTGGGCCGCCGGTCCACGGCCCGCTGTGCCCGCTGCAGGCCGCGGGGGGAGAGCCCCTCGTCCACCAGTGTCACATACAGGCCTTCCAGCCGCCGCAGAAGGCGGTCCAGCTCCTGCGCGTCGCCGGACAGCGGTATATAGACCGGCGTGCGGACCGGCCGTCTGGGATACAGCAGCCAGTCGAACAGGACCCACAGGACGGCGGCAATGCCCGCGGCCTGAAAGAACGCGGCCGCGCCCTCCCGTAATATCTCCATGTCCACCCCTCCCGCTCTATCCTATGCGGGGGCGGGGCGAAAAGGTGTCAGCGCGGCAAAAGCCGCTTCAGATACTGGCCGGTATAGGAATCGGGCGTGTCCGCCACCTGCTCCGGCGTGCCGGTGGCCACCACCGTGCCGCCGCCCACGCCGCCCTCAGGGCCAAGGTCGATGAGGTAGTCGGCGCATTTGATCACGTCCAGATTGTGCTCGATCACCAGCACGGAGTTGCCCGCCTCCACCAGTCGCTGCAGGACCGCCAGCAGCTTCTTCACGTCGTCGGCGTGCAGTCCGGTGGTGGGCTCGTCTAAAATATAGATGGTGCGGCCGGTGGAGCGCTTACTCAGCTCCGTGGCCAGCTTGACACGCTGGGCCTCGCCGCCGGACAGGGTGGTGGAGGACTGGCCCAGCTTCACATAGCCCAGGCCCACGTCCTGCAGGGTCTGCAGGCGGGCGGCGATCCTGGGCAGGGCGGAGAAGAAGGGGACGGCCTCGTCCACGGTCATATCCAGCACGTCGGAGATGGACTTACCCTTATAGCGGACCTCCAGCGTTTCGCGGTTATAGCGCTTGCCGCGGCACACCTCGCAGGGGACGTAGACGTCCGCCAGAAAGTGCATTTCGATCTTCAGCACGCCGTCGCCGCAGCAGGCTTCGCACCGGCCGCCCTTGGTGTTGAAGGAGAACCGGCCGGGGCCGTAGCCCCGCGCCTTGGCCTCCGGCAGCGAGGCGAACAGGTCGCGGATGTCGTTGAACAGGCCCGTGTAGGTGGCGGGGTTGGAGCGGGGCGTCCGGCCGATGGGGCTCTGGTCGATGTTGATGACCTTGTCCAGATGCTCCTCGCCCTCGATGGCGTCGTGCTTGCCGGGGTGGGCTTTCATGCGGTTCAGGTCGGCGCCGAGACGCTTGAAGATGATCTCGTTCACCAGAGAGCTTTTGCCGCTGCCGGACACGCCGGTGACGCAGGTGAGTGTGCCCAGAGGGACGGAGACGTCGATGTTTTTCAGATTATTCTCTTTTGCGCCCCGCACCGTCAGCCATTTGCCGTTTCCGGCGCGGCGGCGGTCCGGCACCTCGATGCGCTTTTTGCCGCTGAGGTACTGGCCTGTCAGGCTGTTGGGGTCGGCCATCACCTGCTGCGGCGTGCCGGCGGACACCACCTGTCCGCCCAGTGCGCCTGCACCGGGGCCGATGTCGATGAGCCAGTCGGCGGCACGCATGGTGTCCTCGTCGTGCTCCACCACGATCAGGGTGTTACCCAGATCGCGGAGGCGGCGCAGGGTGTCCAGCAGCTTGTCGTTGTCCCGCTGGTGCAGGCCGATGGAGGGCTCGTCCAGAATATACAGCACGCCCATGAGGCTGCTGCCGATCTGGGTGGCCAGGCGGATGCGCTGGCTCTCGCCGCCGGACAGGGTGCCGGAGGAGCGGCTGAGGGTCAGGTAACTGAGGCCCACCGACTGCAGGAACCGCAGGCGGGAGCCGATCTCCTTCAGGATCTGGGCGGCGATCATCTGCTGGTTGCCGGTGAGGGTCGGGCCGTCGAAAAAGGCGATCTCGTCGTCCACCGGCATGGTGGTGGCGTCGTGGATGGACAGGCCGCCCACGGTGACGGCCAGGGCCTCCGGCCGCAGCCGCTTGCCCTGACAGGCGGGGCAGGGGCAGGCGGCCATATAGGATTCGATCTCCTTTTTGCTGGCGTCGGACTGGGTCTCCACATAGCGGCGCTCCAGATTGTTGGCGATGCCCTCGAAGGCCTGGTGCAGCGTGCCCTTGCCCCGGGGCTGGTCGTATTCCAGCGTCAGCTTTTCGCCCTTTGTACCGTAGAGAATGATGTCCTTCACCTCGCGGGACAGCTGGGCGTAGGGGGTGCGGAGGGAGAAGTTGTAGCGCTTGCTGAGGGCGTCGAAGTACATGCGGGAGATACCGTCGGAGCGGATGGAGTTCCAGCCGGTGGCCACCACCGCGCCGTCCAGGATGGACTTACTCTCATCGGGGATCACCAGAGTGGGATCCACCTTCAGCTGCATGCCCAGGCCCATGCAGGTGGGACAGGCGCCGAAGGGACTGTTAAAGGAGAACAGGCGGGGGGCCAGCTCCTCGATGGACACGCCGCAGTCCTCGCAGGCGTAGTTCTGGGAGAAGGAGAGGTCCTGGCCCTCCTGCAAGAGATTCACCGTTACCAGGCCGCCCGCTAAGTTGGAGGCGGTCTCCACGCTGTCGGTGAGGCGGGTGGCGATATCGGGGCGGACGATGAGGCGGTCCACCACGATGTCGATCTGGTGCTTGAAGGTCTTGGAGAGCTTGATCTCCTCATCCAGCTCGTGCATCTCGCCGTCGATGCGGGCGCGGACGTAGCCGGAGCGGCGGGCGTCCTCCAGCACCTTGGTATGCTCGCCCTTGCGGCCCCGCACCACCGGCGCCATCACCTGAATGCGGGTGCCCTCTGGCAGCGCCATGATCTGGTCGATGATCTGGTCGATGGTCTGCTGGCGGATCTCCTTGCCGCATTTGGGGCAGTGGGGCACGCCCACACGGGCCCAGAGAAGACGCATGTAGTCGTAGATCTCCGTCACCGTGCCCACGGTGGAGCGGGGGTTCTTGCTGGTGGTCTTCTGGTCGATGGAGATGGCGGGGGAGAGGCCGTCGATATAGTCCACGTCGGGCTTGTCCATCTGGCCCAGGAACATGCGGGCGTAGCTGGACAGGCTCTCCACATAGCGGCGCTGACCCTCGGCGTAGATGGTGTCGAAGGCCAGGGAGCTTTTTCCGCTGCCGGACAGGCCTGTCAGCACCACCAGCTTGTCGCGGGGGATGGTCACGTCGATGTTCTTCAGGTTATTCTCCCGCGCGCCTTTGATGAAAATTTCCTTTTGCATGGTATTCCTCGATTCTGCATCGTTTTGTTGCAGATAAGTCTAATTAAATCAATTTTTAATGTCAATGGGGAATTAAAATGTTTCGTATTTCGATGCGGCGGGGTGAGGGCACCCCGCCCTGCGCATACCACCGATAGCACCCCGCCGCGTATCGCGCCGTGGTTCTTGTGGTCGGTTGTAGGGGCCGGCGTCGGGGCGTTAAGAAAACATGCCGGTGGCATGTTTTTAGCCTCCGATCTCGGCAGCTATGCTGCCGTAGTAGCCATCTTGATTTTGAAGACACCTTCTTACGTTGGGGGCGGACAGAGTCGTCCGCCCCTACAACCGTTTACCGTCCCCTGTGCGTCCACCGCACGGGGCGTCGGGGACGCCGCCCCCTACGGATCGATCACCGGAAAATGTCCACGAACCCCGGTATTACACCACCACATCCGCTGTTTTCGCCCGAAGGAGGGTCAGCAGGTCGGCGGGTTTTACCTGCACCTGATGGCCAATCTTGCCGGCGGAGACGGCGATCAGATCCAGATCGTTCGCCGTCTCGTGGAACACGGTGGGGAACTGCTTTTTCATGCCCACGGGGGAGCAGCCGCCGTGGACGTAGCCGGTCAGGGGCAGCAGGTCCTTCTGGGGCAGCATGGCGATGGATTTCTCACCCACCGCCTTGGCGGCTTTTTTCAGGTCGAGATTTTCCGCCACAGGGATGTCGAACACATAGTATGCCCCGCTGGCGCCCTTTGTTACCAGGGTCTTGAACACGCCGGCGGCGTCCAGACCGGTTTCCGCCGCCACTGACACGCCGTCAATGGGGCCGTCGGGGTCGTAGGAAAAGGCGGTATAGGGGATCTTTTTCTGTTCCAGCGTCCGCATGACGTTGGTTTTTTCTTCTTTGTTCTTTGCCATAGGGACAGCCTCCTTGTCAACAAATGTGTTATCGGTACATGGCGATCAGGGATAAAACGAGAATGTGGGCGGGGTAGAAGGCGTAAAAGCCGTACTGCACCGCTTTGGGAGAGAAGCCCCGTTGACCGTTATAGAGCCAGATGGGGATCAGGGCGGCCAGGGACCACAACTCCACGGACACGCCGCCCATGATGGCGATGGAGAAGAAGGCGAGGCCGAAGGTCTGGGCCGTCATTTTGCTGACCGTGCCGCTGGGGGCGCGGCGGACGGCGTAGAACATGACCACCAGCAGTGTGCCCCAGCCGCCGTAATCGGTGTTGGCCAGCTCCAGCAGACAGAAGGCCGCAGCCATGACCGCGCCTGTCAGCACAAGGCCCGGCGCGGTGCGTTTTTGCAGCGCCCAGTCCACCAGCCAGCACAGCAGCGCTCCCGCCAGCAGCGTCCACAGCACGTTCTGGTGGGAGAGATCCCACGGCGTACCGGTGTTCATCAGGTTGAAGGGGATCTCCGACAGCAGGGCGAAGACCAGCAGACGCAGGGCGTATTTCCTCCGGTCGCGGGTATATACGCAGCCCTCGGCCATCAAAAAGCAGAAGAGGGGAAAGGCGATCCGCCCGATGCACCGCAGCCACAGGGCGTCGGAAAACAGGACGTAGCCCACGTGGTCGATGAGCATGGTGCAGGCGGCGATAAGCTTCAGGTGGAAGCCGTTGAGGATTTGGATTCTTTGCATGGTTTGTCTCCTTTTGCCAGCAGGATCACACAGCCGAACACACAGCCCACGCCCAGCACCGTCCAGACGGTCAGGGCCTCGTGGAACACGAGGATGCCCACCAGGGTCTCCACCACCGGCTCGATATTGGTGATGATGGAGGCCTTGCCGCTTTCCACGCCTTCAAGGCCGCGGGTGTAGAAGATATAGGGCAGCACCGTGGCCACGATGACCACGCCCAGCGTGCCGATGATGCCCTTGGACTGCTGGAACACGGCGGGCAGGGCGGAGAAGTCGGCAAAGAACACAGAGCCGAGACCCGCCACCAGGAAGGTCCAGTAGATCATGGTATAGCTCTCGTAATGGGCCAGACCGTAGTGGGCGAACACGGTGTAGCTGGCGTAGCACATGCCGGAGGCCACGCCCAGGGCGATGCCAGTCCAGGAGGCGGTCATCTCGCCGCCCAGCATGCCGCTGACCATGACACAGCCCAGCAGGGACACCACCAGGGCGATGATCTTGCGGCGGGTCAGGGGCGTTTTCCACAGCACGGCACTGATGAGCACCACGAAGGAGGGCGCCAGATACAGCAGCACCGCCGCCACCGACAGGGAGCACATGGTCTGGCACTGGAAATACACCAGACTCAGCAGCAGAATGCTGATGAGGCCGGAACACAGAAAGATGGGCAGGTGCTTCAGCTTAATGCGGAACACCTGGCGGTGGAACAGGGCGAACACCACCGTCAGCACCAGCAGGGTGCCGAAGTTGCGGAGGAACACCCGATTGCCCAGGGTCACGCCTGCCTCGGTCAGCAGGCGGTTGGAAAATCCGATGAAGCCCCAACACACGGCGCTGAGGATCACGTAGATATAGGAGAGGTACTTTTTCATGGTCAGTTCTCTTTTCGCAATTCGATGATCTGGTCGCGCAGCGCCGCGGCGTATTCGAATTCCAGCAGCTTGCTGGCGGCCTTCATTTCCTTTTCCAGACGGGCGATGGTCTCGGCCCGCTCGCGGTCGCTGAGTTTCTTCTTGGAGAGCTTCGATGCCTCCTCGGCGCTGTGGCTGATCTCCACCATCTCCCGCACGCTCTTGCGGATGGTGCGGGGGGTGATGCCGTGGGCCTTGTTGAAATCGTCCTGCAGCTTGCGGCGGCGTTCCGTCTCGTCCATGGCGGCGCGCATGGAGGGCGTCACCGTGTCGGCGTAGAGGATCACGAGGCCCTCGGCGTTTCGCGCGGCGCGGCCGATGGTCTGGATGAGGCTGGTCTCGCTGCGGAGGAAGCCCTCTTTGTCGGCGTCCAGGATCGCCACCAGCGATACCTCCGGCAGATCCAGACCCTCCCGCAGCAGGTTGATGCCCACCAGCACGTCGAACTCGCCCAGCCGAAGGTCGCGGATGATCTCCATCCGCTCCAGGGCCGCCACGTCGGAGTGCATGTACCGCACGCGGATGCCGTTCTGGCGGAAGTGGGCGGTCAGGTCCTCCGCCATCCGCTTGGTGAGGGTGGTCACCAGTACCCGCTCGTTCCGCTCCGCCCGGGCGCGGATCTCGGCGGACAGGTCGTCGATCTGGCCCAGCACGGGGCGCAGCTCGATGCGGGGGTCCAGCAGGCCCGTGGGGCGGATCACCTGCTCCACCACCTGGTCGGCGTGCTGCCGCTCGTACTCGCCGGGGGTGGCGGAGACGTAGATGGCCTGATGGAAGCGCTCTTCAAACTCCTCAAATTTCAGCGGGCGGTTATCAAAGGCGCAGGGCAGGCGGAAGCCGTAGCGCACCAGACTCTCTTTTCTGGCGCGGTCGCCATTGTACATGGCCCGCACCTGGGACAGCGTCACGTGGCTCTCGTCCACGAACAGAAGAAAGTCGTCGGGGAAGAAGTCCAGCAGCGTCATGGGGGGCGAACCGGCGGGACGCTGGGAGATGATGCGGGAGTAGTTCTCGATGCCGGAGCAGTAGCCCAGCTCGGTCATCATCTCCATGTCGTATTCCGTCCGCTGGCGCAGGCGCTGGGCCTCCACCAGCAGGTTGTTCTCCTCAAAGTACTGCAGGCGCTCCGCCAGTTCTTTCTTGATCTGGACCATGGCGGCGTCCATCTTGTCCTTGGGGGTCACGTAGTGGCTGGCGGGGTAGATGGCCACATGGTTCAGGGTCTTCATGGCCGCGCCGGTGACGGGGTGGAACTCGGTGATGCGGTCGATCTCGTCGCCGAAGAACTCCACGCGGATGGCACGATCCTTGTAATAGGCGGGGTAGAGCTCCACCGTGTCGCCGCGGACGCGGAACACGTTGCGCTGGAAGGCCACGTCGTTGCGCTCGTACCGGTCCTCCACCAGACGGCGTAGCAGCTCGTCCCGATCCATGGTCATGCCGGTGCGCAGGGAGATCATCATGCGGGCGAAGTCGTCGGGCTCGCCCAGACCGTAGATACAGCTGACGGAGGACACCACGATCACATCCCGCCGCTCCAGCAGGGCGCAGGTGGCGCTGAGGCGCAGACGGTCGATCTCCTCGTTGGTGGAGGCGTCTTTTTCGATATAGGTGTCGGTATGGGGGATATAGGCCTCCGGCTGATAGTAGTCGTAGTAGCTGACGAAATACTCCACGGCATTTTCGGGGAAGAATTCCCGAAATTCCTCGCACAGTTGGGCGGCCAGGGTCTTGTTGTGGGCCAGCACCAGCGTGGGGCGCTGCACCTGCTCGATGACCTTGGCCATGGTGTAGGTCTTGCCGGAGCCGGTGACGCCCTTGAGGACCTGCTCCCGCAGACCCAGATCCACGCCCCGGGCCAGCTTTTCAATGGCCTGGGGCTGGTCGCCGGCGGGGGAATATTCGGAATGGACTTTGAATTGAGGCATAGGGGTTCTCCTTTGGAGTGTTTCGCGCTCCGGCGCGACCTACTTTTGCCAATAGCGGCAAAAGTAGGCAAAAGCGCCAGAAGGAACCTCCGGTTCCTTCACTTCCGGGCGCGCTATATTCTGTGCGAACTTGTGATTGCATACCACACGTTCACGCAAGGTTTTCTTTTTCGTTTGGTCAAAAGGATCGTCTCTGCTCCAGCGCCGCTGCCGCTGATACCTACGTCGAATAACGCTTTCGGTTCTACCGTTGATAACGTGAGTGCGTAGGGCGGCCTGCCCTCAGGCCGCCGCACGGTAGACGCCGAAGCGTTGTTCGGCGGGATGATGTGGGCATCGGCCCAAAAGCCTTGCAGAGTTCGCGGCGCAGACACCGCCCCTACGAAATTCTATCGGTATTCGGTGTGTAGGGGCCGACGACGAGCACTGTGGCGCGAAGCGCCGGAGGGATTGACCGAATACGGTTTATCCCCTCAGTCAGCCTTACGGCGGACAGCTCCCCTTGCAACAAGGGGAGCCTTTGGTGCGGCGCCCGCGCACGCACATCAAAGTAAAAACCCGCTCTGATTCATGCTGACGAAATCGTTGTCCGCCACGATGATGTGATCCAAAAGGCGGATGTCCATGGTTTTCAGGGCGTCGCGGACCCAGAGGGTGACGGTGCGGTCGCTTTCCGACGGCAGGGCCACGCCGCTGGGATGGTTGTGGGCCAGCACCACGGCGCTGGCACCGGACAGCAGGGCGTTTTCTACCACCTGCCGCACCGACAGCGCCGTGCAGTCGGCGCTGCCCTGGGACAGCTTCTTGCAGCTCAGCAGCTTGCCCTTGCCGTCCAGACAGGCCTGATACAAGATCTCCTGCCGCTCCTGGGCCAGCAGCTCCAGAAAGAATCTGCCGCACTTGTCCACGCTGTTGAGCACCCGCTCCTTTCCCACGGAGCGCATGGCGCGCTTGTGGACCTCCGGCAACAGCGTCAGGTACAGGGCCGCGCTCTCGCCCACGCCGTCCACCTTTGCCAGCTCCTCCGCGGGGGCGTGGAACACGTTTTGCAGGGAGCCGAATTTTGCCAGCAGCCGGTGGGCGATCTCGTTGGTGTCCCGTCGGGGGATGGCGTAGTACAGCAGCAGCTCCAGCACCTCATGGTCGGCAAAGCCGTCCAGCCCGTTCCGGCGGAACAGCTCCTTTTTGCGGGCGCGATGCCCGTCGTGCAGTCCCATGGCCGCCGCCCCCTTTCCATAAAATGCGATTTTTTGTCAATAATACAGTATACCACACTGCACCGCGGCGCACAAGGCGTTTTCGTAAAACATTTTTTCGACTTGCAGAAAAATTGCGTACGGCACTTGACAAGCTCTTTTTTTTGACATAAACTGAATATGTTCACCGGTAGGTAAGGCTACCGCGAGGGATATGGGCTGCTGCCGCGAAATGGTGGAGACACCATGAGATGGTTTGAGCAGGTACTATCGAAACCAAGGTAGTATCTAACGTAGCTTCACCGCCCCGCGATGCTAAAGCTTGTAACGGTAGGGCAGAAGCAAAATACCATCGCAAGGCTTCCCTCTACACCGCAGCGCCTGCCGCGCTGGGGTGTTTTTTGCTGCCCGAAAACGGAAAAAAGAGACCATGGAAAGGAGGAACGCAGCATGATCGATCTGGAAAACAAGATGGACGCATTGCTGGACGAGATCAGGGAGATGATCCGCGACAAACGCTATGCCGAGCTGCGTGACATGTTCCTGCCCATGGAGAGCGCGGATATCGCCCTGATCCTGGAGGAAGCCGGCCCTGAGGTCATGCCCCTTCTGTACCGCCTGCTGCCCAAGGAGACGGCGGCGGAGGTCTTCGTGGAGCTGGAGAGCGAGAGCCAGGAGATGCTTATCAACGGCTTTTCCAACACGGAGCTGAAGGAAGTGCTGGACGAGCTGTATCTGGACGATGCCGTGGACATCGTGGAGGAGATGCCCGCCAGCGTGGTGATCCGTATTCTGGACAAGGCCACGCCGGAGATGCGCAAGTCCATCAATGAAATTCTGAAGTATCCCGAGGACAGCGCCGGTTCCATCATGAACATGGAATTCCTGTCCCTGAAGAAAGACATGACGGTGGCGGACGCCTTCAAGCGTATCCGCCGCATCGGCGGCGAGCTGGAGACCATCAACATCCTGTACGTCACCGATCCCCGGCGCAAGCTGCTGGGCGTGTTGTCCGTCCGCGATCTGCTGCTGGCGGACGAGGACGATCTGATCGAGGATATTATGGATCCCGACGTGGTGTGGGCCAAGACCACCGACGACAAGGAGGACGTGGCCCAGGCCCTGAGCAAGTACGACTTTTTGGCCATGCCCATCGTGGATCTGGAGAAGCGTCTGGTGGGTATCGTCACCGTTGACGACGCCATGGACGTTATCGAAGAGGAGACCACCGAGGACTTCGAAAAGATGGCGGCTATGCTGCCCTCGGACAAGCCCTATCTGCGCGCCGGTGTGTTCGACACCTGGAAGGCCCGTATGCCCTGGCTGCTGATCCTGATGCTGTCGGCCACCTTTACGGGGATGATATTGACCCACTATGAAAACGCGCTGGCGGCGTGTCTGGTGCTGAACGCCTATATCCCCATGCTGTCGGGCACCGGCGGCAACTCCGGCACCCAGGCGTCGGTGGCGGTGATCCGCGCCCTGAGTCTGGGCGAGGTGGATTTCTCCGATGTGCTGGCGGTGCTGTGGAAGGAACTGCGGGTGTCGTTCCTGTGCGGCGCGGCGCTGGCGGCCGCCAATTTTGTGAAAATGCAGCTGGTGGACCGGATGCTGCTGGGCAACGACGAGGTGACGCTGCCGGTGTGTCTGGTGGTGTGCCTGACGGTGATGTTCGTGGTGATCTTCGCCAAGTGCGTGGGCTGTTCGCTGCCGCTGCTGGCGGAGAAGATCGGCCTGGATCCGGCGGTGATGGCCAGTCCCTTCATCACCACTATCGTGGACGCCACCAGCCTGCTGATCTATTTCACTCTGGCGTCGGCCATCCTGGGTATTTGAAAAATTTTCAACTGCATACTCCCGTGTTTCGCGGACACACTATGGTCAGGCAAAGGGAAAGCCACGCTTTCCGTGCCTGACTTTACTTTTTCATTCGGGAGGAAACCACAATGAGCAATTATGAGAAGTGCGGCTGCACCAACGACGGCTGCGAGTGCACCCCTAACAGCGCCATCAACTGCACCGTGACCAGCTGCGCCCACCACTGCAAGGACGTGGACCGCTGCGGCCTGAACTCCATTCAGGTGGGCACCCATGAGACCAACCCCTCCATGGATCAGTGCACCGACTGCCAGAGCTTCCGCAAGATGTAACCTCTGACGCAAAAGACCGCCCAACGGCGGTCTTACATAGCGAAGGGAGGCGGTATCGTGGAGCGGAAGGCAAAGCTGCGCCTGTCCGGCGCGGCGGCGGGACTGGTGAACGGGTGCTTCGGCGGTGGCGGCGGCATGGTGATGGCGCCGCTGCTGAACCGCTGGTGCGGATTGGAGCAGAAGCGGGCGCTGGCCACCTGCGTGGGGGTGATATTGCCCTTCTGCGTGCTGTCGGCGGCTATTTACGTGCTGCGGGGCGGCTTTGACTGGCTGGCGGCGCTGCCGTATCTCATCGGCGGCGGCATCGGCGGCGCGCTGGGCGGGCTGCTGTTCCGGAAGGTCAGCGCCCTGTGGCTGCGGCGGATCTTCGCCCTGTTTTTGCTGTACGGCGGCGTGAGGTATCTGCTGTGACGGCGTGGGTGCTGCCGCTGCTGGTGGGCGTGGGCACCGGCATTCTCTCCGCCTGGGGCGTGGGCGGCGGGACGCTGCTGCTGTTGGTGATGACCCTGTTCCTGGGGGTGGATCAGCGGATGGCCCAGGGCATCAACCTGCTGTATTTCCTGCCTACCGCCGGGGCAGGGCTGCTGTTCCACCGGAAGACGGGCATGCTGGACAAACAGGCGCTGCGTCAGGCCATCCCCTGGGGCGTGGTGACGGCGGCGCTGGGCGCCTGGGCCGCCACCGCCATGGACACGGAGGTGCTGCGCAAGCCCTTCGGCGTGTACCTGCTGGTGATGGGGGTGCTGACGCTGGTGAAAAAGACGGAAAAAAGCAGATGAACCGCGCAGCGGATCATCTGCTTTTCTGTTATCCCATATCGGCCCGTAGCACCACGTCTGCGGTGAGGGTCTGGCCGTTTCGCTGCAGGGTCAGCGTCATGGTCTCGCCTACGATGTGGCCGCGGCGCACCGCCATCAGATCGTCGATGGTGGCCGTAGACTGGCCGTCCGCGGTCAGGATCATGTCGCCGGTCTGCAGGCCTGCGTCGGCGGCGGGGGAACCCTCGGTGACGCTTTCCACCCGCACGAAAGTGCCGCCGTCGGGGTCGTCGATGGTGGCCACCATCACGCCCAAGGCGGGGACGCCGCGGAAGCTGCCGGTGGCGATGATGTCATTGACCACGTAGCACACGTGGGAGATGGGCAGGGCGAAGCCCAGACCCTCCACCGTGGCCTCGCTGACGCCGCTGCCGCTCATTTTCAGGGTGTTGACGCCGATGACCTGGCCGTAGCGGTTGATCAGGGGGCCGCCGGAGTTGCCGTTGTTCAGCGCGGCGGTGGTCTGCAGCACGTTCAGCGTGCGGCCCTCCAGCTGCACATCCCGATTGATGGCGGACAGGATGCCGTCCGTCATGGTGCAGCGCAGCTCGATGCCCAGGGGGTTGCCGATGGCGTAGACCTGATCGCCTACCTCCGCCAGATCGCTGTTGCCGAATTCGGCGGTGGGCAGCCCTTCGGCGTCCACCAGCTTCAGCACGGCGATATCCTCGTCCGCGTCATAGCCCACCAGCTGCGCGTCGTAGCTCATGCCGGTGTCCAGCACCACCCAGCATTCCGCACCGCCGGAGATCACGTGGGCGTTGGTGATGACGTAGCCGTCCTCCGTCATGATGATGCCGGTGCCCAGGGAGGCATTCTCCCCCTGCTGGGTCACCACCAGAACGGTGGCGGGGTTCACCTGGGCGTAGACCCACTGGGCCGTCAGCTCGTCGCCGTGACTGCCGGTGACGGCCATGCGCACGGCGGGGTCAAAGTGCTTCACCCGCGGGATGGTGGTCTTGTGATCGGCAAAGATGTCCACGATGCTGCTGGCGTCGTGATTGTCCTGGCTGTCGCCGTCATAGCTGCCGTCGCTGGCGGCGCCGTGCCACAGTAGCGCGGCTGCTACCAGGATCACCGCCGCCAGACCCATAATGCCCAGGAAGATCCACAGGCCCGTCCGCTTTTTCTTTTTCGGCGGCGTGGGGGGCGCGGGGCGGACGCTCTCCGGCAGGGGCTGGGAGTGGACGTAGTAGTCCACCACCTCGGTGCCCTGAGGGGGGACGTACCAGTCCACCACCTCCTGGGGTTCGGTTTTATCTCTCAATTCGTCCATATGCGTTACCTCTCGGTGTTGTGGGGGGAAGATAGCTGCAGGGTGAAGTCAAAGGAGGTCAGTCCGTTCTCGCTGGTGACGGAGATATGCTCCTTGTGCTGGGTCAGAATGGTCTTTACCACGTACAGGCCCAGACCGTAGCCGTCCTTATCCTCGCTGCGGGATTTGTCGGATTTGTGGAACCGCTCGAACAGCAGGGGGATCTCCTCCGGCGCGATGGTGGCGCCGTGGTTGCGGACGGAGATGATGGCCTTTTCATCGTTGGTGGCCAGCCCCAGATACAGGGCGGAGTGGGGCGCGGCAAACTTGGCCGCGTTTTCCAGCAGGTTATAGATCACCTGGGTGATCAGATCGCGGTCGCCCTGGACCATGGTGGGGTCCTCGGGGATATTGGTCTCCACGTCCAGGCCCCGGTCGTTGATCTTCTGCTCCATGCTCAAAAGGGCGATGCGCATGACCTCGCAGATGTCGAAATCCTCTTTCTTCATCTCCTTGGACTGGATCTGGGAGATATCCAGCATCCGGCGCACCAGACGGCTGAGGCGGCGGCTCTCGTCCGAGATGATCTGCAGGTAGTGCTTCTCCCGCTCCGGCGGGATGGTGCCGTCCAGAATGCCGTCGGTATAACCGGCGATGGTGGTCATGGGGGTCTTCAGCTCGTGGGAGACGTTGGCGATGAAGTCGCGGCGCTGCCGCTCCGTCTCCGCCAGGGAGTCCGCCATGGCGTTGAAGGACTGGGCCAGCTCGCCGATCTCGTCGCTGCGGTCCAGCTCGGGGATGCGCACGTCAAAGTCGCCGGCGGCATAGGCGCGGGTGGCCTGCACCATGTCGGTGATGGGCTTGATCTGCCGCATGGAGGTGACGGAGCTGGCCAGGAAGGAGATCAGCAGAATGATGGCGGAGGTCATCAGGAACATGCCGATGAAGGAGCGCCACACCTGCATGATCTCCGACTCGTCCATCACCGCCAGCACGATACCCACCAGCTGGCTGTCATTGTTCAGAACGGGGACGGCCACGGCGAATTTTTTCACGCTGTAGGTGCCGCTGACATTGCTGCGGCCCTGATACAGCGCCTTTTCCCCCAGAATGTCGTCCACGATCTCCTGGGGGATGGTGATGCTGCGGCCCACCAGATCCTCGTCGGTGGTCAGCAGCACGTTGCCCTGGGCCGAGCAGATGAGAAAGTCCACATCCGTCATCCGCGAGGCCATGTCCGCCAGCTTGCGCAATGCGGCGCCCTCGTCGATGCCCGCGTCGCCTGCGGCGGCGAAGTAGTCGGCGGACACCTGAGCGATCAGCTCGGCACGGGTGCGCATCTCGCCCCGCTTTTCCGCGGTGGTGGTGCCGTAGCTGAGGGTGAAGAAGCTGACGCCCAGCAGCAGCAGCGTCAGCAGCACCATACCGGCCGTCAGGGCGAACTGATGCCAGTAGAGGCTGTTGAATCTTCGCTTGAACTGTTCGATCATGACGGTTGCTTCACTTCAAACTTGTAGCCTACGCCCCAGACGGTTTTCAGGGCCCACTGGTCGGAGACGTTCTCCACCTTTTCCCGCAGGCGCTTGATGTGGACGTCCACGGTGCGGCTGTCGCCGAAGTAGTCGAAGCCCCACACCTCGTCCAGCAGCTGATTGCGGGTATACACGCGGTTGGGGGTCACGGCCAGGTGGTAGAGCAGCTCCAGCTCTTTGGGGGGCGTGTCCACTTTCTTGCCGTCCACCAGCAGTTCATAGCTGTCCAGGTCGATGACCAGCTTGTCATATACCAGCCGCTTGCGGGTGTCGTCGGGGATCTCGCTGCGGCGCAGCACGGCGTTGATGCGGGCCATCAGCTCCTTCATCTCAAAGGGCTTCACCAGATAGTCGTCGGCGCCCATTTCCAGGCCCGTGATCCGGTCGGTCACGTCGCCCTTGGCCGTCAGCATGATGATGGGGGTCTTGCCCTTTTCGCGGATATGGGCGCACACGGCCCAGCCGTCCATCACCGGCAGCATGATATCCAGCAGCACCATGTCCGGCGCCTTGGCATCGTATTCCTCCACGGCCTTGCCGCCGTCGTAGGCGATGCGGACCTCGAAGCCCTCTTTTTCCAGATACATGCGGATCAGATCGGAAATGTTGTGGTCGTCCTCCACCACAAGGATGTTGCGTGCCATATACAAAAGCCTCCCAATGTGTCTTTTCTATTGATTATATCGAAGATAAAGGGTCTTTCCTGAACTTTTTGTAAACAACAATACAGTATAGCACATTTTTCAGCCGTTGTACAGTCCGATCGTCACGCCGGTGTAGTACCATGCCAGGATCTCCCGCCAGGTTTTGCCCTCTTTGGCCAGCTCGTTGGCGCCGTACTGGCTCATGCCCACCCCGTGGCCGTAGCCGGTGACGCGGAAGGTGACGCTGTCGGCGTCCGTTTCCACGGTGAAGGCGGCGCTGCGCAGGCCGTACAGGCTGCGCAGCTCCTTGCCGGTGACGGACACGCCCCCCACCGTGGCGGAGGCCACCCGTCCCGTGTCGGTCATCAGCACGTCGCGGATCCAGCCGGAGGTGTCGCCGGATAGCTGGGCGTCGGCGTGGGCCTTTTGAAAGATGCTGCGGAATTCCTCGGCGGTGAAGGTGTTGACGCTGTAGTAGTTGGGCACGCTGTCGGGGGATTCCGGCGTCTTGACGCTGACCAAGTACGGCAGCTCCGCCGCCCACACGTCGCCGCTTCCGGCGGTGACGCCGGCGGAGGAGGAGTGGAACACCGCCATGATGGGCGCGCCGTCATACAGCACCACCTGTCCGTCGGTGTCCGCCACCGCCTGGTCGATCTTGGCCTCGTACTGGTCGAATTTGCCGCCCCACTTGGCCCGGGCGTCCGCCTCGCTGAGCCAGGCGGTGCAGCAGCCGGAATCGGTGCACACGTCGGCGTCGGGATGGTTCTCCTTCGCTCCGGCGGCCATGCGGTAATAGAGATAGGTGCGCTCCGCCACTGCCTGGGCCTTCAGTGCCTCCGGCTCGAAGGTGGCGGGCATCTCGCCCCGTACCACGCACCGCAGATACTCCGCCGCCGTCATGGCCTCCACGGCGCTGCCGGTCCACAGCCGCACCGTATGGGCGGCGTCAGAGCCCTCGCCGCTCTCCGCGGCCGCCGGTTCCGCGGCGGTGGGCGGTTCCTCCACCGGTGTGGTCTCCTCCGCCCCCAGCCAGACCGGCAGAAACAGCAGCATGCACAACAGCACGCCTGCCGCGATGGTCTGCTTCATAGATCTCACGTCCTTTCTCCCTGTCAGTGTAGGGAGAAACGGGTGCGAAAACGGGGGAAACAGCAGTTGTGACAGCACTTGAGAAAACATTTAATACTTTTGTAATGATTCCTTACGATGATTTTTAACAACCCTCGGGTATCTTAATACTTGCAAGAGACAAAAAACTTTTTTCATCAATCTTCCTGCCATAATAAGCCGAGGGCGTTCCGCCTTCGGCTTTATGGTTTTTTGAGGGAGTGTAGGGGGCGGCGTCCTCGACGCCCCGCACGGATTACGATGGCGCTTGCGATGGACGGCGGGCCGTCGAGGACGCCGGCCCCTACGAAGCAACCGTCGGCTGCCCGCCGCCCCATATGAAGCGCACACCCCGTCCATCCTCATGTGAGGATAGACGGGGTGTTGTCATTTCTTCAGCGATCCGATCTTTAGGTCAGCACGGCATCAAACTCCGTGTATCCCGCCGCCGCGCTGTCAGGAATAGCCACGGTGATGAACCATCCGGATGTATCGTCTGTCACAATTTCCGCATGGGTCGTTTCCGCAATGTGAACGCACAGGCTCCCGCCGTCGCCGGTGATGGCATCCACCGCGAAGCGGTACGTGCCGCTGGAGGCTCCCACATATACCAGCAGCAGGGCGTTTTCGGAGAAAAACGTCTCGTCATATTGTTCCGTTGCCTCGTTGAAGGACGGTATCCCATCATATTTGTAAAGGCTGGTAGAAAGGCGCTCCGGATTTTCCAGAGAATCCTTGAACTGCGTCAATTCCTCCAGCGTGTCAAATTTGTAAATGGGGAAGTGGACAACGCTGCTGATGAGCATTTGATCCGCGTTCAACGCGCCGGAATAAAGCTTCTCCATGCCAAAGGTGCCTACTTCGGTCACGGTGGTGTCGGGGTTTTCCATCCAGGTGGTGTCGATGGGCTTTCCGCCGCAGCCCGCCGCGCTCAGCAGAAGAAGAGAAGCGAAAAGAAAACAGAGCAGCTTTTTCATGGAAGGTACCTCCTGAAAATAGTGGGGCATCTATTTGTAAGACGGGAAATCCTGCTGAAATGTTCCGGAAATTGGCGCTATTTCGTGCTTTCCTGTTTCCGTAATCCCTTGAAAAATTCCGACAGCACCGCCTGACACTCCTCCGCCAGAATGCCGCCCACCAGCTGGGGATGGTGGGGGAAATCCTCCATAAACAGATTCAGCACGCCGCCGCAGGCCCCCATGGCCCGATCCCGTGCGCCGTAGAATACCCGCCGCACCCGTGCGTTCAGGATGGCTCCGGCGCACATGGGGCAGGGCTCCAGGGTCACGTACAGGTCGGAGTCCTCCAGCCGCCAGGAGCCCAGGGCGGCGTTGGCCTGGGCCATGGCCTCCATCTCCGCGTGGGAGCTGACGGCCTGCTTTTCCTCCCGCCGGTTGCGGCCACGGCCGATCACCGCGCCGCCGCGGACGATGACGCAGCCCACCGGCACCTCGCCCTGAGCCGCGGCCTCGCGGGCCAGGGCCAGGGCCTCCTGCATATAGTCCTCGTGGGTCATAGGCGGCGCTCCTTTCAAAATTTGTGGGTTAAGATCTGGCATATTTGTCCAAACTACTCGTACACTGTAAGGCGGGGCAAGCATGGCCTCCCCGCCTCAAACGAGGAGGACATAGCAATGGCGAAAACGAAGAAGGATATCCTTTGGCCCACCGACAAGGAGCTGCGGCAGGAGCTGGATCAGATCAACCGCCAGCTGAAGGAGGCGTATGACCGGTTCAACTACGTCTGCGAGCCGGAACTGGTGGAGGCCAGCATTTTCGAGATCAACGCCCTGAAAGCGAAATACGACTATCTGCTGCGGTGCGTCAAGGAGCGCTCCGGCATGCCGGTGAACCGCCGCGACGGCGCCGCGGCGCCTGCGGAGACCGGCTGTATGGCCGCGTCCGCCGTGAAGGGAGGCAAGCCATGTCGGTCGTAGAGATGGTATCGTTGGGGCTGGTGCTGCTGTTCCTGCTGGTAGCCGTCTGGCGGCTGTTCAAAACGCCGCTGAAGCTGGCGCTGCGGCTGGCAGGCAACACCGCTCTGGGGTTCGGCGCCGTGTGGGCGCTGAACCTCACCGCCGCCTACACAGGGCTGAGCCTGGGCCTGAACCTGTTCAACGCGCTGACGGTGGCGATTCTGGGCCTGCCGGGTTTTTGCCTGCTGCTGTTGGTGAAGTGGGTGCTGGGTACATAGGGTCGGCGGCATGTGGTCATGCCGCTCTACGAAATACGGTAAGGTTCGATGTTCGCTTCGTAGGGGCCGGCATCCTCGACGGCCCGCACAATATACGAGGGTGTTTTCGGTAGACGACGGGGCGTCGGGGACGCCGCCCCCTACGCACTGTACATCAACGCACGGCAGGGTTCATACCCTGCCGCTTTGTTTTGCAGCAAACGGGACTTTACGCCGCGGGTCTTATCCATTGGCCGGTGGCGCTGTCTTTTTGCAGGACAGGCTCATACCCGCCTCCTGGACGATTGAAATAGATCTCCGTATCCTCCGGCGCGATGGGGAGGAGGAATGAGTCTTCCGCGCCCCATGCGCTGTTCAAGCCGTCGAAGGTGCGATAAAAATTCAGGTAATGGGGCCTCACGCCGCCGCCGTCATCCTGGAACCCTCTGACATATCCCATGGACGACGCCACCTGCACGTCAAGGCGGATCGCGGTTCCATCCTCCGCGACGGAATAGCCGGTCAGGAGAACGTCCGTCCGTTTCTGAAAGCCTGTCCCCATCAGGAATGCCGCCGCTAAGATCGCTGCAATGGCGATCACGGCGAATACTGTCTTTTTCACGCTGTCGTACCTCCCATTTTTGATTTTCCCGCGTACAAGCGGTTTTACTTCTCCAGATTCGTCAGATCCCACCCGTACAGCGGATACCGCTGCAGGCTGCCGAACAGCTTTTGCTTCAGGTCGGGGTAGCGCTGCTCCAGGGAGGCGATGAGCTCCTTCACCTCCTGGCGGCGGCTGTGGCCGTCCATGGGGCAGGGATTGTGGACGATGGGCAGGTTCTCCCGCAGCGCCACGCGGCGGATGTCGTCCTCGTGACAGTACAGCAGGGGGCGGATCTGGGTGATACCGGTGCGGTCCAGATATGTCACCGGCTGGAAGCAGCCGATGCGGCCCTCGAAGAGCAGATTCATCAGCAGGGTCTCCACCGCGTCGTCGTAGTGGTGGCCCAGGGCGATCTTGCGGATGCCCTTCGCCGTCAGGGCGGTGTTCAGGCTGCCGCGGCGCAGTTTGGCGCACAGGGAGCAGGGGTTCTTTTCCTTCCGCTCCTCAAAGATGATCTGATATACCGGCACCTGAATGCGGGTGTAGGGCACCTCCAGCCTTTCACACAACGCCGCCACGCCGGAGAAGTCCATGTCCGGCATGCCCAGCTCCATGGTGATGGCCTCCACCGTGAAGGGAACGGGGTAGAATTTCTGCAGGCGGGCCAGGGACACCAGCGTCAGCAGACTGTCCTTTCCGCCGCTGACGCCCACGGCGATCCAGTCGCCGGGCTCGATCATGTGATAGTCCTCCACACACCGGCGGACAAGTCCTAAAATATGCTGCATATGGCGCCTCCAAAAGTGAAATTGCAAATATTGAAAACGGGAGATATCAAGAGAAAACGAGAGAAAACGCAAGATGTTTTTATCGTAAATCAAAATGCTGTTGACATCTCCGCGCGGGTATGCTATAAATATCCTTGCGCGTTTGGCGCGTTTCCCTTCGATTTTAGCAGGGGAACACGAAAAAGTAAAGCAAAATACATTATAATAAATTTGGAGGAAAACACCATGTCCACTTTTATGGCAAACAAGGCCAACATCGAGCGCAAGTGGTACGTCGTTGACGCCGCCGGCAAGCCCCTGGGCAAGACCGCCGTCGTCGTGGCCGACCTGCTGCGCGGCAAGGGCAAAGTCACCTATACCCCCCATGCCGACTGCGGCGATAACGTCATCGTCATCAACGCCGGCAAGGCCGTGCTGACCGGCAACAAGCTGGAGCAGAAGTACTATCGTACCCACTCCGGCTGGATCGGCGGTCTGAAGGAGACCAAGTACCGCATTCTGATGCAGGACAAGCCCGAGCTGGCCATGCGCGTGGCCGTCCGCGGCATGATGCCCCGCAACACCGTTACCAAGGACTCCCTGAAGCGCCTGCACATCTATGCCGGCGACACCCATGAGCATCAGGCACAGAAGCCCGAGCTGGTCAAGTAATTGAAGGAGGAAACGAAGAATGTATCAGTCCAAGAATCCCTACAAGTACGGCACCGGCCGCCGCAAGTCCTCCGTTGCCCGCGTGCATCTGTTTGAGAACGGTTCCGGCAATATCACCATCAACGGCCGCGATATCGACGAGTACTTCGGCCTGGAGACCCTGAAGATGGTCGTCCGTCAGCCCCTGTCCGCCACCGATACCATGGGCAAGGTGGACATCGTTGCCACCGTGGAAGGCGGCGGTGTGTCCGGCCAGGCCGGCGCCCTGCGTCACGGCATCAGCCGCGCCCTGCTGCTGGTGAACCCCGAATACCGCGCCATTCTGAAGAAGGCCGGTTTCCTGACCCGCGATCCTCGTATGAAGGAGCGTAAGAAGTACGGTCTGAAGGCTGCCCGCCGCGCACCTCAGTTCTCCAAGCGCTGAGTTTATACCTTATTTTCGACAAAGGCTCCTGCTCCGGCAGGGGCCTTTGTTTTTTCACAATTTCTCCAAAACCATGAGACAAAATCCCCTTATCTGCGTTATGATAGATGACGGCCGTCAAAAAACAGAACTCCCGAAGGAAGTGAGCGATTTGACAGAGGAACAGGCCCTACGGCAGATGAAACAGGGCTCTCAGGATGCGCTGGCATGGTTCATCCATCAATACGGTGCGTATGTCAGCACCATTATTTACAACATCATCGGCCAGCGCATGTCCAACGCCGACGTGGAGGAGGCGTCCTCCGACGTATTTCTGGCCCTGTGGAACAACGCGGGAAAGCTCCACCCCAAGGCTGTGCGGTCATGGCTGGCCACGGTGGCCCGCAACACGGCCCGCAGCCGCCTGCGCCGCGCCCAGGACACCCTGCCCCTGGACGAGATGGCCCTGATCACCGACGACAGGGCGCCGGAGGCGGCGCTGGAGCGGCAGGACACAACGGCCTGCGTCCGCATGGCGCTGCTGAGTCTGAGTCCGGTGGATCGTGAGGTGTTTCTGCGGTTCTATTTTTACTGCCAGAAAACCGCCGCTATCGCCGCGGACATGGCGCTGAACGAATCCACCGTCCGCACCAAGCTGAACCGCGGACGGGCAAAGCTGCGGGACTTCCTGATACGGGAGGGACACGATGAAAAGGACGAGAAAGGAGGCGCGGCATGGAATACAACATCTATGATCTGATGGACGAATTTGCCGACGACAGCATCACGCTTTCCCCCGACGGCGCAGCCGACCTCCGCCGGATAGAGGAGCTGACGATGAAAAGAATCGAAGAACAGCAGGGCAGCCGCCCCGCAGTGAAAAAGACCGGCCGTATCGCACGGGGCTTGCTGATCGCCGCCGTTGCGGCGGCGCTGTGCACCGCCACCGTGGTGGCCGCCAAGCTGGGCGTGGCGGATAGCTTCAAGGGCTATTTCGGCGACCTGACAACGGAGCAGAAGCAGGTGATGGAGGAACTGGGCACCACGGAACTGCAGCCTGTCACCAGCAACGGCACCACCATCACCCCCCTGGCGGCCATCTGCGACGAGAACAACTATTACCTCCGCCTGCGCATCGAGGCCCCCGAGGGAACGGAGCTGTACACGTACAAAGAGGGCGAGGGCAACATGCAGCCGTGGAATTATGCGGAAGGGCATGATTTTATCACCAGTGAGGGGTACGATATCCCCGGCGTGAGCTGTAACTTTGACTGGTTTGACGAGACCCCCGGCGATAACGTTGTGGAGGTAGTGGTGAAGCTCAGGTCGTCATACCTGAGTACCAGAGATATCGGCAGCCTTAAGGAAACAGAGGGAGAGGACTTCACCGTTCTGTCCTTTACGGACGGCAAGTCCAAGCAGCTGCGGTTCCACAACATCTGGTGGAAGCCGTGGAACACGGATCTCCCCTATGAGGTGCTGCTGGAGGGCGACTGGAGCTTTGAGATCGGCCTAAATGCCGAGCCGTCGCCCGCAATCTATGTAGACGCGTCCGGACGAACCACCGAAAGCGTATGGTCGGAGCCGGGCTACCCCCTCACGCTGGAATACTTCCGCATTTCGCCCCTGGCCGTGGTGGGTGAGTACAGCTACCCGTATGATGAAACCATCGCCGAGGGCACCAATGTGGGCTACGGTGTGAAGAACTTCGCACTGGTGATGAAGGACGGCAGCGCCGTGGAGATCGGAGCAGACGGCTCTGCTGTACAGGGGCCGGATTATACCTCCATCGACTACTGCTTTGATGCCCCCATCGACGTGACCCAGGTGGATCACATCGTCTTCGGCGACCAGATCATCCCCGTGCCGCAGGCGGGGGAGTGAGCGGTAAGCGACCGAGGTGTGGTGAACGAACAAAAGCCTCCCTCTGCGAGGGAGGTGTCATGACCGGAGGTCATGACGGAGGGAGAGAATAAAAATCTTAAAAATTCTCTCCCCCAGTCACCTTCGGTGACCCCCCCCTCTCAGAGGGGGCCAAGGATACGGCGATCCTCTTACGCCACAAAAACCACCAGGCGGGGTACGCATCGCGTACCCCGCCTAGGTCCTATTCAGAAGAAGCAGGAGAGATCACTTCTCCAAATATTCCATCGCCACGCGGCTCATGGCGGAGACGCCGGAGACGATGACCTTTTCGTCAAATACGATCTTGCCGTTGTGCAGGGACACCTGGTTCTCGCCGTGGCCCGCGTCGATCATCATAAAGGCGCAGGGGGTGCCCGTCAGCTTGCCGAAGAAGCTGAAGTCCTCGCTGCCGGAGAAGGGCTGGGTGATGTGCCGCACGGCGCTTTCGCCCAGCTCGTCGGTAGCGGCCTTCTCCACCAGATCGATGAGGGCGCTGTCGTTGTAGGTGGCGGCATAGCCCTCCTCCAGCTGCACCTCGATGTCGCAGGCGAAGGCGATGCCGATGCCCTTGCAGATGCGGTTGACCTCCTCGATGGCCGTCTCCCGCACCTCGTCGCCGAAGGTGCGCAGCACCGCCACCATCTGGGCCTCCCCTGCGGTGATGTTCACCGCGTCGCCGCCGGACATGGTGCCCACCGTCAGCACGGCGGTGGCCAGGGGGTCGGTGCGGCGGGAGACCACCGTTTGCAGCACGGTAATGAGATACCCTGCGCAGGCAATGGCATCGTGGGCGGTGTGGGGCGCGGCGCCGTGGCCGCTCTTGCCGTGTACGGCGATGTGGAACAGGTCCACCGCGCTGGTGAAGTAACCTTTGTACAGGTTCAGCGTACCCACCGTGTCGTTCTCCGAGGGGCACACGTGTTGGCCGAAGATAGCGTCCACGTGGGGATTCTCCATAACGCCCGCCGCCACCAGCTTCCGCGCGCCGCCGGGCATGGTGTCCTCACTGGGCTCAAAAATGAACTTCACCGTTCCGGCGAAGGAATCCCGCATATGGCACAGGGTTTTGGCCAGCCCCAGCAGCATGGTGGTGTGCAGGTCGTGGCCGCAGGCGTGCATCACGCCCTCGTTCCGGCTGGCAAAGGGCAGCCCCGTCTCCTCGTGGACAGGCAGGGCGTCGATGTCCGCACGGAAGGCCACGCACTTGCCGGGGCCCTTGCCGCCGTGGAGCAGGCCCACAACGGCGGTGGGCAGGGGGGACTGCACCTCGTCCATGCCCATCTTTTTCAGCTCGGCGCGGATCAGGTCGCTGGTGCGCACCTCCGTCATACTCACCTCGGGGTGGGCGTGGATATCCCGCCGGATAGCCACCAGTTCGTCGAAAATACTCTCGACGTACGCTTTGATCTCAGACATGATAGAAAGACTCCTTTCAACGGATGGCACTTACAGCCATCTGCACATGACGCCCGCCACCAGCACGGAGGTGATGGACACGGTGACCATACCGGCCACCAGCATTTTGGGCATGATCTGGGCGCTGATGTAGGCCTTTTCCTCCGGCGTGGTGCCGGTGCTCTCGGACACCTCGTTGGAGATGATCACCGTGCCGGGGAAGCCGAACAGGCAGGAGCTGCCGATGGCCATGGACATCTGCCAGCTGTAGCCGAACAGCTTGCCCACCAGAATGGAAGCCAGGGAGAAGGCGATGGTGCCGATGACCACGCATACCAGCAGGGGCCATACCATGCTGCCCACCATTTCGGGGGTGGCGGAGGCCAGGTTGGTGAAGATGGACAGGGTGATGATGGGCATCACGATGCCGGTGGCGTTGGCCTTGCCCAAGGCGTCTTCATCCAGGAAGCCCAGTTCCTTCAGCAGCACGCCGAAGATCAGGCACCACACCAGCTTGTTCACCGCGTCGTGGAACAGGCTGGACACCCAAGTGGACAGCAGCGCCACCAGAATGACCTTGGCGATGATGGTGTTGGGGGTGTTGTACTTGTCGGGCAGGGCGGGGATCAGCTTTTTGCGGGCGGTGGCCTGCGCCGCGTCCACGGGGACCAGCTTGGCGGAACCTGCGTCAATGTCCCGCTTCAGGCGCTTGGCCTCGCTCTTCAGGCACAGGGAGGCCACGGGGTAGCCCACGAAGCCCTGTGCGCACATCACCAGCGTGGCGAACACCGCCAGCTCGGGGCGGTTGGCATCGTTGGCCATATCGGTCATCTGCAGGGTGGCCACCACGCCGCCCGACAGGATGGGCGCGCCCACCAGGGCGAAGCCCCGTTCAATGATCAGCTGGCCCAGGAAGTACACCGCAGCGGAAATGGCAATGCAGGCCAGGGCGGAAATGATCACCGTGCGCCACTGTGCGCCGAAGTCCCGCAGCTTGATGGTGGTGCCCAGGTGCACCAGCAGCATGGTCACCAGCAGTCCGGCCATGCTCAGCAGCGTGGAATCCGCGAACAGAGTCTGGGGGAAGATGTTCGTCCAGAAGCCTGCCAGAAAGACCACCGAGGCCACCAGCAGCATGGAAACAATGGCTTTTGTTTTGGCGGAGATCATGTCTCCTGCGGCGAACACCACGAAGATGACAGCCGCGGCAAGGATTGCAGTCATAATTTTTCTCCTCTCAAAATGTGCAAAGTGTGGATGGGACAAAATGAAAAGCGGCTCCGTCCGAAAGACGAAGCCGCTTGACGCCAATGGTAAAAAATGGGTCCTGCGCTTATGTCGTTTCAGCCGGTCTGCGGTATCGGGAGCAAAAATAGGAATACCAATAGAAGCCCGCGAAAAAGCGAGCCATACCGGCAAAATAGGAGACCATATCGCGGCGCTGGGCCTTGTCATTGTGCAGCATATTGCGGTTCATCATGCGGCGTGCCATAGTGGTCTCCTTCCTGCCGGACTCGCTCCGGCTGTTTGTTTTGTTGGCACTGATTTTAGAACTTCAAACTGCGAAAGTCAACATCCAAATTATGGATATTCCGGCAGGTGAAACCGACAAACTTTGTGGGATTTTTACGAAAACCGGCGATTCCTGTATGCGATCCTCACAATTTGCTAATATAACGTATTACCAAAAATTTTGAGAGGAAATAGAAACGCCGCGGAAAAGACGATTTACAAACGCTGCCGTTTCTGGTAGGATAAACACACCGAAAAAGAAACGAGGAGGCCTCCCCCATGAAAGACCTGCAAAACAAGCTGCGCGTGGCGCTGGTACAGGCCACCCCCGTGATGTTCAACAAGGACGCCACCATCGACAAGGTGTGCGACCAGATCCGTGAAGCCGGCGCAAACGGCGCGCAGCTGATCGTATTCCCCGAATCCCTGATCCCCTGCTACCCCTACGGCCTCACCTACGGCTTCACCGTGGGCAGCCGCACCGAGGAGTGCCGTGACGACTGGAAGATCTATTACGACAACGCCGTCCTCTGTCCCAGCGCCGACACCGACCGCATCGGCGCCGCCGCCAAAGAGGCAGGCGCCTACGTCTCCATCGGCTATACCGAGCGGGGCCGGAATAACGGTACCCTCTACTGCGCCAACATGATCTTCGGCCCCGACGGCACGCTGCTGTGCAACCACCGCAAGCTGAAGCCCACCGGCGCCGAGCGTATCGTCTGGGGCGACGCCGACAGGGATTACTTCCCCACGGTGGATTCCCCCTGGGGCACCATGGGCGCCCTGATCTGCTGGGAGAACTATATGCCCTTGGCCCGCGTGGCCCTGTATCAGAAGGGCGTCAGCCTCTACCTGTGCCCCAACACCAACAATAACCCCGAGTGGCACGACACCATCAAGCACATCGCCATCGAGGGCAAGTGCTTCGTCTTCCACGTGAACCAGTATTTCACCAGGGACATGTACCCCACCGATTACCACGGCCCCGCCGCCGACGAGATCGCCCGCCTGCCCAAAGCCCCCTGCAACGGCGGCAGCGCCATCATCGACCCCTACGGCCACTATGTCACCGAGCCGGTGTGGGACTGCGAGACCATCATCTACGCCGATATCGACCCCGATCAGGCCGCCCGCGCCCGCATGGAGTTCGACCCCTGCGGCCACTACTCCCGCCCCGATGTGACGGAGCTGATCGTCCACGAGAAATAAACCCCGTTCGCATCCCCCCGATGCGAACAAAACCAGGAGGATGCCGCCATGGACCTGCATGAGATCACGGATTTCCACGCGCCGCAGCTGGACGTCTACGCCCGTCTCACCGAAAACCAGCTGGTGAACCGCGCCGACCCCGCCAACGCCCTGTTTATCGCCGAAAGCCCCCTGGTGATCGGCCGCGCCCTGGACGCGGGCTGCGTGCCGGTGTCCTTCCTGATGGAAAGCAGGCACGTGGCGGGCAAGGCAAGCGAGCTGCTGGCGCGCTGCCCCGCGGATATCCCCGTCTACGCCGCGCCCCTGGAGGTGCTGGAGCAGCTGACGGGCTTCAAGCTGACCCGGGGCATGCTGTGCGCCATGCGCCGCCCCCAGCTGCCCACGGTGGAGCAGGTCTGCGCCAATGCCCGTCGGGTGGCGGTGCTGGAAAACGTCATGAACCCCACCAACATCGGGGCCATCTTCCGCAGCGCCGCCGCCCTGAACATGGACGCCGTGCTCCTCAGCACCCAGGGCAGCGACCCTCTGTACCGCCGTGCCGTCCGCGTCAGTATGGGAACCGTGTTTCAGATCCCCTGGACCTACTTCCCCGACAGCGCCCCCTGGCCGGAGGGCGGCATGGCCCTGCTGCGGCAGCTGGGTTTCCGGACCGCCGCCATGGCGCTGCGGGACGACTCCCTGTCCATCGACGATCCCCGCCTACTTGCCCAGGACAAGCTGGCCGTGGTACTGGGCACCGAGGGGGACGGCCTTGCCGCCGGCACCATCGCCCATTGCGACTATACGGTGCGCATCCCCATGGCCCACGGGGTGGACAGTCTCAACGTGGCCGCCGCCAGCGCCGTGGCCTTCTATCAGCTGGGAAAGAAGTGAAAACACTCTGGCTGTTGCCTTTTGCGGGGCAACAGCCTCTTTTTTTGCCGCCACAGCCAGGGAGGTGACGATATGCAGCCTTACGAGGGCGTCAGCGCGGTCTGTAGCCAGTGCGGCGGCGAGATCTACACAGGGGAGGCCTACTACCACATCAACGGCCAGGCGGTCTGCACGGACTGCCTGGCGGACTACGCGGCGCAGCGATTCGCGCCGTATTTGACGAAAGGAGCGTGATCCATGGCAAGAGCCACGGCATGGGAGAGCCATATGCGCCAGGCGGTGGAAAAGCTGACCCGCGCCTGCGACCACCTGGCAGACCGCATGTCCGGCGACGAGACTGCCGTAAAGGAGGTCAAGGAGCTGGCCGCCGCCATGAAGGAGCTGGCGGCCATGCGGGCGGCGCTGCAAAAGCAGTCCTCCGCCTCTCAGGCGCAGGCCCCTCCCACCATCCGCGTCGCCTTTTCCCCCGACGCCGAGCAATGGCGGGAATAAGCAAAGGCCCCCTCGACAGAGGGGGCCTTTGCTGTGTGATGAGACATCTTGGACGGTGCAGTGGAAATTCAAAGGGGAGGGGCGCTGCCCTCCCGCTTGGCTTACGACGGCATTTCCGATAACCGGCGGGCGGGGTAGAACCCCGCCCCTACGCACAACTTCGTAATACCCTTCGTAGGGCGGGGTGCCCTCACCCCGCCGTGCGGTGAACGTAACGGGTGCGACACCACCCGTAGGGTCGGACGACCTGCGCTGTGGAGCGCAGCGGAACGAGTACCCTTGGGGTATCCGCCCGATCGGTGAACGCAAGTATTTTCGATGCACCGCACCATCCAAAGGCCCCCTTGTGCAAAGGGGGCTGTCGAGCGGAGCGAGACTGGGGGATTGTTCTAAGATGGTGCGGTGGAAATTTGATGGAAGCTACGGCGGCATAGCCGCCGAGATCGGCGTTAAAAACATGCCACCGGCATGTTTTTTTAACACGCCGACAGCCTTTTCAATCACTGTATCTCCTGCTCCAGCGCGTCAAATTCCGGTGTGGAGAAAAACTCCCCCAGGGTGATGCCCAGGCCGTCGCACAGCAGCTTGATGGTCAAAAGTTTGGGATTCTGGCTCTTGCCATAAAGAATGTTTTTCACGCTGGAGGGCGGCAGCGCGCTGATGGACGCCAGCTTGTTGATGCTGATGCCGCGCTCTCCGCACAGCTGCAAGATGCGGTTCTTCACCGCGCAGATCGTGTCCATCCTTACCACCCTCCCTGCTTTTTCTTTAGCATAGCCCAAAAGTCTTGCCAATATAGGCTATGTGTGCTACTATTAGGCTATGGGTAGACGAGAGACGACGACAAGCTGCCGGTCATAAAGCGGCGTACCGCCGCGCGGCGATGCCCGATAGCGGATGCGTAAGACGACGCTCACTGTCAAAAAAGAGACGGCTTTCGCCGTCTCTTTTTTGTTTCCGCCGTTCCCGCGAACCCTTACAGCGTGCCGGTGATCACTAACTGGGCCGTGCCAGGATCCACGGTGAAAACGCCGGTGGTGGGGTCCTGGGTAAAGGTGGCGGCGGGCACCGTCAGCGCGCCTGCCGTGGTGGTAAACACGCCGGTGGCGGCGTTGTAGGTGTACTGGGTGCCCTCTGTCCACAGTACGCCGTTGAACCGGACGGTCAGGTTGCGCAGCACCGGATCGAAGGTGTCGGTGATCACCAGATCGTCGGTGGCGTTGGCGGCGGCGTTGCCGCGGTTCAGCAGCGTCAGGGTATAGGTCAGCGTGCCGTTTTCCACCACCGTGGCGGGGGACAGGGCCTTGCTGATGGACAGCTGGGGCGCGGCGGAGGTGGTGATGGTCTCCGTGGCGGTGACGGGGGTGGCCAGACCGCCGCCGCTGATGGTGGCGGTGTTGGTGATGCTGTCCGCCACGCCCAGGGGCGCGAATTCGTTGATGGCTGTGGAATAGATCACCATGGCGTTCCCGCCGGAGGGGATGGAAATGCCGGTGACCGTCAGCGGCGCGGCGGCCGTGACGGCAGGCGTGGCCTGCAATACGCCGTTGACGTAGTACAGCAGCGACCCACTTACATACGTCATGGGATACAGCGTCCTGCCGCCGAAGGGATAGCTGCCCAGCGTGTCGGTCAGCGTCAGCCCCGTCAGTGCCGACGCGCCGGAGTTGACCAGCGAAATGGCAAAGGTCTTGACCCCGCCGGCGGTATACGTGGTGTCGGCGGCGGTCTTGCTGGCGGTCAGCGCCTCCACCAGCTCGCCCACCGCGATGTTGGAAAGCGTGGTGATACCGTTATAGGAAAGTGCCGCCTGATTGGTAATGGTTGCCATGGCAAACCTCCTGAAAAGAACAGATTACGCGGCAGCGGCTGCCAAAACAGCACACCGCCCGCGTTCCATTCTATGTGGAACCGCGAAGCGGTGTGTTTGATGAGCGGATGTATGGCTGCGGGAAATATTTGCATAACGCAGCGCCCTCGACGCCCTGTCCAGTAACCGGACAAGTCCGGCGATCAGTGCGTAGGGGGCGGCGTCCTCGACGCCCCGTCGGTGAACGTACGCACCCCATAGTCTCCCTTGTGTAAGAGGAGGCCGCTACGGCAGCCTAAGGGCAGACCATCCTATACGCAGCAGCCAACGACAAGCCTCCGTAGGGCGGGGTGCCCTCACCCCGCCGCGCGGTGAACGCGAGCACTTCCACCATGCACCGCACCAAAGGCCCCCTTTACACAAGGGGGCCTTTGGTGCGGGGTTTTCCCTTTTGTCATCCACGCGATCTATTGCTTCCGCGCCGTCAGATACTCATCCCCCGGCCGCCAATAGGGGCACTGGGCGCTCTGATTGCTCAAAAACCGCATCATCTCGTCCTCGTCCAGATCCATCTCGCAGATATAGTCGTCATAGTCCTCGTCATAGCTGTAAAACACGCAGCTTTCGCACTTATCCACCTTCGCCGCCCCCTTTCTCTGCCGCCATTATACGGCGGGGGAGGGGACACGTCAAGTCAGAACAGAAACTCCTCCAGCAGCGCGGGGCGCATGATGGACACCTCATAGGCCGTGCGCTCGGTGGTGACGCCGTCTTCGGTCTTGGTGTATGTACGGCTCTGCACCCGTCCCTCCACCGTCAGCCGTTCTCCGGTGGTCATGGCCGCCACCTGCTGCGCCACCGCGCCCCAGGCGATGCAGGGCAGATAGTCCGCCCGCCCGTACCGCCGGTTCACCGCCAGAATGATGTCGCTGATCTCCCGCCCCAGCGGCGTCCGCCGCAGCACCGGCGGCTTGCACAGCACGCCCGACAGCTGGATCAGATTCAGGGGCGTCTCCCCGCCCTTTTCCAGCGTGTGGGCAAATACGGAGATCACCAACCGGCTGCCCTCGCCGCTCTTGTTGTTGAACGAGCGCAGCTGTCCCCGCACTGTGGCCGTGTCCCCCGCGCCGACGCCCGCCGCCTCCAGCAGCCCCTGGGGCGCGATCACCGTCAGCTTGTCCGAAAGCCCGCTGAGCCGCTCCACCGCCAGCGTGAATTTATAGAACGAGACCTCATGGTTCACATGGCTCAGCACCGGCGCGCTGTCCACCGTACCGCATAGCTGCACCCGATTGAAATTATGGTTCATACGCTGTCCACCTCGTTTGTTGATATGCCACAGCCTATGCGCCGCCGGAAAAGAATATGCTTTTCAAACGCCCCAAACTATGGCATAATACCCACAAAGGAGTGATGACCATGCGTTATAAAGGAAAAGTCTATCGTCCCCCCTCTGAAGCCTACAGCCTCATCGTCCAGGTGACCTACGGCTGCAGCCACAACACCTGCGCCTTCTGCGATATGTACGACGACAAGCACTTCGCCATGCGCCCCATGGACGAGATCCGCGAGGATTTCGAGACCGCCCGCCGCCTCTACCGCGGCGTCCCCCGTGTCTTCCTGGCGGACGGCGACGCCCTCATGCGGAAGACCGACGACCTGATGCAGATCCTGGGCCTCATCTACGGCCTGTTTCCCGAGTGCGAGCGGGTCACCTGCTACGCCTCGCCCGCCAGCCTGCAGGTAAAGTCGGAGGACGACCTGCGCCTGCTGCGGCAAAGCGGCCTGCAGATGGTCTATATGGGCCTGGAATCCGGCTGTGACGCGGTGCTGGAGCGGATGCGCAAGGGCCACAGCGCCGCCGCCATCGTGGCGGCGGGACAGAAGGCCCGCCGCTGCGGCATGGCCCTGTCCGTCACGGCCATCTCCGGCCTGGGCAGCGTGGAACTGTGGCGTGAGCACGCCATCGGCACGGCGGAGGCCCTCAGCGCCATGCAGCCGGAGTATATCGGCCTGCTGACGCTGATGGTGGAGCGGGGCACACCGCTGGAGCAGTGGGTGCGGGACGGGGAGTTCACCCTTCTCAGCCCCGTGGAGGTGCTGAAGGAGACGGAGCTCTTCCTGCAGCACATCGACTCCGAGGGCAGCGTCTTCCGTATGAACCACGCCAGCAATTACCTGACCCTGAAGGGCACCCTCAACCGCGACCGTCAGGCCCTGCTGGACAAAGTGCAGTCCGGCCTGTCCGGCGTGGGATTGAAACCGGAGTTCATGCGGGCGCTGTGAGGTCGCCTCGCCCGACGAGGCAAACCTTGTAGGGGCGGACGACTCTGCCCGCCCTGACGGTGATTTGACAGGCCACCGGTCGGGCCGACAGAGTCGCCGGCCCCTACAAAAATTTTGCGTCCCTGAAAATTCCCTCTTGACAACCCGTCCCGAAAGTGCTAAAGTACCTCCATAATCAAAAACCAAACCAACGAGTAAGAGGAGTACCTGTACAGGAACCTTTCAGAGAGCCGCGTATTTGGTGGGAGCGCAGCACCGGAATGTACAGCGAATGGCCTTACGAGGGCGGGGAGAAAGCCGGAAATGGCAAGTAATACCCGACGGCAGCCGCGGCCGTTACCCCGGCGGAGCGCATGATGGTGCGTGCAAAGTGGACGTTTTACGTCAATATGAGTGGTACCGCAGGAATTGCTTTTACATCCTGTCTCATGAAATTTTCATGAGACAGGATTTTTTATTTGTTCAAAAACATGTTCACATAAAAGGAGAAACCATCATGGGAAAGATCATTCTGACAGGCGACCGTCCCACCGGACGGCTTCATGTGGGCCACTTCGTCGGCTCCCTCCGCAACCGCGTTACCCTGCAGAACAGCGGCAAATTTGAAAAGCTGTTCTTTATGATCGCCGACGCCCAGGCCCTCACCGACAACTTCGACCATCCCCAGAAGGTGCGGGACAACATCCTGGAGGTGGCGCTGGACTACCTCTCCTGCGGCATCGACCCGAAAAAGTCCACCATTCTGGTGCAGTCCCACGTCAGCGAGCTGACGGAACTGACCTTCTACTACATGAATCTGGTGACTCTGGCCCGTCTGGAACGCAACCCCACCGTCAAAGCGGAGATCCAGCTCCGTGGCTTCAACCACAGCATCCCCATGGGCTTCCTGACCTACCCCGTCAGCCAGACGGCGGACATCACCGCCTTCATGGCGGACACCGTCCCTGTGGGCGAGGATCAGCTCCCCATGCTGGAGCAGGCCCGCGAGATCGTCCGCCGCTTCAACGAGCTCTACGGTGAGACGCTGGTGGAACCCACCGCCCTCCTGCCGGATAACGAGGCCTGCCTCCGCCTCCCCGGCACCGACGGCAAGGCCAAGATGAGCAAATCTCTGGGCAACTGCATCTACCTCTCCGATGACCCCGACGATATCCGCACCAAGGTCATGGGCATGTACACCGATCCCAACCACCTGCAGGTGTCCGACCCTGGCAACACGAAGGACAACCCCGTGTTTCTGTACCTGGACGCCTTCTGCACCGACGAGCACTTTGCCCGCTACCTGCCGGACTACGCCGATCTGGATGAGCTGAAAGCCCACTATGAGCGGGGCGGCCTGGGGGATGTGAAGGTGAAGAAATTCCTCAACAACGTCCTGCAGGAGACCTTGGAGCCTATCCGTACCCGCCGTCAGGAGCTGGCAAAGGACCCCGCCGCCGTCATGGAGATTCTGCGTCAGGGCAGCTTTGCCGCCCAGGCCGAGGCCGCCAAGACACTGGACAAGGTCAAGCACGCCATGAAGATCGATTATTTCGCCTGAATAGAAATCAATACATTATAGAATATAAAGGAGAAACATCATGAAAGAGCTGAAAGACAGAAACATCCCCTACAAGATCTACCTCACCGAAGAGGAGATGCCCAAATATTGGTACAACGTCCGCGCCGACATGACCAACAAGCCCGCACCCCTGCTGAACCCCGGCACCCTGAAGCCCATGACCGCCGAGGAACTGGGCGGCGTCTTCTGCGCCGAGCTGGTGAAGCAGGAGATGGACGACACCACCGCCTATTTTGAGATCCCCGAGGATATCCGCAACTTCTATAAGATGTACCGTCCCTCCCCGCTGGTCCGCGCCTACTGTCTGGAGGAGAAGCTCCAGACCCCTGCCAAGATCTACTATAAGTTCGAGGGCAACAACACCTCCGGCAGCCACAAGCTGAACTCCGCCATCGCCCAGGCCTACTACGCCAAGCAGCAGGGCCTCAAGGGCGTCACCACCGAGACCGGCGCCGGTCAGTGGGGCACGGCCCTCAGCATGGCCTGCGCCTATCTGGGCCTGGACTGCCGCGTGTTCATGGTCAAGTGCTCCTATGAGCAAAAGCCCTTCCGCCGCGAGGTCATGCGCACCTACGGCGCCAACGTCACCCCCTCTCCCTCCAACACCACCGAGGTGGGCCGCAAGATCCTGGCCGAGTTCCCCGGTACCACCGGCTCCCTGGGCTGCGCCATCAGCGAGGCCGTGGAGGCCGCCACTACCCGCGAGGGTTATCGCTACGTCCTGGGCAGCGTGCTGAATCAGGTGCTGCTGCATCAGTCCGTCATCGGCCTGGAGACCCAGACCGCTCTGGAGAAGTACGGCATCAAGCCCGACATCATCATCGGCTGCGCCGGCGGCGGCTCCAACCTGGGCGGCCTCATCTCCCCCTTCGTGGGCCAGATGCTCCGCGGCGAGGCCAACTACCGCATCATCGCCGTAGAGCCCGCCTCCTGCCCCAGCCTGACCCGCGGCGTCTTCAAATATGACTTCTGCGACACCGGCATGATCTGCCCCATGGCCAAGATGTACACCCTGGGCAACGGCTTCATCCCCTCCGCCAACCACGCCGGCGGCCTGCGCTACCACGGTATGAGCGGCATCGTCTCCCAGCTGTATCATGACGGCTATCTGGAGGCCCGCAGCGTGGAGCAGACCAGCGTCTTCCAGGCGGCGGAGGAGTTTGCCCGCTGCGAGGGCATCCTGCCCGCCCCTGAGTCCAGCCACGCCATCCGCGCCGCTATCGACGAGGCCGTCAAGTGCCGCGAGACCGGCGAGGAGAAGACCATCGTCTTCGGCCTTACCGGCACAGGCTACTTCGACATGGTGGCCTACGGCAAGTATAACGATGGCGACATGGGCGACTATATCCCCACCGACGCCGATCTGGCCAAAGGCTTCGCCACCATCCCCCAGTTCCCCGGCAACGAATAAACAAAATGAAAAAGCAGCGCCGCGGCACCTGCCGCGGCGCTGCTTTCTGCTTGCCGGATCGGGGAGAAGAGGAGGGGTGTCACCCCTCCGCGGACATATGCCGCCGCACTCGGGAGCGCCGCGAAATTTTATGGAGATTTTCCAAAAAACCACGGGAATTTTGATTTCCCTTGTTGACAAGCGCCCAATACTTTGTTAAAGTAATGTCAAAGATGAGGGTGGGAGGAACCGTCATCCGATAGGGCAACACACATAGAATAAGCAGGCCGGTCACCGCGCCGCGGCGACCGGCAAAAAAACCGTTAGGAGGATTACACTTTGAAAGATTGGGATCGTTTAATCACGGTGGAACAGATGGAAGCCGCCACGGCCGCGCTGCTGGAAAACGGCGTCAAGGTCGGTGCGGATTCCTGGCAACAGCGCGCAAAGAACCAGACCCCCCACTGCGGCTTCGGCGAAGCCGGCACCTGCTGCCGCATCTGCTCCATGGGCCCCTGCCGCATCACCCCCAAAGCCCCCCGCGGCATCTGCGGCTGCGACGTGCACGGCATCGTCGGCAGAAACTATCTGCGCTTCACCGCCGGTGGCTCCGCCACCCACTCCGACCATGGTCGTGAGATCATGCACACCCTGTACCAGACCCGCGAGGGCGGCAACTATCAGGTCAAGGATCCTGATAAGCTGATCCGCATCGCCAAGGAATGGGGCGTGGAGACCGAGGGCAAGGACATCTACGACCTGGCCCACGAAATGGCCGAGATCGGCCTGCTGGAATACGGCAAGCCCTTCGGCGTCCAGCGCTTCCTCAAGCGCGCGCCGGAGCATACACAAGAGCTGTGGAACAAGGCCGGCATCGAGCCCCGCGCCATCGACCGTGAGGTCTCCCAGTCTCTGCATATGACCCATATGGGCTGCTCCTCCATGCCGGAGGCGCTGATCCGCCAGTCCCTGCGCGCCGGTCTGTCCGACGGCTGGGGCGGCTCCATGATGGGCACCGAGTTCTCCGACGTCATGTTCGGCACCCCCAAGCCCATTGACACCACCGCCAACATCGGCGTTATGGAGAAGGACAACGTCAACATCATCGTCCACGGCCACGATCCCTCCCTGTCCGAGATGATCGTGTTCTACGCCAACGACCCCGAGATGATCGCCTACGCCAAGGAAAACGGCGCCAAGGGCATCACCGTGGCCGGCGTCTGCTGCACCAGCAACGAAGTCACCATGCGCCACGGCATCCCCATGGCCGGTAACTTCCTGAACCAGGAGAACGTGGTGCTCACCGGCGCCTGCGAGGCCATCGTGGTGGACGTGCAGTGCATCTTCCCCGCGCTGGGCCCTCTGAGCAAGTGCTTCCACACCAAGTTCATCACCACCTCTCCCATCGCCCGCATTCCCGACTCTGATTTCATCGAGTTCCATGCCGAGAGCGCCGGTGAGAACGCCAAGAACATCGTCAAAACCGCCATCGAGAACTTCAAGAACCGCCGCCCCGAGCTGGTCAACATCCCCGAGCTGAAGACCAAGGCCCGCGTGGGCTACTCTCTGGAGGCCATCAAGAAGGAGCTGGACGGCGTGTGCAACTCCCACGTGGATACATACGGCACCACCAAGCCCCTCATCGACTGCGTCAAGGCCGGTGTGCTGCGGGGCGCCGTGGCCATGGTGGGCTGCAATAACCCCAAGGTCCGTCCCGACACCGCGCATATCGAGCTGATGAAGAAGCTGCTGAAGAACGACATCATCGTCATCCTGTCCGGCTGCTCCGCCCAGGCCGCCGCCAAGGCCGGTCTGATGGATCCCGCCGCCAAGGAGTACTGCGGCGAGGGTCTCAAGCGCGTGTGCGAGCTGGTGGGCATCCCCCCCGTGCTGCACATGGGCTCCTGCGTGGATATCTCCCGCATGATGCTGCTGGCCTCCGATATCGCCAAGGACTGGGGCATCAACATCTCCCAGATCCCTCTGTGCGGCTGCGCCCCCGAGTGGATGAGCGAGAAGGCCGTCTCCATCGGTAACTACGTGGTCGCCACCGGTATCGACACCTACCTGGGCGTGGATCCCTACACCAAGGGCTCCAGCGAGGTGGTGGAGCTGCTCCAGGGCGAGCACGGCGTCAAGGATTGGGTGGAAGCCCGCTTCATCGTGGACACCGATATCGAAAGCCTGGGCGACAAGATGATCGCCGGTATCGAGGCCAAGCGTGCCGCGCTGGGCATCTGATAAGAGCCTATCTTGACTGAGGAAAGGTCGAACCAATGAAAGTAGCCATTACCGGAAAGGGCGGCGTAGGCAAAACGACGCTCTCCTCCACGCTGGCCCGCCTGTACGCCGACGAAGGCCGTACCGTGCTGGCCGCCGACGTGGACCCCGACGCCAATCTGGGATTGGCCCTGGGTCTGACGGAGGAAGAGGTCAATTCCATCACCCCCATTTCCAAAATGCGTCAGCTGGTAGAGGAGCGCACCGGCGCCACCTATACCAATAAATTCTTCAAGCTGAACCCGCAGGTCAGCGATATCCCCGACAAATTCGCCCGCGACATCAACGGCGTCAAGCTGCTGGTCATGGGCACGGTGGAGACCGGCGGCGGCGGCTGCGTCTGCCCCGAGCATGTGATGCTCAAGTCCATTCTCTCCGCCCTGGTGTTCCGCAAGGATGATGTGGTCATCATGGACATGGAGGCGGGGCTGGAGCATCTGGGCCGCGGCACCGCCGGAAGCATGGACCGCTTTATCGTGGTCATCGAGCCTGGCGCGCGCAGCGTGCAGACCTATGAAAAGGTCAGGCAGCTGGCCGCCGACCTGGGCGTCACCCGTGTGGACGTGGTGGCCAACAAGATCCGTGACGACGCCGACCGTGAATTTGTCCGCTCCCGTATTCCCGCGGAGAACCTGCTGGGCTTCATCAGCTACGATGCCGAGGTCATCGACGCCGACCGGCGCGGCCTTTCCCCTTACGATGTCAGCCCCAGGGCCGTGGAAGAAATTCGGGCCATCAAGGCGCGCATCGACGAGACATGAATGATTGAAAGGATGAAATAGATCAATGGGATTATTTGATAGAGTATTCAGAGGCTCCGACGAGATGTTTGCCAAGGCGGAGGCAGAGATCAACGCCGTCGTCGCCGAACTGGGCGAATCCGCTCCCATGAAGATGCCGGACACGGCCTACTACCTGTCCTGCATTTACGCCTACCTGGGCAAGAAGGTCACCACCCTGGGCGAGCTGCGCGACACCCTGGCCGACGTGAAGGCCATGATGACCCGCGAGTATAAGACCAAGGATATCTTTACCTCCGGTGTTGGCACCGCCATCGCCGCCGAGATGATCGAGGCCTGCAAGTATGCCCGCAACCCCGACCCCTATGCCGGCACCAACTACCACGGCCACTTCACCGACGCCGAGGTTCGTACCCTGGGCGTGCCCCTGGTCACCCGCGACATCCCCGGCTTCGTGGTCATGATCGGCCCCGCTCCCACCAAGGAGGAGGCTCTGGAGACCGTCAAGGGCTATCAGTCCCGCGGTATCTTCGTGTTCCTCATCGGCGGCATCATTGACCAGCTGATCGAGTGCGGCATGACCATGAACTTCGACGTCCGCGTCGTCCCCGTGGGCGAGGATATCTGGTCCGTGGGCCATATCATCTCCCTGGTGGTCCGCGCCGCCTTCATCTTCGGCGCTGTCCAGCCCGGTGATTACGACGGCCATATCGACTACTCCTTCCACCGTATTTTCGCCTTCGTCAACGCCTGCGCCCCCGTGCCCGACATCACCGTGGCCTGCGGCGCCGGCGCCATCCAGCTGGGCTTCCCCGTCATCACCAACGACACCGATGACATGTGGGCCGTTCCCAAGTCCCTCATCATCAACGAGAATACCCAGGACTGGATCGAGACCTCTCTGGAGGCCCGCGACATCAAGATCAAGGTCACCAATATCGACATCCCTGTGGCCTTCTCCAACGCCTTCGAGGGCGAGATCATCCGCAAGAACGACACCCAGATCGAGATCGACGGCTCCCGCGTGGACTGCTGCGAGTTCTGCCGCACCGAGGAGGCCCAGAATATCGAGGATCACGCCATCATTCTGGACGGCCCCGACTTCGACGAGTTCGAGCCCGGCTCCAAGATCTGCCTGACCATGACCCTGGAAGTGGCCGGCAAGTCCTGGCAGACCGATTTCGAGCCGGTCGTCGAGCGTAAGTTCCACAACTTCCTCAACTGCATCGAGGGCGTCATGCATACCGGCCAGCGCGACATGATCCGTATCCGTGTGTCCAAGTCCGCCTTTGAATCCGGCTTCCGCGCCCGCCATCTGGGCGAGGTGCTGTACGCCAAGGTCAAGGGCGAGTACGAGTCCGTGGTGGATAAGTGCCAGGTCCGCATCTGCACCCGTCCCGAGGGCTGCAAGGAGATCCGCGCCAAGGCCAACGAGGCCTTCGTGGCCCGCGACGCCCGCCTGAAGTCCATGACCGACGAGTCCGTGGATCAGTTCTACACCTGCATTCTGTGCCAGGCCTTCTCCCCCAGCCACGTCTGCATCGTCACGCCTGAGCGTCTGGGTCTGTGCGGCGCCGTGTCCTGGCTGGACGCCAAGGCCACCAACGAGCTGGATCCCAACGGCCCCTGCCAGGTCGTCCCCAAGACCCGCTGCACCGACGAGCGCCTGGGCGCCTACGAGGATGTCAACGAGGCCGTCTGCAAGTACTCCCACGGCGCCCTGGAGCGCGTGACGCTGTACTCCATCCTGGAGGATCCCATGACCTCCTGCGGCTGCTTCGAGTGTATCTGCGGCATCGAGCCCATGTCCAACGGCGTGGTCATCACCAACCGTGAGCATGTGGGCATGACCCCCCTGGGCATGAGCTTCTCCGAGATGGCCTCCATGACCGGCGGCGGCGTCCAGACCCCCGGCTTCATGGGCCACGGCAAGCAGTTCATCGCCTCCAAGAAGTTCTTGGCCGCCGAGGGCGGCATGGGCCGCATCGTCTGGCTGCCCAAGGAGCTGAAGGATCAGATGGCCGACCGCATCAACGCCACCGCCAAGGAGCTGTACGGCATCGACAACTTCACCAGCATGATCGCGGACGAGACCGTCACCACCGACATGGAGGAGCTGTACGGCTTCCTCACCGAAGTGGGCCATCCCGTTCTGGAGATGGAGCCTCTCATGTAAGGGGAAATTTTCCAAATAGCGAAAAGAGGTATTCGGGCAGCGCCCGAATACCTCTTTTTTATCAAATAAGCCTCCCTCTGACGAGGGAGGTGTCTCGGCGTAAGCCGAGACGGCGGGAGAGAAAAATCCGGCGTTTTAGTGTACCGATAACGGCCGTTTATGTACCGTTTTGGTACCCATAACCGCCGTTTATGTACCAATAAAAATCAGAATTTTGCCCGAATTTGTCCTTCAGCGGCGGACAGTATGTCCTCGGCCTTTTCGCCCAGCGTCTGGCGCAGCCATTGCTCTTCGCGGAAAGTGCCCGCCACATGGGGCACCCGAAAAGCTCCCGCATCACAGCCCAAGCCGATGAGGCCGCCAAGATTTGCGACTTTTCGCACATTCTCCTGGGCCGACCGGAGGATGCGCTCCACCACCTCGTCCGGATACCGTCCGCTGCCCAACAGGTTGCCGATGGTGGAGAGGGTGGGCACCCAAACCGTGCCGCTTCCTGCCAGAATATGGCAGGCGCCATCATCCGGATACGCCCCGTGCTCGATGCTGTCAGCCCTTGCTATGACTGCGTTTTTCACGGCTTCCGCCCCGTTGCAGTGGGCCATGACGGCAAAGCCCAGGTCGTGGGCGGCGGCAATGAGATCGTGCATCTCCGCACCGGTCAAAGGCGCCTCCGTCAAAACGCCGTAGGCGGAAAAGTCCATTAATCCGGAGACCATCAGCTTGATAAAATCCGCCCCCGCCGCCTTTGCCTCCGCCAGCAACGCGCGGTATTCCGCTATGTCCGACCACCCGCGGCCAATGAAGCTGCCGTAGTGACCCTTTTTATAGATGGGAAACGCCGGTGTGCGATAGGTGATACCATACTCCGGAGCCAATTCCTTCGCCCGCAGGCAGACCCCGAACCGGTCGCCCCCGTCCCGCAGGTAGGTGATGCCGGAAGCCTGATATTCCTGCAATCTGCGGCGGATCAGGGCGTCGTCCGGCTGGGGCTGGTGCCCTGCGATGGCGGCCTTCCAATCCGCGCCGGACAGCAGCATATGAATGTGTAAGTCAGCAAACATGGGGGTCTCCTTTGACGGGGTGGATTGTGGCGTTAATACCGGATAAACCAAAGCGGCAGGGGACGCCTGCCGCTTTGAGGTCATTTGGTTTCGTCCACGGCGTGGATCACATCGCCCAGCAGGTAGAGGGAGCCGTAGCACAGGACGGTGCCGTCGGTTCCGGCGTGGTCGATGGCAAGGCGGACGCCCTCGGCCACCGAATCGCAGGCGGTGACGGGCTTGCCGAAGCTGGATAGATACCGCGCCAGTTCCTGGGCTGTCAGGGCGCGGGGGTTATCCGGCGTGACGGCGATGAACTCCACCGCGTGATCCGCCACGCTGCGGTACATGCAGTGGTAATCCTTGTCGCTGAGCACGCCCGTCAGCACCGTCAGGGGGCGGTTCGGCAGATAATCGGTGATATTGCGGGCCAGGGCCTGAATACACTGGGGATTGTGGCCGCCGTCGATGAGAAACAGGGGATCGCGGCGGATGATCTGGAAGCGGCCGGGCCAGGCGACGCGGGAGAGACCCTGACGGATATCGTCCTCGGTGATCTTCCAGCCCCGCTTTTGCAGCACGGCCAGCGTGGTCAGGGCCACGGCGGCGTTGTGGAGCTGATGCTCGCCCAGCAGGGGGAGGTGCAGCGCCTCCATGCCGCCAAAATCGAAGATCTGCCCCTCCAGCGAATGGGAGCGGGGGCGGAGAGAATCAAAGTCCACCAGATGGAGGGCGGCGCCCACCTCGCGGCAGCGCTGGGCCACCACGGCCTCCACGGCGGGGGTGGAGCGGTACAGCACCGCGTCGCAGCCGGATTTGATGATGCCGCTCTTGGTGGCGGCGATCTTCTCCAGCGTGTCGCCCAGCACCTCGGTATGGTCCAGGCCGATATTGCACAGCACGGCGGCCTCGGGAGGGCCGATGACGTTGGTGGCGTCGAATTCGCCGCCCATGCCTACCTCGCACACCACCACGTCGCATTGGCGGCGGGCAAACCAGGCAAAGGCGATGGCGGTGACCATCTCAAATTCGGTGGGCTGCTCGAAGATGCTGTCGGCCAGGGGCTTGATCTCCTCGGTGATGGCGCACAGCTCGTCGTCGGGGATCATCTCGCCGTTGATCTGCATGCGCTCGTTGAAGCGGACGATGTAGGGGGAGGTGTACAGGCCGGTGCGGTAGCCCGTCTGCCGCAGCACCGAGGCCACCATGGCGCAGGTGGAGCCCTTGCCGTTGGTGCCGGTGACGTGGACGAATTTCAGCGTCCGCTCCGGATGGCCCATTTTATCCAGCAGGGCGCTGATGCGCTCTAAGCCGGGGATGCTGCCCTTCCAGCAGACGGCGTGGATATAGTGTAAGGCTTCGTCAAGTGTCATTGTCCGGAGACTCCTTTCTGGGCCGGAGCGGCCACGGTGGGCCACACGCCGGCGGCGGTGAATACGCGGGAGCGGCACAGCGCCCACACCAGCAGCACATCCAGCACGCCGGTGACGGCGAACTGCACACTGCGGGTGGCCAGCTTGGTGACGAAATAGGCCATCTTGCTCTCGCCGCCGTAGATGAGGGCCAGGGAGCCGCTTTGGTAGAGAATAGAACCCAGCACAAGGGCGGGAAGAAACGCCGCGGCGATGCGCAGGGGGGAGATCTTCTGGGTCAGCCAGGGGCGGAAGAAGCCCGCGCACAGGCCGTACAGGATGGGCGGGACGCAGAAGATGGGGTTGTAGCCGTAGGGGGTGAAGAGGCAGCCGATGAAGTCGGCGGCAAAGCCGGTCAGGGCGCCGGGCAGCGGGCCGAACAGCATGCCCGCGATGAAGATGGGCACGGCCTCGATGGAGAAGCGGGTGGTCTCGTTGGGCATGGGGATCAGCAGACGGGCCAGAATGACGCTGAGCGCCGTCAGCAGGGCGCAGATGGCGATGGAGCGGACGCTCCAGCCGGACTTTTCGGGGTGTTTGGACATAAAAAAGGCCTCCTAACTAAAAAAGTGGGAGGAGGTTGGGGAAAGGGTATGCAGTTGTTCCGCGCGCGGCGGGGCCGCGCTCTGCAACAGCGGATGCGAAGATGGCATCGCGGAGCAAGCTCCTTCGTCCGGCGGCAACCTCCCATCCGACCGGCACTTAACGCGCCACTTCTACTCTTGCAGCAAGGGATGTGTCCGGCAGGGGAGAGACGCTCCGCCTGCGCACACTGTCTGTATCATACGCGCAGCGGGGGAAAATTACAAGGCAAAAAAGGAAAATTTTTATTTTTCGTCGATCTGTCAAAATTTTCACAGGGCCGTAGGGCTATTTTCACAAGGGCGTATAAACGGTGGGGCGGGGACGGGGAGAGAAATGGCCGTTTTGTAGGATTTGCACGAAATAAAGGTTGACAAAACCGCATGGTTTCAAGTATAATTTCTAATTGTAGAAAAAATAACAATGGGGAAAGGAATACGGTGAAAAACGCCGTGACTGCCCCGGCAAATGCGCGGAGCGCGCGGCCCTGTGGTGCGAAGGCGAACATCGTTGTCTGGAACATAAGGGGGCCGTTTTTTCTTTTTTCGGGAGGCGGCCATGAAACGCTATGAGATGGTGCGGGAGATCCACAACAGCTGTGAGCGCAATCAGATGCGGGACGTGCTGTTTTTCGAGGTGGAGACGGACGATCCGGCGGAATGGGTCCGGCGGGAGATCAAGGGCGGAGAGGTACACATCACCGCCGAGACCAACCGCGGCGGCGATATGACCGTGTTCGTGGAGAGCGCGGGGATGCACCAGACGTTTTTGTTCACGGAGCTGTAAAAAAAGCTTCGATTCCTTACATCGTCTCCCTCTGAGAGGGAGGTGGCGCGAAGCGCCGGAGGGAGAGAATATAAATCTCGAATTCTCTCCCCCAGTCTCGCTTGCGCTCGACAGCCCCCTCCCAGAGGGGGCCGAGGCCGTAAAGAGCCTTGGCAGCAAAATCGTTAGATTTTTTGCCAATAAAGCTTGTATCTATATCCCATGACAGGGATCATGATAAATTATGTATGATTGGATACTAAGGAGGTAACTTATGAGCGTGAAGGACATTTTCAGCAAGAGAGCTGCATTTTCCTTTGAGGTCTTCCCCCCCAAGACGGACGTGGGTATGGAGAAGCTGTGCGGCGCTGACGGTGTGCTGGATAAGCTGTACACCCTGAATCCCGACTACATCTCCTGCACCTATGGCGCGGGCGGCTCCAACGTGGGCAAGAACCTGGAGGTCCTGGACAAGATCAAGAAGGACGGCAAGTGCACTCCCGTTACCCACTTTACCTGCATCGGCAACACCAAGGAGGGCATCAAGGAGCAGCTGCAGAACTATCTGGATCACGGCATCGACCACATGCTGGCCCTGCGCGGCGACCTGCCCTTCGGCTGGGAAGGCACCGGCGGCGACCTGCACTATGCCACCGAGCTGGTGAAGTTCGTGCGTCAGGAGTTCGGCGATAAGTTTACCATCGCGGTGGCCGGTTCCCCCGAGGGCCACATCGCCTGCCGCTCCCTGGAGGCGGACATCGCCTTCCTGAAGCAGAAGCAGGACAACGGCGCCGACTACATCATGACCCAGCTGTGCTGGGATATGGACCAGTTCCGCTATTGGCTGGACGCCATCCGCGCCGCAGGCATCACCATGCCCGTGGATGTGGGTATCATGCCTATTCTGGATCAGGCCGCTACCATCAACATGGCCCTGAGCCGCAACGGCTGCGTCATGCCCCGCGCCCTGTGCGAGATCATTTCCAAGAACTGGATCTTCCCCAATCCCTTCGTCAAGGATCCCTTTGACGCGGATGTGGAGGGCAAGAAGGCCTCTTTCAAGGTGGCCGGTATCGAGTACACCATCAACCAGATCGACGAGTACCGCGCCTGCGGCGTGGACGGCATCCACCTGTACGCCCTGAACAAGTATGACGATGTGGCTTACATCGCCAAGGCGGCGGGCCTGCTGGACCTGATCTGAACGTTATTTGACCCCTGTGTCCCGCGGGGAGCTTCCCTCCCCGCGGGCACCGCAAAAGGATGATGCAAACTATGGGAAAGACACATATCATTGCAGTGGCAGGCAAGGGTGGCGTCGGCAAAACGACCACCTGCGGCATGATGATCGACTATCTGTGCAAGGCGGGGAAGGGCCCGCTGCTGGTAGTGGACGCTGACGCCAATTCCAATCTGAACGAGGTGCTGGGCGTGGAGGTAGAGACCACGCTGGGCGACATTCGGGAGGAGATGGCCCAGGCGGAGAAGAACGGCACCGTGCCCCCCAGCATGACCAAGGCGGATTACGCCGAAATGAAGTTCAGCTCCGCGCTGGTGGAGGAGGACGACTATGACATGCTGGTGATGGGCCGGACCCAGGGCAAGGGCTGCTACTGCTTTGTCAACGGCGTACTGAAGACCCAGATCGACAAGTACGTGGGCAACTACAACTACATGGTCATCGACAACGAGGCGGGCCTGGAGCATATCAGCCGCGGGACGCTGCCTCATGTGGACACCATGCTGCTGATCTCTGACTGTTCGCGGCGGGGTATCCAGGCGGCGGGCCGCTTGGCGGAGATGATCCGTGACCTGGAGCTGAAGCCCGGCGTCATGAAGCTGATCGTCAACCGCGCGCCCAACGGGGAGCTGAACCCCGGCGTGGCGGAGGAGATCGAAAAATACCACCTGGAGCTGGCGGGCGTACTGCCCCAGGACGAGACGGTTTACGCCTATGATTGCGAAGGAAAACCCAGCTCGCAGGTTCCCGACGACGCGCCGGTGAAGAGGGCGCTGGCGGGGATCCTGAAAGAGCTGAAGCTGTAACTTAAAACATCAACTAAGGGGGATTTGTCAAGATGTCTTTCGTTCCCAAGAAGCAAGCCTACAACGCCCGCATCAATGAGGTGGTGCTGGGCGTCGGCGACAAGGCCGTGACCATCGGCGGCCAGAACGTGCTGGCCTTCCACACCTTTGACGGTGAGATCGCCAACGCGCCCAAGATCGGCGTGGAGCTGACCGACGCCGGTATGGCCATGTGCACCATGCCCGGCGAGCAGAAGTTCTATGAGGGCTGCGCCACTGTGGCCGACATGGCCAAGCGTGCCGCCGAGATGGAAGGCGCTTCCTTTATCTGCCTGCACCTGGAGGGCGCCGATCCCAACGGCGAGAACAAGAGCGTGGACGAGTGCGTGGCGCTGGCCAAGTCTGTGGCCGACGCGACGGACATGCCGCTGGTGGTGATGGGCTGCAAGAATATCGAGAAGGATACCGAGCTGTTCAACAAGATCGCCGAGGCGCTGGCCGGCAAGAATATTCTGGTGCTGTCCGCCCGCGACGAGAACTATAAGGCCATCGGCGCAGGCGCGGGTCTGGCCTACGGCCAGAAGGTGGGCGCGGAGTCCGCCGTGGACATCAACCTGGCCAAGCAGCTGAACACCGTGATGACCCAGCTGGGCGTCAACGCCCAGTCCATCGTGATGAACATCGGCTCCGCCGCCGCCGGTTACGGCTTTGAGTATGTGGCCTCCACGCTGGACCGCGTGAAGGACGCCGCCTTGAGCCAGTCCGACGCCATGCTGCAGATGCCCATCATCACCCCCGTGTCCGCCGACACCTGGGGCGTGAAGGAGTCCATCATGCCTGAGGCCGACATGCCCGAATGGGGCTCTCAGGAAGAGCGCGGTATCGAGATGGAGATCGTCACCGCCGCCGCCGTGCTGGCCAGCGGCTCCGACGCCGTCATCATGCGCCACCCCGAAGCCATCCGCACCATCGCCGCCATGATCGGCGAGTTGGTCTGACGCGGAAAGGAGGAAGCAAACAATGGCTGTTAAAGGTTTAGATATTTTCAAGCTGTCTCCCAAGAAGAACTGCAAGGAGTGCGGCGTTCCCACCTGTATGGCATTCTGCATGAAGGTGGCCCAGGGCGCGCTGCCCATCGAAAAGTGCCCCTATATGTCCGAGGAGGCCATCGCCCTGCTGAGCGAGGCCACCGCGCCCCCCATGAAGACCATCGAGGCCGGCGGCATGAAGCTGGGCGGCGAGACCGTCATGATGCGTCATGAAAAGACCTTCGTCAACCGCAACCGCTTTGCCGTGTCCCTGTGCACCTGCATGGACGACGCCGCTGTGGATGCCAAGATCGCCGAGATGAAGGCGGTGGATTACGAGCGTATCGGCGAGCGGGAGTATGTGGAGTTCCTGCTGGTCCATGACGGCGGCGACGGCGCACGTCTGGCTGACCTGTGCAAGAAGGCTGCCGCCACCGAGCGTGCCGTGATCATCGACACCGACAGCGTGGACAACGCCAAGCTGGCCCTGGCCGCCATCGGCGAGACCAAGCCTGTGCTGAACGGCGCCAACAAGGATAACTACGAGGCCATGAGCGCCCTGGCGGTGGAAGCCGGCGTGGTGCTGGGCGTCAAGGGCGCCGATCTGGCGGAGATCCACGACACCGTGGCCGCGCTGGAGAAGCTGGAGAACAAGAATCTGATCATCGACGTGACCGGCGCCACCATCAAGGAGACCTTTGCCAACGCCGTGTTGGTGCGCCGCACCGCCCTGAAGGACGGCGACCGCACCTTCGGCTATCCCTCCATCGTCAACCTGGCCAAGCTGTGCAAGGGCGACGTACATATGGAGACGGCACTGGCTTCCGTGTTCACCATGAAGTACGGTTCCATCGTGGTGATGGAGACCATGCGCTATGCCGAGGCGCTGCCGCTGTACGGCCTGCGCCAGAACGTGTTCACCGACCCCCAGAAGCCCATGAAGGTGGAGCCGGGCATCTATCCCATCAACGGCGCGACTCCCGACGATCCCTGCGCCCTGACGGTGGACTTCGCCCTGACCTACTTCCTGGTGTCCGGCGAGCTGGAGCGCTCCAAGGTGCCGGTGAACCTGCTGATCACCGACGCATCCGGTATGTCCGTGCTGACCGCGTGGGCCGCAGGCAAGTTCTCCTCCGGCTCCATCAAGAAGTTCTTTGATGAGTACGACATCGCCGGTAAGATCAACAACCGCACCCTGATCATCCCCGGCAAGGCCGCCGTGATGAAGGGCGACATTCAGGATAAGCTGCCCGATTGGAACGTGGTGGTGGGCACCCGCGAGGCCGTGGAGCTGGTGAAGTATCTGCGGGACGGCGAGTACATCAAGGCCGCCGAGGCGGTGGCTGCTTCCAAGAAGCCCGCCGAGGAGAAGAAGGTCGTGGACGCGGACGCGCCGCTGGACTTCGAGAAGATCTCCATGTCCATCCCCAAGATCGACGTGGTGGATATGGGCGTGACCTACAAGCAGCGTGACCCCAACTCCCCCAAGTTCGTCACCATCGGCGAGCGCATCCACTGCATCAGCCCCGTGATCCGCGAGGCCATGAACACCATGAACCCCGAGCCCATCCTGAAGCGTGCCGCCGAGCAGATCAAGGCCGGCGCCACCTATCTGGACGTGAACATCGGCCCTGCCGAGTCCAACGGCCCCGAGCTGATGACCTGGGCGGTCAAGCTGCTGCAGGAGAACTTCAACAATGTGCCTCTGGCTCTCGACACCGCCAACAAGAAGGCCATCGAAGCCGGTATCCACGTCTATAACCGCACCAACGGCAAGCCCATCGTCAACTCCGCCGACGCCGGTTCCCGTATCTCCAACATCGATCTGGCCGCTGCCAACGACGCCATCGTCATCGCCCTGTGCTCCGCCGACGGTATCGCCAAGGACAACGAGGAGCGCATGATGCACTGCCACCACATGCTGGAGCGCGGCCTGAGCCTGGGCATGGACGCTTCCGACCTGTGGTTTGACCCCCTGTTCCTGGTGGTCAAGGGCATGCAGGATAAGCAGATGGACGTGCTGAACGCCATCAAGATGTTCGCCGACGAGGGTCTGAAGTCCACCGGCGGCCTGTCCAACAACTCCAACGGCGCGCCCAAGGCCGTCCGTCCCATCCTGGACTCCACGCTGGTGGCCATGGCCATGATGCAGGGTCTGACCTCCGCCATCGTGAACCCCAACGACCTGCGGCTGATGGAGACCATCAAGTCCTGCGACATCTTCAAGAATCACGTGCTGTACTCCGACAGCTATCTGGACGAGTAAGCCTGACGGCGCAGTAGAGACCGATCGCCGCCCGCCGCCGTTACGCGGCGGCGGGCGGCTTTGGTATAGTCACAAAATTTTAGTAGGAGGATCAACCTTATGAGCGTATTAACCGACCTGATTTATGGCGGTTCCAACGCCGTGGCCGGCCTGACGGAAGGTGCAGTCAACGACGCGATCGCCAAATACGGCGCAGACAAAGAAATCGCATTCCCCGACACCGCATATTTCTTCCCCACCATTTACGCCGCCACCGGCGTGAAGGTGAAGACGCTGGGTGATCTGCCTGCCTGCGTGGGCGTGCTGAAGAGCCTGATCACCAATCAGGAGGATCTGGGCCAGGCGCTGAACGCGGGCCTTGCCACCGCTGTGGGCGCTGAGATCCTGGAGGGCCTGAAGTTTGTGGAGCCCAAGGACGCCTATGAGGAGGCGGCCGTGCCGGGTATCGGCTTCGTGCCCGATCCTATCATCCGTTCTCTGGGCGTGCCGCTGGTCACCGGCGACATCCCTGGTGTGGCCGTGGTGCTGGGCAAGGCGGAAAATCCCGAGGACGCCGTGAAGGTGGTCAAGGATTATCAGTCCAAGGGCATCATGACCTTTATGGTGGGCGACGTGATCGAGCAGTGCGCCGAGGGCGGCGTGAAGATGGGTCTGGAGTTCCGCGTGATCCCGCTGGGTCATGACGTGACGGCTGTGATCCATGTGGTCACCGTGGCCATCCGCGCGGCGCTGATCTTCGGCAACGTGCAGCCCGGCGATCTGCCCGGCCTGCTGGCCTATACCAAGGAGCGCGTGCCTGCCTTCGTGAACACCTTCGGCGCCATCGACAATGTGGTGGTCTCCGCGGGCGCCGGCGCTATCGCGCTGGGCTTCCCCGTGGTGGTGGATATCGACCTGGGCGAGAATCAGGTGCCCGGCGCGCTGGAGTCCGTACTGGATCACGGCGAGACCGTGAAGCACTCTCTGGAGCTGCGGAACATCAAGATCAAGTCCAAGGAGCTGCCCATCCCCGTGGCGTTCTCCGCCGCGTTTGAGGGCGAGATCATCCGTAAGGCGGACGTGAAGGCCGAGTTCTGGTCCGCCAAGAACCCCACCTGCGAGCTGGTGCTGATGAAGGGCGCCGACGAGGTGGAGGATCACAAGATCACCCTGATCGGACCGGACATCGACTCCGGCGATCTGGAATATGCCATGGGCACCTTTATCGAGGTGTACGGCAAGAAGATGCAGGCCGACTTTGAGTCTGTCATCGAGCGCAAGATCCACGCCTGGTTCAACTACATGGAGGGCGTGATGCACACCGGCCAGCGGAACCTGCTGCGTGTCCGCGTGTCCAACGACGCTTTTGAGAAGGGTCTGCGGATGAAGGACTTCGGCGAGGTGCTGTACCACATGATCATGGATGAGTTCGACACGGTGGTGGATAAGTGCCAGATCACGCTGATCACCGACGCGGCTGAGACCAAGAAGCTGCTGGAGGAGCAGGCAATGCCCCGCTACAACATGCGCGACGACCGTTTGGCCTCTATGTCCGACGAGTCGGTGGATCAGTTCTACACCTGCATCCTGTGCCAGTCCTTCGCCCCTGCCCACTGCTGCGTGGTCACCCCCGAGCGTCTGGGCCTGTGCGGCGCGGTGTCCTGGCTGGACGCCAAGGCCACCTATGAGCTGAATCCCAACGGCCCGTCCCAGCCCATCGACAAGGTGGGGTGCCTGGACGAGCGGACCGGCTCTTATGAGTCCGTCAACGAGATGGTGAAGAACGCCACCCACGGCGCGGTGGAATCTGTCACCCTGTACTCCATCCTGGAGGACCCCATGACCTCCTGCGGCTGCTTTGAGTGCATCTGCGGCATTGAGCCTATGTCCAACGGCTTTATCGTGGTGAACCGCGAGTACAGCGGCACCACCCCCGTGGGCATGACCTTCGGCGAGCTGGCGTCCTGCACCGGCGGCGGCGTGCAGACCCCGGGCTATATGGGCCATGGCCGCCACTTCATCGCCTCCAAGAAGTTCATCCACGCCGAGGGCGGCATCGAGCGCATCGTGTGGATGCCCAAGGAGCTGAAGGACGACGTGGCGGAGCGGCTGAACAAGACCGCCAAGGAGCTGTACGGCATCGAGAACTTCAGCGACATGATCGCCGACGAGACCATCTGCACCGACTGCGAGGAGCTGATGAACTTCCTGACGGAGAAGAACCATCCCGTGCTGGGCATGGAGCCCTTGATGTAACCGACTCTTCCGCGGGGGCGGCGGTCGCCGCCCCCGCGGGAAAACGCGACCCCAAGGAGAATTACTATGTATCAGGTCATCTTTACCTTTGAAAACGGCGCGACGCCGGTGACAGCCACCGCCGCGCCCGGCGAAACGCTGCTGGAAACGGCACGTGCCGCCAACGTAGCCATCGACGCGCCCTGCTCCGGCAACGGCTCCTGCGGCAAGTGCCGCGTGAAGCTGCTGGAGGGCACCGTGGAGGGCCTGCAGACCAGCCACATCACCGACGAGGATTACGCCGCCGGTTGGCGTCTCAGCTGTGCCAGCAAGGTCAGCTCCGACGTGACGGTGATGGTGCCGGACATCGCCTCGGCCTATCAGAGCCGCATGAAGACCGCCGATCTGTCCACCGGCGAGGAGATCGCCATTTTTACCCGACTGGAGGAGGATCTGAAGGCGGCGGGCGTGGATTTCAGCAACGACTTTGTGGAGACGGAGGTCACCATGGAGGAGCCCACGCTGGAGGACACCATGCCCGACACCGAGCGGCTGACCATGGCGCTGGAGGCGGCCCTGGGCTGCGAGGAGGTGCGCCTGAGCTATCCGGTGGTACATAAGCTGGCACGGGTGCTGCGCCAAAGCGGCTTCCATGTGGCCGTGTCGGGAACGCTGAAAGACGGCGTGTTCCAGGCCATGGACGTGCGGAACGCCGGTGAGCCCCAGCCCATGTGCGGCCTGGCCATCGACATTGGTACGACGACCGTTTCGGCGGTGATCACCGATCTGAAGACCGGCAGGCTGCTGGCCAAGGGCAGCGGCGGCAACGGGCAGATCCGCTATGGCGCGGACGTGATCAACCGCATTGTGGAGCAGGGCCGGAAGGGCGGCGTGGCGCGCTTGCAGAAGGCCATCGTGGAGGAGACGCTCCAGCCCTTGACCAAGGCGCTGTGCGCCAGCGCCAAGGTGGACAGCGACCGCATCCTGCGGTGCTGCGTGGCCTCCAACACCACCATGAACCATCTGCTGCTGGGCGTGGACGCCGATCCTGTGCGGATGGAGCCGTATATCCCCACCTTCTTCCACTGGAGCGGGCTGAAAGCCGGCGACATCCGCCTTGTGGCCAATCCCGACGCGCGGGTGGTGCTGGCCCCCAACATCGGCTCCTATGTGGGCGGCGACATTACCGCCGGTACGCTGACCAGCCGCATTTGGGACAAGGATGAATTCTCCCTGTTCATCGACCTGGGCACCAACGGAGAGATCGTGTTCGGCAATCGGGACTTTATGATGTCCTGCGCCTGCTCGGCAGGCCCCGCCTTTGAGGGCGGCGACATCTCCTGCGGTATGCGGGCCACCGACGGCGCGGTGGAGGCCGTGACCATCGACCGCAACACGCTGGAGCCCACACTGTCCGTTGTGGGCAGGGAGGGCCAGAAGCCCGTCGGCATCTGCGGCAGCGGCATCATCGACGTGATCGCCGAGCTGTACCGCACCTCCGCCATCTCTGCCAAGGGACATTTCGTGCGGGAAAACCGCCGCATCCTGCGGGATGAGCACGGCATGGGCCGGTATGTGCTGGCCTTCAGCAATGAGAGCGACACGGGGCGGGAGATCGCCATTACCGAGGTGGACATCGAGTGCTTCATTCGGGCCAAGGGCGCCATCTTCTCCGCCATCCACATCATGCTGTCCTCGCTGGACATGGACGTGGCGGTGCTGGAGCACATCTATGTGGCGGGCGGCATCGGCAGCGGCATCAACATGGAGAACGCCGTGCGCATCGGCATGTTCCCCGATGTGGATCGGGCGCTGTTTGAATACATCGGCAATTCCTCGCTGGCGGGCGCTTACGCGCTGGTGCTGTCCAACGCGGCGGAGGAGAAGGTACACGAGCTGGCCAGCAACATGACGTATCTGGAGCTGTCCACCGAGCCGCGGTACATGGAGGAATTCGTGGCGGCCTGCTTCCTGCCCCATACCAACAAGGAGCTGTTTCCGTCCAGCGTACAGGAGTGAGCAATGGAGATCCAGAACAACAAAGAGGAAGTGCCGTTTTCCCATTATCTGGCACTGTTTGAGAAGCTTGACCCACAGGAGGCGGCGGCACGCTGCGGCGTGCCTTTCGCCGACGGCCGGTTCACGGTGCGGCTGCTGGACACCGAATACCGCATTGCGTGGCCGGTATACGCCATCACGGCGGAGCGGGAGGATGCGTTCGCGCTGACGAACCTGCCCTGCCAGACCTTTTTGCTGCGGTATCTGCTGGAGGGGAAGCAAGCGGCGCTGTCGCTGGGCTACAAGACCTTTCGGGAGATGCCCTGGGGCGAGCTGTACATCACGCCCTATACGGGCCGCTGCCTGACGCGGGCGGCGTTTACCTTCGGCACCCAGGTGCCTGCCTTTGCCGCCGCCTGTGAGCGGATGGGCGGAGAAAAGCTGCCCCGCGGCGACGCGGGCTATGGATTCGCCTTTTTGGGCGGCTATCGGATGCAGATGATGATCTATGCAGGGGACGAGGAATTCCCGCCCTCCAGCCAGATCCTGTATTCCGACAACTTCGCCGACGGATTTTCGGCGGAGGATCGCGTGGTGGCGGGGGATATTCTGATCTCCGCCATCCGACAAGAGATGAAAAGGAAATAAGAACAGATGAGTTTTACCTATTTGAACCTGCAGGGAAAGCTGGAGCATGTGACGGCGACGGCTGAGGATATCGAGCGGCAATTGCAGCGGCTGCTGCAGGCCAACCCCCGCATCGTGCCGGTGGTGGGCCGCGCCGCCGCGGCGGGCGATGAGCTGGTGCTGGACTACGCCGGATTTTCCGAGGGCGTGCAGTTCCCCGGCGGCACCGCCGAGAAACAGACGCTGACGCTGGGCAGCGGGATGTTCATCCCAGGCTTTGAAGAGCAGCTGATCGGCGCCAACGCGGGGGATGATGTGACGGTGAGCGTTACGTTCCCCACGGAGTATCATGCCCCCGAGCTGGCGGGTAAGGCGGCGGAGTTCCGCTGCCACGTCCATGAGATCCGCAGCCACTCCAGCTATGAGCTGGACGATACCTTTGCCAAGGAGATCGGCCAGTGCGAGACTATGGAGCAGATGCGCGAGAACATGGGCAAGGCCCTGCAGGAGTATTACGATCAGCGGGCGGAGCAGGAGCTGTGCTGGCAGCTGATGCATCAGGCGGCGGCCACCGTGGAGGAGCGGCCCTCGGACGAGGAGCTGGACCGGATGGTGGAGGCCCAGCTGGAGACGCTGAAGGCCCAGCTGGCCCAGAAGGGGCTGACGCTGGAGGCCTATTGCCAGTTTACCGGCAGCGACGAGAAGAAGCTGCGTGAGGACATGCGGCCCGACGCGCTGGAGGCCTTCCGCACCCAGAAGGCGGTGGAGAAGATCGCCGAGCTGGAGGGACTGACCGTCAGCGATGAGGAGATGAACGCCGCGTTTGCACAGATCTGCGCCGACAACCACATGCGCCCGGAGGACCTTAAGCCCTATTTTGACAACGGATTCCAGGACGTTGTACGCCAGCAGATGCTGCGGGATAAGGCCACGCAGGTGGTACGCCGCGGCGCCCGCATCACCAAGTAAGTGATCCATCGGCGCAGGGGCGCCGGAAAGAGAGATATGTCAATATCAGGGAAACCTGAGAATAACAAGGAGGAATTACCATGGCAATCGAATTCAAAGACGGCAAGTATGTTGACGCCAATGGCCACGTCACGCTGGATCCGACCATTTACAAGGACTGGCAGATCGCGGAGGAAGCGGAGAAGGCCCTGCCTTCCGTGGAGTATTTCCGTGAGAAGCTGGGACTGCTGCCTGAGGAGATCATCCCCTATGGCAAGACCCCCAAGATCGATTTTATCAAGGTCATGAACCGCCTGAAGGATAAGCCAGACGGCAAGTTCATCGAAGTGACCGCCATCACCCCCACCCCCTTCGGCGAGGGTAAGTCCACCGTGTCTCTGGGCCTGATCGAAGGTCTGGGCAAGCTGGGCCTGAACGTGGGCGGCGCCCTGCGTCAGCCCTCCGGCGGCCCCACCATGAACGTGAAGGGCACCGCCGCCGGCGGTGGCAACGCGCTGCTGATGCCCATGACCGAGTTCTCTCTGGGCCTGACCGGCGACATCAACGACATCATGAACGCCCACAACCTGGCTATGGTGGCCCTGAACGCCCGTATGCAGCACGAGCGCAACAACAACGACGAGTGGCTGGCCGCCAAGGGCCTGAAGCGTCTGGACATCGATCCCAAGCGCATCGAGATGGGCTGGGTCATGGACTTCTGCGCCCAGGGTCTGCGCAACATCATCATCGGCATCGGCGGCCGTCTGGACGGCTTTATGATGGAGTCCAAGTTCGGCATCGCCGTGGGCTCCGAGCTGATGGCTATCCTGGCTGTGGCCCGCGACCTGAAGGATCTGCGGGAGCGTATCGGCAAGATCGTGGTGGCCTACTCCCGTAGCGGCGAGCCTGTCACCTGCGAGGATCTGGAGGTTGCCGGCGCCATGACCGCCTGGATGCGCAACACCATCAACCCCACCATGTGCTACTCCGTGGAGCACCAGCCTGTGCTGGTCCACGCGGGCCCCTTCGCCAACATCGCCATCGGCCAGTCCTCCGTCATCGCCGACCGGCTGGCGCTGAAGCTGTTTGATTACCATGTCACCGAGTCCGGCTTTGCCGCCGACATCGGCTTTGAGAAGTTCTGGAACGTGAAGACCCGTCTGAGCGGTCTGACCCCCAACGTGTCCGTGCTGGTGGCTACTGTCCGCGCGCTGAAGATGCACGGCGGCGGCCCGAAGGTTACCCCCGGCGCACCGCTGCCCAAGGAGTACACCGAGGAGAATCTGGAGCTGCTGGAAAAGGGCACCTGCAACTTGTTCCACCATGTGAACACCATCAAGAAGTCCGGCATCAACCCCGTGGTGTGCATCAACCGCTTCTACACCGACACCGACGCCGAGATCGCCCTGCTGAAGAAGCTGTGCAAGGAGCGGGGCATCCGCTGCGCCGAGTCCAACCATTGGCGCTTCGGCGGCGAGGGTGCCGTGGAGCTGGCCAAGACCGTTGTGGAGGCCTGCGAGGAGCCGGTGAACGTGAAGTTCCTGTACGATCTGGATATGCCTCTGCGCCAGCGCGTGGAGCTGATCGCCAAGGAAGTCTACGGCGCTGACGGCGTGGATTGGGCTCCTCTGGCGGTGGAGAAGGCCAAGCGCTTTGAGAGCGATCCCAAGTACGCCGATTACTGCACCATGATGGTCAAGACCCATCTCTCCCTGTCCGACGATCCCAGCAAGAAGGGCGTTCCCACCGGCTGGCGTCTGGCGATTCGCGACATTCTGGAATATGGCGGCGCCAAGTTCCTGTGCCCCATGGCCGGCACCATCTCCATGATGCCCGGCACCGCGGCCAACCCCGCCTACCGCCGCATCGACGTGGACACCGAGACCGGCAAGGTCAGCGGCCTGTTCTAAAAAACCGGCATGAAATCTTCGATTTCATGCCCGGAAGGGTTTGCGGTCTGATTGCGCGCCTTTTGCACTTGCTCTTCCTCGCTCCACGGCGCGGATGTGAACTCTGCGAGGCTTTTCAGAACGCATTAAGGCTATTTTTGGATACTTAAACACAAGAAAGCTCCGGCGGCTTGAAGCCGCCGGAGCTTTTCCCGTTAGCTACCTGCATGATGAAGGAAGACGTTACCATCGATTATTTTGATCCCGCCCGCACCACGCTGACCAGGCGGGACAGCCTGAACATCCTGCTGATTGCCAGCAACCACACCGATACGCCCCTGTGCCCGGAAATCACCATCTACGGCGACGACGGAGAGCAAACGGTGCCTCTGTACAGCCGGGCACAGCCGCTGCCGGGTCATGGACACGAGCACCTGTACTTCCGTCTGCCGGAAGGCTGGGCACAGGCGATGGCAGGCGCGGAGGAGGTACGGCTGTTTGCCGCAGCGGGCGATGTGACGGGCAAGGAAAAAAGCAAACTGCTCTTTTTGACAGATTGATTTGAGAAAACGAGGAGAGAACTATGGATTATACCACCAAATCCTGCCGTGAATTTGTCACGGTCCTGGCGTCCAACGAGCCGGCTCCTGGCGGCGGCGGTGCGTCCGCGCTGGTAGCGGCCATCGGCACCGCCCTGGGCAACATGGTCGGCTCTTTGACCGTGGGCAAGAAGAAGTACGCCGATGTGGAGGCGGAGATCATCGCGCTGCAGAAGAAGTGCGACGCCCTGCAGACGGAGCTGCTGGATCAGGTGCCCGCCGACGCGGAGGGCTTTATCCCCCTGGCCAACGCCTACGGCATCCCCAAGGACGATCCCGACCGGCCCCGCATTATGGAGGAGGCCACCATCACCGCCTGCCAGGTGCCCATGCACATTATGGAGCTGTGCTGCGAGGCTATCGACGCCATCGAAGTGTTTGCTGCGAAGGGCTCCCGTCTGGCGGTGTCCGACGCGGGCTGCGGCGCCACCATCGTGAAGGCGGCATTGCAGGCGGCGTCTTTGAACGTGTTCATCAACACCAAGACCCTGCTTAACCGTGAGGTGGCGGAGGAGATGAACGCCAAGTGCCTGAACATGCTGGATGTGTACGGCAAGAAGGCCGACGGGATCTTTGAGACCGTGAAGGCCGGTTTCTTCAAATAAGGGAGGAAAAGAATATGGCAAAGCAATTACTGGGTAAAGAAGTGACCGCCGCCATGAATGAGAAGCTGCAGCAGCGTGTGGCGGCGCTGAAGGAAAAGGGCGTGACGCCGAAGCTGGCCATCGTCCGCTGCGGCGAGAATCCCTCCGACCTGTCCTATGAGAAGGGCGCTACTTCCCGTGCCGAGCTGATCGGCGTGGATGTGGTGAAGTTCCTGCTGCCGGAGGACGTGACCAAGGAGGCGCTGATCGACCAGATCGAGGCCATCAACGCCGACGACAGCATCCACGGCTGCCTGCTGTTCCGCCCCCTGCCCAAGCACCTGAAGGCGGATCAGGACGAGATTTGCAACCATCTGGCCGCCTGCAAGGACATCGACTCCATGACCGACCTGTCCAACGCCGGTGTGTTCATGGGTAAGAAGCTGGGCTTCGCCCCCTGCACGCCCCAGGCTTGCATGGAGATCCTGGACTACTACGGCATCGACTGCACCGGCAAGAAGGCCGTGGTCATCGGCCGTTCGCTGGTGGTGGGCAAGCCCGCCGCCATGATGCTGCTGGGCAAGAACGCCACCGTTACCGTGTGCCACACCAAGACCAAGGACGTGCAGACGGTGGCCCGCGAGGCGGACATTCTGGTGTCTGCCGCCGGCGTGCTGAAGAGCCTGACGAAAGACTATGTCCGCCCGGGCCAGATCGTCATCGACGTGTCCATGAACTGGGATCCGGAGAAGGTGACTTCCAAGGGCAAGGGCGGCATGGCGGGCGACGCCGTGTTTGCCGAGGTGGAGCCCATCGTGGAGGCCATCACCCCCGTGCCGGGCGGCGTGGGCGCTGTGACCACCTCGGTGCTGATCGGCCATGTGGTGGAGGCCGCCGAGCGCACGCTGGCGTAAGGAGGGCTGAAGATGAATCTGTTTTCCCCTGCGGAGATCGCGGCCAACTACGCCGAGGCGGGCGTGAAGAAGAGCAGCCTGCCGGTCAGCAAGATGCTGCTGCTGGGCGTGCTGGCGGGTATGCTGATCGCATTTCCCTCCTGCGTGACCAATATGGCCAGCTACGGACTGGACAACAACAGCACCATTCGGGCCATCTCCGGCCTGCTGTTCGCCTTCGGCCTGGGCATGGTGATCCTGATCGGCGCGGAGCTGTTCACCGGCAATACGCTGATCTTTATCAGCGTGCTGGAGAAGAAGGTGCGTGTGGGCGCCATGCTGAAGGACTGGCTGTTCGTGTACATCGGCAACTTCATCGGCTCGATCCTGGTGGCGGTGCTGTGCGCCAAGTTCGGCTGGCTGTCCGCCGGAAGCAACGCCCTGGGCGTGTACGCCATGAAGGTGGCGCTGGGCAAGATGACCATGCCGTTCCAGAACGCGTTCTTTATGGGCTTCCTCTGCAATGTGCTGGTGACCATCGGCGTACTGCTGAGTCTGGGGGCCAAGGACACCATGGGCCGGTTTATCGGCGCGTGGGCACCGGTGATGTTCTTCGTTACCTGCGGGTTCAACCACTCCATCGCCGACATGACCTACTGCACTATGGGCCTGTTTGCCAAGACGGTGCCCGCCTACGCGGCGTCCGCCGTGGAGGCCGGTCTGGATCTGGGCGCCCTGACTTGGGGCAACTACTTCCTGGGCAACATGCTGCCGGTGACGCTGGGCAACATTCTGGGAGGTCTGTTCGTGGGCTTTACCATGTGGTTCGGCTTTTTGCGGAAGGCGAAGTAAGAAAGAGCGATCATCACCTCCGGCTTAGCCGGAGGTGATGGGTTTTGTAAGGGGGCGTGTGCCGTGAACAAGAATGATACGCTGATCCTGTGCTGCGCCTCGGTGCGGCATCATCTGGACGCGGCCCAGCGGAAGATGGGGACGGACTTTCCCGTGCGGGAATTGGCGTGGGAAAATCACAAGGAACCGGCGGTGATGCACGAGACGCTGCTGCGGACCATGGCGGAGCTGCCCGCCCATATTACCACGGTGCTGTCCTGCGTGTGCAGCTGCGGCGGCGTGTGGGAGGGCGTGACGCTGCCCTGTCGGGTGGTGCTGCCGAAAATGGACGACTGCGTTACCATGATGCTGCAGACGGACGACACGCTGCGGCCCGATGTGAAGCAGGAGGGGCACATCTACTTTCGGGACTGCGATCGGGGTGAGCATTCGGTGGCGGCCTTTAAGGACGAGATCTGCCGCCGGTACGGCATGGAGATCGGCACGTCCATCTTCGGCGGGTTCATGGAGGGCTATCACCACGCCGATATGATCGACACCGGCGCGTATGACTGCTACGCCGAGGATTTCGTGGCGGAGATGCAGCAGTGCGCCGATCTGATCCGGTGCGACCTGGACTATGTGACCGGCAGCAACCGCGTGCTGGAAAATCTGGTGACCGGACGGTGGGAAACGCAGTTTCTGGTGCTGGAAAAGGGGCATACTGTGAAGGAGACGGATTTCTTTCCGGCGGGCGAGCCGGTAAGGCGTCCGCTATACTGAGAAACCGGAGGACAGAGACATGATCATGGATGGCTGTCAGGGAAAACCCCGCACGCCGACGATACGGGAGAAGACCTGCCCTGTGTGCGGCAATACCATTGAGATCTTTTCCACCGACACCCAGGTGACCTGCGACAAGTGCGGGTTCGTGGCGTATAACGACGCGCTGAGCTGCGTGCAGTGGTGCCAGTATGCCCGCAAGTGCGTGGGGGATGAGATGTATGAGCGGATGATGGAGATCGCCCGCCGCCAGAAGACGGAGAGGGCCGCGAAGGAGGAACGGGACATGACCGTTGCGGAAAAAAAGAAGGCGCTGCGGCGGAAGATCCACACCATGGAGCGGATACTGCCCCAGGCCTATCGGGACGAGAGCGCCGCGGCCATCTGCCGCCGCGTGACGGAGCTGCCGGAGTATCAGGCGGCAAAGGTGGTGTTCGCCTTTGTGGGCACCGAGCGGGAGATCGACACGACGGCGCTGCTGCGGGACGTGTTGGCAAGCGGGAGGACCCTGTGTCTGCCCCGCTGCGGGGCGGGACACAGCATGGCGCTGTGCCGTGTGACGGCGCTGGAGCAGCTGAAGCCGGGGGCTTACGGTATTCTGGAGCCGGAGGAGGACTGCCCGCTGCTGTCGGTGGAGGACATCGATCTGGTGGTGACGCCGTGCCTGTCCTGCAGCCTGCGGGGCGACCGGCTGGGGCAGGGCGGCGGCTACTATGACCGGTTTTTTGCGTGCTATCACGGTCCGGCGGCACTGCTGTGTCGGGAGAGGCTGATGGCGGAGGACATTCCGGTGGAGGAGCACGACAGGCGGTTTGACCTTATTGTCACGGAGAAAGGTGTGTATCGGGTATAAGGGTGCGCCGTGGTGTCTGTGTGTAGGGGCGGGGTTCTACCCCGCCCCTGCACTCTTTAAACAAGACCTAAAAAAGAGCTGTGCCTTTCGGCACAGCTCTTTTTGTTGAAACGTTTTTTACTTCAGCTCGCCGTTGGCGGCGGCGGTCAGGTAGGCGTTGATGAAGCCGTCGATATCGCCGTCCATGACGGCCTGGATGTTGCCCATTTCGTAGCCGGTGCGGGTGTCCTTGGCCAAGGTGTAGGGCATGAAGACGTAGGAGCGGATCTGGCTGCCCCATTCGATCTTCATCTGGACACCCTTGATATCGCTGATCTTCTCGGCGTGCTGCTGGAGCTTCAACTCCGCCAGCTTGGCCTTCAGCATCTTCATGGCGTTGTCGCGGTTCTGGAACTGGCTGCGCTCCGTCTGGCAGAAGACCACGATGCCGGTGGGCAGGTGGGTCAGGCGGACGGCGGAGGAGGTCTTGTTGATATGCTGGCCGCCTGCGCCGGAGGAGCGGCAGGCCTGCATTTCGATCTCCTCGGGACGGATCTCGATCTCGCTGTCGTCGGCCAGCTCCGGCATGACCTCCAGAGCGGCAAAGCTGGTCTGACGGCGGGCGTTGGCGTCAAAGGGGCTGACGCGGACGAGACGGTGGACGCCGTTCTCGCTTTTCAGGTAGCCGTAGGCATTCTCACCCTCGATGAGAATGGTGGCGGACTTGATGCCCGCTTCTTCACCGGCTTCGTAGTCCATCAGCTGATAGGTGTAGCCGTGGCGCTCGGCCCAGCGGGTGTACATGCGGTAGAGCATCTCCGTCCAGTCCTGGGCCTCGGTACCGCCGGCGCCGGCGTGGAAGGTGAGGATGGCGTTGTTGGCGTCATACTCGCCGGAGAGCAGGGCGGCCAGACGGCGCTCACTGATCTCCTTCTGGAGCTTTTCGTAGCCCTCCATCACGTCGGGCAGCTGGGAGGCATCGTCCTCCTCCTGTGCCATTTCGCACAGGGTCAGGGTATCCTCCCACTCGCCCACCAGGCGGTCGTGCTTCTTGATCTTGTTTTCCAGGCGCTTGATCTGCTGGCTTACCTTCTGGCTGCGCTCCAGATCGTTCCAGAAACCGTCCTGCTCCGTCTCCTTTTGCAGAGCGGCCAGCTCCTCCCGCGCCTTGGGGATGCCCAGCGCCTTTTCCAGCTCGCCCAGGGTGGGCTCCAGCGCCAGAAGCTTCTGTTTATAATCGTCGTATTCGATCACGGCCATATGTGTCATTCTCCTTATCGGTGGATTTCAGTAACCATACTATTATATCCGGAATTATGTGGTCTGTAAAGGGGGAAATCAGAGGGTTTCCGGCATTTTGGGGAGATTTTCCGCGGAATAGGGCTCGGACGTGCGGTGGTGATGCAGCAGCATGGCGGCGTGCTCCTCGGCCTGCAGGTTCTGGAAGACGCGGCGCATCATGATCACCGTCAGGGCAAAGGACAGGACGTCGGCCACCGACTGGGCCAGCTGCACGCCCCACTGGTCCAGCCACAGGGGCATCAGCAGTACGGCGGGGATGAAGAACAGCCCCTGCCGCGCCGCGGCTAAAATGGTGGCGGGCAGCGTTTTGCCCATGGTCTGGGTCATCATATTGCTGATGAGGGCATAGGCAGCCAGGGGGAAGGTGACACACTGGCAGCGCATGGCCACGGTACCGAAGGACACCACCTCCGGATCGTTGCGGAAGAGGGCCACCAGCTGGGGGGCGAAGATGTAGCCCAGGATGGAGGCCGCCACCAGGAACAGGGTGCCCCATTTGACGCAGAAGCGGAAGCCCTGCCGTACGCGGTCATAGAGCTTGGCGCCGTAGTTGAAGCCGCACACCGGCTGGAAGCCCTGGCCGAAGCCGATGAGGGCGGAGTTGGCCATGGTCATGACGCGGCTGACCACGCTCATGGCGGCGATGGCCGCGTCGCCGTACAGGCCGGAGGCCACGTTCAGGCAGATGGTGGAGATGGCCATAAGGCTCTGGCGGCACAGGCTGGGGAAGCCGCCCCGCAGGATCTCCTTGAAAATATGGCGGGAGAACTGGATCTTGCGGGGGTGGAGCCGCAGATTGCCGCCCCGTGTGCAGCCGAACAGCAGCAGGCCGAAGGAGAACAGCTGGCCGATGATGGTGGCCAGGGCCGCGCCCTTGATGCCCATGCGGAAGGTGAAGATCAGCAGGGGGTCAAGGCCCACGTTGATGACCGCGCCGGCCACGATGCCGATCATGCTGTAGACGGCGCTGCCCTGAAAGCGGAGCTGGTTATTCAGCACGAAGGAGGCGGTCATATACGGCGCGCCCAGCAGGATGATGCGCAGATAGTCGCAGGCGTAGGGCAGGATGGTGTCGGTGGAGCCCAGCAGCAGCGCCAGGGGCTCCAGGAAGATCTGCCCGAGGATCAGCAGCACCACACCGGCGGAAAAGGCCAGGGTCACGGCGGTGATGGCCATGGTCTCGGCATCCTCGGTCTGGTGGCGGCCCAGCTGGCGGGAGATATAGTTGCCGCTGCCCTGGCCGAAGAAAAAGCCGGTGGCCTGAATGATGGCCATCAGCGAAAAGACCACGCCCACCGCGCCGGTGGCCGCATTGGAGCGCATCAATCCCACAAAGAAGGTGTCCGCCAGATTATACACCGCCGTCACCAGCATGGAGATGATGGTGGGCACCGCCATCTCGCACACCAGCCTGCCCACGGGGTCGGAGGTCAGGTGGCGGAATTTCTCCTCCTGCAGCAGATTGGCCTCTTTCAGATGTCTGGTTTCGTGAAGATGATGGTTGTGATACATTATCGTCCTCATTTTCTGTAATTTTTTTGCTTAAATTCTATGATACCATGCTTTTTTCTGTAAATCAAGACCATTGACCAACGGGCGGCGCTGCACTATAATAACAAAAAAGGAAAATTGCTGCGCAAAGGAGTTGACCGATATGAACGAGATCTATGTGACCGGACACCGCAACCCCGACACGGATTCTATTGTGGCTGCCATGTCCTACGCGGCGCTGAAGAATGCGCTGGGGGAGAAGGAGTATGTGGCGGTGCACATGGGCACCATCAGCGACGAGACGAACCGGATGCTGAAGCGCTTCGGCTTCAAGCCGCCGCGGCTGATCCAGAACGTCCGCACCCAGGTGCGGGATCTGGACTTTGACCGGCCGCCCTGTCTGGACGCCTCGGTGACCATGGATCGGGCGTGGCAGCTGATGCGCAGCCAGAAGATCTCGGCGCTGCCGGTCACCAATGAGGACGGGACGTTATATGGTATGCTGTCCGCCGGTGACATCGCCACCTTCAGCCTGAACACCATCGCCAACCCCATCGTGGAGGAGGTGCCTATGTTCAACCTGCTGAGCGTCATCGAGGGACGCATCGTGGGAGAGGGCGGCGATCTGGTGGACACCCTGTCGGGCAGCGTATCCATTGCCCTGCCCCAGAGCTGCGAAAACCTGCTGTTTGACAGCGCCGACAGCATCGTGCTGTGCGGCAGCCAGCCGGACATGATCCGGCGGGCGCTGGACATGCAGGTGTCCTGCCTGATCCTGTGTCAGACGGACGTGGATCCGGAGTGGATCAAGGACGCGGGCAAGACATGCATCATCTCCACCCCCATTGACGCCAGCCGCGTACACCGGCTGATCTATCAGGCCATCCCCATCTCCCGCCCCTGCGCCACGGGGGATCTGATCTGCTTCCATCTGGACGATTACATCGACGACGTGCGCGAGGTGGTGCTGAAAAGCCGCTATCGCTGCTATCCCGTGCTGGATGAGGAGGAGAAGGTAGTGGGCACGCTGTCGCGCTATCACCTGCTGCGTCCGCGGCGCAAGCAGGTGGTGCTGGTGGACCACAACGAGCTGTCCCAGACGGTGCCTGGTATCGAGCAGGCGGAGATATTGGCCATCGTGGACCACCACCGGCTGGCGGATATCCAGACGCGGCAGCCCATCAATGTGCGCAACGAGCCGGTGGGCAGCACCAACACCATCATCACCTCTATGTATCAGGAGCACGGCGTGATGCCCTCGCCCCACATGGCGGGGCTGATGGCGGCGGCGATTCTGTCGGACACCGTTATGTTCAAGTCCCCCACCTGCACCAAGCGGGACATCGCCATGGCGGAGCGGCTGGCCCGCATGGCACGGGTGGCACTGGACGACCTGGGACGGGAGCTGTTCGCCGCCGGTGCGGTGGACGGCAAGTCGGCGGAGGAGCTGCTGCGCAGCGACTTCAAGGAATTCCACATTGCCGAGCAGAATCTGGGCGTGGGGCAGGTGACGTGCATCGATTCGGAGCACCTGATGGAGCGCAAGGACGATCTGCTGAAGGCCATGGAGCAGATGAAGAACGAGCATGGCTACGACATGGTGATACTGATGCTGACGGATGTTTTGCAGGAGGGCACACAGCTGCTGTTTATCGGCAGCGACGACGCCATCCGCAACGCCTTTGCCGTGGAGCCCAAGGACAACACGGTGTTCCTGTCGGGAGTCATGTCCCGCAAAAAACAGGTCATTCCCATGCTGACCACGTTGTGGGGCTGAAAAGAACAAAAACGGGCCGCTGTAGAGCGGCCCGCTTTTTTGTTCAGTGAAAAGAGAAAAGAGAAGAGAGAAAAGGTGTGCCGCTGCGCGGCACGGGGGGGAATAAAGCAGTGAGCATCCCAAGGATGCTCACTGCTTTGCTCTGGGATAGGGGGCTTTTTCGTCGGTCAGGCCCGCCAGGTAGTCCATGCTGGTGTTCAGCGCCAGCGCCACACGGCGGCACTGCTCGAAGCTGAGATAGCGCTCGCCCCGTTCGATCTTGGAATAGGCGCTTTGGTCGATGCCGGTCAGCATCTGCATTTTGATTTGGGTAAAGCCACGCTCTTTGCGGAGGGCTTGCAATCTGTTCATAATCATCACCATGATAATTATGTCAAATTGTCCTATTGAATTTAGGACTAAATTGTCCTATAATGCAGAAGAAAGAAGGTGAGCATATGCCGAGCGGACAGGAGTATAAGGAGATGTATCTGACCATGGCGCGCGAGGTGGAAAAGGCGGTGCGCGTTTTGATCGACGCGCAGCAGAAATGTGAGGAGATGTATTTGCAGGCAGAGGACGAGGAGGAATAAAAATATCCCTGCGGCGATGGCCGCAGGGATATTAACATTTATCGGATAATTATTTTCCTTCGTCTTCCGGCTTGCCCTCGGTGGATTGGTCGTCCGTGGGTGTGTCCTCCGGCTTTTCGTCGAAGTCGGGCATGGGGATGGGCTGGGAGACGATGTTGATGTGTTTGGCGGGGGCCTCGATGGTCTCGGGGACGCTGGGGCGGAAGAGGGGTTGATCCGGCTCCTTTGTGGCGCCGTAGTTGTCCACGGTCTCGGGGTCGCGGCCCTCGATAATGGCCATCATCTCCTGACCGGTGATGGTCTCCTTTTTCAGCAGGTAGGCGGCGATCTTGTCCAGCAGCTCGCGGTTGGCCTCCAGGATCTCCTTGGCCTCCTGATGGCACTGGCGGATGATCTTGATGGTCTCACGGTCGGCGGCGGCGTAGGTCTCCTGGGCGCAGGACATGGAATAGCCGCCGTCCAGATACTGGCTTTGGACCGTGCCCAGGGCCATCATATCAAACTCGTCGCACATGCCGAAGCGGGCCACCAGATTGCGGGCCATTTCCGTGGCGCGCTCGATGTCGTTGGCGGCGCCGGAGGTCATGGTATGGCACACCACCTCTTCGCTGGAGCGGCCGGCCAGCAGGGTACGGATCTCCGCCAGAATGTCCTCCTTGGACATGAGGAACTTTTCCTCCTCCGGCAGATGGAGGGTATAGCCCAGAGCGCCTTGGGTGTGGGGCACGATGGTGATCTTGCTGACGGGCTGGGCGTTTTTCTGCTTGGCGGCCACCAGGGCGTGACCCACCTCGTGATAGGCGATGATGCGCTTTTCCTGTTCGGTGATGACGGTGCCCTTTTTCTCGCTGCCGGCGATGACCAGCTCGAAGGACACCAGAAGGTCGTTCTGATTCACGGCGCGGCGGCCCTTGCGGACGGCGCGGAGGGCGGCCTCGTTCACCAGGTTGGCAAGGTCTGCGCCCACGCAGCCTGCGGTGGCCTGGGCGATCTTCTCCAGATCCACGTCCTCGGCCAGCTTGATGTTGCGGGTGTGGACCTGCAGGGTGGACAGACGGCCCGCCAGGTTGGGACGGTCCACGGTGATGCGGCGGTCGAAGCGGCCGGGGCGCAGCAGGGCCTTATCCAGCACCTCGGGACGGTTGGTGGCGGCCAGGACGATGATGCCCTTGCTGGGGTCGAAGCCGTCCATCTCCGCCAGCAGCTGGTTCAGGGTCTGCTCCCGCTCGTCATTGCCGCCGCCGAAGCGGCTGTCGCGGGTTTTGCCGATGGCGTCGATCTCGTCGATGAAGATGATGCAGGGGGCCACCTTGGCGGCTTCCTTGAACAGATCGCGGACACGGCTGGCGCCCACGCCCACGAACATCTCCACAAAGCCGGAGCCGGAGATGGAGAAGAAGGGGACGCCCGCCTCGCCTGCCACGGCCTTGGCCAGCAGGGTCTTGCCGGTGCCGGGGGAGCCCACCAGCAGCGCGCCCTTGGGCAGCTTGGCGCCGATGGCGGTATATTTGCCGGGGTTGTGGAGGAAGTCGATGATCTCCTCCAGCGATTCCTTGGCCTCGTCCTGACCGGCCACGTCCTTGAAGGTGACGCCGGTGGATTTTTCCATGTACACCTTGGCGTTGGACTTGCCCACGTTGCCCAGGCCGCCGAAACCGCCGCCGCCGGACTTGCTGAGGATGCGCATGACCAGCATGAACAGGCCCAGCATGATGATGATGGGCAGCACGTAGCTGGCCATGAAGGCCAGCACGGGGTTGAGCTGGGCCTCATAATAGCCGGTATAGGTGACATGATGCTCCTTCAGCAGCGGCAGAAGGTCGCTGTTGGTGAGGTAGGCGGTATACAGGGTCAGCTTGGAATCCTTGGACTGGGTATAGCTCTTGGGTTCCTGGGTGCTGTTTTCCTTGGGCTCCTCGGTGTAGGTATAGCCGTCCACGGGGGTAATGTAGATGGTTTTATCCTTGAAGAGAATTTCATCCACCTGGTTTTTCTCGATCATCTCCACCATCTGGCTGTATTTGATCTCGTGGCTGGTGGTTTTATTGGCGGCGTTATTGGAATAGGCGCTGATGTAGTTCATGGCCACCGTCAGCACCACGGCCCAGGCCACCAGCGTCAGGATCCCGCGCAGGCGGTTGTTGTTCCGGTTGTTTTTATTGTTGCGGTTATTGTTGTTATCTGCCATAAAGCCCTCCTTGAAAGAGTGGACAGTTCCTGAGTATACATGCCAGTATACCACAAAGGGCGGAGAGTCACAAGCGGCACATTGGCGGATTTTCTGTAAAATTTCTATGAATCGGACTTTATCTTGGGGAGGGGGTATGGTATAATATTTTCCGTATTGGTATCAACAAAGGAAGGATCGACTGCTTATGAAGGAACAAACGACCGCGCCCAAGCGCCGCCCTGTGGCGGAGGCGGAGGCCGACGGAATGATCGAGGGACGCAACGCCGTGATCGAGGCGCTGCGCGCCGGAACGGCCATCGACAAGATCTATCTGGCCAAGGGCGAGACGGACAAGACACTGGGGCACATCGCCTCCAAGGCGCGGGACGCAGGCGTCGTGGTGGTGGAGGCCGACCGGCGGAAGCTGGACGCCATGTCCCGCACCCATGCCCATCAGGGGGTGATCGCCCTGGCCGCCGTGCGGGAATACGTGACGGTGGAGAGCATTCTGGAGCGGGCGGCGGAGAAGGGCGAGGCGCCGCTGGTGGTGGTGTGCGACGAGATCTCCGATCCCCACAATCTGGGGGCCATCCTGCGCACCGCCGAGTGCGCGGGGGCCCACGGCGTCATCATTCCCAAACGCCGCAGCGCGGGGCTGACGGCCATTGTGGCAAAGACCTCCGCGGGCGCTGTCAGCTATATGCCGGTGGCGCGGGTGGCCAACATCCCGTCGCTGCTGAAGGAGCTGAAGAAGCAGGGCGTGTGGGTGTTCGGCACGGCGGCCGATGGCAACACCACGCTGTATAACGCCGATCTGAAGGGGCCGGCGGCTATCGTCATCGGCTCCGAGGGCGACGGTATGACCCGTTTGGCGGCGGAAAACTGCGACTTTCTGGTGAGCATCCCCATGAAGGGGCAGATATCCTCCCTGAACGCCTCCGCGGCGGCGGCGATCCTGCTGTACGAAGCGGTGCGGCAGCGGAGCTGAGAAAGACGGACGGACGATGAGCAGGCAAGACGAGCAGAAAGTGAATACCGCTCCGGAGACGGAGGCGTACTCGCTGGAGGACATCCTGGCCGAATACGGCAGGGGTGGGCGTCAGCCTGCGCAAAAGGAGGAGGTCCCGCCTGCGGCGGAGCCTCTGCCGGAGCCGGAACCGGCGCAGGAGCCGGAGCCAGAGCCAGAGGAAACGCCGGAGGAGATCACCACGGCGCTGCCCCGCAAGGGGAAAAAGCGCCGCAAAAAGGAGAAGAAGGGCGACACGGCGGAGTATCCCGTGATCCGGCAGAAAGAGGCGGAGGAGAAGCCCTATACGCCGCCCCCGCCGGAGCCGGAGGAGGAGCTGCCGCCGGATCGGGTGTCGCTGAAGCATCTGATGTACGACACGGTGGACGCGGTGCTGGCGGAGAACGACGACGGCATCCTGGAGGAGCCGCCTACTCTGGCGGAGCGGCTGCAGGGGCTGCTGAAGGGACGCCGCAGGCGCACCCGCCGGCAGGACACCGAGCAGCTGTGGGCGGAGACGGAGCGTCCCGCGCCGGAGCCGGAGAGGGAACCGGAGCCTGACAGCGACGAGGCGTTTCGGGCGGAAAAGCGGCGGGTGAAGCATCTGCGCCGCGCCCTGACGATCCTGACGGTGCCGGTGGCGCTGCTGGTGATACTGGCGGTGCTGGACGGGCTGGGCTATATGCCCGCGGTGTGGCGGGAGAGCGTGATGCTGCGCACCCGCGTGCCGGTGGGCGGCATGATGATCGCGGCCATTCTGTCGGGAGACGTGTGGCGGTATGCCCTTGACGAAGTGAAGAGGGGCCATGTGACCAGCGCCTTCGGCGCGCTGCTGCTGACGTTTGTGGTGCTGATCGGGTGCGTGGCCACCTCGGTCAGCGGCGAGATGGTGCAGGCGCCCTTTGCCGCCACCACGGCGGTGCTGCTGTGGATGGAGGAGTGGGCGCTGCTGCTGAAGGCACAGGCCCGGCGGGAGGCGTTCCAGCTGGTGAATGTGGGCGGCGAGCCGCCCTATACGGCCAGCCTGATCCCCATGGGCGTGTGCAAGCAGAAGGGGCGGTTGGCGGGGTTTTTCCGCATGACGGACAAGCCGGATCCCGCCTGCCGCGCCCAGTGGATCGTGACGCCACTGCTGCTGTGCGTTGCCACGGCGCTGTCTTTGGCGGTGTGCCTGTCGGGGCAGGGGATGGAGCGGTTTTTGTGGATCTGGTCGGCCCACCTGACGGTGGCGCTGCCCCTGTCGCTGCCGCTGACGGCGGTGCTGCCCATGCAGCGGCTGCAGCACCGGCTGACACGAGGCGGCAGCGCGCTGGCGGGCTATGCCGGTACGGCGGCGCTGCGCCGCAGCCGCCAGCTTTTGATGACGGAAAACGATCTGTTTCCCACCGGTACGGTGGCCTTTAACGGCTACAAGGTCTATGGGGAGGAGCGGGTGAAAATGCTGTCCTATGCCGCCGGAATGGCGCAGGCGGCCCACAGCCAGCTTGCGCCGCTGTTCCGGCAGCAGCTGGCGGCGGAGGGCGGTTTCTCCGCAGGCGTGGAGGATCTGCGCTTCTGCGAGGAGGGCGGCGTGATCGGCATGATCCGCGGCGAGACGGTGGCTATGGGCAGCGCGTATTTCATGCGCAAGCAGAAGGTGACGCTGCCCCACGATCTGAAGCTGCAGACCGGCGTGTTTCTGGCTATCGACGGTGTGCTGGGGGCGATCTTCGTCATCAAGTACCAGCCGTCCCGCAATGTGGACTGGGCGTTGCGGGCGCTGCGGCGCTCCGGACTGCGGCCGGTTTTGGCGGTGCGCAGCGGCAACGTGACGCCGGGGCTTTTGAAGCGGAAATTCGGCGTGGACTGCAAGCCGGTGTATCCCAATGTATCGGCGCGGCTGGCACTGTCGGACGCCATGGAGCAGCAGGGGGACAAGCCCAACGCCGTGATCTATCGGGAGGGGCTGATGCCCCTGGTGGAGACGGTGGTGGGCTCGCGGCGGCTGCGCAGCGCGGTCCGGACCGGCACGGGACTGTGCTATCTGGGCGCGGCGGTGGGACTGCTGCTGACCCGCTATCTGACCGCCGCAGGCAGCTACGGCACGCTGTCGCCGCTGTATATGCTGGGTTTTCTGGCATTGTGGCTGCTGCCGACGCTGCTGCTGAGCGGGCTGGTAAAGCACTATTGATGAACAGAATAGGATGGGCGCTTCGCGCCGGCAGACGCCGGCGCGGGGCGCTTCCTTTTGGAAGGGGGCAGGCGGCGTTTTCGGGGGTGTGTCGGGGCCTTACGGTTCGACAATGGGCGACCTGAACAGAAAATGAGGGGCGGGATTGTGAAAGTTGACGAAATCTGCCGCAGGTAAGGGGATTTTTCCCACAAATATTAAAAATAATGGTTGTCAGACTTGCAAAAGTGAGATATAATCGTCATGTTGAGCGTATTGCGCGCGGCAGCGCCCGTGCGCTGGATCAAAATGAAGGGAGTTACAACCTTATGACTGCAAACGACATTCGTAATATCGCCCTGCTGGGCCACGGCGGCTCCGGCAAGACCTCTCTGGTGGAGCAGATGCTCTTTATGACCAAGGGGATCGACCGTCTGGGCAAGACGGCGGACGGCAACACCACCTGTGACTACGACGCTGAGGAGATCAAGCGCCAGATCTCGATCTCTCTGGCCTTTGCTCCTGTTATGTACAAGGGCAAGAAGATCAACGTGATGGACGCCCCCGGCAACTTCGACTTCGCCGGTGAGGCCGTGTGCGCCATCCGCGCCGCCGAGTGCTCCATCGTGGTGGGCAACGCCAAGGACGGCCTGTCCGTGGGCATGGAGCGTACCTGGAAGATGCTGGGCAAGAAGCCCCGCATGATGTTCATCAACCGCGTGGAGGAGGCCAACGCCGACTACGCATCCTGCGTGGAGGCCATTAAGGCCAAGTTCGGCACCGCCATCGCCCCCATCGTGGCCACCAAGGTCGATGCCAACAAGGCCGTCACCGTGATCGTGGACCTGCTGCACAACAAGGCCTATGACGCCAAGGGCGAGTGCGCCATCCCCGCCGACATGGCCGACGAGGTGGAGGCCCTGCGCTCTGAGCTGATGGAGGCCGCCGCCGGCGCCGACGAGGAGCTGATGGAGAAGTTCTTTGAGACCATGGAGCTGTCCGCCGAGGATATGGCCAAGGGTCTGAAGATCGGCGTGCGTGAGGGTACCGTGTGCCCCGTGCTGTGCGGCTCCGCTGTGACCGGCATGGGCGTTGACATGCTGATGCAGACCATCGTGGACCTGGTGCCCGTGGCCACCGACATGCCCGCCGAGGCTGCCCAGGACGACGACGGCAACGCCATCGAGGTGGCTTACGATCCCAACGGCACCACCGCCGCCTTCGTGTTCAAGACCATTTCCGACCAGTACGGCAAGTACTCCATGATCAAGGTCATCCGCGGCAAGGTCACCAGCGATATGTCCCTGTACAACATGACCACCGGCAACACCGAGAAGCTGGGCCGTCTGTACGTCATGAAGGGCAAGAAGACCGAGGAGACCAAGGAGATCTGCTGCGGCGACATCGGCGCCATCGGCAAGATGGACAAGGTCAAGACCGGCGACACCCTGTGCGAGCCCAAGACCTATGTGAAGTTCGCGCCCCTGGCCTTTGCGCCTGCCTGCTATGAGCGCGCCATCTCCCCCAAGACCAAGCAGGAGATCGAGAAGCTGGGCACCGGCCTGAACAAGCTGAATGAAGAGGACCCCACCTTCTATGTGACCAACAACGCCGAGACCCATCAGACCGTCATCTCCGGCGCCGGCGATATCCAGATCGACGTGCTGTGCAGCAAGCTGAAGTCCCGTTTCGGTGTGGATTCCGAGCTGAGCACCCCCCGTGTCGCTTACCGTGAGAAGATCCGCAGCACCGTCCGCAAGCAGGGCCGCTATAAGAAGCAGACCGGCGGCAGCGGTCAGTTCGGTGACGTTCATATCATCTTCGAGCCCCAGAGCGAGCAGGAGGATATGATCTTTGAAGAGAACGTGTTCGGCGGCTCCGTGCCCAAGAACTACTTCCCCGCCGTGGAAAAGGGCCTGCGCGAGAGCTGCCTGCACGGTGTGCTGGCCGGCTATCCCGTGGTGTTCCTGAAGGCCACGCTGGTGGATGGCTCCTACCACCCTGTTGACTCCTCCGAAATCGCGTTCAAGCTGGCGGCCAACCTGGCCTTCAAGGCCGCGCTGCCCGAGGCCAAGCCCGTGCTGATGGAGCCCATCGGCGAGCTGAAGGTCACCATCCCCGACAGCTATCTGGGCGACGTGATGGGCGACCTGAACAAGCGCCGCGGCCGCGTGATGGGCATGAACCCCACCGGCGACGGCGAGCAGGTGCTGGAGGCTGAGGTGCCCATGGCCGAGATGATGAGCTATGCCATCGATCTGCGCTCCATGACCCAGTCCCGCGGTACGTTTACCTTCAACTTCGTCCGCTACGAGGATTGCCCCGCTGCGGCCCAGGAGAAGGCCATCGCTGAGGCCAAGGCTCTGGCTGAGGCGGAATAATTCCATACGATGAAAAGACCGGTACGGCTATGCCGTGCCGGTCTTTTTTTACATATTTTTTGGATGTTGGGGAGAGGATAAGAGGTGTTGGAAAAATTTTTCTGAAAAATTTCAAAAAACCTCTTTACAAATCCCAAAGGGTGTGGTACTATAATAATGCAAACAATAATTGTTAGCGATTAGAAGAAAGGAGGAGCGCGGATGGAAACGGCCACACGATACAGTCCCAAGCGGGAGGCCATTTTGCAGTGCCTGCGCTCTACCACATGCCATCCTTCGGCGGAATGGGTCTACAGCCAGCTGAAGCCACAGATCCCCGATCTGTCGCTGGCGACGGTGTACCGGAATCTGGCCCGCTTTCGCAGCGAGGGCGCGGTGCAGGTGATCGGCTGCGTGGATGGCGAGGATCGCTATGACGGCAATGTAGCACCCCATGGTCACTTTATCTGCCGCGGCTGCGGCGCGGTGATCGACCTGCCGCCCATTCCGGTGGAGGCGCCGAATCTGGCACAGGTGGGCAGGGAAGAGGGGTACAGCGTGACCTTTTACGGCCGCTGCAATACGTGCCTGGCGAAAGAGAAAAGCAGTTGACAATGGCCGCGCGAAGCGGCGTCAAAATAACAAATCAGACAAATCAACAATAGACAATGGAGGTAAAGAATTATGAAGAAGTGGGTCTGCCCTGTTTGCGGTTATGTTCATGAAGGTGATGTTCCCCCCGCTGAGTGCCCCGTGTGCCATGTTTCCGGTGAGAAGTTCACCCTGCAGGCCGAGGAGAAGTCCTGGGCGGCGGAGCATGTGGTAGGCGTCGGCAAGGTGTTCGGCGACAATGTGCCGGAGGAGGTCCGCAAGGAGATCATCGACGGTCTGCGCGCCAACTTCGAGGGCGAGTGCTCTGAGGTGGGTATGTATCTGGCCATGGCCCGTGTGGCCCACCGCGAGGGCTATCCCGAGATCGGCATGTACTGGGAGAAGGCCGGTCTGGAGGAGGCCGAGCACGCCGCCAAGTTCGCCGAGCTGCTGGGCGAGGTCATCACCGACAGCACCAAGAAGAACCTGCAGATGCGCGTGGACGCCGAGAACGGCGCTACCGCCGGTAAGTTCGAGCTGGCCAAGCTGGCCAAGCAGTACAATCTGGACGCCATCCACGACACCGTCCACGAGATGGCCCGCGACGAGGCCCGACACGGCAAGGCTTTCGAGGGCCTGCTGAACCGCTACTTCGGTAAGTAAAATCGCATGGAAAGGGAGAGGAGAGATCCTCTCCCTTTTTGCTGGGATACAAGGAAGGGACACGCCGAGGCGTGTCCCTTCCTTGTTATGTAAGAGAGAAAACAGAGAATGTCAGGTGTGTTACGCGGCGGCGTGGCTGGGGGTGAAGGTGCGGGCGTTGCTGCGGATCTCGCGCTCACGCTCCATCAGGTTGGCCTTGGCGGTGCTCCAGGTGAACACGGCACCGAACAGCAGGGGCAGGTATCCGCCGGCGGCACGGATGGGGGCGTCAGCGGCGGTCATCAAAAAGGCGGTCGCCACCACCAGCACGAGGGAGACGATGGAGATCATAACGTAAGTAGAAATGTTTTTCATGGTAGTTTCCTCCTTAACCCGTATTTTGTGGGGTGTTTTTTTGTTGTGCCCTTATCGTAGAATATTTAACGAGAAAAGTAAAGCTATAGTATGTTATAACAAATATTAGAATTGCTTACAATAAAAAGAAAAGAGCGCTGGCGCATGGAGGGGTTCCATGCGCCAGCGTTTGCGTGTTTCGTTGCGGTCGGTCAGTCAAGGGTCACAGGGTCTCCTTGCGCTTTCTGGTGAGGAGGGCTGTGCCGCTGAGGGAGGCCAGGGACAGCGCCGCGTAGAGGGCGACGCCCATATCACCAGTGCGGGCACTGGTGACGCCGTCCTTGCCGCCGTTGGTACCGTTAGCGCCGTTGGCGGGCTGCTGGGGCAGGTACGGGCGGGGACCGCGGGAGTGGTTATGGCGGTTCACCACGATGTTGCCGGTGATGCTGCCGCTGACGGGCTGGATCAGCGTGTAGTTGGCGGCCAGGCCCGTGCCGTCTGCCAGCGAGAAGGGCGTGAAGGTGACGGGGATGTTGCTGCCGGGGGTGGCGCTGGTAAAGGTGGGCACGCCGCAGATCAGCTGCAGAGTCTCGCCCTCCACCAGACCGATCAGGGTGGGGGTGCCGTCCCACTGGGCGGTCTTGGTGCCGTCATAGGTCTTGTCGGCGATCTTCAGGCCGTCCACGGTCAGGGTCTTCCGCTCGATGGTGGCTGTCACGTCGGTGGGCAGCACCAGCGTGTAGTTACCCGCGTCAGCGCCGGTCAGGGCGAAATCGGAGAAGGTGACCGGCTTGTCGGCACCGGCGTTTTTGTTCTCAAATTCCGCCTTGGCGGCGGTGGGGTTGAGGGTGACATCATCATTGGGGACAATGCCGCTGTCGGCGTTGTTGGCCACGGGAGCCAGCGTCAGGGTGAGGTCGGCGGAGATGGTGGCGTCGGGTTTGCCGTCGTAGGTCTTGTTGTCCACGGCGAGGCCGTTGATGGTCACCAGACGGGGGGTGATGCTGGCGGTGGCGGCGGCGGGCTGGGCGGTCAGGGTGTAGTTCTTCGCGTCAGCGCCTTCCAGAGTGAAGCCGGAGAAGGTCACGGTTTTGTTTTCGCCGACGTTCTTGTTATTGAATGTGGCGGAGCCATCCTTGATGGTGACATTGTTGTGGCTGTCCACGATGCCGTTCAGCGTGCCGAGGTTGGCGATGACTGCGTCAGTGTTGCCGTTATAGACCTTGTTGCTGACGGTGGTGCCGGTGATGGTGACTTCCTTGGGGGAGATGGTGAAGTTCTTTGTGGCGGTGACCGCTTCGTAACTCTCGTCACCTTCGATGGTGACCTTCACCACATAATCCCCTGCGGTTGTGGGAGGTGTCGTGGTGTAGGTGTTGTCATCGGCATCCTTAACCTTATACTCGTAGCGCACGTTTCTGCCGCCGGTGATGCTGGGGGCGATCGTCGGGTGATTTACCGCGCTGCCGTCGAAATCCTTATCGGAGAGGGGGATGTTGTCCGCGGTGAAAGTCGGCTTTATCTTGGTCACGTTCAGCGTTACGGTGACGGTGGTGGGTTTATCGTTGCCAGCGATATCCTTGTACTCTTCCTCCATGGGATCGATGGTGATGGTCAGGGTGTATGTGCCGACTGCACGTGAACGCAGGAATGCTGCCGTCAGCACAATGTTACCGTCTGAATCAACGGTATATTCATTGTGAGGATATGCATCAAAGACGGGATTCATGGTGATATCATTGCCCGATTCGTCCTTGCATTTGATCGTGACCTTGTTTGCGCTGCCACCGGAATTGACGGACAGGGTTCTTGCGTCAGAGCTCCGCGCTTCGTCCAGGGACAGTGTAATGGTCGGGTCAGCGGAAGTTACTTGGAGGTCCGTATAGATGACCAGACCCTTATCGGCGCTGACGTTCGTTGTGTTATTGGCATTATCCTTGGTGCGCACGTAGAGGAAGCCTTTTGTTCCGAGCTCACCAGCGTTGAGGGTAAAGCTGCCGGTGTAGGTGGCGGGATCCTCAGCCGATGCCGTCAGACTGAAAGTCTTCCAGCCGGTGGCATTCTGGAGCTGAGTTTCTGTATACTTGGTTTCGGTGAACAGGTACTTTGCACTCGCCACGCCGCTGTTGTCGTCGGTGGCGGTGACGTTGACGGTCAGGCTGTCCTTATAGAACAACTCATAGACAGTGGTTTGATTGATTGTGGTGAATGTTGTATATTCCTTGTTTTTGTCGTCGAAGGAGATCGTCGTGTCGGGGGCTGCTGTATCCTCGGCGCGCACGATGCGGATGTCTTTCAGCTGCTCGTAAGAAAACTTCTTTTCACCAGTCTCCTTGTCAACGCGGTTATTCTTCAAGTAAGTTGCCAAATGCCAAGCTGCTTCGCCCTCATTACCGGCTTCGGTCGTGAAAAGATAATTGCCATCGGAGGTCTTTTTGCAGCTTAATTCGGATTTGGCGGTATAGCCAGGACGTTCTATATAGAAAAGACGTAGTTTCAGGTACTTCCCTGCGTCAAACCAGGGCTGATTTTCTACCTGAAATTCTACCCAATAGGGGGAGGCCGCCCGACGCCAGCGGGAGTAATCGGCGGGTTTGGTCGTGGTCACTTCATCACCGCAGATCGACAGTATCTTGATACCTTCGAGGACTGGGGTGATCTTCGTCTCTACCATGCGGTAGGCAGTGAAGGCGAGTTTGGCTGTATTGTTTGCTGTGTCCGTGGCTTCGATCGTTACATATTGCTTGCCTTCTTTCAGGTTATCGTCTACGTTTTTGCCTTCATCGTCGATCTCGATGCTGTATGTGCCATCATTGCTGAGGGACACAGACTTGTCATTGATCTTCACGGACTTTACGGCGGTGTCGGCGTCAGTGATGGTGAAGGTGAGCGTGTTGCCATGAACCTCCACAAAGTTCTGTTCGAGACCGGACGAGCTTGTTTCTTTGCCTGTATTAGCAGCGTTGGTATACGTGATCTCCGGCGGGGTGGTGTCGAAGTGGCGGCCGCAGGCGCAGGTGCCGTCGGGCTTAGCGGCGGCGGAGCATGTGTGCGGTATTACCTGCACGTTGGACAATGCCGCCTTTCGATTGGCGTTGAAGACATTGCGGTTGTTGTTCGCATCCACGAAAGCGCAGCCATCGGCCAGTCTATCCAACTGCGTTTTGAACCCAGGGTTGACATAGGGGATGGAGCTGTAACGTCCGGCGTCGAATCTCAGGTGAACCGCCGAATCATCAATCGTTCCCGTTACGCCGCCATTGTTCGTGCCTGAGGTGTCCGTTAAGGTCACGAACGAGGGCTCACCATTTGACTTGCTGCCCACAGTGACACTTAGAGTGCCGGTCAGGGTGTGGCCATTCCAGTCGATGGTGAAGGAGGTTGCTGAGGGTGTTGAAACAAACGACTCGGTAACCGTCTTGAACAGCTTCACGGTGGAACCATCCTGGGCGGCGTTCAGCGCACGTTGCAGGGTGTCATACCACGTGGTAGTGCTGCCGTTTGTCGTCGATGCGGTGAATTGGTGGCTGCATCCGGCACATATTCCGGTGGCGGTGTCAACGTTCGAGTGGTCGCAGGAGGAACCTTTTCTGCCGCAGGGGCAGATGTAGTTCGGGGGAAAGTAAGTACATTCGGGGTGCCAACCGAGCTGCACGTTCAGCAGGGTTTTCTTCGCACCGCTGAGCATAGAACCGTTAGCTGCGTTCAAGAAGGCAACTTGATCCGCCAGAATATCTATCAGGGTTTTGCTGCTGTCAGTGACGTTGATCGTCAAACTTGCGATCTCGCCGCCTGTGCCGGAGTGATCAGAGTTGTCAAGGCGTGCATCGCTATTGGTGAAGGTGAGGCTGCCGGTGATGTTGCGGCCATCCAGATCCAGCGTTATGGCTCTGTCGATGGTCACAGTTTCATCCACGGTGGCCAGCAGCGTGATGGTGTTGCTGGGTTTTGCGGCGTCAATGGCGGCTGCCAGAGTTGCGTACGGTGTCGTATCTTCATTGATCCGCGCTACACTTGGTTCGTCCTGTCCGCCGGAGATATATACACCGTTTAATGTATCTTTTTCAAGGTCATCAGCCGTTAGTGGCGTGTCGCTCGCTGAGTCACAAAATTTGTAGTTGTTTGATGGCAGATAGCCATTCCACGATTGGGCATCCCTGTTCTGGAGCATTGTATATGAACCACCTGCGAGTTTTGCATTTCCAGAAACGTTTACCCTTGTAAAGTTGCCGCCTATGATTTTCACGGCTCCGCTGACAGTTAAATATCCGGAAAAGCGGACACCTGTGCCGTCCAGCTCAAAGCTTCCATTGGCAGACGCATAGTCAAACGTTACGTCTTGCAAAACCTTCAGTTTACATCCATCGGTTGAATTCGCAGTACTTAATGCTTCTTCAAACGATGAATAACTGCGGAGTAATGAGCCATCTTTAGCTATGACCTGCGCCACATCGCCGCTTTGCGTGGCGATCCCACTGTTCGCCGGTTCTGCGGCAAAGGCGCTTACCGGCAGCAGGGACAGGGCCATGATCAGCGCCAGCAGTATACTGATGATCCTTTTCACGTTCTCGTCCTCTCTTTCATCGTGCGGTTCCCGTACCCCGTAGGAACGCAGTGTTGGGGCGGCCGGCTTTTGGGGATATTTCATATCCCCAAAAGCCAAGGGCGTACGCCCTTGGTGGTTACGACAGGGCCATCCATTGTATGGCACCCGTGCCATGAGTATACCAGATTTTGGGGGGATTGGCAAGAGGGGATTGGGGGGATCGTTGTGAGAGGGTGCGGGGTGGGGCGGGAGTGGCTGCGTTTGCCGCGCGGCGGGGTGAGGGCACCCCGCCCTACGGACGTTTGCTGGGCGGAGAAAGGAAAAGACCCGCCGTGGGGCGGGTCTTTTGGGGGGTGGGGGTTATTTTTTCTTTTTGTTCATGACGATCAGCACCACGACGATGGCGATGACGGCCACGGCGCACAGGGCGATCATCAGGGGGATGTTGCTGGTGTCGCCGGTGAGGGCGGGGGTGATGCCCCAGGCGGAAACGGTCATCGCGGCGCACAGGGCGGCGCACAGCATGGCGGAAAACAGACGCTTCATAAGAATTCTCCTTCTTTCCAATATGATTGCTTACAGATAATTCAACGGGTTGACGAACGTACCGTTCTTCAAGATACCAAAGTGACAGTGGTTGCCGCTGGACACGCCGGTGGAGCCCATGCGGGCGATCTGCTGGCCTTTATACACGTGTTCACCCACCGAGACCACCAGGGAGCTGTTATGGCCATAATAGGTCTGATAGCCGTTGCCATGGTCGATGATGACCAGATAGCCATAGCCACCCCGCCAACCGGAATAGGTGACGGTGCCGCCGTCGGCGGCGCAGATAGCCGTACCGTAGCCGTTGGCGATGTCAAGGCCCTGATGATAGGTGCTGGCGCCGCGGATGCCGGTGTTGCGGTAGCCGAAGTACGAGGTGATCGAGCCGCTGCAGGGCCAGCGGAAGCTGCCGGTGGGGAACCAGGTGGGACGGGGGATAGTGCCCCGCATCTGGGTCTCGGTGACAGGATCGCTGAGGGTGACGGAGGCCACCACCTGGCGGGCGGTCTCCTCGCCGTTGATGTAGGTGACGTTGGCGGTGACGTCGGCCTTGCCGAACACGCCGGGGGAGACGACCTTATAGTCGCCCTGGTACATGGAGTTGTCATCCTCGTATTCCACGGGGTAGGGCACGTCCTGAACGTAGTTCTGACGCTCCACGTTCACCACGGTCAGGTAGGGGACGGCGTTGGAGATGGTCAGCACATCGCCCACCCGCAGCAGCTTGGGATCGTAGCCGGGGTTGGCGTCCAGCAGGTCGTCCACCGACATGCCGTAAAGCTCGGCAATATAATAGTAGCTGTCGCCGGCTGCTACGGTATAGGTGACCTCGCCCGCCTTGGTGGCGTTGAGAATCTCGGCGATATTGCCCAGGTTCATCACCAAGGAGGCGTCCACGTACTCCTGCTTGATCTCGACATTTTCCACGAAGTAGGAGTCCACCGTGTTGGCGGTGACGTAGCCTTTTTTCAGCTGGTCCAGCATCTCCTCCAGAGCGTTGGGGAAGGTGGTGGCGGCCACAGGCTCGTCGTCGATGTACAGCACGTAGGCGTATTCCACCATGCCCAGCTCTTCGGAGAGGTTTTCCGTGAACTCCTCGCGGCTTTCCACCGTCTGGCGGCGCACGACGCCCACCTGGGTGTCCAGCTTGCTCATGTCCACGAAGTAGTCCTGCTGGCCCAGGGTCTCGCGGGTGATGGACTCCAGATCGTCCACCACGGAGTTGACGGTGCGGATGCCGGAGACGGTGCCCAGGTCGCTGCCGTCGTAGGAGGCGGTGGTGCCGATGGTATACAGGGACAGCAGGGCACACAGGGCAACCACCACCAGCGCACTGCTGAGGAAGGCCACGGGATGGCTCTTGACCTTGTCCACCTGGCTTTGGAAGGCGTGGGCCGCGTCGATATGCTTGCGGCGGCGCTGGGTCACCCGCTCGTGGATATCGGCGGTGACGCGGGGGATGCTGCCGGCCATATACAGGCAGAATTGGGCGATGCGGTAGTCGGATTCCGGAAATTTCCGGTAACGGCTGGCGTTTTTCTGGTGCCGCACGTCGCGGCGCAGGGAGGTGAAGAACGATCGGATTCGCAGCCGCAGCTTGTCGATCCATCCGGCGATGTCCGCCCGCTGGCGGTGGCCGTGTTCCTCTTCCAGATAGAAGCGCCATTCCTTCAAATTAGCGACCCACATATTCCACAGGGAGGACGGCGTGGGGATCTCCCGCTTGTCCTTCTGGGGGGTAGGGGGTGTTGGGGTTTGTTTCATGGGATATTCACCTGAAAGTTCTAAAATTTATCCGAAGGCTATCATACCCTGTTCCCGCCATAGCGTCAAGTAAACATTGTATGAACGGCCTTTTCCGGTTGGGGGGACGGCGGCTCAGTACCGCTTGTCCAGCTCGCGGATCATGGCGGCGACGGCGCCTGCCCGCGCGTCCGGCAGAATGTGGACGCCGGGCACCTGATGGACCGCTTCGATGGCGTTTTCCGGCGCGAAGGGGATGGCGGAGACGGACAGCATGCCGATGTCGTTGGCGTGGTCGCCCACGCAGTAGACATTCTCCATGGAGATATGCAGCAGCTGCGCCAGATGGCGCACCATTTCGCCCTTATCGGCGCCCTTGGCGGTCAGCTCCAGCAGGTAGGTGCTGCTGGGCACCACCTCGTACAGCTCCGCCCAGGGCTGGGCCTTGATGTAGCGGTGCAGGTCGTCCAGATACTGCTCGGGGATCTCGAACAGGGCCTTGCTGATGGGGGAGGGGGCCTGGTCGATGGAATCCAGCATGGTGGTGGCCTCGTGAGTCAGGTGCAGGTGGGCCATGGTCAGCTCGTTGGGCTGCAGGGCGAAGATGGCGTTGTCATCGTGGTACAGCTCCACCGCCGCCTGGGGCCATGCCTCCAGCACCTGGACGATATGGGGACGCACCGTGTCCGGAAGAAAGGCGGTATAGAGGTACTCTCTCGTCCGGAAATCAAAGATCGCCGCGCCGTTGAAGAGGATGGTGGGGCCGTTCATGGGCAGGTCCCGCCGCACCATCTCAAAGGCGGGCAGGGCGCGGCCGGTGGCCACGGAGAAGATGCCGCCCTCGGCCATGAAGTATTCGATGGCCGCGCGGTTCTCCGGCAGCAGGTCCGGCATCGGCTCCAGCCCCTTCAGGGCATTTTCGGTATAGACCAGCGTATTATCAAAATCGCTGGCGATCAACACGCCTGTAAATTTTCCCATCGTTCTCATGCCTCACTATTGGATGTGCCGCCGGTCTTGCTGCCGCCGCTGCGGCGGCGTCCACCGCGGCTTCTGCGGCGGCGCTGGCCCTCGCCTGCGCCCTCGGGACGGGGCGAGGCCTCCGGCTTCGGTGCGGCGGTATTGGTGTTCGGATCGGTATGGGGGGTGTTCTGGCCGACGGGCTTGTCGCCGCCGCGGCCCCGTCCACCACGGCTTCTGCGGCGGCGCTGCCCCTCGCCCTCGCGGCGGGGCGCTTCGCCCCCTTTGCCCTCGGCGCTCTGGGGGGCGTCGGCCTTAGCGGGACGGGCGGGCTTTTCCTTTTTAGCCTCCGGCTGGGGCGCGGCGGTCTCCTGTGCGCCGCCCTTACCGCGGCGGCGGCCGCCGCGGCTTCTGCGGCGGGCGGGACGGGCCTCACCCTCCTGGGGCGCGGTGTCCGGCGCGGAGACGCCGTAATCGGCAAACAGGTCGGGGATCAGCAGCTCCTCGGCGGCGGCCGGCTCCACATAGCGCTCCGGCCGTTCTTTGGGCACGGCGATGCCGTCGCGGCTGCCTTTGCCGTTGCGCAGGACGCAGATCTCACAGTTATGGTAGCAGCGGGGGGTGTCGGGGCGGTCGTCCAGGCGGACGTTCACCGTCTCTTTCAGCACATTGATCTCGCTGACATTGCCGGGGCCGTCCGGCGTTACCACGAAGGAATCGTTTTTGGGCATGCGCTTGATGGCGTCCTCGTAGGCGTCCTGCTCGTATTTCAGGCAGCACATCAGCCGCCCGCAGGTGCCGGAGATCTTGGTGGGATTCAGGCTCAGGCTCTGGGTCTTGGCCATCTTGATGGACACCGGCACGAACTCGTCCATGTACGAGGCGCAGCAGAAGGGGCGTCCGCAGATGCCCAGGCCGCCCAGCATCTTGGCTTCGTCCCGCACGCCGATCTGCCGCAGCTCGATACGGGAGCGGAAGACGCCGGCCAGATCCTTCACCAGCTCGCGGAAGTCCACGCGGCCGTCGGCGGTGAAGAAGAACAGGATCTTGCTGCCGTCAAAGCTGCATTCCACACGAACCAGCTTCATGTCCAGCCCGTGCTGGGCGATCTTCTTCTGGCAGACGTCGAAGGCGTCTTTTTCCCGCCCGCGGTTATAGGCCGCCGTATGGCGGTCGTTGTCCGTGGCGATGCGCAGCACCGGACGCAGCGGCTTTACCACCGCCTCGTCCGCCACGTCGTGGTTGCCCGCCACGCACTGGGCGAATTCCGGCCCCTGGGCGGTCTCCACCACCACGTCGTCGCCGGTCTGCACCGTCAGGTCGCGGGGGTCGAAGTAATAGGTTTTGCTGCCGCTGCGGAAGCGGACAGAGATCACAGTTGTCATAATTGGTATACCTTCCTTTCTGAAAGGGAAACATCAGCGCAGCAGGGCGTCCGATAGTTCGGCGTTCAGCGCGCCCAGCACATGGCCTACACCTATGTTGTATTGGCATTCTCCCGCGTAGCGGCGCAGCAGGTCGGTGAGCGTCTGCAATTGCCGCCGGTCAAAGGCGCGGCCCAGGGCCTGTGCGCCGATGCCTCCGCCACCCAGGCTGCCGCATTGGGTCAGCAGGGCGTCCGCCGCCATCTGCCAGGCGCCCTCCACCATAGCCAGCAGGTTCTCCCGCTTCATGCGGCGGTTCTCCATGCCCGACAGGCAGGCGGCCAGGGCCTGGGGATCGCGCTGGGCCAGCACGCAGCACAGTTTCAGGGCGTTGTCCTCTTCATCCTCCTGCCGCTCCGGCGCGTCCAGGCGCAGCGCCACGCAGCGGGAGCGGATGGTGGGCAGCAGCGCGTGCAGCGTGTCGGCGCAGAAGACAAAGGCGGCGTAGGCGGGGCCTTCCTCCACGATCTTCAGCAGGACGTTCTGATCCTGCTCGCTGAGCTGGCCGCAGTCGGTGAACAGATACACCTTCCGATCCCCCTCGTTGGGGCGGATGTATACGTCCTGGCGCAGTGCGCGGACGGCGGCCACGCTCAGCTCCTTGCGCTCGGCGTCCCGCACCTCCGTCACGTCGGGGTGGATGCCCTCCAGCACCTTGCGGCAGGCGTTGCATTGCAGGCAGGGACGCTGCCCGGGGCTGCGGCACAGGTGGGCGGCGGCGATGTAGCGCGCCGCGGCCTGCTTGTCCCCAGGGCCCGTCAGGATCAGCGCATGGCTCAGCTGGCCCCGCGCCGCCGCCGTGCGGACAGCGGCGGCCCATATGCTGTTGTAGGTGTCCGCCTGTGCCATTTTCGCCCTCCGAGCCGTGCAAAAGGATGCCGCGTTTTTACATATTCCGTAATAGTATACCACGGAACCACCCTCCACCGCAAGTCCTGTGTCGGGATTCCCAAAAAAAGTTTCCGCGGACAGCAATATTTCTACGAAAATCGGGGAAATAAAAAGAAAATATGCTTGCTTTTATGGGAAAAGCTGGTTATAATAAAGCGGTTGACGGGGCAGATTAACAAAATCGGCAGAAAAGCCCCTGAAATGATTAAAAATATGTGAAAAATAAAATATTTTTTTGTGATACGGAGGATATGTCAATGAGCAAGAAGTTTTGCTATCTGTTCACCGAGGGCAACGCCAAGATGCGTGAGCTGCTGGGCGGCAAGGGCGCCAACCTGGCCGAGATGACCAACATCGGTCTGCCGGTGCCCCAGGGCTTTACCATCACCACCGAGGCCTGCACCCAGTACTATGAGGACGGCCGCCAGATCAACGACGAGATCATGGCCGAGATCATGGAATATATCGAGAAGATGGAGAAGATCACCGGCAAGAAGTTCGGCGACCATGAGAATCCCCTGCTGGTCTCCGTCCGCTCCGGCGCCCGCGCCTCCATGCCCGGCATGATGGACACCATCCTGAACCTGGGTCTGAACGAGGACGTGGTGGACGTGATCGCCAAGAAGTCCAACAACCCCCGCTGGGCATGGGACTGCTATCGCCGCTTTATCCAGATGTACTCCGACGTGGTCATGGAGGTGGGCAAGAAGTATTTCGAGCAGCTCATCGACGCCATGAAGGAGAAGAAGGGCGTGACCCAGGACGTGGAGCTGAACGCCGACGACCTGAAGGAGCTGGCCATGCAGTTCAAGGCCGAGTATAAGGCCAAGATCGGCGAGGAGTTCCCCTCCGACCCCAAGGAGCAGCTGATCGGCGCCATCAAGGCCGTGTTCCGCTCCTGGGACAACCCCCGCGCCAACGTGTACCGCCGCGACAATGATATCCCCTACTCTTGGGGTACTGCCGTCAACGTCCAGTCCATGGCCTTCGGCAACATGGGCGACGACTGCGGCACCGGCGTTGCCTTTACCCGTGACCCCGCCACCGGCGCCAAGAAGCTGATGGGCGAGTTCCTGACCAACGCCCAGGGCGAAGACGTGGTGGCCGGTGTCCGCACCCCCATGCCCATCGCCGAGATGGCCGAGAAGTTCCCCGAGGCCTATGACGAGTTCGTGAAGGTCTGCGATATTCTGGAGGACCATTACCGCGACATGCAGGACATGGAGTTCACCGTGGAGCACGGCAAGCTGTATATGCTGCAGTGCCGCAACGGCAAGCGTACCGCTCCCGCCGCCCTGAAGATCGCCTGCGACCTGGTGGACGAGGGCATGATCTCCGAGCAGCAGGCTGTTGCCATGATTGATCCCCGCAACCTGGACACCCTGCTGCATCCCCAGTTCGATCCCAAGGCCCTGAAGGCCACCACCCCTGTGGGCAAGGCACTGCCCGCCTCCCCCGGCGCCGCCTGCGGCAAGATCGTGTACACCGCTGAGGACGCCAAGGAGTGGGCTGCCCGCGGTGAGAAGGTGGTCCTGGTCCGTCTGGAGACCTCTCCGGAGGATATCGAAGGCATGAAGGCCGCCCAGGGCATCCTGACCGTCCGCGGCGGTATGACCTCCCACGCCGCCGTTGTGGCCCGCGGCATGGGCAAGTGCTGCGTCTCCGGCTGCGGCGCCATCGTTATGGACGAGGCCAACAAGCAGTTCACCCTGGCCGGTAAGACCTATCACGAGGGCGACTGGCTGAGCCTGGACGGCTCCACCGGCAACATCTACGACGGCGCAATGCCCACCGTGGACGCCAGCGTGGGCGGCGACTTCGGCCGCATCATGAGCTGGGCCGACAAGTATCGCCGCCTGAAGGTCCGCACCAACGCCGACACCCCCCACGACGCCGCCAAGGCCCGTGAGCTGGGCGCCGAAGGCATCGGCCTGTGCCGTACCGAGCATATGTTCTTCGAGGGCGACCGTATCGCCGCCATCCGCGAGATGATCTGCTCCGACACCGTGGAGCAGCGCGAGAAGGCTCTGGCCAAGCTGCTGCCCATGCAGCAGGGCGACTTTGAGGGCATCTATGAGGCCATGGAGGGCTGCCCCGTCACCATTCGTTTCCTGGATCCCCCCCTGCATGAGTTCGTCCCCACCGAGGAGGCCGACATCGCGCTGCTGGCCAAGGATATGAACAAGACCGTGGCCGAGATCAAGGCCATCATCGCCTCCCTGCATGAGTTCAACCCCATGATGGGCCACCGCGGCTGCCGTCTGGCCGTCACCTTCCCCGAGATCGCCGTGATGCAGACCCGTGCCGTCATCCGCGCTGCCATCAGCGTGCAGAAGAAGCACCCCGAGTGGAAGATGGAGCCCGAGATCATGATCCCCCTGGTGGGCGAGGTCAAGGAGCTGAAGTACGTCAAGGACGTGGTGGTCAAGACCGCTGACGAGGAGCTGGCCGCCGCCGGTATGAAGATGAAGTACCTGGTGGGCACCATGATCGAGATTCCCCGCGCTGCCCTGACCGCTGATCAGATCGCCACCGAGGCGGAGTTCTTCTCCTTCGGCACCAACGACCTGACCCAGATGACGTTCGGCTTCAGCCGTGACGACGCCGGTAAGTTCCTGGGCGCCTACTACGACAAGAAGATCTACGAGAACGATCCCTTCGCCAAGCTGGATCAGGTGGGCGTGGGCAAGCTGGTGGATATGGCCTGCAAGATGGGCCGCGCCACCCGCCCCGACATCCATCTGGGCATCTGCGGCGAGCACGGCGGCGATCCCTCCAGCGTGGAGTTCTGCCACAAGGTGGGCCTGGACTACGTGTCCTGCTCCCCCTTCCGTGTGCCCATCGCCCGTCTGGCTGCCGCTCAGGCTGCCATCAAGGAGAGCAAGTAAGCAGCGCTCCGCGGAACAACGAACCGCATAACGGCAGGCCCCCGATCATCGGATCGGGGGCCTGGTTTTTTGGCGGAAAAAGCGAAAAAGCTCTTGCAATTTGCCGCGGCATGTCGTACAATAGCTTTGTCAAGTTCATACAGGACAGCGCGCTGGCAGCTTTGCGGCCGGCGGCGGAATGGGGTGAGATGCCCCGCGAGAAGGTCACTGTGATGCCCGCACAGACGGGATAAGTCAGATACGAGATGCGTTGCTCCTGGGCTATCGCCATTCCCGAAGCCGAAGCGAGAAGTGTTTTGTAACGCACGACCTGCTTTGGCCGTGCGTTTTGTGTTTTTCATCAGCGCATGGCCGGGTTTGGCTGTGCGTTTTTCTTTTTTCCCGCAGCCGAGTGCGGTTTACGCCGCAGCTTTCCCATAGACAGGCGGGAGGGATTTGCCGGTCCCTCCCGCCGTACCTCTTGCGTTCAGGCCATGGGCCTTTTGAGATAGACACATTATGAAAGAGAAAGGAAAATCACACGATGAAGAAACGGATCATTTCACTGCTGATGGCGTTGGTGATGGCGGTATCTTTGCTGCCCGTCAGCGCATTTGCAGAGGGAGAGCCCCCCAGTGAGCCGACGGGCGACGCTGTCGTGGAGACGGTGGGCGGTGCTTCGGAGGAAGGCAGCACCGACGGCGACGCCAAGTCTGAGGGAGACAACAACGGCGATGTTGACGACAACGCCAACAACGGCGGTGACGCTGACGCCAACAACGGTGACGACGGCAATGACGCCAATAATGGCGGCAACGGCGGCGACGCTGACAACGCCAATGGCGCTAACAACGCTAACAACGGCGACGATGGCGACGATGCCAACAATACCAACAACGGCGGCGCCGACACCCTTGACGGCGAGGGCAATGGCAGCGTTACCACGGGTGTGCCTGTGCTGGTGGAGGGCGTGACGGATCGCACGGTCACTGTTCAGACAAAGCAGGCGTATCAGCTGGAGGACCTGATGAACGGCAAGATCTTTCAGGACCCCAACGGCGGCACGCTGAAGTATACGAACTATTTCTATCAGCTGTCCACCGATGGCGGCGAGACCTGGGGCGAGAAGACCGGCTTTCAGCAGATGGAGTTTGGCGGCGTGAATAGTTCTTTGAGCCAGTCTGTGGCGGGTACATATATCTATCGCTTTTATGCCGAGAACGATGCGGGTCGGTCTACCCAGACATGGACGCTGACGCTGATCTTCAGCGATGTGGTGACGGAGAACGTCAACTTCTACGTGGGCCGCGACCAGAACTACAGCACCAACGGCAACAAATACCCTGTGCTGGAGCTGTACAAGACTGCCGGTATTGATGAGAAGCAGTTTGACTATGTGGGCTGGTTCACCAACGCAGAAGGCAAGACCGAGTATGTCTATAACCCCAAGGATTATACCATCACCGAGGGCGAGACGAACTATGTGACGGTCAATGGTGCGCAGTATGTGCTGCACGACTATGAAAAGATCACCTTTACCAACAGCAAGTTTGACGCCACGGCGGAGGACGCCACGGCCAGCGGCACGGTGGTGAACAACTACAACATGTTCTATGCCGCGCTGGAGACGGGCCGGTATTCCACCCGCGGCTACGGCTGGAACACCGAGACGAATGCCTACGATATTTATCTGGGTGGCCAGAGCATGCCCCTGCCTATGGAAAAGGATATCTATGGCGGCGGCGGCAATGACATTTATCTGGGCGTGGTCGGCGTATACGTTACGACCAAGAATTCGAAGGATGAATACTTTACCGCTGATGACTACTATGCGGAGATGATCATGCCGGTCACCGGCAGCATGATCCATGCGGGCGTGCCCTACACGTATACCCGTTTTAGCTCTAACTATACCGCATACCCCTTCCTGTCCTATGAGGCGGGCAATGCATCCCTGTATAATATCTATGCCTACCCCAAGGACACAGAGAAGTACATGTTCAACCAGTCCATCAATAACACGACCAGGGCATCCTACTCTGTTGTCACCAAGAGCGTGACGATTGCCAGCGCAATAATTGCAACGATCACAGTGCCTAAGGATGCGGAGTTCGGCCTGTATTTCCAGTTCAACAACTTCAACACCAAGCCGGTGGATGTGTTGGAAACGGTGGAGAACACGGATGGCACCAAGACCATCAGCTATCGTATCTCTCAGAGCAACGGCAACTACACCTGGCGGTTGACCGACCCCAGCGGCAAGTATGTCACCAAGGCGGGCTGGCTGGCCAGCGCTCAGGGAGCATTTGAGAAGACCATCACCTTCGGCGACGGCGCGGCGACGGATAAGAAGACCCACGATTTCTCCCAGCTGGGCAGCACCGTTTCCAGCCGTGACGAGGCAGACCTGCAGGCATTTTTGACCCCCAGCGGCTTTATGAGCACCAGCAATACCTATCGCATCCGTGCGTACCGTATGTGGCAGCTGATCAACTCGGATACCGCCAACATCATGGTGGAGCCGGAGTTCAACGTGCAGATGCTGCAGGGCAGCAAGGATGATGTGCAGCAGGTCAACGGCGGCAACGCGAAGGGCAACTGGATCGACGTGACCCCCAGCGGCACGGATATCGTGGCGGTGACCTATGACGCCATTGACATGTATGCCACCGATGACACGCACAAGACCCACGGCGGCCTGTTCCCCGCCAGCGCACCGGAGCGCACCGGTGTGTTCGTCATCACCAACGAGGCCGCCGGTACTGCCGACGCGCAGATCGCTTTCAACGGCAGCAAGGAGACCGACCGCGGCAGCGAGTGGGATTATAACTACGACACCTGGTACTATCTGGACACGGATAAGGCCCCCACGCTGGACTTTACCGTGACGGCGGGCGCACAGGTCAGCTACGCCGTGGTGACCACGGACGCCGGACTGAAGAGCACCCTGTCCGGCTGGACGAGCATTACCGCCGACAGCGAGGGCGTCTATCATGCCGACATGCTGAAGTTCCGCAATGCCAAGACGCTGGGCGGCACCGTGATCATCAAGATGACCGACGCCACCGGTACCTCTTACCGTCTGGTGCGTGTGGCGGAGATGTCCGTCACCTATAAGAATGCCTCCCACAGCGGCGAGCCCATTATGCCCGGCGACAATGTGACGCTGTCCTTCGGCGGCCTGTACCGCGGCGTTGACAAGGTGTCCGGTATCTTCAACCCCACTACCTACTTCCTGCGTTATTCCGCCGGTGAGAAGGAGGAGCAGGGTACGCTGAATCAGTATCAGCAGATGAACAGAGTTTCCGTGACGCTGACTGTTCCTGCGGACATGACCTTCCCAGAGGGAAAGGGCACTGCGGACTATACCTTTACCAACGGCTATCTTTACGGCAACATGTATGCTGCTTCCAGCCCCTTTAGAACCCTGTATGACGACATGACGGATGTGGGTGTTGGCACCAACTTCTCTGCTGTGGGCGTCAGCTTTGTGTTGACCCGTCTGGCGGATGTGACTGTTCCGGTGGTGACGAAGGTCTATTACGACGTGGAGCTGGACATCACCGATGAGAACGGCAAGGTGGACGGCGCTGACGTCACCCTGAAGGACAGTTCCGGCAAGGCGGTCACTGCGGGCGAGGACGGCATCTATCATCAGCTGGGCTTTGGCAAGTATACCTATTCCATCGTGAAGACCGGTTATGTCTGCTACAACGGCGAATTTACGCTGGGCTCCGCTGACGCCAAGGATGTGAAGGACGGCAAGCTGGTCAAGAGCATCAAGCTGACCAAGGCCGCCGAGGGCGCCTGGGACGGCAAGACTACCTCTGAGCCTAAGACGGACGGCGACGGCGTCTATCAGATCAGCAACGGCGCTGAACTGGCGTGGTTTGCCCAGAAGGTCAACGGCGGAAGCACCAAGATCTCCGGTGTTCTGACCAAGGACATTGATCTGGCGGCCTATCCGTGGACGCCTATCGGTACGAGCAGCAAGAACTTTGCAGGATCTTTCGATGGGCAGAATCACAAGGTTTACAATCTGCTCGTTGACTACCGCGGAACAACTAGGGTACCTCCCTATCAGGGCCTGTTTGGTTGGGTGAGCGGTACTGCTTCCCAGCGTGTAACTATCCAGAACCTGACGGTGCAGGGCAGCGTCACGGTAACTTCTTCCAACAAGAATGTCACCGATGCGAATTCCGGTGGTGTTATCGGCCGTGCCGACTATGCCGATATCACCAATGTCCATGCGAATGTGGATGTAACTGTTAACCGTGTGGGCGGCAATTGGCAAAATGTTGGCGGCGTCGTTGGTCTTGTCTACTACTCAGTGAATGTCAAGAACTGCTCTAACAGCGGTACGATCAAGGGCTGGCGTTATGCGGCCGGCATTGTGGGCAATATTAATAGCGGCAACGGCAACAGCAGCATTATCAACTGTGTCAACACCGGTGTCGTCTCCTGCCCCAGCACCTGCGCGGCGGGTATCGTGGCCAACTTGAGCAGTGGCTGCAAGGTCAGCGGCTGCTATAATACCGGCGCCATCACTGCCGGCGGTAACTACGCGGCAGGCATCGTGGGCTATTGCAGCAATGCTGAGGTCAGCAACTGCTACAACATCGGCATGATCAAGTGTAATCCGGCGTTTGCTTATGGCTCCGTGATCGGCACGGTGACCAACGCTGCCGCTGTGATCAAGAACCTCTACTATCTGGAGGGTACCTGCGATAAGGGCGGCATCGGCTCCGTGAAGGACGAGGCAACGCAGACCGCGGAGAGCGTGACGAAGGCGGAGCTGAACACTGACGAGTTCGTCGGTAAGCTGAACGCCGATCTGGCGGAAAAGGCTTTCAAGGCCAGCTGCGGCTATCCTGTGCTGGTCTGGCAGACGGCGAAGGAGCACGTTTACGATCAGGAGGTCGTAAGCGATGAGTATCTGAAGAGCCCCGCTACCCGCACGAAGAGAGCGGAGTATTACAAGAGCTGCATCTGCGGCCTGACGGATAAGGAGAATGCGCCTACCTTCGAAAGCGGCATGACGCTGCAGGAGGTAGAGGACAAGGCCGCCGCTGACGATGTGATCGCCAAGATCAATGGCATCGGTACCGTTACACGCGGCAGCAAGAGCGCCATCTCTGCGGCCCGTAAGGCCTACGAGGCACTGACCGACGATCAGAAGGCGCTGATCAGCGCGGATGTGCTGGCAGTGCTGACGGAGGCTGAGGCGGCTTATGAGGAGCTGGTCGATACCACCGGCGGCCACCGGCGCTATCCCGCCAATAGCAGCGCCGGCAGCAAGGCGGACGACGCCAAGTCTGACGCCAAGACGGACGGCAAGAACGTCAAGTCCGGCGACACCGGCGACGCCGGTATCGCTCTGTATGCGGCCATGAGCCTGCTGTCCCTGACCGGCGGCGCGCTGGTGTTCAGCCGCAAGCGGAAAGACGACTGATCTGACCTCCTCTATTGCGGCAACGCAATATCACAAGGCCTCCGGCGATCGCCGGAGGCCTTGCCTTTTTCAAAATTCCCGAAAGAACACAAATGTCACGCCGCGGTTTCCGCGGTCCAGATCCCTGTCGGGGCGCAGCTGGGGGTAGCGGGTCAGGGCGCGGCGGGTCGTCTCATCGAAGATGGTGAAGCGCTCGCCGGGCAGATAGGCCGCGATGCGGCCCTGTGCGGCGGCCTCCTCCAGATAGCGGCGGCTGGCGGTGCGGATGCGCCCGCCCTTGCCGGAGGAGCCGTAGCCGTGGATCAGCTTCATCAGGGGGGTGTTCATCTTCCGCGCCGCGTTCAGCTCGGCCTCCAGCCAGCGTAGGGCCTGATCGGCCGTGGGCCGCCCCTGCTCCAGATTCAGTTCCCGTATGGCCATGGCGGTTGCCTCCCTGTTTGTCCGGATGGCGGTATCATAGCAGATTTTCCGCCTTCTGGCAAGACGGGGGCGGATAGACTTGCAAATCGCGGCGGGATGGGGTATGATATACGGTACGATATTTGAGATCATGAGAGGTGCGTTATGCTTTACGCTCTTTATACCGCCGTGGTGCTGGTGCTGATCGGCTGTGACCAGCTGCTGAAAAGCTGGGTCGTCAGTCATCTGGCACTGGGGGAGAGCACGGCGTTTCTGCCGGGCTTTCTCCAGCTGACCCGCGTACACAACTACGGCGCCGCCTGGTCCAGCTTTTCCGGCAAGACCGCGCTGCTGGTGGCCGTGACGGTGCTGCTGCTGACCGGCGTGGTCTATCTGCTGCTGCGGCGCATCGTGCGCCATCCGCTGGGGGTCGCCGCGGCGCTGCTGATCCTGGGGGGCGGCATCGGCAACATCATCGACCGCATTGCCCACCGCTATGTGGTGGATATGTTCGACCTGCTGCTGTTTGACTATCCCGTGTTCAATCTGGCCGACTGCTTCGTGGTGGTGGGTGTGATCCTGGGGGCGGTGTACTACCTGTGGTTCTACGAAAAATACGACGCAAGGAAGAAAGACGATGCAACTGACGCTGACAGCCACAAGTGAAGACCAGGGCCAGCGTATCGACGCATGGCTGGCTGCCCGCGTGGAGGGCCTGACCCGCAGTGCTGCGGCCAGGCTGCTGGAGAGCGGGGGCGTGCTGGTCAACGGCACCGCCGCCGCCAAGAACTACCGCCTGTCCGGCGGTGAGTCGGTGCTGGTGGACCGGCCGGAGGCGGAGGACACCCCTGTGGAGGCCCAGGACATCCCCCTGGACGTGGTGTACGAGGACGAGGACGTGATCGTGGTGAACAAGCCCGTGGGGCTGGTGGTGCATCCCGCCCCGGGACATCCTGACGGCACGCTGGTCAATGCCTTGCTGCACCACTGCGGCGACTCTCTGTCCGGCATCGGCGGCGAAAAGCGCCCCGGCATCGTCCACCGGATCGATCGGGACACCTGCGGCCTGATCATTGCCGCCAAAAACGACGCCGCCCACCTGTCGCTCAGCGCACAGCTCAGCGACCATACCCTCTCCCGCACCTATGAATGTCTGGTGATGGGCAATCTCAAAGAGGACAGCGGCACGGTGGATGCGCCCATCGGACGCCATCCCACCGACCGGAAAAAAATGGCCGTCAATCCCCGTAATGGCCGCCGCGCCGTGACCCACTGGGAGGTCATCGCCCGCTACAACGGCGTCACTCACGTGCGGTGCCGTCTGGAGACGGGGCGTACCCACCAGATCCGCGTTCACATGGCCCACATCGGCCATCCCATCCTGGGGGACACGGTATACGGCGCGAAGAAGCCTGTCCCCGGCCTGACGGGCCAGTGCCTTCAGGCGGTGGAGCTGCGGTTTCTCCACCCCCGTACCGGCGAATTGGTGACCGTCAGCTGTCCCCGCTGCGAGGCGTTTGAGAGCCAGCTGCGGAAATACGCCCAGAAGTCATGACGCCATCGGGCGGCGCGGAGCCGCCGTCCGATACTTTTTTGCATTTTTCTTACAAAAGGTGTTGACAAATCCGGAGACATACGCTATTATATTAACGTTGTCTGCGCGGTTAGCTCAGCTGGCTAGAGCACATGCTTGACGTGCATGGGGTCACAGGTTCGAGTCCTGTACCGCGCACCATCCAAAAACCTTGTAACCATCATGGTTGCAAGGTTTTTCTTTGCCTTTTCCTGGAAGAAAAGAGCCTCTCCGCTTGCGGTATTTTGGGGTATTTTCGGGCAATTTCGGGGCTTCTTGCTGCAAAAGTGTTGCAAATTTTTCCGGTCCTCTATCCGTTGTGCCACAAGGGTTTGCGGGATTTTTGCGGATATCACCTGTTGCAAATTTCTCGAGCCGACTCCTTCCGAAATGCTTCACGCACTTTCTCGATGGTTTGTTTTTCCCTGCTTTGACGATCATAATGCGTGTAAACACGCAAGGTCATATCCACAGTACTGTGGCCAGCAAGATATCTTCTTTTGCGGATTGCTCAGAAACCCGTAGTGGCGAATCTTCAGCATACAGGGTGCTGAGATGCGCCTGAAATGCCGCTTGCATTTGGAGATGTTCGCAGTCCCCATTTATGCTACCTGCAGGAGACTGGGGGTGCCAAACATAGCACACTTGATGTCCTGTGGCGCAGCAAAAAAGCAACGGATACCCGTTGCCATCTCCCCTATATGTTCCGTTGCAACGCAATAGCCCTTGACCGCATCCGTGCCTCGCAGTCAAGGGCTATTGATCCATCTTGGGCTCAGTCATCATTGGGTTCCTCACGTTTCTACAGATTATGGCATCTGCCGCCGTCTCTAGTTTCACTCCCGCTCTATCTGAAAACACCGCTGTGCGGTGGAACACCGTAAAGGCCGATGGGCTTTTGAGAGTGCTGAACATTCAGGTGATGCCATCTTCCCGTTACCTTGGCAGTAAAGGGGAACTCATCAGGTCATTGGATTCACCTCTTCCTATACTTTATCGGTATTTTTATTATAGCAAATTATTTTCAGAAAACAATTCGCAAAACAGCAAAAATAGTACGACTAAATTTGGATAGTGTTCCGAAATGTTATATAATCCACTTTTTGAATTGACATAAAGTCACCATTTGATATAAAATTAAAGTATTGTGAGGTTTCCTGTGCAGGTGGTATGCCATGGTGGAAAACGCCCTCCGTTGAAATCTCGCCATCATAGCTCAATAACAGCGGACGGGTCTCCTTAGGAGACCCGTCCGCTGTTATTGAGCAAAATCTTTTTTCGGAGCAGACCGCAAATGAGCCGCTCTTTCTTTTTGTGAAGCCGCAATTGCCATCATGTGGTCGTACATCTCATCCCCAACACACTTTCTCGCGTACTGACACCATTGCACACAGCTCAACGTGTCATTATACGCAATGAACCCGCAGGTCTCGCATGCCATCTGCGTGTCTATATAGAACAGCTCAATGATGCTCCCGCAATTCGGGCAGATCTTTTCGATGATCGTAGGGGTACGCGGCTTACCCTGGCAGCCACTCAGCATAGAGAGGAACCCTTCGACCGCAGGGCAAAGGCCTGCGGCCGCCTTTCTTGTGTTATTATATATTACGATTGCCTAGGGTGCACCCAATATCATAGGGGTGCACCTCTGTGGAAAACGACGCAAGCGTCTCGCCAGCCTAATCCCGGTATTCCGGCAGTCCATCTACCACGTCATAATCATAATCTGCGGTACGCCGAAGCTGCTCGTTTGTATGGGTGATCTTATCAGACATGCTCTCCAAGAATTTCCGCAGCAGCTTCACACCAACGGCGGGATGCCGCTCCAGCAGGTCATTTAGCCGGGTTTTGCCAATGCACAGCAGCTCCGTAAACTCCGTGGCAACGCCGCTGAGCCGAAATACATTGCGTGTCAGACAGTTCTCTCCAATGAAGCTGCCGACGCCCAGCGTGGCCATCTCCAGCGGAGCGGCTCCACTGTTGTTCTCCCGATTGGCCACCAGCCGGATAGTTCCCTTCAGAACAAGGCAGACCTCGTCATTATGATCCCCGCTGGCGAATACCGTTTCATTTTCATAATAGGTTTTTACATGGCAATAGTCTCGTAGAATAGCGCGATCCTTCTCGGTAAGGTCTGACAGCACCGGCAGCTTTGTCAGGATCAGCAGCACATCCGCCTCGCTGAGCTTCCTGCGGTGCTCCTTGTCCAAATGGATCTCCGGCGCGGAAATATTGTGCCGCTCCAGAATGGCCCGAACGGCGTACCGCTCTTTTCTGACAAGGGCAATCAGCCTTTCCCATTCCGTCTGCACGTCCAGATAGGCACGGAATGCATTAAAGACAGGCTGGGCGTCATGCTTGGCAAGGTATATGTTCTGCATGGCCTCCATTGCCGCCGCCGGGTCGTTTTCCGCCAGATACTGGGTGGCCAGCATCATGCTGCTCCGGTAGATTTTCTCCTCCAGATCCTCTTTCAGAAACGCGCCAGGATAGGGATCCAAGTCCTCGGGGTCGACCCTGACCAGATTGCTTGTCTTATACTGTGAGGTCATCTTGGCCCGCTGGTAGACGAAGCGGTAAATATCCTCCCGCATACGCATCCACTGGGGATGGGTTTTAGGCTGCGGCAGGTGCCTGATGGATAGGGTGTTGTCCAGAAAGAAGCTGAAGCCGAACATTCTGCTGTTGATCAGATAGTCGATATCTTCGCCTCTTTTGACCAACGGGTCAAAGGGGACACATTCAAACATCTCTCTGTGCAAGATCATGGCGCCGCCAAAGGCAAAGGGGGTCCGTTTCAAGCGTGGACCGCTCCCAATGATCTGGTCAAACGCCTGCGCCTTGCTTCCAAAACGATCCCAATAAGTCATCCACGGCTCCGGCGTCACATCATCATAGTACCGGCCCTTTCCGTTAAGATAGTAGCCCGCCACGCCGTGTACCACATCACCATACACTCTGCGCCCAAGGAATTCCAGAGAACGGGGCACAAAATCCGGAAGCTCAAAAACCTCGTCGTCATCGATCAGCAGCGCGGCGTCAGCCGTCAGAATGGTGGCCGCCAGCAGACACATATTCCGCACATTGGAATATCCGAACATGGATAGCAGTGCCGCCCCCCTGTCACCAAGACCCGCACCCTTCAGGATGCGGGAAATGGCGGCAAGATCGCCTGCCGTAAAGAGATACGTCTCCGCCCGTAGCTTCACGCGCTTGACGATACGGTAAACCTGTTCATAGGCGGCCTCCTCCACATCAGGTGTTGTAGGGCAAATTAGGATCACCAGCTTGAAGTCTTTTTCCTGAAACTGCTGCATACTGACAAGGGTTCGCTCCAGAGTACCCTCCTGATCAACCGGAGTGGGGTGATCGTAGACGGCATCCCCCTCCTGCCAACACTTGCCGGAGCTCCTGCACCAGTAGGTGGGTATGATCATCGTTTTTCTCATGGCCGCTTTCCCCCTACCACGCATTGCGGTAAAACTGCAAGGAACCATAAAGCTGAAGCAGATTTTGCAGGTATGTTGCCTGGGTGTAGCCGTTTCGCGCATAATCCGCAATGGTTTTTCTGCGCTCTGGCTCTTGTTCGTTGCGTAAAAGCTCATCTAAAATAGCTGCGTAAAGCTCCTCTTCGTCGTCGATCGCCACGAGCGTACCCACCCGGTTGTTAACAAATTCCGGCAAGCCGCCCGCGTTCGTCGCTACCACCGGTGTACCGCAAGCCATGGCTTCCAGGGCGACAAGGCCAAAAGGCTCCTTGCGGGAAGGAATGACAAACACATCTGCGGCACAGTAGAGTCTGCGCAGCTCCTCCTGTGTTTTGTGGCCCAGGAAGTAGGTCGACTTCAAGCCCAGCAGCTGCGAGAGATCCATCAGCTCCTCTCGCTCCTGCCCATCGCCTGCAATCAAGGTAAGAATCCTGGGAGATTCCTGCTCCTCGTAATAGTGCGCTGCGGACAGAAGATTTTCTACGCCCTTGAAGGTGGTGAGCTTCCCTGCAAAGAGTACGATCTTCTCTCCGTTATAGGGGATGCTCATCTGGGCGAGAAGCGATGTGCGATCCACATCCTCAGGATAGAAAACATCCTCATTATACCCGTTTGGCAACAGTGAAATCTTCGCGCAGGCTTCCGGGAAGAGCTCCAGCACCGCATCTCTGTTGCTGCTGGAGATAGCAATGATTTTTGTGCAGTGCTTAACGGTTTCCTCCGCAAAGCCTCGGAAACCCGGCCATTTGACACAGCCCATAAGGTCTGTCCCATGGGTGGTTACCACAGTGGGGATATGGTGCTTTACCGCCAGCCAGGAGAGGCACCAAATATGCTGTGCATGAATAATATCCGGCTGAAATTCCATAACAGCCTTTTGGATCGCCGCGTCAAACGCCGCCAGATATTGCGCGAACTCTTCGCCGCTCAGGTCGGCAAAGGTGGTCGTGCTTCGGGGATGGGTGGTGAAGCACGGAAAATTAAAGGGTAAATGCTCCTTTTTCGTTCGCCTTTTTGCACCCTTCGCGGAAAACATAACCGGAATAAGCCTCACTCCGGGAATATCTGCCGACGGAGAATTTTCTGGGAATACCGCGCATACTTCATGCCCCTGTTTTGTCAGATGCGCCGCGATATTTTTTGTGTATGTGCCGCTGCCAGATCCCTCCAGCGGGAAAGGGTTCACCATCAAAACTTTCATCGTTCAAACCACCTTTCCATAAAATCGTCCCAGGCCCGCTTCGCTCTTGTATATTGCACGACCATATCCGGCAGGCAGGCCTCCGCCGCCTGCTGAATGTTTGGAAGGTCGAGGAACCGAGAATCCTGTGTATATCGGAACAAGGCTCTTGCCCCCACCTCTAATTGCTCCGCGCGCCAGTCGAAGTGGGACGCATCATATCCGGTTTGCCATCGGAGAAATACGTTCCGTCCGATCCATCCGGTACAAGCATAGTAGAGCCGATCACGGATACTGCTATCTGTCCGCAACTCCGGAACCGCGGGATAGTCGCCATAGGTATCATGGAAGATATGAGCCCCGATATCGAGGCAGTTGATTCTATTCTTCGCGGCGGCAAGGCCGAGAAAGGTATCTTCTCCCCTCGCAAGGAAGGGAACCCCATTATAGAAAAAATATGGTGAGAAAAAAGGCGGCAGTGTGGGAAATGCTCCCATCCTGATCCCAAGATTCCCACCCAGCACTTTAGTGGTGGACACCGGCTCCGGCATATCCGCACCTTGAAGGACAAGTCCGCGATGCAGCTTGCTGTCGTGCCAGAAAAGACACATTTCCTCTTTATGAAGTCCGTACAGCAGCGCAGACATTCCGTCAAAGTCCGCCGGTGGCAGGATACTGTAACCGGAATAGTCGCTGCTGGTAATATCCGCGCCCATTTCCATTCCCCGCAGATGCGCTCCCACAAAGTCGATCTCCTCCAAACAAACCGTTCCGTTCTCCCTCCGGCGCAGCACCGCCGGCTGTACGTCAGAATCCACAAAGATAAGTACATCTATCTTCTCAAAGAGTGCTTCCAGCAGAACGTGATTGCGGTTAAATCCGTAGGGAATCAGCCCTCGTCCATCCAACAACGGGCAGTAAAGCAGATCGGATATCGAGTTTTGCCGCAGATTGAGATATCCCAATTCCCATTTGGCTTTTTCATAGTCGTGCAGTTTTACCAACGAGAGCCTAGCGCGTCCCTCCAGCATCTGCACCGCCGTCCAATCGAATCGATGTGAATAAGCAACGATTACGTGGCTGATCTCGTGGCCAAACTTTTCCGCATTATCCAGAAATGCCAGAATCGGTTCCGCTGAGACGAAGTCTCTGACGATCATTCCCAGCGCAACGTTTCCCAGAGTCGTCCTCATGATAGTCTACCTCCTTTCAATGAACGGGTTTACATCGAGAATAAAAAAGGCCGCGCAAATTTTCCGGGTACTGCTCTCACGCAGAAACACCGAGAAATCTGAACGGCACAACATATACAATATGTATTCAATTTGCTGTCGCTATTTAGGACATGGCCGGTCAGTATCAAAAACAATCGGTCTTCTCTGCCTGTATCAACCATTGCTGTACACTGTCCCGCGAATGTGGTCTCCTCCCGCCTGTTGATATCATTATATCAGCATAGATCAGGAGTTGCAATTACAAAACATCAACAAAACGGTTGCAGTTGCAGGATATGCACCGCAGAAGCAAGGTGGCAAAACACACAGGGCGCAAGTAGCCCTTCAAAATTTCCCCAAAATGTTGCTTTACCAACAGAAGATAGGTTATCCATAAAGTATAATGACATTATCCCCCTCAGTATCTTTCTCCATACGAGAAAGCTATCCCTTCCCTCTGATGCCAGCAGGTGCGGCGATTGGTCGTATCTGCTGGCATTAGTATGGGGTTTGTTAACGTTTTATTTCAAGTGAATCGCCGTGCCGATCGCAGCAATCATTTTTCTTCGTTATTGCGGCTCGCTTTCAGAAGCATCTTTACGCCTCATGATCCATCCACTGACGCTTCCGGGAACAGGCGGATAAGGAAGAAGCTTTACATTGATAAACCAGGCAATAAGAACGGCAAGGATCGTCTGAATCGCTCTCATGAAGGAGTACAGGTACATACTGCTTTCAAAATGGCTGACGATCAAAACGATATAGATTGCAGTTGCCAGCCCGCAAAACGCATGGCATCCCAGTAATTCTGCCGAGCATAGGACAAGCAGGCTTCCCGCCAGCAGAATAGCCGCCTCCACCCAATGCCGGTAAACAGATATGACGCCATTAAGAAACACTCCTTTCTTGATGCACACAAGAATATATTCATCTGATACTGGCAAGAGCGCCCGGAGAAGCAGTTTTTGCCGCCGGACACTCTTGCCATGC